>NZ_JBIWGA010000019.1:0-182307 GCF_044763345.1 Streptomyces sp. NPDC096132
TGCCCACACCCGCCCGCGCGCGGCCGGGCCGGGGAAAGGGGGCGGGGGGGCCCCCCGCCCCCCCCCCCCCCGCGGGGGCGGGGGGGGGGGGCCGGGGGGGGGGGGGGCCGGGGGGGGGGCCCCCCCCCCGGCTCCTCACCGGAATGGGTGCGCTACGGCTTCATCGTGCACTCGATCTTCGGGCCCGCCGTCGGGCAACCGTCGAATCCGGGAATGTCGACCCAGTAGGAATCCGCGTCGAGAAGCCGGAAATGCGACGCGAACCCGCCGAACCGGTTCATGGATCCCGAGTTCTGCCAGCCGGACATGGACGAGCGTCCGCACACCTCGTTGAACGAGGGCGGGTCGTACCGGTCGTCGTCGTACAGCTTCCACGTGCCCTCGCCGATGCGGGTCGCGTAGGTCTGCACGCACGCATCGCCGGAGGACACCGGATTGCGCCCGCGCATCTCCGAAGGCATACCGGCGGACTGATAGGTGGAGGCGAAGGCGTATTCGTCGCAGGACGCCGTGTCGCCGGCGTTCCTCAGGGTGGTGTCCGGGTGGTAGGTGTACGACCTCGGGCAGATGACGTCCCGGTTCTTCTGCGTCTTCCGCTCGTACTGGTTCTTCTCGTCGGGAAGGTAGTTCATCGGCGAGTTGTACTTCTTGGACCCGGCGTGCGGTGACAGCGCGTTCTGGATGAGCCAGGCGTGCGCCGCGGCGGCCGGGTACTTCGCCGAGTTGAACTGGTAGGTGGGCCGGTATGTGCCGAAGCTGCAGCCTTCCGTGCCGTTGATGGCGAAGTTGTCGCACTGCGGGAGCAGGTCCTGGGCGTAGACCTTGATCGCGGTGGGGCCGGCCACGGGAGTGTAGCCCTGGAACTTCCAGTTGAAGCCGAGGATGTCCCAGCCCTTGGTCGAGGTGTAGTTGGTCCAGGAGTGCTTCTTCGTCGCCCTGGCTATGTGGGCGTCACCGGGTGTCCAGGTCAGCGACGAGTTCCACTGCTCGGTCTGGGACGTGCATGTGCTGCCTTCGTCGAAGCAGTTCATGCGCATGTCCAGAGTGATGTTGACCAGTTTCGGGTCCAGTGTTCCGATCGGCCAGACCTCCATCTGCTGCTCGAAGTCCTTCGACTTCTGGTTCAGCCTGATCTGCTGGAAGACGTCGAAGTCGGCTTCGGCGAAGGTCGAACCGTCCTCGGTGTCGATGGCCACGTACTCGTAGGTCGTGTGGAAGCAGGCCTCGAACCTCGTGTACCGGTGCGACCCGATGGTGTTGCTGCACCACGAGACAATGTCGCCCAGGGCGGAAGCGCTCTGCGCCGCTGTCTGCTTCCGCACCGCGGGCCGGCCGGCCATCTGCTGCTTGGTCGTGAGGAGACGGGAGCAGCCGCTGATCCCCTGAGAGTTCGCGGGAGAGCAGGAGTAACCCTTCAGCTTCGCCGGCTCGCCCCTGAACGCCGTGGCGCCGGAGCCGGGGCCCGCGTTGTCCGGAATGGCGGGCTCGTACTGCGGAGCCTCCATCGTCTGGGGTCCGTTGATGCTGTCCCAGTCGACGTTCGGCGCGTTCTCGTCCGGTGCCGGCAGCGTGATGTCGACGGTGGGGTAGCGGCCGGGCACGAAGGCCACCGCGTCGAACGCGATGTCCTCGTCGCCCGTGCCGTTGGGAGTGATCGTGTCCAGCTGGACTTCCGGCACGTTGTCGAAGGCGTAGATCCCCAGTTCGACCCAGCGGTTTCCGCTGCCCGGCTGGGAGATCGTCTTGGTACGCGTACCGTTCCTGGTCGTTATCCGGTACTTCGCGTACTTCGTCTGAGCGCCGTGGTCGGGAAGGTGGACCATGACCTTGGCCCGCCCCGTGAGCGACTTGTTCAGCTTCCAGTCACCCGTGATCTTCAACCGCTGGCCCTTGGCGTCATCGGCCCGGGTGTGGCCGAAGTAGAAGTGGCCGCCGAAGCCGGCCCCCAGTTGATGGAGGTCGATCTTGGCCGGGTAGACGGTCTCGACCCCGTTGTTCGCGAAACCGAGGGTGAAGGTGCCGGAGTTCGTCCAGGAGTTGGTGCACCCCGGGCGGACGACGGGAGTTCCCGCGGGGACGTCGTCGACGATCAGGGCGCCGTCCGGGAGACCGCTGACCGTGCAGTTGGGCGGATACGCCGTACCGTCGGCCTCCTCCGGTGAGCTGTCGCCGAAGCGAACGAACTCGTAGCCGCAGGTGTCGACGCAGTCGCTCTTCCAGGTCACCGACTTGTTCCACCAGCATTTGACGTCGTCACGGCCGCACGGACCACTGGACGCGGTGTCGTTCGAGGCGCCGTCGGAGATCCGGCTCGGGTCGCAGCTGTTGGAGGAGTCACAGAACGAGTCCTCGGGTGCCTTCAGATGTGCGCGGTTGTAGAGCGCGCTGCCCTTGACGGTGACGGCCGAGTTGGTGCCGTTCCAGGTGGCGGGCCGGAAGGCGGGAACCAGCGTGCCGGGCGATTCCAGGAAGGACGGCGGATGTGCGGCGAAGCCGAGGACCTTCTCCTGGTAGGGCCAGTTCTGCGGGCGGGCGGCGGCACTGGCGTCCTCGCCGCCGGCGGCGTTCTCCATGAACGGCAGCCGCCCGGCATCCCATTCGGGGTTGGCGGGGTTGTTGGCCCAGCCCAGCCCCCACGGTGAACCGTCACCGGCGTTGGGGTGGAAGCCGGAGTTGTAGGCCCACAGGGCGAAGTACCAGTTCTCCGGCCGGCCCGTGGTGCCGTGGTTGGCGATCATGCCGGCGGCGCGGGTCTCGTTCCACTTGGAGACCAGGGTCTGCAGACCGGCCGCGATGTTCGCGGTGTAGTCGAGAGCGGCAGCCCGCTGCTTCTGGTAGGGCCAGGCCTCGCCGCCGTGTCCGTCCTCACGGCCGGCCATACGCATGTGGTCGGTGATCTGTGTGATCCCATAACCGCAGTCCGCCTTGGCGAAGTTGACGTCCCAGTCGTTGCCGGTGTCACCGTCGTAGAGGTTGATTCCGTAGTAGTTGCCGATCAGCGGGCTGGCGGTGACACCGGGGACGGCTTCCCGGCCGGCCTGCCACATGTTCGACTCCTGCGTGGTCACGCCGAGCATGACCTGTGCCATTGCCCGGCCGCCGCCCTCCAGCGCGGGGTTCAGGAAGAGGGTCTGCGGCTGATACGCGGGCATCCCCAGGTTCTTCCAGCCTGCCGGACGCGAAATGTGCGTGTTGAGCAGGCCTTTGACCGCCATGTCGACCGCCCACTCCACTTGGCGCGGCTTGGGCTGCATGGCCTGGTTCAGCGGGTCGTTGCGTGGCACGGAACAGGTGCGCTCGGCCTCCACCGGATCGTTCGGGTCACCGGCGACCGTCGCCGTCACCGACGCCTTGCCGTTGCCTCCGGCACCGGACAGCAGCCCGGGCGACGCGTCACGGCCCTGGCCCGCATACGCCGACACCCGCAGGCCCGGATCCACGGTGAAGGAAGCCGTGCGGCCCGTACCGCGTGTGGTCAGGGACATCTTCACCGTGCGGGCCTTTGCGGCCTCGCCGGGCAGCAGCAGCGTCCCCTTGCCGTCGGCCCAGGCCGTGTGGGTCAGGACGGCCTCGCCACGCGTGGAGACGGTGGCGTCCTTCGGAGCGTCCGAGAGCCGTCGTACCGTCGACGGCAGCTGAACGGATCCGGAGCCGGCCTTGGTCCTGCCGGTCACATACACGGTCCCAGCACTGCGGGTGAGTCCCGTCTCGGTCGCGAGGCCCTGCGCCAGTACCGCCGCACGCGTCCGACGCGCGTCCGGGTGGGTCACGGCGGCGGCGGTGATGCGCTTGACCTGGGAGGTGAGGCCCCGCTTGTCGAGGAAGGTGACCCCGCCCTGGCCGTCCGGGGTGAGCCGGTAGGGCACGCCGTCGGTACGGACGAGGATCTTGCGCCCGCCGTGGGCGTCGACCCGTACGACCTCCGCACCGGAGGCCGCGGTCATGGTGCCGCCCGCGGTCGGCACCGCGGACGTGTACTGCCCCTTGAGATCGATCGCCTTACCAGGCTTGCCCGTTGACGTGTTCAGCTTGATCAGCCGCGTACCAGGCAGATCGTCGCCGCCGGACTGGGTGAGGACAGCCGTCTCTCCTGTGCCGCAGCCCGGGTTGTAATACGACAGCGATGCCTTGAGCTTCAGCTTCGTCACCTGGCCGTTCGTCAGGTCGACGATCGCCGTGAAGCCGCCGCGGGCCATCAGCTGCGGCTTGTTGGTGAAGGTGCGCGGCGCGTAGACCACAACCGCCCGCTTGCCGGAACCGGTGACACATATGTTGCCGATCCAGGCGTCTGCCTCGAACCCCGGCTCGGACAGCGAGGCGGCGGTCCGCCATGTGTAGCCGTCCTTCTTCTGTGCGGTGAGGACGTGGAAGCCCTCGGCGTCCCCCGACGTGGTCCACGCCAGGTCGCCCGACTTCTTCCAGTTCTTGCCCAGCAGCTCGGCGCGCCGGTCCGCCGATACCGAGGACGAGGCGAGCCTGCTGTCGGCGTCGCCTGCCGCCGGGCGCGGTACCGGGGCGGCGGCCGCCGCGGGCGGCTGTACCAGGCCCGCCACGGCTGTTGTCGCCGCCAGGGCAACCGCAACGGTCGTCCTGCGTCTTCTACGTGTCAACGCAACTCCCTCGAAGATGGATTGCTGCGTGTGGAGCACTCCGCCGCCGATTCCGAATGAAACAACTGCTCAATCCCTCGGAATTCGACCCACCGGGAACGGAACGACGGCCACCGAGCGATCCCAGCAAAAAAACAAATCGCAGACATGACATCACGAGGAAACCACCGAAAACACAGCCACTGCTGGCGTATTTACGCCCGACGGCCAGAAGGCCGAACAAGAAGGCGCCTAACCCGACATAAGCCGCGCAAAACACCCGCATTCAACCCGAAAAACCTGGCCACATGGCGCAATTACGCCAATTTTTTGCCCCGCTATACGCCAATAGGTGAGTATTAAACAACCTTGCTTGCACATAGCTGACACACATAGAGTGACGGAAGCGCACCACCAATCCGAAGCAAGAATGCTGGTAAGGCACACAAAAAACGGGGGCTCCCCATTGAGCCGCAAGTTATCTACCGATGACCTCGATATGGAGATCCTTCGCCTTATGCGAAACGGCCTCCCGGACAAAGCCATCGCCCAACATCTCGCCCTGGGACACAGAACTGTCCAGCGACGGGTGAACAGGCTGATGGAAGACTTGGAGGCCCGCGGGCGATTCGCGCTGGGCCTGCGCGTCAGTGAGATCGGACTGCTGAACGAAGCTGCGTGACCGTGTTTGGATGCGGCCGCTCAGCCATGTGTCGATCGAATGAAACCCGCACAGGAGAAGCGATGAAGAAGAAATCCGTGATCAAGGTCGCTGCCGTCACCGGAGCGGCGATGACCGCCGTTCTGATTCCGCTGGGTGGAACGTCGTACGCAGCGGGCTGCAACAGCACAGGGTGCGAGGGCAAGGGCCCCGTGTCGATGAACTGCGACGACGCGAACACGACCACGGCGCGTACGGTGAACAACAACGGTCGGATCGCCGAACTGAGGTGGTCGAGCACCTGTGACGCCGCCTGGGTCCGCGTGCACAACACGTCGAGCAATCCGACCTACAACGCCTTCGGGTCCATCGAGAAGTACAACTCGTCCGGAACGACGCTTATCAAGTCGTTTTCCCTCGCTGTGCCCGACTCCGGCAACGACTGGTCGAACATGCTGGGCGGCGCTTCGTACACGTATCGCGTGTGCGTCAGGTTCCAGGGGAACGAGTATCCCCTGAAGTGCAGCACCAAGTTCTGAATGACATCGGGGCCCGCCAGATGGCGGGCCCCGATGTTCATCAGTGATGCATCAGCATCCTCATCAGCCTCCGGAGCCTCCGAAGAGGCCTCCGTTCTGATTGCCTCTGGTGCTGTCCGTCTCGGTCGCGGTCGGTGTCGGTGTGCTGTCCCCGCCCGTGCCTCCGTCCGTGGTGCCGGCGTCCGTGCCGCCGTTGTTGCACTGGAAGAAGTTGTTGCAGGTCTCCGTGGCCGTGGGCGACGGCTGGATCTGCGTCTGCGTGGCGGTCGGAGTCGGGGACTGCTGCGCTTCCTCGGTCTCGGTGGCCGTGGGAGTGGGCGTCGCCGACGGTTCCGCGTTGACGACCTCACCGATCGGCTCGGGCTCCGGGAAGTCCTTCGCCGGCGTGCCTTCCAGGGCCTCGGCCATGTAGTCGTGCCAGATCTGGGCCGGGAACGAGGCGCCGTGGATCTTCTTCTGGCCACCCGTTCCGAACATCTTCAGGAACGTGCGGTTCTTGTTGTTCTCGTCGTCGTCCAGGCGGAACATGCTGATCGCGGTCGACAGCTGAGGTGTGTAGCCGACGAACCAGGCCGACTTGTTGCCGTCGGTGGTACCGGTCTTGCCCGCCACCTCACGGCCGGGCAGCTGAGCGTTGGTACCGGTGCCCCGCTCGACCACGGTCTTCAGGACGTCCGTGACGTTGTCGGCGACCTTCGAGGTGAAGGCCTGCTTCGACTCGACCTTGTGCGTGAAGATCTGGCCGTCCTCGCTGGTGACCTTCTCCACGGAGTACGGGTCGCGCTGTTTGCCGCTCGCGGCGAAGGTGGCGTACGAGCCCGCCATACGAATCGCGCTCGGGTCGGAGATACCGATCGAGAACGCGGGGAAGGTGGTGCCGGTGAGGCTGTCCTTCCGCAGCCCCGCACTGATCGCGGCGTCCTCCACCTTGTCCAGACCGACGTCCATGCCGAGCTGCACGAAGGCGGAGTTCACCGACTCGCGCATCGCCTCGCGCAGGTCGATCTTGAAGTCCGGCGCAGATCCGTACGAGGCGTTGCCGTCATTGGTCTGCAACCACTCCTGACCCTTCTCGTTCTTCCAGACCGTCCTGTTGTAGTCCTGGATCTTGAGCTTGTTCTTACCGCTGAACAGGCTCTCGGGGGAGACGATGGTGCGCTCGTCCTGCGCCTGCGACGACCCCAGGTCCGGGTCGCGCACGCCCCAGGTCATCGCGGCCGCCAGCACGAACGGCTTGAAGGTCGAACCGACCTGGGCACCGGTTTCGTCGGCGTTGTCGGTGAAGTGCTTGGTGGCGTCCTCACCGCCGTAGATGGCCCGGATGGCACCGGTGTCCGGCTCCACGGAGGCCCCGCCGAACTGGACGTGGGTGTCCGTCTCCGGGCGTTCCTTCGGCTTGATGTTGGCCTTCTGGACCTTCGTGACCGATTCCTCGAGCGCCTTGACCTTGTTCTTGTCGAAGGTCGTGTAGATCGAGTAGCCGCCCTGCTGCAGCAGGTTCTGGGTGATCCCGGTCTCCTTGCTGTGGGTCACCAGGTAACCGTTGGCGAGGTCGACGAGGTAGCCGACCTGACCGCTGAGCTGGGTGTTCGACCGCGGGTTCTTCACCGCGGGGAGCTTGGTGTACTTGGCGCGGACCGAGGCGTCGAGGTGGCCGTACTCGACCATCTTGTCGAGGGTGTCCTGCATCTGGAGCAGGGCCCGCTTGCTGTTCTTCTCGGGCGTGGCATTGACCGGGTCGATGGAGGTGGCACCCGCCGGGTCGTAGTACGTGGCGCCCTTCAGCATGGCGGCCAAGAAGGCGCACTCACCCGGGTTGAGCTTGATCGCGTCCTTGCCGAAGTAGCCGCGGGCGGCCGCCTGGAGGCCGTAGTCGTTGCGGCCGTAGTACGCGGAGTTCAGGTAGCCGGCCATGATCGTGTCCTTGTCGACCTCGGCGCCCACCTTTATCGACACGAAGATCTCCTTGAACTTACGGGAGATCGTCTGCGACTGGTCGTTCAGCATCGCGTTCTTGACGTACTGCTGGGTGATGGTCGAACCACCCTGCGTCTGACCGCCTCGGGCCATGTTGAACAGGGCCCGGGCGATGCCCTTGGGGTCGATGCCGCTGTCCTCGTAGAAGGTCTTGTTCTCCTGCGAGATCACCGCGTAGCGCATCTCCTGGGGGATCTGCGAGAGCGAGATGTTCTGACGGTTCGTCTCACCACCGGTGGCCACCATCTGGGAGCCGTCTTTCCAGTAGTAGACGTTGTTCTGGGCGGTCGCCGTCTTGTCGACGTCGGGCACACCCACCATGGCGTAGCCGATGCCCGCCACGGCCACCATGCTGCCGACGAAGCCGATGAACAGACCGGCGACGAGCTTCCAGGACGGCATCCAGCGCTGCCAGCCGTACTTGTCGGCGCGCGGATAGTCGATCAGGCGCTTCCTGCCGGGCGCCGAGCGCCCTCTGCCCCGGCCGGGGCCGGTCGGGCCGCCGCGGCGGCCGCCGGTGGGCTCGGGCCCTCTACGCCGGCCACCCGAGCTTCTCTGGGAGGCGCGTCGGGCATCGGCGCGGCCGGGGTACGACTGCTCCTCGCTTCCCGACCCAAGACCCAACCCATAGTCGGAAGGAGATCCGGTGGCGCCTCGCGGTGCGCGGCGGCCGAGGGGCGGCCCGGACTGGCCGCGTCGGGCCGCGGCTCGTCCGCCTCCCTGCGGCTGCGGCGGTTTGCGACGGTGCTCGCTCATCGAACGATTACTCCTAGGGCAGGCGCATCCGTGCGCGCCTGGAAAGGGCGGCTGGTTTCCTGTCCCCCCGAAGTACGGATGTGGTCGGTCGCGCATTCACCCGTACGGCACCGAGGGCCTCGACGCCCCCCGGCGTCCCTTGAGTCCCGGTGGTCTGCATGGCGCACAGACTACGCACCGTCAAAACCTGCCCAGCTCAGAGGTTCACCCCAAATCAGGCAAGTTGCCTGCAACGAATCGGTGATGTGATCCCGTTCACCGTCTCCCCTCTTGTCGCATCCGGAAGGCCGTTCTATCGTCGTGATGTATCGAGTCGATACATCAGAGCGAGATAAGCGAGCTGCGGACGAGAGGAGGCGACGTTGAGCCGACGCTCCGGCATCCTCGAGTTCGCCGTGCTCGGCCTGCTTCGCGAATCCCCGATGCATGGCTATGAGCTGCGCAAACGACTCAATACGTCACTGGGAGTGTTCCGTGCCTTCAGCTACGGGACGCTGTACCCCTGCCTCAAGACGCTGGTCGCCAACGGCTGGTTGATCGAGGAACCGGGGAACACCCCCGAGGACGCCCTCGCCGCGCCACTCGCAGGGCGTCGCGCCAAGATCGTCTACCGGTTGACGGCGGAAGGTAAGGAGCACTTCGAGGACCTGCTCTCGCAGACGGGGCCCGACGCGTACGAGGACGAGCACTTCGCGGCTCGTTTCGCCTTCTTCGGGCAGACCTCGCGCGACGTCCGGATGCGAGTCCTCGAAGGCCGCCGCAGCCGGCTGGAGGAGCGACTGGAGAAGATGCGCGCCTCCCTGGCGCGCACCCGGGAGCGCCTCGACGACTACACGCTTGAGCTCCAGCGCCACGGGATGGAGTCCGTGGAGCGCGAAGTGCGCTGGCTGAACGAGCTCATCGAGAGCGAGCGGGCCGGACGGGACCTGAAGGGTTCCGCTTCCGGGGGGTCCGCTCAGCAGAACACCAATGGAGCGCCGGGCGTCCTGCCCCGTCCCGGGGACACCCCCGGGACGGATACGCCCGGCGACACCACCACGTGAGCGCCCAGCCAGGGCCTCACTCGTACACACAGGGAGCAACCGGAATGGGTTCGGTTCGCGTAGCCATCGTCGGTGTGGGCAACTGCGCCGCATCGCTGGTGCAGGGCGTCGAGTACTACAAGGACGCCGACCCGGCGTCCAAGGTCCCGGGCCTGATGCACGTCCAGTTCGGCGACTACCACGTCCGTGACGTCGAGTTCGTCGCCGCGTTCGACGTGGACGCCAAGAAGGTCGGCCTGGACCTGGCAGATGCCATTGGCGCGTCCGAGAACAACACCATCAAGATCTGCGACGTGCCGAACACCGGTGTGAAGGTGCGACGCGGCCACACCCTCGACGGTCTCGGCAAGTACTACCGCGAGACCATCGAGGAGTCCGAGGCCGAGCCGGTCGACGTCGTGAAGATCCTCAAGAAGAAGCAGGTCGACGTCCTCGTCTGCTACCTGCCGGTGGGCTCCGAGGAGGCGGCGAAGTTCTACGCCCAGTGCGCCATCGACGCCAAGGTCGCCTTCGTCAACGCCCTCCCGGTCTTCATCGCCGGCACCAAGGAGTGGGCGGACAAGTTCACCGAGGCGGGCGTCCCGATCGTCGGTGACGACATCAAGTCCCAGGTCGGCGCCACCATCACGCACCGCGTCATGGCGAAGCTGTTCGAGGACCGCGGTGTCGTCCTGGACCGCACCATGCAGCTGAACGTCGGCGGCAACATGGACTTCAAGAACATGCTCGAGCGTGACCGCCTGGAGTCCAAGAAGATCTCCAAGACGCAGGCCGTCACCTCCCAGATCCCCGACCGGGAGCTCGGCGAGAAGAACGTCCACATCGGTCCGTCCGACTACGTCGCCTGGCTCGACGACCGCAAGTGGGCGTACGTCCGCCTCGAGGGCCGCGCCTTCGGTGACGTCCCGCTGAACCTGGAGTACAAGCTCGAGGTCTGGGACTCCCCGAACTCCGCGGGTGTCATCATCGACGCCCTGCGCGCCGCGAAGATCGCCAAGGACCGCGGCATCGGCGGCCCGATCCTGTCGGCCTCCAGCTACTTCATGAAGTCCCCGCCGGTCCAGTACTTCGACGACGAGGCCCGCGAGAACGTCGAGAAGTTCATCCGCGGTGAGGTCGAGCGCTAGCTCGACACCACGCGGTGCGCCAAGCGCGACCCCGCTGAAAATTCGCTCCTGCCAGGGCTGAGAAGGTCCCCGGGTCACATGGCCCGGGGACCTTCCCCGTATGTGAGGCTGGGCCCCATGGCCGTCGTCCGTGATCTGCGCGTCCTGCTGCGCTTCGGCAACTTCCGGCGCCTGCTCGCCGTACGGCTGCTGTCCCAGTGCGCCGACGGCGTCTATCAGGTCGCGCTCGCCACCTACGTCGTCTTCTCCCCGGAGAAGCAGACCTCGGCCGGCGCGATCGCCTCCGCGATGGCCGTCCTGCTGCTCCCTTACTCCCTGGTCGGCCCGTTCGCCGGCGTCCTGCTGGATCGCTGGCGCCGCCGCCAGGTCTTCCTCTACGGCAATCTGCTGCGCGCCCTGCTGGCGTCCGCGACGGCCGTCCTGATGATCAGCCACGTGCCCGACTGGCTCTTCTACGTCTCCGCGTTGTGCGTCACCGCCGTCAACCGCTTCGTCCTCGCGGGCCTCTCGGCGGCGCTGCCGCGGGTGGTCGACGCCGAGCGTCTGGTGCTGGCCAACTCCCTCTCCCCGACCGCCGGAACACTGGCCGCGGTCGCGGGCGGCGGTCTCGCCTTCGTCGTACGGCTGGCGATCGCGGACACCGATGCCGCGGTGGTACTGCTCGGCAGCGCGCTGTACCTGTGTGCCGGGCTCATGTCCCTGACCATGGCCGCCGACCTGCTCGGGCCCGACCGCGAACTCGTCCCGGCCCGGTTGGCGACCGCTCTCAGAGGAACGGCCCGAGGGCTCGCCTCAGGGGTGCGTCACCTGGCCGAGCCGAAGCGCAGACAGGCCGCCCGGGCGCTTGGCTCGATCACCCTGATGCGGTTCTGCTACGGCGCCCTGACTGTCATGGTGCTGATGCTGTGCCGGTACGCCTGGTCCTCGGACACCGACGAGGGACTGGCCCTGTTGGGCCTGGCCGTGGGGATCTCCGGCATCGGCTTCTTCGTCGCGGCCGTGGTGACCCCGCCGGCGGCGGCACGTCTGGGACCGGCCCGCTGGATCGTCGTCTGCTCCGCGGCGGCGGCCGTTCTGGAGCCGGCCCTGATGCTCCCGTTCGCCCGGACGACCACGTTCGTCGCGGCCTTCGTCCTCGGGCTAGTCACCCAGGGCGCGAAGATCTCCACCGACACCATCGTCCAGTCCTCGGTCGAGGACGGATTCCGCGGCCGGATCTTCTCCCTCTACGACGTCCTGTTCAACGTCGCCTTCGTCGGCGCCGCCGGTGTGGCCGCCCTGATGCTGCCGCCTGACGGCCGCTCAGCGGCGCTGGTGGTAACGGTCGCCGTTACCTACGGAGCAATTGCTGTGACTATGGCCCGCTTTGAGCGCCAGTAAGTGTCACATCAAAGACACAGACTTCCATTGAATCGCTGGACTGTCAGTGGGTGCCGGTACTTTACGTGGGTCTTATTTCGCGCCATGCGCACCCACGTTCTAGGGGGACCCCAGAAGTGACCACTCCGCCGCCTCCACAGGGCCAGAACCCGTACGCCCAGACGCCCACCGGCCCCATGGCGCAGCAGCCCGGTCAGCCGGGAGTCCCGGCACAGCCGTACGCCCCGTTCCCGAACCAGGGCGACGCTCCGGTTCCGCCGCCGCCGGCCCCGGCTCGGAGCGGCGGCAAGAAGGTGCTGCGGATCGTCGGCGCCATCGTCGTCGGCATACTCATCCTCGGCGTGAAGTTCGGCATCGGCTGGTGGGCCGACCGCACCGACGCCGAGACCACGTCCGTGGGTTCCTGCATGCACAACGACGGCAACAACACCGAGCCTGACCTCCAGGAAGTCGACTGCTCGTCAAGTAACGCGCAGTACAAGGTCGTCGAGAAGTTCGATGACACCAGTGACGACAGCAAGTGCGAGACCGTCACCGACGCGGAGATCTCCTACATCCAGTACGGCAGCGGCCACGACGTGGTGCTCTGCCTGAAGGAAGTCAAGTAACAGCACAGCCGTCATGCACGAGGGCCGATGTTTCACGTGAAACATCGGCCCTCGCACTGTGTGTCCGGGGGCGATGTTTCACGTGAAACATCGCCCCGTTTCACGGCCTCAGCTCTGCTCGGCCCACCACTCCTTGAGTGCCGACACCGCCGCGTCGTACTCCATCGGCCCGTTCTCCAGGCGCAGCTCCAGCAGGTGCTGGTACGCCTTGCCGATCACCGGGCCGGGGCCGACACCGAGGATCTCCATGATCTGGTTGCCGTCGAGGTCGGGACGGATCGCGTCGAGCTCCTCCTGCTCCTTGAGCTGAGCGATGCGCTCCTCCAGGCCGTCGTACGCCCGCGAGAGCGCGGCGGCCTTGCGCTTGTTGCGGGTCGTGCAGTCGGAGCGGGTCAGCTTGTGAAGGCGCTCGAGCAGCGGTCCCCCGTCGCGGACGTAACGGCGGACGGCTGAGTCGGTCCACTCGCCGGTGCCGTAGCCGTGGAAGCGCAGATGGAGCTCGACGAGGCGGGAGACGTCCTTCACCAGGTCGTTGGAGTACTTCAGCGCCGTCATACGCTTCTTGGTCATCTTCGCCCCGACCACCTCGTGGTGGTGGAACGAGACCCGGCCGTCCTTCTCGAACCGCCGTGTGCGCGGCTTGCCGATGTCGTGGAGCAGCGCGGCGAGCCGCAGCGTCAGGTCGGGGCCGTTCTCCTCCAGCGCGATCGCCTGCTCCAGGACGATCAGCGTGTGCTCGTAGACGTCCTTGTGCCGGTGGTGCTCGTCGCTCTCCAGCCGCAGGGCGGGCAGCTCCGGCAGGACGTGGCCGGCGAGGCCGGTGTCGACCAGGAGGGTCAGGCCCTTGCGCGGGTACGAGGAGAGGATCAGCTTGTTCAGCTCGTCCCGGACGCGTTCCGCGGAGACGATGTCAAGGCGCTCGGACATCTCCCTCATCGCCTTGACGACCTCGGGGGCGACCTCGAAGTCGAGCTGGGCGGCGAACCGGGCGGCGCGCATCATGCGCAGCGGGTCGTCCGAGAAGGACTCCTCGGGCGTGCCCGGGGTGCGCAGCACACGGGCCGCGAGGTCGTCGAGGCCGCCGTGCGGGTCGATGAACTCCTTCTCCGGGAGCGCCACGGCCATCGCGTTCACAGTGAAGTCACGCCGGACGAGGTCCTGCTCGATGGAGTCGCCGTAGGACACCTCGGGCTTGCGCGAGGTGCGGTCGTACGCCTCGGAGCGGTACGTCGTCACCTCGATCTGGTAGCCGTTCTTCTGCGCACCGACCGTGCCGAAGGCGATGCCGACCTCCCACACGGCGTCCGCCCACGGCCGCACGATCTTCAGCACGTCCTCGGGACGGGCGTCCGTGGTGAAGTCCAGGTCGTTGCCGAGCCGGCCGAGCAGCGCGTCCCGGACCGAGCCGCCGACCAGGGCGAGGGAGAACCCGGCCTCCTGGAAACGGCGGGCTAGGTCGTCGGCGACAGGCGCGACCCGCAGCAGTTCGCTCAGCGCGCGGTGCTGCACCTGGCTCAGGGCACGGGGAGTCTCTTCGTTGGCGTTCGGCACAACAGAAGAGGGTACGTGCCCCGGCGGCCCCGGGGCGCCCCGATTTGGCGGGCAGGACACCTCGGTGGATAGCCACCGAAGATCAGCGTTTGAGCTTTTTCACAGCCACTCCTCCCTATACGCGAACATAGAGGACAGGAGGAGGGCCTCACCTGATCTTGTGGAGGACTCCGCGGCACTTCACCTCAGCGCGCATCGTTACCATGCGTGGACGCACATTCCGACGACCACTGACGACGACGAGAGACGGGCGAACGCGTGGCCGAGGCGGCAGACTTCCCGGGGATGAGTCCCTCACCTGCCCGCCGGTGGCTGCGGCGCACCGGAGCACTGCTCGCCGGGGCGCCCCTGCTGGCCGGTCTGCTCCAGCTGCCCGCACACGCCGAGGCTCCCGCAACCGCCAAGGAGGCCTCCGACACGGGCTCGGTCGCCGTCGCCGTCGACTCCCTCAGCCCCGCTGTCCCGACCGACGGCGACACCGTCACCGTCTCCGGCACGGTGACCAACAAGGGCAAGCAGGCCGTCACCGAAGCGCACGTCGGACTGTCGGTGGGCTCCGCGCTGACCACCCGCTCGGCGATCGACGACGCCGCCAAGGACGCGAAGGACCTCGACGGCGCCTACGGCTCCGAGGTGGGCGGCAAGTACGTCGCCGAGTTCGCCAAGCTCACGCCGGGCGTGGCCGAGCACTTCAGCATCTCCGTACCGGTCGACAAGCTGGACCTCGGCGGCGACGGCGTCTACCCGCTCGGCGTATCCCTCTCGGGCGAGACGTCCGCGCAGCCGTGGGAGCGGGTGCTGGGCATCCAGCGGACCTTCCTGCCCTGGCAGCCCGACGGGGCGGACACGGCGACGAAGACGACGGTGCTGTGGCCACTGGTGTCCAGCGTCCACATGACGGCGGAGACGGGCTCGAACGCCCAGCAGACGCCCGTCTTCCTCAACGAGGACCTGGCCGAGGAGATCGCCCCCGGCGGCCGTCTCGACCAGCTCCTGAGCCTCGGCAAGGACCTCGACGTCACCTGGGTGATCGACCCGGACCTGCTGGCCTCCGTCGACGCCATGACGGGCAGCTATCGGGTCCGCTCCGACGGCGACACCACCAGGGCCGGCACCCACCAGGCCGTCGCCAAGCAGTGGCTCGCCGAGCTGCAGGAGGCGGTGGTCGACAAGGAGGTCGTCGCCCTGCCCTTCGCCGACCCGGACGTGGCCTCCCTCGCCCACAACGGCACGGGTGTCACCGGCTCGCTGAGCCAGCTGAAGGCGGCCACCGACGTCGCCGCGACCACGGTGGAGACAGTGCTCCACGTGACCCCGAGCACCGACTTCGCCTGGCCGGTGAACGGGGCCGTCGACCCGTCGATCGTCAAGGTCGCCACCTCCGCCGGCGCCGACAAGGTGATCGCCCGCAGCGACAGCCTGGCGGAGACCGGCGGCCTGTCCTACACCCCCTCCGCGGCCCGGCCCATCGGTGGCGGCACCACGGCGGTGGTCGCGGACGCACGCCTGTCGAAGACGTTCGAGGGGGACCTGACGAAGGCGTCCGCGTCCACACTCGCGGTGCAGGAGTTCCTCGCCCAGAGCCTGGCCCTGAACCTGCAGACGAACAAGCAGCGCAGCATCGTCGTCGCCCCGCAGCGCATGCCGACCGCGAGCCAGGCCCAGGCGATGGCGGCAGCGGTCACGGCGCTCCAGGGCGGCGGCTGGTCGCAGTCCCAGGGCCTCTCGGCGGCCGCCGAGGCCAAGCCCGACGGCGGTGCCACCACGAAGGTGCCGTCGCGGTCGGCGTACTCCTCCGCGCTGCGCAAGCAGGAACTGCCGAGGTCGGCCTTCGAGCAGATCGCGGCCACGCAGGACAAGCTCGACAACTTCAAGGTGATCCTCGCCGACAAGTCCCGGGTGGTGACCCCGTTCGGGCGGGCCATGAACCGGGAGATGTCCACCTCGTGGCGGGGCCGGTCCACCGCCGCGAGCACCTTCCGGCAGGACGTGCAGTCCTACCTCGACACCCTCACCGACCAGGTCAAGCTGATCGACAAGTCGGAGACCAAGCTCTCCGGGCGCAGTGCCACGATCCCCGTGACCGTGCAGAACAACCTGGTGCAGGGCGTCGACCATCTGATCCTGCGGCTCACCTCGGCCAACGACACCCGTCTGGAGATCGGCGGCCACGTCTACGACGAGCAGCCCATCGAGGTCTCGGGCGGACACAGCACGACGGTGAAGTTCACCACCTCCGCCAACGTGAACGGCCAGACCACGGTGATCGCCCAGCTGTACACCGAGGACGGCCAGAAGTACGGCGACGCGGTCACCTTCGATGTGAAGGTGACCGAGATCACGGCCACCGTGATGCTGGTCATCGGCGGCGGTGTACTGCTGCTCGTGCTGGCCGGCTTCCGCATGTACACCCAGCGCAAGCGGGCCGCGGCCCGGGAGGCGGAGGAGGCGGACGCCGAGGAGACCGACGAGGCCGAGGCCGACGGCGGCCCGGTGAACGCCGGGGGTTCCGAGGACCGTACGGAGGAAGAGTCGGGCGCCCGGTCCGGGGCAGACGACCCGGAGCAGCCGAGTGACGGGACAACGGACACCGCAGCGGAAAGCGCGGCCCCTTCGGGGACGGGTGAGAGAGTGGACCGTTGAGGATGTCGTGGCCGGTGGGCCCGGGACGATGAGGTGGGGTAGCCATGAACGCGCCGTACGAGGGTGACCGCGGCCAGGCCGCGGGCAACTCGGGTCACCCCGAGGGCCCGCCGCCCGAGCACGGCCAGGTGCCGCCGCAGCACCCCGCGGACATGTACCTCCAGGACGCCTACGACCAGGACCCCTACCGGTCCCAGGACCTCACCGCACAGGACCCGGTCGCCGAGGCGCTCTACGACCGTGCCGCACACCCCCCGCCGCCCCCGGGCACGTACCAGCCGCAGCAGCCGCTCTACGGCCGCCCCCCGCAGTCCCCGTACGCCCCCGACCCCCGTGTGTGGGCCCAGCCCCCGGCGCCCGAGCCGGAGGGCCCCACCCAGTACCTGCCCTACGGCGACGACCCGCGCACGACGCAGTTCGTGGGCGTGGACGACCTGGTGTCGCACTCCGGCGAGGAGGAGCACCGGCCCGACGCCTTCGCACACCTGTTCAAGGACCAGCAGCAGGGCGGCACCCGCCCGTCGGCCGAGCCGGCGGTGCCGGGCCCGGCCGTGGCTCCCGGCGGTCAGGGGCCCGCGCCGCGATACGCGGCTCCGGCTTCCGCACCGCCCGTGGACGACCGCACCATGAACCTCGGCAGCGCGGCCGCCGCGGCCGAAGCCCTGGAGCCCGATCCGGCTCCGGCCGCGAAGAAGGGCGGCCGCGCGGCAGGTCTGCTGAAGTCCAGCGCCGTGATGGCCGCGGGCACGATGGTCTCCCGCCTCACCGGTTTCGTCCGCTCCGCGCTGATCGTCTCCGCGCTCGGCGTCGGCCTGCTCGGCGACACCTTCCAGGTCGCCTACCAGCTGCCGACGATGATCTACATCCTGACCGTCGGCGGCGGCCTCAACTCCGTGTTCGTGCCGCAGCTCGTGCGGGCCATGAAGGAGGACGAGGACGGCGGCGAGGCGTACGCCAACCGTCTGCTGACCCTGGTCATGGTGGCGCTGGGCGTGCTCACGATCGCCGCGATCGCCGCCGCCCCCCTGCTGATCCGGGCCCTGTCCGACCCGGTCGCCAGCGACCCGGCGGCCAACGACGTCGCCGTCACGTTCGTCCGCTACTTCCTGCCCTCGATCTTCTTCATGGGCGTCCATGTGGTGATGGGCCAGATCCTCAACGCGCGCGGCAAGTTCGGCGCGATGATGTGGACGCCGGTCCTGAACAACATCGTCATCATCGTGACGCTCGGCATGTTCATCTGGGTCTACGGCACCGCCGCCGACTCCGGCATGAAGGTCACGTCGATCCCGCAGGAGGGCCAACGGCTCCTCGGCGTCGGCGTCCTGCTCGGCCTGGTCGTGCAGGCCCTGGCGATGATCCCGTATCTGCGGGAGACCG
Source organism: Streptomyces sp. NPDC096132 (assembly GCF_044763345.1). NCBI lineage: Bacteria > Bacillati > Actinomycetota > Actinomycetes > Kitasatosporales > Streptomycetaceae > Streptomyces > Streptomyces sp. NPDC096132. The sequence goes on from NZ_JBIWGA010000019.1 coordinate 18,255, forward strand.
GCTTCCGGCTGCGGCTGCGCTTCGACTGGCGGGGCCACGGCCTCGGCAAGGCCGTGACACTCGCCAAGTGGACGTTCCTGTTCGTCCTCGCCAACCAGGCCGGCGCGATCGTCGTCTCCCAGCTGTCGACCGCGGCCGGCAAGGACTCGCCCGTCGACGGCACCGGCTTCGCCGCCTACGCCAACGCCCAGCTGATCTGGGGCCTGCCGCAGGCCATCATCACCGTCTCGCTGATGGCCGCCCTGCTGCCGCGCATCTCCCGCTCGGCGGCCGAGGGCGACGGGGGCGCGGTCCGCGACGACATCTCCCAGGGCCTGCGCACCACGGCCGTCGCGATCGTGCCGATCGCCTTCGGCTTCCTCGCCCTCGGCATCCCGATGTGCACCCTGATCTTCGGCTCCTCCGGCACCAGCGAGGCCACCAACATGGGCTTCATGCTGATGGCCTTCGGCCTCGGCCTGATCCCCTACTCCGTGCAGTACGTGGTGCTGCGCGCCTTCTACGCGTACGAAGACACCCGCACCCCCTTCTACAACACGGTCATCGTGGCCGCGGTCAACGCGAGTGCCTCGGCGGTCTGTTACTTCGTCCTGCCGGCCCGCTGGGCGGTGGTGGGCATGGCCACCGCGTACGGCCTGGCCTACGCGATCGGTGTCGGCGTCGCCTGGAACCGGCTGCGCAAGCGGCTCGGCGGCGACCTCGACGGCTCCCACGTCCTGCGCACCTACGCCAGACTGTGCATCGCCTCCGTACCGGCCGCCCTGATCAGCGGCGCGGCCTGCTACGGCATCGGGCACACTCTGGGCCAGGGCGTGATCGGCTCCTTCGCCGCGCTGCTGGCCGGAGGCGCCCTGCTGCTCGGCGTCTTCTTCGTCGCCGCCCGCCGCATGCGTATCGAGGAGCTCAACTCCCTCGTCGGCATGGTCCGCGGGCGCTTGGGGCGCTGATACAGGAGGTAACGCACAACCATCGTTCGCCGCCGCGTGTCGTGCATAGCGGCGGACTGTGGGCACAATTGGATCGGCGTCGGACGGCGCGCACGAGGTCGGACGGCGCGCACTGGATGGGGAGGCAGGAACGACGGTGGCGGAACGGAGTACGGCTGCCGTCGACGTGGCAGACAACAGCGGCGACGAGCCGCTGACCGCGCAGGCGGACCAGTCCACGGCCGACGGGGTGGCCAAGAACCGGGAGCGGGACACGGACAGCGACGAGGCACAGGGGAGTGGCGGGACGGAACATCCCGATAAGGCCTCACCGCCTGAACTGCACAGCGGCCACAAACTGGCCAGACGCTACCGTCTCGAGGAGTGCGTCACCCGTCTGGACGGTTTCAGCAGTTGGCGTGCCGTCGACGAGAAACTCCGTCGTGCCGTGGGCGTCCATGTCCTGCCCGCGGAGCATGCGCGCGCCCGTTCGGTGCTGGCGGCCGCCCGTTCCTCGGCGCTGCTCGGCGACCCTCGCTTCGTGCAGGTACTGGACGCCGTCGAGGAGAACGACCTCGTCTACGTCGTCCACGAGTGGCTGCCCGACGCCACGGAACTGGCCACGCTGCTCGCGGTCGGCCCGCTGGAGCCGCACGACGCGTACCAGATGGTCAGTCAGATCGCCTCGGCGATGGCCGCCGCGCACCGCGAGGGCCTGTCGCATCTGCGGCTGAACCCCAACGCCGTGCTGCGCACCTCCAGCGGCCAGTGGCGCATCCGCGGCCTCGCGGTCAACGCAGCCCTGCGCGGTATCACTTCCGACACCCCGCAGCGCACCGACACGGAGGCGATCGGTGCGCTGCTGTACGCGGCGCTCACCCAGCGCTGGCCGTATGAGAACGACGCCTACGGGCTGTCCGGGCTGCCCAAGGACGTCGGGCTGATCGCCCCCGACCAGGTCCGCGCCGGCGTCCACCGGGGTCTGTCCGAGCTCGCCATGCGCGCACTCGCCAACGACGGGGCGACCGCCTCCCGGCACGAGGCTGCGTGCACGACGCCGGAGGAACTGGTGAAGGCGATCGGCGAGATGCCCCGCATCCGCCCGCCGGAGCCCGCGTTCACCGCGCCGCCGGAGTACCAGCGCACGACGTACCAGCAGGGCACCTACGGCCGCCCCGCACCCCACCCGGGTGTGACGCAGCCGGTGCCGGCCCCACCGCCCCCGCTGCAGAGCCGCACCGGCCGCGCCCTGAAGTGGGCTGTCTCCGCCCTGCTCATCGCCGCGCTGGGCCTGGGCAGCTGGCAGCTTGCGGACGCCCTGATGGACCAGAGCAAGTCCGACGAGACGAACAAGACGCAGACGACGGACGACGGCGACAAGAGCAGCGCGGCTCCGAAGCCGGCGGCGCTGAAGATCCAGGGTGCGGCCGAGTACTACCCCGATGGGAAGGCCCAGCACGCCAACGACGTGAAGCTCACCTACGACGGCGACAGCTCCACCTACTGGCGGACGTACTCCTTCAACGCGGGACCCGTGCTGGCCCCGTACAAGCAGGGTGTGGGCATCGTCTACGACCTCGGATCCGAGCAGAGCGTGTCGGCGGCTTCGATAGAGCTGCACTACGGCGGGAACTACACCGCGGCCACTCTGTACGCGGCCGATTCACTCTCGTCGTCGGCTCCCCTCAGTTCCATGACGAAGATCGCCACCGCACAGACCACCGGTAAGGAACTGAAGATCTCCGCCAAGACGGCGGTGAAGGCACGGTACGTTCTGCTCTGGATCACGGCGGCGCCCTACTCGGGGCAGGACTCCTACAGCGGTGCCGGCTACAAGCAGGCGATCACGGACGTGCAGTTCACGGGCTGACGTCCCACCGAAGGGGGAGGAGGTCCGATGGCGGAGAGCGCCGGATATGACGCGGCGAGCGATCAGGACCTCCTCGCCCGGCACGTGGAGGGCGACCAGGACGCCTTCGGTGAGCTTGTGCGGCGTCACCGGGACCGGCTCTGGGCCGTCGCCCTGCGGACGCTGGGAGACCGCGAGGAAGCCGCTGACGCCGTCCAGGACGCCCTGGTGTCGGCCTACCGCGCCGCCCACACCTTCCGCGGCCAGTCCGCCGTCACGACCTGGCTGCACCGCATCACCGTGAACGCCTGTCTGGACCGGGCCCGCAAGGCGGCCTCGCGCAAGACCTCGCCGGTCGACGACACCGAACGGCTGGAGCAGCTGCTGGAGCCGCACGAGTCGGCCTCGGCCCCCGCCGAGCGCAACGACCTGCACCGCCAGCTCCTCGAAGCCCTCGGCACCCTCCCTCCCGATCAGCGCGCCGCCCTCGTCCTGGTGGACATGCAGGGCTACCCCGTCGCCGAGGCCGCCCGCATGCTCGACGTGCCGACCGGGACGGTGAAGAGCCGCTGCGCCCGGGGCAGAGCCAGGCTCCTGCCGCTGCTGACCCATCTGCGGCCGGAGAACACCGGCGACGAGAAGGAAAGCGGCAGGGGAAGGAACCGGACGCAGGGGACATCCGTCCCACCGGCAGCGGCCCCTCGGGACGAAGGGGCCGACAGCGCCGGGCCAGGCGATTCAGCTGCTGTGAAGGGCGGAGGTGGGCGAGCGTGACATCGACGACGGACACGACCGGACACCCGGACGTCGCGGAGATCTCCGACCTCACCGAAGGCCTGCTCGCACCGTCCCGCAGCGCCGATGTGCGCCGGCATCTCGACGGCTGTGAGCTCTGCGCCGATGTCCACGCGTCACTCGAGGAGATCCGCGGTCTGCTGGGCGAGCTCCCCAATCCGCCTCGGATGCCGGACGACGTCGCCCAGCGCATCGATGCCGCCCTCGCCGCCGAGGCACCGCATGTTTCACGTGAAACAGCGACCGCGACGGACCGGCCCTCGGGACACGCCCGCACCGCCACCACCGGCCCGGGACGCAAGAACGGCAAGGACGGCAGCGGCCCCCGACGGGGCGGACGCCGCAGGGTCGCGGTCCTGGGCGCTCTCTTCGGCGTCGCGGCTCTGGGGCTCGGTGGCGTCCTGGTGTCCTCGCTGACGGGAGGCGGAGGCCCGGGAACCGCCACGCCCGGGCAGTCCACCGCAGCCGACACCTTCGCCCAGGGCACTCTGGAAGGAAAGGTCGCCGACCTTCTCGACAAGGCCCAGGGCTCCAAGGCCCCGGACAGCCTGGGTGCCGCGACCGTACCCGGCACCGGGGGGCCCAGGGTCCTGCAGGAAACCTCGGTCCCCGTCTGCGTCCAGAAGGGCATCGGCCGCAGCGACACCGCCCTCGCCACCGAGAAGGGCGTGTACCAGGGCACGGACGCCCTGCTCGTCGTGCTGCCCGACACCTCCGACGGCACCAAGGTCGACGCCTACATCATGGACAGGACCTGCGTCACGCACCGGACGTCCGACCCGGCCAAGATCCTTCTGAAGAACTCCTACACCCGTCACTGACGGCCCACCTGCGACTCCGTCCCCAGCGGCTCTCTCCACGGCGTCGTCCCTCCGTGTGCCCGGACACACCGGGAATGCGCGCCCCTTAGGATCCGTTGGGTGGGGTGAGAGTTCAGAGCAACTCCCACCGGTCGAACGACGCAGACCAGAGACGAGGAACAAAGCCGTGAGCGACGTCCGTAACGTGATCATCATCGGCTCCGGGCCCGCCGGCTACACCGCCGCGCTCTACACCGCGCGCGCGTCGCTGAAGCCGCTGGTGTTCGAGGGGGCCGTCACCGCGGGCGGTGCCCTGATGAACACGACCGAGGTGGAGAACTTCCCCGGGTTCCAGGACGGCATCATGGGTCCCGAGCTCATGGACAACATGCGCGCCCAGGCCGAGCGCTTCGGCGCCGAGCTCGTCCCGGACGACATCGTCTCCGTCGACCTCACCGGTGAGATCAAGACCGTCACGGACACCGCCGGCACCGTCCACCGCGCGAAGGCCGTCATCGTCACCACCGGCTCCCAGCACCGCAAGCTCGGTCTGCCGAACGAGGACGCCCTCTCCGGCCGCGGTGTCTCCTGGTGTGCCACCTGTGACGGGTTCTTCTTCAGGGACCACGACATCGCCGTGATCGGCGGCGGCGACACCGCAATGGAAGAGGCGACCTTCCTCTCCCGCTTCGCCAAGTCCGTCACGATCGTCCACCGCCGGGACACCCTGCGCGCCTCCAAGGCGATGCAGGAGCGCGCCTTCGCCGACCCGAAGATCAAGTTCATCTGGGACAGCGAGGTCGCCGAGATCCAGGGCGACCCGAAGCTGGCCGGTCTGAAGCTGCGCAACCTCAAGACCGGTGAGCTCTCCGACCTGGCGGTCACGGGCCTGTTCATCGCGATCGGCCACGACCCGCGCACCGAGCTCTTCAAGGGCCAGCTCGACCTGGACGAGGAGGGCTACCTGAAGGTCGCCGCGCCCTCCACCCGGACCAACCTGACCGGTGTCTTCGCCGCCGGTGACGTGGTCGACCACACCTACCGCCAGGCGATCACCGCGGCCGGTACCGGCTGCTCCGCCGCTCTCGACGCCGAGCGCTACCTCGCCGCCCTCGCGGACGAGGAGCAGGCCGAGCCCGAGAAGACCTCTGTCTGACCCCCCTCTCCCGCCCCACCGCACAAGGAATTAAGGAGCCCCCTGTGGCCGGCACCCTGAAGCAAGTGACCGACGACAACTTCGACGAGGTCGTTCTCAAGAGCGACAAGCCCGTTCTGGTGGACTTCTGGGCCGAGTGGTGCGGCCCGTGCCGTCAGATCGCTCCCTCGCTCGAGGCCATCGCGGCCGAGCATGGCGACAAGATCGAGATCGTCAAGCTCAACATCGACGAGAACCCGACCACGGCCGCGAAGTACGGCGTCATGTCGATCCCGACGCTGAACGTGTACCAGGACGGCGAGGTCGCCAAGACCATCGTCGGTGCCAAGCCGAAGGCCGCGCTCGTCCGCGACCTGGAGATCTTCATCTCCGAGTGACGCGCTGTTTCACGTGAAACACAAAGGGGCCGGCCCGTAAGGGCCGGCCCCTTTCACATGCTTACAGCGGCCGCAGCGCCGGCTCCTTCTGCACGGCCCCCAGCAAGCGGTCCAGCGCCATCTCCACGTCCTCCTTCCAGGACAGCGTGGTCCGCAGCTCCAGCCGCAGCCGAGGGTGGCTGGGATGCGGGCGCACGGTCTTGAAGCCCACGGCCAGCAGATGATCGGCAGGGAGCATGCAGCCCGGTTCCTTCCAGCGGGCGTCGCCGAACGCCTCGATCGCCTTGAAGCCCCTCCGCAGCAGATCCTTGGCGACCGTCTGCACCATCACCCGGCCGAGTCCCTGCCCCTGGTATCCCGGCATGATGAACGAGGTCATCAGCTGCACTGCGTCCGGTGCCACGGGGCTTGTGGGAAACACCGCCGAGCGGGGCACATAGGCGGGCGGAGCGTAGAGGACGAACCCGACGGGGACGTCATCCACGTACACGACCCGGCCGCAGGATCCCCAGTCCAGCAGGACGGCGGAGATCCAGGACTCCTTCTCCAGGGCGGCAGTGCCCGCCTTTACCGCGGCCTCACCGCTGACGGGGTCCAGTTCCCAGAAGACACACGAGCGACAGCGCTTGGGAAGGTCTTGAAGGTTGTCCAGCGTGAGCGGTACGAGCCGGCGCCCCATGAAGGCTGTTCCTCGCTTCCTTCGCCCGCGGCGTCGCGAGCGGCTGTCAGAGCGCTGCGTTCCCTGAGCAGACTGCCGACGAAGCCGCCGACCGCGCCCAGCCCCAGCCCCGCGCTCACCAGTCCGGTCCGGCTCATCGTTCGCATGGCCCCCGCCTCCCACTCCGAGGTGCTGCCTGGTGGATGCGCCATACCCCACCGCATCGTATCCGCGATGCGATTCCCGTCGATACCGACTGAACGCAAAGAGCGAGCCGTGTTCCGGACACACCGGACACGGCTCGCTCGGGCGGTCGTACGCCGACGGGCGGCTCAGTCGTCCGTCAGCTCGGCGTCATCGCCGGCCTTCGGCAGGGTGAAGCCCTCACCGGGAGCAAGGGTGCCGAGGATCCGCTCCAGGTCCTCCACGGAGGCGAACTCGACGGTGATCTTCCCCTTCTTCTGCCCCAGGTCGACCTTCACCCGGGTCTCGAAGCGGTCCGAGAGGCGCGTGGCGAGCTCGGACAGCGCCGGGGAGACCAGTGCACCGGCACGCGGCTTCCTGGCGCGCTGGGCCGTCTGCGGCCGGGAGCCCATGAGGGTCACGATCTCCTCGACGCTGCGCACCGACAGGCCCTCGGCCACGATCCGGTGGGCCAGTCGCTCCTGCTCCTCCGAGTCCTCCACGGAGAGCAGCGCCCGGGCGTGCCCGGCAGAGAGCACTCCTGCCGCCACCCGGTTCTGGACCGCCGGCGAGAGCTTCAGCAGACGCAGCGTGTTGGATACCTGCGGGCGGGACCGACCGATACGGTCCGCCAGCTGGTCATGCGTGCAGTTGAAGTCCTTCAGCAGCTGGTCGTAGGCGGCTGCCTCTTCCAGCGGGTTCAGCTGCGCCCGGTGGAGGTTCTCCAGGAGGGCGTCCAGCAGCAGCTTCTCGTCGTCCGTGGCCCGCACGATCGCCGGGATCGCCTCCAGGCCCGCCTCACGGCAGGCCCGCCAGCGCCGCTCGCCCATGATGAGCTCATACTGCCCGGAGCCCACCTCCCGTACGACGACGGGCTGGAGGAGGCCGACCTCCTTGATGGAGGTGATGAGCTCGTCCAGTGCGTACTCGTCGAAGACCTCTCGCGGCTGGCGCGGGTTCGGCGTGATCGCATCGAGGGGGATCTCCGCGAAGTACGCACCGATGGGCGTGGCCGGCATCTCCACCGCGCCGTAGGCCGGCAGATCCTCCGTTTCACGTGAAACATTCGGCAGCGTGGCCACCTTGGCCGCGGCCACACCGCGGTCGGAGTTCGGGCCCGGAACAGTCGCCTGGGGCACGGAGCCCGCGTTGCCCACTGCGGTCTGCGCCGGCGTCTTCTCCGTCGGGGCGGCAGGGATCAGTGCGGCGAGGCCTCGGCCCAACCCCCTCCGTCGCTCATTCACTGGATCCCCTCCACCATGCTCGGATTGTTCTGAGCGCCGATGTGGGCGTGGGTGGCGTCATAGCTGACGCCCACACCCTTCAGCGCGATCTCTCGTGCCGCCTCAAGGTAGGAGAGGGCACCGCTCGATCCTGGATCGTAGGTCAGTACCGTCTGCCCATAGCTCGGCGCCTCGGAGATACGGACCGAGCGAGGAATGCTCGTCCGCAGCACCTCGTCGCCGAAGTGGGTGCGCACCTCCTCGGCGACCTGCGACGCCAGGCGCGTCCGGCCGTCGTACATGGTGAGCAGGATGGTCGACACATGCAGGGCGGGGTTGAGGTGCCCCCGCACCAGGTCGACGTTGCGCAGCAGCTGGCCCAGTCCCTCCAGCGCGTAGTACTCGCACTGGATCGGGATGAGGACCTCCGCACCGGCCACCAGCGCGTTGACCGTCAGCAGGCCGAGCGAGGGCGGGCAGTCGATGAGGATGTAGTCCAGCGGCTGCTCATAGGCCTGGATGGCCCGCTGCAGTCGGCTCTCTCGGGCCACCAGGGACACCAGCTCGATCTCCGCACCGGCGAGATCGATCGTGGCGGGAGCACAGAAGAGGCCTTCGACATCGGGGACCGGCTGGACGACTTCCGCGAGCGGGCGGCTCTCGACCAACACGTCATAGATGGACGGAACCTCGGCGTGATGGTCGATCCCGAGGGCAGTGGACGCGTTGCCCTGGGGGTCGAGGTCGACCACAAGGACGCGGCCGCCGTGCAGGGCGAGGGAAGCGGCAAGGTTGACGGTCGTCGTCGTCTTGCCGACCCCACCCTTCTGGTTGGCGACCACGATGATCCGGGTCTGCTCAGGGCGTGGCAGACCCTCGCCGGCGCGGCCCAGTGCCTCTACCGCCAGTTGGGCAGCACGACCGATCGGAGTGTCGTCCATCGGGGGCGGTGTTTCACGTGAAACATCCTCCCCCAAGGACTCGGTACGGGGACCGGGGACCGGATCGGCCATCGGTCCCGCGATGTTGGCGTCGGACCGCAAGGATTCACTCTCCTCGACTTCAAGCTCGCAATGAACAGAGCCTGCCATGTCTTCGGGGTCGCGAACCAGTGAGGCCTGTTGTTCTGTGGAGAAATCCACCTCTGTGGACAACTTCACGCCCGCATCGAGTGAACCGAGAGGCTTACGGTCGCGGGGTTCGGCCGCGGCGCGACCGCGGCTGATGATGCCGTGCAGTAGGGAGCGACGTTTCACGTGAAACACGATGCACAGCACCCACGGCCGAACTGTCGCGACACTCCGTTGGGCGTAGGTGGGGCAGCTTGTGTGGAGTACGCCGCGCTACTGCGCCTCCCGTTTCCTCGTCAGCGACGGCGGCGTGCCCGCCCCGTCCGGGCCGCCTTCGCCCGCTTGGCCGCGAACCGCACACCGCCGGGGCTCTCCCCGACCTCGACCCGCACCACCGTGGAGAGCGGATCGACGACGCCCTCGCCGACCTGGAGGATGGAGGTGCCGACCGCGCCGAGCTTGCTCAGGGCGGTGGCCGCGCTCTTCAGCTCCTCCTCTGCGGTGTCGCCCTTCAGGGCGAGCATCTCGCCGTAGGGACGCAGCAAGGGGATGCCCCAGGTGGCCAGGCGGTCCAGCGGGGCCACGGCGCGGGCGGTGACCACATGGACGGGCGGGATCTTGCCCATGACCTCCTCGGCACGGCCGCGGACGACGGTCACATGGTCCAGGCCGAGGAGCTCGACGACCTCGGTCAGGAAGTTCGTACGCCGCAGCAGCGGCTCCAGAAGGGTGATCTTCAGGTCCTCGCGCACAAGCGCCAGGGGGATACCGGGCAGTCCGGCACCTGAGCCGACGTCGCACACGGTCACCCCCTCGGGCACGACCTCGGAGAGCACCGCGCAGTTCAGGATGTGCCTCTCCCACAGGCGGGGCACCTCGCGCGGGCCGATGAGGCCGCGCTGCACGCCTGCCTCGGCCAGGAGCTCGGCGTACCGGACCGCATCCGCGAAGCGATCGCCGAATACCTCGCGTGCCACCTCGGGCGCAGGGGGGAGCTCCGCTGCCTCCGTCACGGGGACCGTCCTTCCGTACCGCATCGGCGCGTCCAGCGCCGACCACCAGAACTACCAGGCTGACAAAGACCGGCCCCGCCTGCGCTACAGACGGGGCCGGGAGAGACGTATGTACCGAATCAGTTGGGGAGCACGACGACGAAGCGCTGCGGCTCCTCGCCCTCGGACTCGCTGCTCAGGCCCGCGGCCTTGACCGCGTCGTGCACGACCTTGCGCTCGAAGGGAGTCATCGGCTTGAGCTTCACGGGCTCGCCGCTGTTCTTGGCGTCGGCCGCGGCCTTGGCGCCCAGCTCGGACAGCTCGGCGCGCTTCTTGGCGCGGTAGCCCGCGATGTCCAGCATCAGCCGGCTGCGGTCGCCGGTCTCCCGGTGCACGGCCAGGCGCGTCAGCTCCTGCAGCGCCTCCAGCACCTCGCCGTCCCGGCCGACCAGCTTCTGCAGGTCACGGGTGCCCGCGTCGCTGATGATCGAGACGGAGGCGCGGTCGGCCTCCACGTCCATGTCGATGTCGCCGTCGAGATCGGCGATGTCCAGCAGACCCTCGAGGTAGTCCGCCGCGATCTCGCCCTCCTGCTCCAGGCGGGTCAGGGTGTCTGCACCCTCGGCGGCGGCGGAGGTGGTGCCTTCCGTCACGGGATGGGCTCCTTCTTACTTCTTGGACGGGGACTTGGGGCGCTGCGGGCCGCCCTTGCGCTGCCCGGACTGGGCCTTGCTGCGGCCACCGGAACCGGCCTTGGGAGCGGCCTGCTGGGCGGCGCCGGAGGGCTTGGCGTCCTCGGGCTCGTCGGACTTGCTCAGCGAGGTCGTCTCACCGGCCGCCTTGGGGCTGCCGGACTGACGCTGCGACTTCGACTGCCGCTTCGGCTGCTGCCGCTTGGCGGCGGCCGCGCTCGTAGCCGTGCCGTCCTCGGTCTGGGCGACGTCCTGGGACTCGCCCTTGACCACGGTGCCGTCGGCCTGGGCCGCGAAGCCCGCCTTGTTCAGAGCGTTGATGAACTTGCGCTCGGCCTCGTTGCGGTCGCGGCCCTTGGCGACGATCGCCTTGATGATGGCGCGCTGCCCGCGGTTGCGGGTCTTGCCGGCGTGGGTGACGTGCTTGTAGAGGCGCTCCAGGTACGCGGCCTGGGCCTTGGAACCCGGGGTCGGGTTGTTGTGGATGACGTACATCTGCTGGCCCATGGTCCACACGTTGGTGGTCAGCCAGTAGACGAGGACACCGACCGGGAAGTTGATGCCGAAGACGGCGAACATGACCGGGAAGATGTACATCAGCATCTTCTGCTGCTGCATGAACGGCGTCTTCACCGAGGTGTCGACGTTCTTCGTCATCAGCTGGCGCTGGGTGAAGAACTGCGAGGCCGACATCAGGACGATCATGATGGCGGTGACGACCCGCACATCGGTGAGGGAGGCGCCGAGGGACTCCGCCTTCGCCGCGCTGTCGGTGAACTTCGCGGCCAGCGGAGCACCGAAGATGTGCGCCTTCTGCGCGCTCTCCAGCAGGCTCTGGTTGATCACGCCAATGGTGTCACCGGACGCGATGCCGTTGAGCACGTGGTACAGGGCGAAGAAGAACGGGGACTGCGCCAGGATGGGAAGGCACGAGGACAACGGGTTGGTGCCCGTCTCCTTGTACAGCTTCATCATCTCTTCGGACTGGCGCTGCTTGTCGTTCTTGTAGCGCTCCTGGATCTTCTTCATCTCGGGCTGCAGCGTCTGCATGGCCCGGGTCGCCTTGATCTGCTTCACGAAGAGCGGGATCAGGCAGATGCGGATCAGAATCACCAGGGACACGATCGACAGGCCCCAGGCCCAGCCGGTGTCAGGCCCGAAGATCTTGCCGTACACCGTGTGGAACTGGACGATGACCCAGGAAACGGGTGTCGTGATGAAGCTGAAGAGGCTGGCAATCGTGTCCACTAATCATGCTCCTTGGGCATGGGACGGGGTCTCTGCGGCCGGGCTCGAAGGACGATTCTCTTCGGTGGTCGAAGAGGGCTTGTCTTCGGTGGCCGTTTCGGCGGCGGAGGTCCCGCCACTGCGTGCACGCCAGGCGTCGCGCAGCATTTCGTGCCACCGCGGGCGCTTCCGCGGCGGGACATGGTCCACGCCCCCCAGCGACCAAGGGTTGCACCTCAGGATGCGCCAGGCAGTGAGTGCCGTTCCCTTGATCGCGCCGTGCCGGTCGATGGCCGTGTAGCCATAGTGAGAGCACGACGGGTAGTACTTGCAGACCGGCCCGAGCAGCGGACTGATCGTCCACTGGTAGAGCTTGATCAGGGCCAGCAGCGGGTACTTCATCGCGCGCCCCCTCCCAGCAGCCGTTGAAGGGCGGCATCAAGGTCTTGGGCCAGCTGTGCGTGGTCGGCGTCGCCCGCGCCGGGCAGCGCCCGTACGACTACCAGGCTACCGGGGGGCAACAGGACGACTCGATCGCGCATCAGATGGCGAAGCCTGCGCTTCACCTTGTTGCGTACGACCGCTCCACCCACGGCCTTGCTCACGACGAAACCCGCACGCGTCGGGGGAGCGCTCTCCCCAGGCGCGTGCGGGTCCGTGGCACCGCTTCGAAGGTGGACGACGAGCGTCGGGCGTCCGGCCCGGCGCCCCCGTCGTACCGCGGTCGCGAAGTCCTCGCGCCGCCTCAGCCGGTTCTCGGTGGGCAGCACGACGGCATGACCTGACCGGAATCAGGCGGACAGGCTGGCGCGACCCTTGGCACGACGGTTCGCGAGAATCGCGCGACCGGCACGGGTGCGCATCCGCAGGCGGAAGCCGTGGGTCTTGGCGCGACGACGGTTGTTCGGCTGGAAGGTGCGCTTGCTCACTCGGGGGCTCCAGAAATCAAATCGGTGGTGGCGGGTGCCGTCCTGGCTGTCACCGTGCGCCCACGAGTAGCTCTCGTTACGCCCGAGTGCACCGCTTCCCGATCACCTGACGCGATCTGTGCCCATCGGAGGCAGGCGGCAGCAGCCATCGACAACTCGACCTGGTTACGGTACGCGCGGCTGCGCCATCCGGTCAAACCAGGGGTCACCGGGAGACACTATCCACAGCCTGGGGACAACAACTTGAACCGCACCCGCCGCCCTGACTACCGTGGCTGGACTCCGATTCGTTCCTTTGTCCCCTGTTCCTGGTCCCCCCGATGCGAATCCCGACCCGTCCCGCAACCACACGTTCGTGGGACCCACGAGAGAGCGTGCCCTGTGGCTGATGTACCTGCCGATCTTGCCGCAGTGTGGCCACGAGTACTGGAGCAGCTCCTCGGTGAGGGCCGGGGCCAGGGTGTCGAGGTGAAGGACGAGCACTGGATCCGGCGCTGCCAGCCGCTCGCGCTGGTGGCCGACACCGCCCTGCTCGCCGTACCGAACGAGTTCGCGAAGGGCGTACTGGAGGGTCGGCTCGCCCCGATCGTCAGCGAGACGCTGAGCCGCGAGTGCGGCCGCCCGATCCGTATCGCGATCACCGTGGACGACTCCGCCGGCGAGCCCCCCGCCCCGCCGGCACCCCCTGTCCAGCAGCCGCCGCAGCCCCGCTACGAGGAGCCCGAACTCCCGTCCGGCCCGTACGACAGCCCGTACGACGAGCAGCCCAAGCCCGGCCGCTACGACAGCACGTACGACAACGGGTACGACAGCCCGTACGAGGGGTATGGCCGGCACCGCGCCGAGCAGCGCCCGGGCCCCTCCGACGGCTCGCGCGGGGACCAGATGCCGACCGCGCGGCCCGCGTACCCGTCGGAGTACCAGCGGCCCGAGCCCGGCGCCTGGCCGCGGCCCCAGCAGGACGAGTACGGCTGGCAGCAGCAGCGGCTCGGTTTCCCGGAGCGCGACCCGTACGCCTCGCCTTCGCAGGACTCCTACGGCTCCCCGAAGGACCCGTACGCCTCGCCGTCCCAGGACGCCTACTCCCAGGACTCCTACGGCCCGCCGGCGCAGGACTACCGTCCCCAGCCGATGGAGCGGCCGTCGTACGACTCCTCTCCGTACGAGCAGAAGCGGCCCGACTACGACCAGCGGGACGCGGTCCGGCGGGAGCTGCCCGAGCCGCCGGCCGGTTCCGGGCCGCCGCAGCGGCCCGGCGGACCCGGTATGCCCGGGTCGTCGGCCGTGCCGTCGCCGTCGGGGGGCGGGCCCGGGGAGCCGACCGCTCGGCTGAACCCGAAGTACCTGTTCGACACGTTCGTCATCGGCGCGTCCAACCGCTTCGCGCACGCGGCGGCGGTCGCCGTCGCCGAGGCGCCGGCGAAGGCCTACAACCCGCTCTTCATCTACGGCGAGTCGGGGCTCGGCAAGACGCACCTGCTGCACGCGATCGGACACTACGCGCGGAGCCTCTACCCCGGCACGCGTGTGCGGTACGTGAGCTCCGAGGAGTTCACCAACGAGTTCATCAACTCCATCCGCGACGGCAAGGGCGACAGCTTCCGCAAGCGGTACCGGGAGATGGACATCCTGCTCGTCGACGACATCCAGTTCCTGGCGGACAAGGAGTCGACGCAGGAGGAGTTCTTCCACACCTTCAACACGCTCCACAACGCGAACAAGCAGATCGTGCTCTCCAGTGACCGGCCGCCCAAGCAACTGGTGACGCTCGAGGACCGGTTGAGGAACCGTTTCGAGTGGGGCCTGATCACCGACGTCCAGCCGCCCGAGCTGGAGACGCGGATCGCGATCCTGCGCAAGAAGGCGGTGCAGGAACAGCTCAACGCCCCGCCGGAGGTGCTGGAGTTCATCGCCTCACGGATCTCGCGCAACATCCGTGAGCTGGAGGGCGCGCTGATCCGGGTGACGGCGTTCGCGTCGCTCAACCGCCAGCCGGTGGACCTGGGCCTGACGGAGATCGTCCTGAAGGACCTAATCCCCGGCGGCGAGGACTCGGCGCCCGAGATCACCTCCACGGCCATCATGAGCGCAACCGCGGACTACTTCGGCCTCACGGTCGAGGACCTCTGCGGAACCTCACGCGGGCGCGCGCTGGTGACCGCCCGGCAGATCGCCATGTACCTGTGCCGCGAGCTGACGGACCTCTCGCTGCCGAAGATCGGCGCGCTGTTCGGCGGCCGCGACCACACCACCGTCATGCACGCCGACCGCAAGATCCGCAATCTGATGGCCGAGCGGCGCTCCATCTACAACCAGGTGACCGAGCTGACCAACCGCATCAAGGCCGGCTGAGAGGGCCTCTCACCCGCCGTCGAGGGCGCCCCGGGATCACGTCCCGGGGCGCCTTTCGCGTGTGCGGGAGAGGGCGTGGGGGCGTCGGCCACCCCGGGCCCGGGGGGTGCGCTGGAAGCCCGCCGGTCATCCGCTGTTCGATTAGCCGTCGGGTTACGGCCTCTCTCCACAGATTCGGTGACTTTTTCCCGTCCACACCCTGGGGACCGGGAAGTTGTCCAGACTGTATCCACAGGCGAGCCTGTGGGGAGACCATCGAGCCAGGTCAACAGGTTGTGGATTCGTGGACGAAGGATCTCCACAGGCTGTGGACAAAAAGTTGATCCACAGGCTGTGCACGAAGTTGTCCACCGGCAACCCACAGGCTGTGGCCGGTTGTCCCCAGCAATCAGCGGTTTCTCCACATCCCTGTCCACTGTTCGGCAACGTGACGCACCTCCTCACCGCGTCGAGTGAAAGGCGTCACATGAACGTGACGGGTTGGGCTGTGGGAAAGGTGGGTAAAGCTGGGGACGACGCTGGGGAGAACTCGCCCCTCCCTGTGCACGGAGTGTGCAGAACTTTCTGTTCTCCACAGACGGCCCCGGTTGTCCACCGCCTCCGCCCACAGGGCCCGTGGACAAAATATCGCCTCTGAGCTGCGCAAACGCAGTTATCCACGGTATCCACAGGCCCTACTACTACTGACGACTAGAGAGAGCCTGGAATCCGTTTCGAAGAGGGTCCTGTGCACAACTCGCTCTTCGTTGCCCG
Source organism: Streptomyces sp. NPDC096132 (assembly GCF_044763345.1). NCBI lineage: Bacteria > Bacillati > Actinomycetota > Actinomycetes > Kitasatosporales > Streptomycetaceae > Streptomyces > Streptomyces sp. NPDC096132. The sequence goes on from NZ_JBIWGA010000019.1 coordinate 34,237, forward strand.
GCTGCCCCTCGTCACGACTTGACCCCGAGAGGCACCTACTGTCAGTGCGGTGCGTCAGACTGGACCCCGGTGGTCCTTCCCTTCCGAGGGGCCGATCACACCGAGACAGACGACGAAGCCAGGCAGGGCGAGAAGCGCCGGCAACAGCAGGAGGCGGCAAGAGTGAAGATCCGGGTGGAACGCGACGTACTCGCGGAGGCAGTGGCCTGGGCGGCGCGCAGCCTCCCGGCCCGTCCGCCGGCGCCTGTCCTCGCCGGCCTCCTGCTGAAGGCCGACGACGGTGCCCTCAGCCTCTCCAGCTTCGACTACGAGGTCTCCGCGCGCGTGTCCGTCGACGCGGAGGTCGAGGAGGAGGGCACGGTCCTCGTCTCCGGCCGACTGCTGGCCGACATCTGCCGCGCCCTCCCCAACCGGCCGGTGGAGATTTCCACAGACGGTGTACGGGCGACCGTGGTCTGCGGATCCTCGCGGTTCACCCTCCACACCCTGCCTGTGGAGGAGTACCCCTCGCTGCCCCAGATGCCGAACGCGACGGGCACGGTCCCCGGCGAGGTCTTCGCCTCCGCGGCCGCCCAGGTCGCCATCGCGGCCGGCCGCGACGACACGCTCCCCGTCCTCACCGGTGTGCGCATCGAGATCGAGGGCGACACCGTCACGCTGGCCTCCACCGACCGTTACCGCTTCGCGGTCCGCGAGTTCCTGTGGAAGCCGGAGAACCCGGACGCCTCCGCGGTCGCCCTGGTGCCCGCCAAGACGCTCCTGGACACCGCCAAGGCGCTCACCAGCGGTGACAGCGTCATCCTGGCGCTGTCCGGCTCGGGCGCGGGCGAGGGCCTGATCGGTTTCGAGGGCGCCGGTCGGCGCACGACCACCCGTCTCCTCGAAGGCGACCTGCCGAAGTACCGCACGCTGTTCCCGACCGAGTTCAACTCCGTCGCCGTGATCGAGACCGCCCCCTTCGTGGAGGCCGTCAAGCGTGTGGCCCTGGTCGCCGAGCGCAACACCCCGGTGCGGCTCAGCTTCGAGCAGGGCGTGCTCATCCTGGAGGCCGGCTCCAGCGACGACGCACAGGCTGTGGAAAGGGTCGACGCCCAGCTGGAGGGCGACGACATCTCGATCGCCTTCAACCCGACCTTCCTGCTGGACGGCCTGAGCGCGATCGACTCCCCGGTCGCCCAGCTGTCCTTCACGACGTCCACCAAGCCCGCGCTGCTGAGCGGCAAGCCGGCGCTCGACGCCGAGGCGGACGAGGCCTACAAGTACCTGATCATGCCGGTGCGGCTGAGCGGCTGAGCGATCCGAGGCAGCCTGAAGTTGTCCACAGGCCGTGGAGAACCGACTCCCGGCCTGTGGGGAAACCCGCAGGTGGGACCGTACGTCTGAGCGCGTATGCCCACAGGTGTGCGTGACCGTCCGGGTTTAGGCTCGGACATGGGTACGAAGGTGCCCCACACGCCACACAGCGACCTAAGGAACAACTGATGGAGCTCGGTCTCGTCGGCCTCGGCAAAATGGGCGGCAACATGCGCGAGCGGATCCGCCGCGCGGGCCACACCGTCGTCGGATACGACCGCAACCCTGACCTCGCGGATGTCCACAGCCTCGAAGAGCTTGTGGGCAAGCTCAAGGGCCCGCGCGTGGTGTGGGTGATGGTCCCGGCGGGTGCCGCCACCCAGTCGACGATCGACGAGCTCGCCGAGCTCCTCGAGCCGGGCGACGTCGTCGTGGACGGCGGCAACTCCCGCTGGACGGACGACGAGAAGCACGCCGAGGAGCTGGCCGCCAAGGGCATAGGCTTCGTCGACTGCGGTGTCTCCGGCGGCGTCTGGGGCCTGGAGAACGGCTATGCGCTCATGTACGGCGGCGACGCGGAGAACGTCGCCAAGGTGCGGCCCGTCTTCGACGCGCTCAAGCCCGAGGGCGACTTCGGATCGGTGCACGCCGGCAAGGTCGGCGCCGGCCACTTCGCCAAGATGGTCCACAACGGCATCGAGTACGCCATGATGCAGGCCTACGCCGAGGGCTGGGAGCTCCTGGAGAAGGTCGACTCCGTCACGGACGTGCGCGAGGTCTTCCGCTCCTGGCAGGAGGGCACGGTCATCCGGTCCTGGCTGCTCGACCTCGCGGTCAACGCCCTCGACGAGGACGAGCACCTCGACAAGCTGAAGGGCTTCGCACAGGACTCCGGCGAGGGCCGCTGGACCGTGGAGGCTGCCATCGACAACGCCGTGCCGCTGCCCGCGATCACGGCCTCGCTGTTCGCGAGGTTCTCCTCCCGCCAGGAGGACTCGCCGCAGATGAAGATGATCGCGGCGCTGCGCAACCAGTTCGGCGGCCATGCCGTCGAGAAGAAGTAATCCACAGATCCACAGTTCCAGATCCACAGATCCGCGGGCCCAGCGGCCGTGGATCCACACCCTGGGGGAGGTCGGCGAACGACCATGCACGTCACGCATCTGTCGCTGGCCGACTTCCGCTCGTACGCCCGGGTCGAGGTCCCGCTCGACCCGGGCGTCACCGCCTTGGTCGGCCCCAACGGGCAGGGCAAGACGAATCTCGTCGAGGCCGTCGGCTATCTCGCCACCCTCGGCAGCCACCGGGTCGCCTCCGACGCGCCCCTGGTCCGCATGGGCGCCGACCGCGCGATCGTCCGGGCCCAGGTCCGGCAGGGCGACCGGCAGCAGCTGGTCGAGCTGGAGCTCAACCCCGGCAAGGCCAACCGCGCCCGCATCAACCGTTCCTCGCAGGTCAGACCCCGGGATGTGCTGGGCATCGTACGGACCGTGCTGTTCGCGCCCGAGGACCTCGCGCTCGTCAAGGGCGACCCCGGGGAGCGGCGGCGGTTCCTCGACGAGCTGGTCACCGCGCGCTCCCCGCGGATGGCCGGGGTGCGCTCGGACTACGAGCGGGTGCTCAAGCAGCGCAACACCCTGCTGAAGTCGGCGGCGCTCGCGCGGCGGCACGGCGGGAGGTCGATGGACCTGTCCACGCTCGACGTGTGGGACCAGCACCTCGCGCGCGCGGGTGCCGAGCTGCTCGCCCAGCGGCTCGACCTGGTCGCCGCGATCCAGCCGCTCGCCGACAAGGCGTACGAGCAGCTGGCGCCGGGCGGCGGACCGGTCGCCCTGGAGTACAAGCCGTCCGCGCCCGGCGAGGCGCACACGCGGGAGGACCTCTACGCGCAGCTGATGGCGGCGCTCGCGGACGTCCGCAAGCAGGAGATCGAGCGGGGCGTCACGCTCGTGGGCCCGCATCGGGACGATCTGCTGCTCAAACTCGGTCAGCTGCCCGCCAAGGGGTACGCCTCGCACGGCGAGTCCTGGTCCTACGCGCTGGCGCTGCGGCTGGCCTCCTACGACCTGTTGCGGGCCGAGGGCAACGAGCCGGTGCTGGTGCTCGACGACGTGTTCGCCGAGCTGGACGCGCGCCGGCGGGAGCGGCTGGCCGAGCTGGTCGCGCCCGGTGAGCAGGTGCTGGTGACGGCCGCGGTCGACGACGACGTACCGGATGTGCTGGCCGGGGCGCGGTACGCCGTGGCGAACGGGACGGTGGAGCGCGTATGAGCGAGCAGGAGCCCAGGAGCACGCCCGAGCCCTCCGGCGTCGACCTCGCGCGCGTGGCCCTCAGAGCGGCGCGCGAGCAGGCACGCGCGCGGGGGGACGCGGCGCAGCAGAAGAAGCAGGCGCGGCGCGGTGGCGGTCTGCGCTCCGGTGCGCGGGCGGACGGGCGCGACCCCATGGCGCTCGGCGCCGCGATCAACCGGCTGCTGAACGAGCGCGGCTGGGAGGCGCCGGCCGCGGTGGGCGGGGTGATGGGCCGCTGGCCGGAGATCGTCGGCGAGGACGTGGCCAAGCACTGCGTGCCGGAGCGGTACGACGAGGACGAGCGGGTGCTGGTGGTGCGCTGCGACTCGACGGCCTGGGCGACTAACCTGCGGCTGCTCGCCCCGACCCTGGTCGCCCGGCTCAACGAGGACCTCGGGCACGGCCGGGTCAAGCAGATCAAGGTGCAGGGTCCCGGCGGCCCCGCCCGCCGCTACGGCCCGCTGCGGGCCCCGGGGAGCACCGGACCCGGCGACACCTACGGGTGATCTGTGTCACGTACCAGGACGGCGGGGGTGGTGTCACGCACCACTCCGGCCGTCTTTCTGTGCCGTCGGCGATGGTCTGCGGGTGGCTTGCGGGTGGCCTGCCGGGGGCCCGCGGAGGGCCGTGAACAGCCCGCACGAGGTTGCGATTTCCGACCTGACTCCCCGGTAGCCAAGGGTTGACACCCGGAAGCGCTGAGTGCCGCTGTGAGCCTCTTGGAGCCCCCTTCCGCATATCGGGACCCGTCGGAGACCGGTTGAGGGCGGCACATCCGGACTCAGGTACCGGCAAACCCCCATCACTGTCAGTGCTACCGGTAGACTGGAAGCCAATCCCGCCCCAAACGTGGGGACCGCCCGGGACAAGCTGAGCAACGCTGATCAAGGCTTACCAACGCAACATGCCGCAGCCGCTCCGGCAACTCGCCGAGGAGCCTGGCTAGTGCTGTGCCAGAAAGGGCGCTTCGTGGCCGATTCCGGCAACCCCAACGAGAACAACCCGTCCACCGACGCCGGCGTGAACGGCGAGGTCACCGCCTCGTACGACGCCAGCGCCATCACCGTCCTCGAGGGCCTGGACGCGGTCCGCAAGCGCCCCGGTATGTACATCGGCTCCACGGGCGAGCGTGGCCTGCACCACCTCGTGTACGAGGTCGTCGACAACTCGGTCGACGAGGCGCTGGCCGGCCACGCGGACACGATCGACGTGACGATCCTGGCCGACGGCGGCGTCCGCGTCATCGACAACGGCCGTGGCATCCCGGTGGGCATCGTCCCCTCCGAGGGCAAGCCGGCCGTCGAGGTCGTGCTCACCGTGCTGCACGCGGGCGGCAAGTTCGGCGGCGGCGGTTACGCGGTCTCCGGCGGTCTGCACGGCGTGGGCGTCTCCGTGGTGAACGCCCTGTCGTCCAAGGTCGCGGTCGAGGTGAAGACCGACGGCCACCGCTGGACGCAGGACTACAAGATGGGCGTCCCCACGGCCCCGCTGGCCAAGCACGAGGCCATCGAGCAGACCGGCACCTCGGTCACCTTCTGGGCCGACGGCGACATCTTCGAGACCACCGAGTACTCCTTCGAGACGCTCTCGCGGCGCTTCCAGGAGATGGCGTTCCTCAACAAGGGTTTGACGATCAAACTCACCGACGAGCGCGAGTCGGCGAAGGCCACCGCCGGGGCGGACGAGGCGGGCGCCGACGAGAAGTCCGAGGTCAAGACCGTCACGTACCACTACGAGGGCGGCATCGTCGACTTCGTGAAGTACCTCAACTCCCGCAAGGGCGACGTGGTGCACCCGACGGTGATCGACCTCGAGGCCGAGGACAAGGAGCGTGCCCTCTCCCTCGAGGTCGCGATGCAGTGGAACAGCGGTTACAGCGAGGGCGTGTACTCCTTCGCGAACATCATCCACACGCACGAGGGCGGTACGCACGAGGAGGGCTTCCGCGCGGCCCTGACCAACCTGGTCAACAAGTACGCGCGCGACAAGAAGCTGCTGCGCGAGAAGGACGACAACCTCACGGGTGACGACATCCGCGAGGGTCTGACCGCGATCATCTCGGTCAAGCTGAGCGAGCCGCAGTTCGAGGGCCAGACCAAGACCAAGCTGGGCAACACGGAGGCGAAGACCTTCGTCCAGAAGGCGGTCTACGAGCACCTCCAGGACTGGCTGGACCGCAACCCGGTCGAGGCGGCCGACATCGTCCGCAAGGGCATCCAGGCGGCCACCGCGCGCGTGGCGGCCCGCAAGGCCCGCGACCTGACGCGCCGTAAGGGTCTGCTGGAGTCGGCGTCCCTGCCGGGCAAGCTCTCCGACTGCCAGTCGAACGACCCCACCAAGTGCGAGATCTTCATCGTCGAGGGTGACTCCGCCGGCGGCTCGGCCAAGTCCGGCCGCAACCCGCAGTACCAGGCGATCCTCCCGATCCGCGGCAAGATCCTCAACGTGGAGAAGGCGCGGATCGACAAGATCCTGCAGAACCAGGAGATCCAGGCGCTGATCTCGGCCTTCGGCACCGGTGTGCACGAGGACTTCGACATCGAGAAGCTGCGCTATCACAAGATCATCCTGATGGCGGACGCCGACGTCGACGGCCAGCACATCAACACCCTGCTGCTGACCTTCCTGTTCCGCTTCATGCGGCCCCTGGTCGAGGCCGGGCACGTGTTCCTCTCCCGCCCCCCGCTCTACAAGATCAAGTGGGGCCGGGAGGACGTCGAGTACGCGTACTCCGACCGTGAGCGCGACGCGCTGATCGAGATGGGCCGCCAGCGCGGCAAGCGCGTCCGCGAGGACTCGATCCAGCGCTTCAAGGGTCTCGGCGAGATGAACGCCGAGGAGCTGCGCGTGACCACCATGGACCAGGAGCACCGCGTCCTCGGCCAGGTCACCCTCGACGACGCCGCGCAGGCCGACGACCTCTTCTCGGTCCTCATGGGCGAGGACGTCGAGGCCCGCCGTGCCTTCATCCAGCGCAACGCCAAGGACGTCCGCTTCCTCGACATCTGAGTCGGTCTCAGCTGACCGCACCAGGAAGGATCTTCACCAGCAATGGCCGACGAGAACACTCCAGTCACCCCTGAAGAGGGCGGCGAGCTGGCGATGCGCATCGAGCCCGTGGGGCTCGAGACGGAGATGCAGCGCTCGTACCTCGACTACGCGATGTCCGTCATCGTCTCCCGCGCCCTGCCCGACGTCCGGGACGGTCTCAAGCCCGTCCACCGGCGCGTGCTGTACGCGATGTACGACGGCGGCTACCGCCCCGAGCGCGGCTTCTACAAGTGCGCGCGCGTGGTCGGCGACGTCATGGGCAACTACCACCCCCACGGCGACTCCTCGATCTACGACGCGCTGGTCCGCCTCGCCCAGCCGTGGGCGATGCGCATGCCGCTCGTCGACTCCAACGGCAACTTCGGCTCTCCGGGCAACGACCCGGCGGCCGCCATGCGCTACACCGAGTGCAAGATGGCGCCGCTGTCGATGGAGATGGTCCGTGACATCGACGAGGAGACCGTCGACTTCACGGACAACTACGACGGCCGCTCGCAGGAGCCGACCGTCCTGCCCGCCCGCTTCCCGAACCTGCTGATCAACGGCTCCGCCGGTATCGCGGTCGGCATGGCGACCAACATCCCGCCGCACAACCTGCGCGAGGTCGCGGCCGGCGCCCAGTGGTACCTGGAGAACCCGGAGGCCTCGCACGAGGAGCTCCTGGACGCCCTCATCGAGCGCATCAAGGGCCCCGACTTCCCGACCGGCGCCCTGGTCGTCGGCCGCAAGGGCATCGAGGAGGCGTACCGCACGGGCCGCGGCTCGATCACCATGCGGGCGGTCGTCGAGGTCGAGGAGATCCAGAACCGCCAGTGCCTGGTGGTGACGGAGCTGCCGTACCAGGTGAACCCGGACAACCTCGCGCAGAAGATCGCCGACCTGGTGAAGGACGGCAAGGTCGGCGGCATCGCGGACGTCCGCGACGAGACGAGCTCGCGCACGGGCCAGCGTCTCGTGATCGTCCTGAAGCGGGACGCGGTCGCCAAGGTCGTCCTGAACAACCTGTACAAGCACACGGACCTGCAGTCGAACTTCGGCGCCAACATGCTGGCGCTGGTCGACGGCGTCCCGCGCACGCTGTCCCTCGACGCGTTCATCCGCCACTGGGTGACGCACCAGATCGAGGTCATCGTCCGCCGTACGCGCTTCAGGCTGCGCAAGGCCGAGGAGCGCGCGCACATCCTGCGCGGCCTGCTGAAGGCCCTGGACGCCATCGACGAGGTCATCGCCCTCATCCGGGGCAGCGAGACCGTCGAGATCGCGCGCACGGGCCTGATGGACCTCCTGGAGATCGACGAGATCCAGGCCAACGCCATCCTCGAGATGCAGCTGCGCCGACTGGCCGCCCTGGAGCGCCAGAAGATCGTCCAGGAGCACGACGAACTCCAGGCGAAGATCACCGAGTACAACGAGATCCTGGCCTCGCCGGTCCGCCAGCGCGGCATCGTCAGCGCGGAACTCGCCGCGATCGTCGAGAAGTTCGGCGACGACCGCAAGACCATGCTGGTGCCCTACGACGGTGACATGTCCATCGAGGACCTGATCGCCGAGGAGGACATCGTCGTCACGGTCTCGCGCGGCGGTTACGTCAAGCGCACCAAGACCGTCGACTACCGCGCCCAGAAGCGCGGCGGCAAGGGCGTGCGCGGTACGAAGCTGAAGGAAGACGACATCGTCGACCACTTCTTCGTCTCCACCACGCACCACTGGCTGCTGTTCTTCACCAACAAGGGCCGGGTGTACCGGGCGAAGGCCTACGAGCTGCCCGACGCCGGCCGGGACGCGCGTGGCCAGCACGTGGCGAACCTGCTCGCCTTCCAGCCGGACGAGGCGATCGCCGAGATCCTCGCGATCCGCGACTACGAGGCGGCGCCCTACCTGGTCCTGGCCACCAAGGGCGGCTTGGTCAAGAAGACGCCGCTGAAGGATTACGATTCGCCCCGTTCCGGCGGTGTGATCGCCATCAACCTCCGTGAGATGGAGGACGGTTCCGACGACGAACTGATCGGAGCCGAACTCGTCTCGGCCGACGACGATCTGCTGCTGATCAGCAAGAAGGCACAGTCGATCCGATTCACGGCGACGGACGAAACACTGCGGCCCATGGGCCGTGCGACCTCGGGTGTCAAGGGCATGAGCTTCCGTGAGGGAGACCAGCTGCTCTCGATGAATGTTGTTCGACCCGGTACGTTCGTGTTCACTGCCACAGACGGCGGGTACGCGAAGCGGACCGCCGTCGACGAGTACCGCGTCCAGGGTCGCGGCGGCCTCGGCATCAAGGCCGCCAAGATCGTGGAGGACCGTGGTTCGCTCGTCGGCGCGCTGGTGGTCGAGGAGACCGACGAGATCCTCGCCATCACGTTGTCGGGCGGTGTGATTCGTACGCGAGTCAACGAGGTCAGGGAGACGGGCCGTGACACCATGGGCGTCCAACTGATCAACCTGGGCAAGCGCGATGCCGTCGTGGGCATCGCACGTAACGCCGAGGCGGGGCGCGAGGCGGAGGAGGTCGACGGCGACGAGGCCGTGGACGAGACCGCCGAGAGCGCCGCGACCACCGGCACGGACGAGGGTGAGGCGCCCTCGGCCGAGTAGGCACGAGGAGTGAGTCATCGTGAGTGGAGCCACGGGCGCCGGTACGTCTGCCGGCACGGACAAGAACGGCGGCGGCCGTGGCTCCGCCGCGCCGGAGGGGGACGCGCGCAAGACCAGCGCGCGGGGCGCGGAAGGGCCGGTGGCGGACACCCACACGACCCAGCTGAAGGCGATCAAGCCGGCACCGGCCGAATCGCCCTCCGCGGCGCCCGAGACGCAAGGATCCAAGGGATCCCAGGGGGGAACCGTGACGGACACCCGAGGCGGCCAGCAGGCCCAGCAGCAGCCGCCCTCACCGCTGCCCGGTGAGCGCCAGACCCAGCAGCCCGCGGGGCCGTACCACCCGCCGCAGGCCTACCCGACGCAGGCGACGCCGCCCGGTACGGTACGCCGCCCCCGCACCGGTGCCCGCACCGTGCCGCGGGTGCGCAAGGCGCGGCTGCGGGTGGCGAAGGTCGACCCGTGGTCGGTGATGAAGGTCAGCTTCCTGCTGTCGATCGCGCTGGGCATCTGCACGATCGTCGCGGCGGCGGTGCTGTGGATGGTCATGGACGCGATGGGCGTCTTCTCGACCGTCGGCGGCACGATCTCCGAGGCGACGGGCTCCAACGAGTCGAACGGCTTCGACCTGCAGTCGTTCCTGTCCCTCCCCCACGTCCTGACGTTCACCTCGATCATCGCGGTCATCGACGTCGTCCTCGCGACGGCCCTCGCGACGCTCGGCGCGTTCATCTACAACCTCTCCGCCGGCTTCGTCGGTGGTGTCGAGCTGACGCTCGCCGAGGACGAGTGAGGCACTGCGGACCTCCCGTGGGCGGTCCCACGACTATCGATTTTGGGACTGCCCACGTCGTGCGCTAATCTTCAGGAGTCAGCGCGCGGGACACACACCGCAGAGCGCGGCGGGGCTATAGCTCAGTTGGTTAGAGCGCATCCCTGATAAGGATGAGGCCACAGGTTCAAATCCTGTTAGCCCCACCAGCCAGAAGACCCCCGGACCATCGGTCCGGGGGTCTTTTGACACCCATGGTTGACGCGAACGAGGGCGACCAGTGGCGGGAAGGCCAGCAGGGTGCCGCAGGTGTGCCGGGCGAGCCGGACCGTGATGCGGCGGACGCCGGCCCGCTTCACGAGGCGATCGAAGCACCGGGAGAAGCCGGTGGGGTCGATCATGCCGCCGTGCTCGGCGAGGACGAGCACCAGGACGCAGGCCGCGTAGAGGCGGTGCGCGCGGGTCGAGCGGAGGAACGTGATCGCTTCCCGTGCGCTCCACGCCGTGCCCTTGTCCTTGTTGACCTTGGGCATGTCGACCAGGAGCGCGACGTTGCGCGTGAGCAGCTCTTCGCGCATGGCCCGGTTGAGGGCGTTCCGGAGGACGCGCAGCAACCTCGAAGAGGGTGGCCGCGCCTACCTCCTCCCGCCTCAGTGTGGCCATGAGGGCGCGGAGCTGGGCGGGCGTCAGCTTGGTGAGCGGCTTCTTGCCGACGTGGGGGAGCAGGTAGAGCCGGACCTTGGACTCGTACTTGGCGTGGGTGTTGTGCTCCCGTTCTGGTTTGACGATGCAGGTGTTCGAAACGCGATCGCATCGATCATCTCCCGGTGGTCCCGCCACCGGCCACCCGTGCAGCGACGCCGGGACTCACCTGGCACTGCTTTCCCTGGGCTCACCCGTCCCGGTGTCCACCTGCCTGGATGCACGGGACAACTTCACGGTGTCCTTTCCGGTCGGCTCGTTCAGCGTGGTATCTGACGGCCTGACCTGAAGACGTGCTCTCATGAGCATCAGGGCGAAGCGCCGGCTCAATGCGATGTCCGCGCTGGCCACGCGCGCAGGTTGCCACAACTGTGAAGAAGGGCTGTTGAAGTGAGTCGATGGCTGTTGAGCCATATGCCCGGGCCGACACTCGTCTTGCTGGTCGTCGGAGTCTTCGCCTTGACCGGGGCCATTTTGCTCGCCGTCGTACGCCGATTTGTGAAGCCATATCTCCCTAAGCTCAACGAAGGGCTGCCGGTTGCTTTGGGTCTATATGGAGCTATTTACGGCGTGATTCTGGCTTTCAGTATTGTTGTGCTATGGCAGGAACTTCAGACGTCACGGACAGATGTGGCCGGGGAGGCAACAGCACTTTCGCAGCTGGTCCGGAACGCGCAAGTTTTCGACGGTGAGGCACGCGCGGCCGTCGACGGTGCCGTGGATTACTATGTTCATGATGTCGTGGAGGGTGAGTGGCCAACCATGAAGGCTGGGAAGAAAGTGGCCGTAGCCAGCCAGCCGCTCGAGAATCTAATCTCCACAATTCAACGGCAGACACCTGATTCAGCCAAGGAATCCGTATTCTACGGAGACATGGTAAAGAATCTGGACGAGGTGATCCTCAACCGGCGTCAACGGATCGAGCGGAGCGACCACAGCCTGCCTCCGATCTTTTACGCCCTGGTTCTTGGCGGCGGCCTGGCGGTCACACTTCTCGTCTGCATGCTCGAAATTGAAAGTCTCGTCACTCACTTTTTTCTGGCGATGGCAGTGAGCGTACTGCTCGGTTTCAGCGCGGCCCTCATTGTAACGCTGGATCACCCGTTCATGGGCGAATTGGCGGTGAGTCCTCATGTATTCAAGGAAGGAGTTCTCCAGCGTTTCTGGTAACGCTTGGGCTGGCACGCCCGGACCAACGTCCAGCCGATCCAAACGAAACTGCCTAATCCCGGGACTCCGCTGTCGCTGTGGAGTCCCTCGAATCAGGCCTCGGTCACCTTGACGCTAAATTGTCCGAAAGCGTCGTCGACAGCCTCCCTTGGGGAGCTTCCGGCGCAGCAGGTTGTGCCAGTAGTCCCCGCGCTCCTGAAGTCGGCATAGGACCTCGGCCTTCGCCTCGGCCTCGGTCCGCTCGCGTCCGCCCGTGAGCGCATGACGCAGGCCGGAGAACCTGCGCCTCGGTGCCGGGACGGATCCCGAACTCTCACTCGTCACGTTCATCTCCAGATAGGTGGCTGCGGTCACTTCGTCGTGTCCACCGCCGTGGGGGTTCGTCGGCAAAGTCGACGAACCAGCCGCACAGATTTTGAAACACCTGGTCAGAAGGGGTGAATCATCGCTCTCCGGACGCTCCGAGCCCAAGCGATCGCTGCGAAGACGCGCCGGGGTCATCCGTCGTGCAGCGCCACGGCCGTATGACCGAGGTCGCCGCCCCGTGTGACCGACCTGATATGGATGAGGCCGCAGGTTCAAATCCTTTTAGCCCCACCAGCACAAAGGCCCCAACCGATCATGGTTGGGGGCCTTTGACATCAACGCAGGTGTGCCGGGCGAGCCGGACCAGTGGGGTGTGCTGGGGAGAGTGGTGGGTGAGGAAGTGGGCGGCTGATCAGTTGTGCTTGGGCCAGATCGGGCCCTGGTCGGTCCAGATGACGCCCTTGTTGCGGCACAGGCAGAAGGGGTGGCCGATCGGGTCGGTGTAGACCTGCCAGCCGTAGCCGTTGGGGCCGATGAAGTCCTGCCTCAGCGTCGCGCCGAGGTCGAGGACGCGGCGCTGCTCGGACTCGATCTCGTCCACTTCGAAGTCGAGGTGGAACTGCTTGGGGTGCTCGCTGTCGGGCCACTGCGGAGCGCGGTAGTCGTCCACCCGGATGAATGCCAGCTCGATCTCGCCGAACTGGATGCCGGCCCAGTCCTCGGAGCTGCCTTCCTTGATCGGACGGCCCGTCACCTCGGAGTAGAAAGCCGCAAGCTTCATCGTGTCCGGGCAGTCGATGATGAAATCGGTGAGTCGCAGCATCCCGTGATCTTGTCACGGTCCGGGGGTCTTTTGACACCAGTGGTTGACCGCGGAACCGGACCTCTCACGGCACGGCTCCCATCGGGACGGACACGGCTGCGGCCTCGGTCGCGTCGGTGGGCACTTTCGCTTCGGTGCGGCGCAGGTCGAGCACGATGAGGACGATCGCGGCGACGCCGAGATAGATGAGCAGGTTGATCAGTGCCTGGCTGGTTCCGTGGCCGTCGAAGTAGATGGTGTGGTGCAGCAGGATGTAGCCGTTGCGGGGCGGCAGGTAGGGCCCGATGTCACGCCAGAACGCAGGCAGGTACGGCACTCCACTCGCACCGCCCGAGGACGGGTTGCCCAGCAGGATCATCGCGACGACCGTCACGAGGGTGCCGATGGGTCCGAGCAGTTTCAGACCGCTGACGACGGCGAACCCGGCGAGCTGGGCGGCACGCCAGCGCCCTGCCGCCTTACCGGTGGCGGACAGGAGCAGGGTCGAACTCATGTATCCACCGATGAGCAGGGGAACGAGCATGAGTGCCTGGACCAGGCCGAACGGGTCCTTGGCTGCCAGCGGGAGCGGGGCGTACTGCTGGACTTCCAGTTTCTGCCCGGTGCCGCGGGCGGCCTCTTCGAACCGCACCGCGAGATCGAGGGGCGCCAGGTCACTCAGGGAGGGCACCACGATCAGGGTGTTCGATCCACCGGACGAGACCAGCGCACCGTAGATGCGGGCCTGGTCGATGGCGGACTTCGCCGCCGCTTCGTCCGGGTAGTCAGTGACCTTCAGGGAGATGTTCTTCTCGGCCGCGGCCAGGACGGGCGAGGATCCGACCGCGCCGAACGGGAGGTTGGAGGCCTTGGGGGCATGCCCCGCGCTCATGTAGGTGGTGGCGAACAGGCTTTGCATGACGGCGCAGATGCCCAGCGCGACGAGCATCCCGATCACGGCCCGGCGGCGGTCGGGAGCGCTCGCCGCATTGCCCGGCGGCGGCGACGGGGGCTGCGGACCGCCTGCCGCGGTGGCCGACCTGGCCGGGCGGATGCGGCCGAACCAGGCGATGACGGCCGTTCCGGCAACGACGTACAGGAGCAGCACGACCAGCGGGGTGGAGATGTCGTTCCCGTCGAAGTAGAGCACGTGGTTGACCAGGGTCACCGCGCTCTGCGGCGGGAGGATCACTCCGATGTTGCGCCAGTAGACCGGCAACAGGTACGTGCCCAGTCCACCCGCCGGCGGACCGCCGATGACGATGAACAGCACCGCCACCAGCAGCGTGCCCAGCCTGCCCAAAAGCGCCTGCATCGCGGCGGCCGCCAGCGCCACGGCCGAGGTGATGAGCCAGAAGCACGGCAGCAGCGGCCAGAAGTGGCTGCTGGAGTACGCACCGATCCCCAGTCCGGCGATCAGGTCGGTCAGCAGCGCGCCCACCAGGGCGTATCCGATCAGGATGGCCGCCCGCCACGGCGCGGCGGCGACACCATGAGCCGCCTTGAAGACCAGCACGGCCGCCAGATAGCCGCCGATCAGCAGCGGCAGCAGCAACAGCGACGTCACGGCGCCGATCGGGTCGCTGGAGGCAAGCGGCCTGACCGTCTGCACGGTGACGGAGCGACCCAGCTTGTGCGCCGCGTCCAGGAACGCCGACTCCAGCTCCGTCTGGGCGAAGAAGCTTTTCGCCGGGACCACGATCAAGGTGTCGGACGAACCCTTGTCGAGGTACGCGCCGTACAGCTCGCCCCGATCCGCCGCGTCCATGACCGCTGACTCGTTCGGATAGGAGGACAGGTCGAGGCCAGTGCGCGATGCCACCGCGGCGACCACAGGGGAGGGAGGGCCGGCCACGCCGAAGGGCATGTTCCGTGGCACCAGAAGCTGTTGGGCACTGACCAGGCACAACGCCAACAACGCCTGCGCGGCGAGCACCACGGCCAACGCGGCGACGATCTTCAGGATGTTGCTCCGTCCTCCCGCGGCCGGAGCTTCCTGGGCCAGTCGCCTCGCCATCCCTGTCCTCCATCAGCGTCCGCAGCCCGGCCCACCCGCTGCTACCGGCTTCCCTGGGCAATCTCCACACCCGGCGCAGGTAGGTAGGGCCGAAGCCTGGCTATTGCCGGTGGCGGGACGCGGTTTGTCGTGGTGGCAGGGTCAAGGTGATCTGCCGGACGAGTTGCTGGAAGCAGGCCAGGGACGCCATGGCCGGCAGGGCGGCTCCTGCGATGCCGGCGAGGGTTTTCTCGGCCTGAGTCACGCACAGCATTATCGCGACAGAGGAAAACATCAGAACGACGAACCATGAGTGCAGAGCCCGGCGCCGATGCAAGGCATTGCGCAGAATGGAGAGTGAGGCCACAATCCAGGGGCCGTAGACGAGAAGCGGCCACCAGGAGGTTTTCCCGCCCTTCGCTCCGGACGTGATGTGCTGCAGAGGCGCGTAGGTGGCCATGGCGCCGAAGACACTGACCATCGCCACGATGACGGCCACGAATGCGACGATCACAAAACTGCCGGTCTGCAACCACCTGAAGCGAAGTTTGCGGACCCGGATCTTCCGATGCCCGGCGGAAGAATGCCGGATGGGCGGCAACTGCGCCGTGATCTGTGCCAGATTCTCCAGCGGGTCGGTGAACTCGACGCCGGACGACGGCTCGCTGCGCGGCGGCGGCACGGTGGGCCGCTCCGTCGGCACGGCGTCCTGCAGGAGATAGGCGAGTTCCTCGACCGGGTCCCACCCCGGATCAGGAGGTTCCAAGGGTGCCCCTGAGTGCAGGGCGTCGACAGGACCGCCGTGCCAGCCGGTACCCGACCCGAAAGGGTATGCGTCGGGGTACCATTCACGCTGCGTAAACGAGAGATCCACATAGTCATGATTCATGGTCATTCGCTCACGTCACATGCGGTCCGTGTGGAAGTCAGACTTTCTCTGGCCGCTCCACCGCCGATTGAGTTCCTCCTGGGCCGCGTCCAACAGGGTGAGAAACTCCATGATCAGGGACTCGGTGGCTCGGCTTTCGTCCTTGCCGGGCAGGTAGGTGTATCTCCCCACTGTCACATCGCCGGCGGGGGGCAGGGGCGCCGTCCTCGCTGTGCGGCGGGGCAGGTCGAGAGGCATTGGTTTCGTCATGTCCCGCTAACGCGGTGCCCACTCCTCCAGTTGCGCGGCAAATGAGTGACCGTAGCGCGGGGGAAACGTTGATGAGAACGTTTTTTAATTTGTGTAATCCGCGCTTTATGCAACGAAAGTGAATTCGCCGGCGGCAGGCCGGGCGCAGGCCTCGCCGCTCCGGCGGGCGCGAACAGCGGCGGCCGGCGCCGGATCTCGGCATGAAAAGGCCCGGTCGCTGGCGACGGGGGATGCACCAGCGACCGGGCTTGGGCCAAGGCTAACAAGGGTGGTTGATCAACGGGAGGCGACTGGTCGGGCGGAGTGGTGAGTTGTGATCGGGATCACTCCGGAAGTCAGCTGTCGCACGGAGGATCGTACGAGAGGCGGGGCAGGTACTCGTTCCACTTCTGGGGGGTCAGGACGTTCCGGGTGGTGGAGCAGATGTGGGTGATGGCCTGGTCGACGTCGAGGTTCCAGAGGCGGACGGTGTCGGCGCCGCTGGAGACGCCCAGCATCTGGCTGTTGGGGCTGAAGGAGAGGAAGTTGCCGGTCTTGGCGTTGGGGCTCATCGACTGGCCGATGGGGGAGGCGTCGGAGGGGACGCGGACGTTCCAGAGGCGGACCGTGTTGTCGTTGCCGCCGCTGGCGAGCGTGCCGCCGTCCTGGCTGAAGGTGAGGGAGACGACCGCTTCGGAGTGGCCGGTGAGGGGGGATCCGAGGCCGGCGGCCTTCGTGGGGTCGGTGATGTTCCACAGGCGGACCGTGTCGTCGTCGCTGCCGGATGCCAGTGTCTTGCCGTCGGGGCTGTAGACGAGCGCGTTGATCGGGCCCGAGTGGCCCTTGAGGGGGTTGCCGAGGCCGGCGGCCTTCGTCGGGTCGGTGATGTTCCACAGGCGGATCGTGCCGTCGGCGCTGCCGGATGCCAGTGTCTTGCCGTCGGGGCTGAAGACCAGGGCGTTGACGTATCCCTTGTGGCCCGTGAGCGGGGAGCCCAGCGGGGCGGGGCGGGTGGGATCGGACACGTTCCACAGCTGGATGGTGCGGTCGTCGTAGCCGGTGGCCAGGACGCGGCCGTCGGGGCTGTACGCGAGGGCGTCGGGGCCGGTGAAGCGGGTGCGCAGGGTGATCGGCGATCCGTAGGAGACCGGGTGGGCCGGGTCCGCGACGTTCCAGAGGTGGACCGCCCGGTTGTCCGTGAGTACCGCGAGCGTGCGGCCGTCGGGGGAGAAGGCCAGCGAACGGTAGCCGCCGTCCGCGGGCATGAACGGTGCGCCGAGCGGCTCGGGCCGGTCGGGGCGCTCCACGTTCCACAGGTGGACGCGTCCGTCGCGGGCGGCCGTGCCGAGCACCCGCCCGTCCGGGCGGAACGCTCCGCTGCGGCCGATCATGTCCGACGTGGGCACCGACCACAGGCGGATCTTGTTGTCCCCGCTGCCGGTGGCGAGGGTGGTGCCGTCGGGGCTGAAGCCGAGGGCGTACATCTCACCGCTGCTGCCGGCGAGGGGCTCGCCGACCTGGGACGGGTACGCCGGATCGCTGACGTTCCACAGGATGGCCGTGCTGTCCGCGCTGGCGGCGGCGAGCAGCGAGCCGTCCGGGCTGAACGACACGGACCAGACCGGGCCGGTGTGACCGGTGAGGGGGGCGCCCAGGGCGGTCGCGTGCGAGGGGTCCGTCACGCTCCACAGACGTACGGTGTCGTCCGCGCTGCCCGACGCCAGCGTCTTCCCGTCGGGGCTGAACGCGACGGAGTGGATCGTGCCGTCGTGGCCGGTGAGGGGCCGGCCCAGGGGGTGCGGGTGGCCGGGATCCGTCGTGTTCCAGAGTCGTACGGTGTTGTCGTCGCCGCCTGTCGCGAGCGTGCGGCCGTCGGGGGTGAACGCCACGGAGCGTACGGCGGCGGTGTGGCCGGGCAGGGTGGCGAGGGCCGTGGGGGCGGACGGGTCGGCGACGTTCCAGAGGCGGACCTCGCTGTCCTCGTTGGCGGAGGCCAGGGTCTTGCCGTCCGGGCTGAAGGCGACCAGGTAGATCGTGCCGCCGCCCCGGGCCGCGAGGGGCTTGCCGAGGGGGCGGGGCGTGGCGGGGTCGCGTACGTCCCACAGGCGGATCGTGCCGTCGTCGCCCGCGCCGGCGAGCGTGTGACCGTCCGGGCTGAAGACCGCGCTGCTCACCCAGCTGCTGTGGCCGGTGAGGGGCTTGCCCAGCGGCTCGGGCCGGGAGGGGTCGGCGACGTTCCACAGGCGGATCGTCCGGTCGTAGCTGGCGGTGGCCAGGGTCTTGCCGTCCGGACTGAACGAGGTGAGATAGACGGCGCCGGTGTGGCCGAGGAGCGGGGTGGCCAGCGGGGCGTTGACGATCGAGATCAGCCGGTTGCGCGCGCCCTCGTCACCCGGCCGTAGCCGGTGGGCCACCAGGTCGAGCTGGGCGGACAGCGACGGGTCCGTGTACTGGACACGGTCCGCCTCGGCGACCACCTGTTCGAACACGGCGTCATTGCGCTGCTGCCACGCGACGACCGCCGCGCCGACCGCCAGCATCGCCAGCACCACCAGGGCCGACACCGCGCCCCGGCTGATCCACACCGTGCGCCGGCGCAGTCGGACCGACGCGGCCAGGAAGTCCACCGCGCTGCGGGTGAGGAAGGTGTCGCCGGCCGACTTCGCCCAGGTGTGGGCCTGTTCCAGGCGCGAACCCCGGTAGAGCAGCGAGGAGTCGCGGTTCGAGCCCTCCCAGGACCGGCCGTCCTCCTCGAGGCGCTGGCGCAGCAGATGGTCGCTGCGGTCCTCGTCGATCCACTCGCGCAGCCGCGGCCACGCGGTCAGCAATGCCTCGTGGGTGATCTCCACGGACTCCGCGTCCAGTGTCACCAGCCGGGCGCGCACCAGCGCCTCGAGGGACTCCTCCGTCGCGCCGGGGTCCGTCGACTCCTGCGCCAGCTGACGGCGGGTGCCGCGCCTGCGGGTGGCCTGGGTGTCCTCGCCGAGCCGGACCAGCCGCAGGAGGAGGAGCCGGGCGGCGCTCCGGGCGGCCGGATCCAGGCCGGACCAGGCCCGTTCGGCGGTCGCGGCGACGGCGCCCTGGATGCCGCCGGCCGCGCGGTAGCCGGCCAGGGTCAGCCGGCCGGCCTTGCGGCGCTGCCAGGTGGCGAGCAGGGCGTGCGAGAGCAGGGGCAGGACACCGGCGTCATGGGCGCCGCGCGGACCGTCGGCGCTGACCTCCCGGACGATCAACTCCGCGAGGCCGGGTTCGAGTTCGAGCCCGACGGCCTTGGCGGGGCCGGTCACCGCCTCGCGCAGCTCCGCCGTGGTCAGCGGGCCGAGGACCATGTGCCGGTGCTGGAGGGCGTCGGCCAGTTCGGGATGGGCGAGGCACTGCTCGTAGAAGTCGGCGCGGATGCCGAGGACGACGAGCACCGGCGCCTGCTCCCCCGGCCGGGCGGGTGTGGCCGCGGCGTGCAGCAACTGGACGAAGGCGCGTCTGCTCGCCTCGTCGGAGCAGAGGGTGAAGGCCTCCTCGAACTGGTCCACGATGACGACGGGTCGCGCGGGGTCGGTCGTCGCCCGGTACGCCCAGGCCGTGACGGCCGCCCGTACGGCGTGCGCGAACTCCCGAGTGCCGGGGCGCGGTTGCGGAGTTCGGCGTTCCGCTGTGCCGTGCGGGTCCGGAGCGTGGGGTGTCGGTGCCGCGTCCCGTGGGTCCGGGGCGCGGGATGCCGGTGATGTGCCGTGTCCTTGCGGAGCGCGGGACTCCGGTGACGTACCCCTCGGATCCGGTACGTCGTGCCCCGTCGTCGTCTCCGTCTCCGGAACGGCGGGTTCCCGTACCCCTTTCACCAGGGCCGCGAGCTCGGGGATCCGGGCGGAGAGCTCCGCGAGCGGATCGGCTCCCGGGACGAGTTGCAGTACGTCCCTCGCCGCGCCGTTCTCGTCACCGAGCGCGCCCTCGCGCAGCGCGGGCACCAGACCGGCGCTGAGCAGCGAGGACTTGCCCGCGCCCGAGGCGCCCACCAGCATCACCAGGCCGCCCGTGCGTCCGGCCGCCCGTAGCTGGGCGACCAGGGCGTCGGTGCTGCGTTCCCGGCCGAAGAACCAGCGGGCGTCCTGCGGACGGTAGGAGGCCAGGCCCCGGTAGGGGCACACGCCTCCGGGGACGGCGGCGGCATCGGCCGGGGGTTGTTCCCTCTCCGTCTCCTCGGCGGTCGCGGCGCCCTCGCCGGCCGCGACCGGGTCGGCCAGCGCACGCTCCCAGAGGCGCTGCCACTGGGGCATGTCGTACAGGCCGGGGGAGACCGGGGTGGGGCGGGCGCGCCGGGCGTCGGGTATCAGGACGTGCAGGACGGCGGCGAGGGCGGCGAACTGGGCGGGTACGTTCCTGGCCCGGCGCCAGTCGCTGATCCGCTGGGCGGACACCCGCACCTGGCGGCCGCGCTCGTCGACCCGCTGGAGCCGGGCGACGGCCTCGGACACGCGTTTGAGAGGCGGGTTGCCGGCCTCCTTGTACAGCAGCGCGAGGCGTTCCGCGAAGGCCGTGCGTGCCCCTGAGTCGAAACTCAAGGTCTCCACCCCTTTACTTCCCCCGCACCTGGAATCCGGACCGGAAAACTCACTTTATATGTCTGACCTGCGGTAACGGGGTGGACCGGATGTCGGTACCCTCCTCGCCGCGAGCCCCAGCTGGCAGGATCCGAAGGGCAACCGGACGTCACCCGCACCGTTCGGCAGCGGTCCGCACGAGGGGAGGGACCGGTGCCGAACGGTGTGGCGTGCGCGATGGCGTGTGCAGTGCGCACCGGTCACTTTCCGCTCCTCGGTTCCCGAACCGAGTTGAGCTACCCCGGGCTTGCCACTCTCACTCATTGATCCATTTCCGGGGCCACTTCCCGATCACCTTTGGCCGAGACTCGGACCCTGCTGGCAATGAGCCCGGCTGTCCGGATGCTTGATTCGCGTCTAGTGAGAATGTAGTTTTCAAAAATCGAGAGTGCGGATCCAGCAGGGCGTGCGGGAGGAACCGACATGCAACGGGACGATCTGATCCTGATCAGCGTGGACGACCACATCATCGAGCCGCCGGACATCTTCGTGAACCACCTGCCGAAGCGGTACCGGGACGACGCCCCGCGCCTCGTGCACCGCGAGGACGGCAGCGACGTGTGGCAGTTCCGCGACAACACCGTGGGCAACGCCGCGCTCAACGCGGTGGCCGGGCGGCCCAAGGAGGAGTACGGCCTCGATCCCCAGGGCATGGACGAGATCCGGCCCGGCTGTTACGACGTCCACGAGCGGATCAAGGACATGAACGCGGGCGGGATCCTCGCCCAGATGAACTTCCCGTCCTTCCCCGGCTTCTCGGCCAGGATGTTCGCCACCGAGGACTCCGACTTCTCCCTCGCGCTGGTCCGTGCGTACAACGACTGGCACATCGACGAGTGGTGCGGCGCCTACCCCGGGCGGTTCATCCCGATGGCGCTGCCCGCGATCTGGGACGCCGAGCTGTGCGCGGCCGAGCTGCGCCGGGTCGCCGCCAAGGGCTGCCACTCGATGACGTTCCCCGAGAACCCGGCCCCGCTCGGCTACCCGAGCTTCCACGACCCCTACTGGAACCCCCTGTGGAAGGCGGCCTGCGACACCGGAACCGTGCTGTCGATCCACATCGGCTCCTCGGGCCGGCTCGCCATCCCGGCCGTCGACTCGCCGCCCGACGTGATGATCACGCTCCAGCCGATCAACCTCGTCCAGGCCGCGTCCGACCTCCTGTGGTCCCGGGTCCTCAAGGAGTACCCGGACCTGAGGATCGCCCTGTCGGAGGGCGGTACGGGCTGGATCCCGTACTTCCTGGAACGGGTGGACCGCACCTTCGAGATGCACGCGGCCTGGACCCTCCAGGACTTCGGCGGCAAGCTCCCCTCGGAGGTCTTCCGGGAGCACTTCCTGACCTGCTTCATCACCGACAAGCTGGGCGTACGCCTGCGGCACGACATCGGGATCGACAACATCGCCTGGGAGGGCGACTACCCGCACAGCGACTCCCTGTGGCCGGACGCGCCCGAACAACTGCACGAGGTGCTGGTCGACTGCGAGGTCCCGGACGCCGACATCGCGAAGATGACCCACGAGAACGCGATGCGCTGGTACTCCTTCGACCCGTTCCGTCACATCCCGCGCGAGCGGGCCACGGTGGGCGCGCTGCGGAGGGCCGCCGAGGGCCATGACGTGAGCATCCGCTCCCGCAGCCGGCAGATGAAGGAGCCGGTGGACAAGCTGGAGGCGTTCCGGGCCAGGGCGCGGGCGGCGATCGCCGCGGGGCAGTAGGCGGCGCAGTGGAGGGAACGGGTGAGCGGGACGGCGGGCCGTCGGGCTCTGGTTAGCTGACGCCCCGTCAGATATGGTCGCCCTGCCGTGTTGCCGTGTTGCCGTGTTGCCGTGTTGCCGTGTGCCGCGGAAGGGAAGGTGAGCGCCATGGAGACCCGACAGACCCGTCCCCAGAGCCCGCAGCCGCCGGGGGCTCCCCGCTGGGTCGCGATGTTCCACGATCCGTCCTCGCAGTCCTGGCGGCCCGCCGCCCAGTCGCCCGACCGGACGCCCGTGCTGTACGCGATGGGCGAGATGACCCAGGTCAAACGGGCGCGGGACGAGGAGGTGACGGTCGCCCTGTGGGGTCCGAAGGACGGTGCGTGGCACCGCTACGACACCTCCCCCACCCCCGTGACCGGCCCCGGGACGCCCGAGGAGCCGGCGCCCGGCCCCGCCCAGGGACCGACCAGGCTCGCGGAACGCATGGAGGACCGCCGGCACCAGGTCCTCATGGCGGGCCTGAGCAAGGCCGGCCTCTACGACCTCACCCCGGACGACGTGACGGCCGTCCGGGCCCTGGTGGACGGCGCCGACGAGACGACCCTGCGACGGCTCGCCCACTGGCTGGCCGTCGCCGCGGGTCAGTCGACGGCGGGGTAGCTCCAGCCGAGGGACGCGAGCGCCCGGGCCCTGGCTTCCGCGATCGTCATCCGCGCCTGTCGTTCGGCGGGGTCGACGTGCGAGGCCTGGCCCGTGGCCTGCCCGTCCCACTTGCGGTAGAGGAGGCCGACCTCCGGGGTGAACCAGCCGCGGCTCACCGCGTTCAGCGCGAGCAGCAGGCCGGTGTCCTCGGACGCGGGCAGCGCCATCCAGCCGCCCAGGGCCGCCAGCAGGTCCCGGCGGACGAAGAGGGACGCCGGGTGGACCTGGGCGAGCCAGCCGTTCGCCCGCCAGTGGTCGAGCACGGCTCCCCGCTCGATCGGCCCGCCCGCGGGATCGCCCGGGAAGCCGACCGTGGAGCCGTCCGGCAGCAGGTCCAGGACCCGGGAGGTCGCCCAGCCGAGCCCGGGATCGTCCTCCAGGGCGGTCAGGTCGCGGGCGAGGGCGCCGGGCGTGAGCCGGTCGTCGGCGTCCAGGACCTTCACGTACCGGCCCTCGGCGTGCGCGAGCGCGACGGTACGGGCGACGCCGGGCCCGCCGGTGCGCCCCTGGCGGAAGGTCACCCGTACGTCGTCGGGGACGTACGGGACGACCTCGTCCGTCGTGCCGTCCTCCTGGATCACCCAGTGCCACTCCCAGCCCTCGGGCAGCTCCTGCTCGCGCAGCGACTTCCAGGCCTCCGGCAGGAAGCGGGCCGAGGGCGCGTGGACCGCGGTGACGACGATGATGCGCCGGGGCACGGCGGCACTCACCACCTCTCCAGACGGGTGGTGAACAGCAGTTCCGTACGGTCGGCGGGCAGCGTCACGTCGGCGATGTTCACCACGCGGTCATCGATGTCGTACGACGTCTTGCGCAGCTGGATCACCGGCGCGCCGGACGGCAGGTCCAGGTCACGGGCCTCCGCCGGGGTCGGTGCGCGGGCGGTGAGGCGTTCCTCGACGCGGTCCAGCTCGATGCCCACGGTGTGCAGCTGGCTCTGGGTGCCGCCGGGCCACGGCTCGTTCGTCGCGTCCAGCAGATCCGGGTTGGCGGCGATCATCCCCCGGACGAGATAGGAGGTGACCAGGGCGAACGGCGCGCTCTCGGGGCCGTACCGGGTGCGGTAGGAACGCTCCAGGAGCAGGGTGCCCGCCGGGACGCCGAACGCCTCCGCCAGCGGGCAGGGCGCGGGGAGTTCGCGGTACTCCGCGTGAAAGACCAGGTCGGGAGGGTGCAGTCCGGTGTCGCGCTCGGTCGCTCCGGTCGTGGCACGCACCGTCCTCGGCGCGCGCGCCCGATCCTTCTCCCACTGGTGCCGTCCGTTGTCGCGGACGACCGGCGTCCGTTCGCAGTCCTGGGGCACCGCCTCAGGTTAATGCCGTGACGTGCGCACGCGGCGAAGGCCCGGTCGCTCCGGGGAGCCGCCGGGCCTGCATCGTGCGGTCTGTACGCAAGTCGCCGTCACGTCGTGCTGGTCTGCTTTTCCTGGTCTGTTTTCTTCTGGTCTGTTTTCTTCTGATCAGCGCTGGAGCGGGATGGAGGGTTCGGCCGGCTCCGCCAGGTCGCAGGCGGTGGCGTGTTCGGCGGCTTCCTCGTCGCTGAGGGGGCGGTGGCGGCAGCTGGGGGACTTGCCGTGGGCCTCGGCGCGGATGCGCTGCTTGATCGTGGGGGGCAGGGACCGGGCGTGGGGCCAGTACCAGGGGAAGACAGAGGGCCAGGTCGTCATCGGTGCGGCGCCGCTGTTCGGGCTGCCGGTGCTCTCCGTGCTGCCGGTGCTCGCGTTGCCGCTGGTGCTCGCGCTGCCGGCGCTCTCGCTGCCGATGGTGGCGCGGCTGCCGACGTACTCGCTGCCCGTGCTCTCGATGCTGCCGATGTTCGCGCTGTCGACGCTCTCGAAGCTGCCGGTGCTCTCGGTGCCGCCGATGTAGCCGCTGCCGATGTTCCCGCCACCGGTGCTGTCGCTGCCGGTGTGCGGCTTCGGTCCGGTGTGTGGCGTCGGTCCGGTCTGCGCCGTCGCGGTCGTGGCGGTCGAAGCGACGAAGCCGA
Organism: Streptomyces sp. NPDC096132; assembly: GCF_044763345.1. Taxonomy (NCBI): domain Bacteria; kingdom Bacillati; phylum Actinomycetota; class Actinomycetes; order Kitasatosporales; family Streptomycetaceae; genus Streptomyces; species Streptomyces sp. NPDC096132. The sequence continues at coordinate 59,316 of NZ_JBIWGA010000019.1, forward strand.
GCGCCGTGCACAGCGCGAGGAAGGCGGTGACGATGGCGGTCCACAGCTTCATGACCCGGTTCTCGATCATGCCCCTCACTTTCAGGTTGGGCGATTTGCGTACTTTGCTCATGATGTGTATGGGGAGCACGAAGCGGGGGACCGACGCACACGACGGGGCGATGTTCCGATGAACACCACTCGGACGGGTGCAAGGAGGGAGACGAGTTACTGGGCGGCCGAAAGCGGGAGTTGAGAGGCCGACGCAGGTCACCGATCGATATCGGTCGGTGTGTATAGTCGGGCGCCAGAGGTCCCCTACGTCAAGGAAAGACGAGGTCGCGCGGTGAAGAAGCTTCTCCTGGTCGCACTGGCCGCCATCGGCGGGCTCCTCGTGTACCGCCAGATCCAGGCGGATCGCGCCGAGCAGGATCTGTGGACGGAGGCGACTGACTCCGTGCCCACGGGTTCGTGAGTACCGACACCAGAGACTGAGACAGAACCGGACCCCGGCCGCCGTAGCGGTCGGGGTTTTGTGTTTCCGCCTCTCGCGGTCCCGCGCGTTCCTCTCGAGTTGCGTGTGCGTGGGTTTGCGGATAGACGCGGGCGTTTCGGACACTCGTGCGGAATGCGGGGGTGGAGGCCGGGGCGGCGGGGCAGGATGGGCCACGTTCGGACCAAGGCGAGGGGGCGGGTTTGATGGCCCGGGGGGCGGGGCGTGCGGCGGCTGGGCTGCGCGCCGTGGTCATGGGCGTACTTCTCTGCGGGGCGCTCCCGGCGCCCGTCGCCGTCGCCGCGCCGGACGTCCCGTCGTACGCCTTCGCCGACGACGTCCGCGACGCCCGCGCGGCGACCGGCACCTCCGGGGCCGTACGCCTGGAGCCCGGCGCGACGTACAAGAGCACCCTTCCGGCCGGTGAGAAGGCCTACTACCGCCTCGAACTCGACGACACGTCGACCACGTACGTCTCCGTCACCGCGGTCCCCCGCCCCGGCAGCACGCCCGCCGTGGGCGACGGCGTCTCGGTCTCCGTCCAGGACGCGCACGGCGCGAACTGCTCCTACGAGTCGGCGACGATCGGCGCCGCGCGCAGCCCGCAGCCGGTGACGGCCTGGGGCGCGCGGGAGATCATGCCGGGGAAGGGGCTGTGCCAGGACGCGGGCACGTACTACGTGGTCGTCGAGCGGACGGACACCGGCACCGGTGAGGGCACCGACGACCCCTGGGAACTGGAGCTCGCGCCCGTCTCCGAGCCGCCGCTCATGAAGGCCGGCGCCACGGGCGTGCCCGAGGCCTGGGACTCCGCGACTCCCGCACCGCCGACCGGGGAGCCGGTCGTGCGGTCCGGCGGAGCGGGTTTCACCGCGGCGACCGCCGTCGAGCAGGGTGTCTGGCGCGACGAGGTGGTGCCCGGCGAGACCGTCTTCTACAAGGTGCCGGTCGACTGGGGGCAGCAGCTGTACGCCGTGGCCGACCTGGCCGGCGGTGGCGCCGGGGCCGGGTCCTCGTCCCCGTCCTCGTACGTGGTCGACGCGCTGGAGCTGACCCTCTACAACCCGGTGCGCGCCAGGGTCGAGGCCAGGGGCACCGGCTACGGCGGCACCCAGAAGTCGGCCTCCCTCGACCCGGTCCCGCCCGTCCGGTACGTCAACCGGTACGCCCCCACGGACCCCGTGAACAGCGTGCGGTTCGCCGGCTCCTACTACCTCGTCGTCCACCTCGCCGCCCAGGTCGCCGATCAGTTCGGCGACGGCCCCTACGAGGTGACGTTGCGGGTCGGCCTCGCCGGCACCACGCAGGCCGGGCCGGGGTACGCGGGGCGCCCGGAGCCGAGCGGGATCTTCGGGGCGGACTCGGGGTTCGATCAGGGTGACGGATCCACCGCGGCCGGTGACGACTCCCTGATGACGGTGGTCGCGGTGGTGGGCCTCGGTACCGGAACCGCGCTGCTGCTGTTCCTCGGCGCGTGGACCCTGACCGCCCGCCGCAGGGCCTCCGCTCAGATACGCGCCAGCGCCCAGAACCCCACGGCGTAGCAGGCCAGCGCGAGCAACAGCAGCGGCACCGCGACCTTGGCGGGCGGCCCGGGCCGGCTCCGCCGCACCGCCCGGTGCCCCCGGCGCCGCGGGGCCGCCGCCACCGGGTCCTGCGCGGTGTAGGAGGCGGTAGCCGCCTCGCCGTGGGGCCCACGGGCGGCGGCCAGGGCGAAGGTGGGGTCGTAGGGGGCGGGGGAGAGATACGACTGCGGGGTGGGCGTGGGGGTGGGGGTGGGTGTCGGGGGTGGTGTCGCGGTGACCGTCGGAAGAGGGGGCGGCAGGTGGAAGCTGCCGGTGTCCGACATGGAGGGGGTCGGGGTGGGCGTGGGGGTGGGCGTGACCGTGGGCGGATGCGCGGGGAGCCGCGGGGTGCTCGGTGCGGAGTGCGGCTCGTGGTGGCGGTCGGCGGTCTGCGGTACGACCCCTGCCCCGGGGTGCGCGGCGACGAAGCCGCCTCCACCGGCGGCCGACGGTACGGAGCCGGTGCCGGGCCAGGCCGGGTGCGGGGCCGTGGCCGGAGGGGCCGGGTGGGGAGAGGCGGCCGGCTGAGCGGGCAGGGGACCGGTGCCGTGGTGGGCGGAGGCCGGGGCGGACGGTGTGTGGGGGGACGTTTCGCCTGGGCCGGTCACGCTGAGGGGTGGGGGCGTGGTGGGCTGCGCGGGCAGCGGATCTGTGCCCGGACGGGAGGGATGTGGAGGCGTGCCAGGCATACCGGGGAGGGAACCTGTGACCGCCTGACCGGGGGCCGCGCCTGGCCGCGCGGGCAGGGAAGGGGTGCCCGGGTGGGCAGGGAAGGGGGGTGTGCTCGGCCGGGCGGGCAGGAGGCCCCCGGCCGAAGACGAAACCGCAGCCCCAGCCCCAGGCCCAGCCGCCGCACCCCGCCGGCCGGCGTCGAAGGGCATGGCCGGACCGCCGGACCCCGGGTCGGTGTCCGGGCGGGGCGGCGGTGGGCCTCCCCCCGGGTCCGCCGAGGGGGTCGGCTTGCGGAACGGCTTCAGCGGGCCCTCGGGGGCGAACCCCTTGGGCAGCGGGCCGAGTTGGTCGAAGATCTCGATGAGTTCGTCGTCGGGGCCGGGCTCGGGGAGGAGTTCGGCGGCCGCGGCCAGCGCCTTGCGCGCACCCGTGGCCGTACGGAAGCGGGCCTCGGGATCGGGCTGCAGCAGCATGGCGACGACCTGCCACAACGGCTCGGGAATTCCCTTCGGAGCGCCCGGAGTTCCGTGCTCGGTGAAGTACTGGACGAGCGCCTTCGCGTCCGGCTTGGCGCCTTCCAGGAGATACAGCGCGACCAGGCCCACGGCGAACAGGTCGGCGGGGAAGTCGGGTTCGGCGCCCAGCATCTGCTCGGGGGCCAGGTAACCGGGCGTCCCCACCACGAGGTTGGTCTCCGTCAGGCGCGGCTCGCCCAGCCGCATCGCGATGCCGAAGTCGGACAGACGCAGCCGGGGGCGGGCGGTGCCGGTGGCTTCCAGCAGTACGTTCGCCGGTTTGATGTCACGGTGGACCACACCCTCCGCGTGCACCGCCGCGAGCCCGGACAGGAGCTGGTCGAGCAGGGTGCAGACGAACGCCGGCGGCAGCGGACCGTAGTCGCCGACGAGGTGGACCAGTGAACCGCCGGCCACCAGGTCCATGGTGAACAGGACCTTGTCGTCATCGGCGGCCCAGCTCGCGGGCGCGAGTACATGCGGGTGGTCGATCCTCAGCGCCTGCTCGCGGACGAACCGCAGCAGTGAATGGGCGTCCCGCTGCTGGAGCACCTTCGCGGCCACGTAACGGCGGCGGCGGTGGTCCCAGGCGCGCCACACGGCGCCGACCCCTCCGCGCCCGATCGGGTCGGCCAGTTCGTAGCGTCCGGCGAAGACCTCACCCATGGCAGTGCGTCGCTCCTCCCCCTCAGGTGTCCCCCTGCTACCCCCTCGCTACCCCCGCGACGAGCGATACGACCCCCGTGTCCCCGGGGTCCTCGGGGTCGGCCCCCCTAGGCCCTCCGGGTATGTCCCCCGTGCCCCCGTATGCGTCCCCCGTGTACCCCGTACGTGCCCCCGTGCACCCCGTACTTGTCCCCCGTCGGCCACCCATGCATGTCCCCCACGCATGACGCCCGTGCGATGTCCCCCGTGTACCCCCGTGGATGTCCCCCGTCGGCCCGGTCGCGTGTCTCCACGTCCCGCGGACCGCAGTCCTCCCCGCTGCCCCTCCCCGTCCGGCGCCGAACCCCCTTCGGACGACGGACCGGGGGTTCAGTTCTGGTGGGACTGGTAGTGCGTGACCGCGTCCGAGGTACGGCCGGCGCCGTACACCCGGAGGAACTCTGCCAGTTCCGGGTGGCTCGGGGCGAGAGTGTCGGCGGCGTCGATGATGTCGCCGGCGGCCGCCACCGAGCGCAGCAGCGACTGGATCTCGCGGACCACCCGCTTGACCGTGGGCGCGCCCGAACTGCTCGTCGTGGTGGTGGTGTTGCTGAGCACGGAGCCCCCTTGCGACCGCTTGATCTCGTCCATCCGCTCGGTCGCCTCGGCGGCGCTGACGCTGCCGTCCGCGACCTGTCCCGCCAAGTCCTGGAGCAGCTGCACCCGCTGCACCACGGCCGGGTTGCCGATCTTCGCCCGCTGACCGCTCATCAGCTGGGACAGCATCGGCGCGGACAGTCCCAGTACCCCCGCGAGACGAGCCTGGTTGAGGCCAAGATCGTCGATGAGCTTACGGAAGAGCGCCCCCAGCGGCTCTCCGTACCAGTTCCGCTGAAGTTCCCGCGCTCTCGCGGTCGCTTCCTGTTGTGCGGCGTCCATTGCGTCTCCCCATCGCTTCCCCAAAACATCCACGGTTCGCTGTAGCGAACCACGTCGAGCATCTTACGGAGAGTGGTCATCCACGGGGACCCCCAATCTTTTTGCGAGATACCCCCGGTGACCCGGTACTCTGGTCCCCGGCGGCCACCGGGACGGGTTCCCGGCCGGACGTCCCTTCCGGGGCCTTAGCTCAGTTGGTAGAGCGCTGTCTTTGCATGGCAGATGTCAGGGGTTCGACTCCCCTAGGCTCCACATCCGGAAAGCCCCTCTGACCTGTGGGAACACAGGTCAGAGGGGCTTTTTCGACGGGCCGGCGGGCAGCCGCGGCCGACCGGCCGGACCGGCGGGCCGGACCCCGGACAGCTGTCCGGGGGGACCCGCGGGGCAGGTCTGCCGGGGTCCGGAGCCGAACTGCCCGTCTTCCCGGGCACGGTGACGCGCACGGGCCCGGCAGGGCGACGGGGCGGTGACGCCCACGGCCCGGGCACGGCGACGGGGTGGTGACGCGCACGGCGACGGGGCGGGAGACGTGGAAGTCTCCCGCCCCGGTGCGCGGTGTATTAGAGGTGGGGTGGGTGGGGTGCGGTCAGCCGCGGTCGTCGTCGCGGTGGGCCTCGTCCTCGGCCTGCTTGGCCTGCACCTCCGGGTCCAGGACGGAGGTGTCACCGCTGCCGTCCACCGAGGTCAGGCCGCTGGGGGGTACCTCCGTGGCCGCGGGCGGTTCGACCAGCCAGTCGGGGTTGGCCTGCTTGTCCCACCACTTCCAGGCCGCGAAGGCACTTCCGGCGGCCGCGCCGAGCACGAGAAGGACCTTGCCGACCTTCCCGGCCCGTGCCCGCCGCCGGTGCCTGCGCACCAGCCTCTCGATCTCCTTCGGCGTCACCTGGCCGCGGAGCGCGGCCAGCGCGGCGACGCCACGGGCCGCGGCCTCGTCCTTGACGGGCCCGGCCGCGGCCACCGCCTGTTCGATCCTCGGCCGGGAGTACTCCGCGGCCTGCCGGGAGTACTCGGCGGCCTGCCGGGCGGCCAGGCGGGTACGGGCGGCCGCGTCGTGCGCGGCCTGGTCGACCTTCGGCGGTACATGCGTCCGCGCCTGTTCCAGCCGGGGCGCGACATGGGTGTCGTACTGGGTGCGGGCCTGCTCGGCGGCCAGCGACACCTTGGGCGCGAGTCGTACTCGGGCTTCGTGCGCGTACTGCGAGGCCCTCTCCTTGGCCGTGTCGGCGTAGGGCGCCACCACTTCCGCGGCGTGCAGCACGCTGTCCTTCGCCGAGCCGGTCGCGGCGCGCACGCTGTCGATGCGGGTCACGGGATCCTCCTCCTCGGTGGCGTACGGTATTTCGACTTTCCACCCTTTTACGGATCATGCCTGCCGACGGCCGACGCGGCACGTGCGGACGGGCATACGGGTGCCGGGCAAGAGCATTAGGGGCGAATAAGGGGCAACAGGACCTTGTCGTCGACAATGCCACGGATCGGCGCCGCCCGCTCCCGTCCGTGCGAGGATCGGGGGATCACACGAGCACAACGGAAGGCACGATCGTGGCCGAGCAGCTCTACGCCACCCTCAGGACCACCAGGGGCGACATCGAGATCCGGCTGTTCCGGGACTTCGCCCCGAAGACGGTCGACAACTTCGTCGAGCTGGCCACCGGCGCGCGCGAGTGGGTCCACCCCGCCACCGGCGAGCGGACCACCGCCCCCCTCTACGACGGCACGGTCTTCCACCGGGTGATGAGCGGGTTCATGATCCAGGGCGGTGACCCGCTGGGCAACGGCACCGGCGACCCCGGCTACCAGTTCGCCGACGAGTTCCACCCGGAGCTGCGCTTCGACCGCCCGTACCTGCTGGCCATGGCCAACGCCGGCCCCGGCACCAACGGCTCGCAGTTCTTCATCACCGTCTCCCCGACGGCCTGGCTCAACCGCAAGCACACCATCTTCGGCGAGGTCGTCGACAGGGCCGGCCAGAAGGTCGTGGACGACATCGCGGCCACCGAGACCAACCCGCGCACCCACCGCCCGCTCAACGACGTGGTCATCGAGTCGGTCGTGGTCGAGAAGCGCTAGTCCGGACACGGCAGGGCCTGTCCGGGGCAGGAACCATTTGCCCCGCTCGTCCGTAAGGATGAGCAGGGCAGATTCCTGTACGACGACGAACTGGGGGAGCCCATGGACCAGGTGCCAGGGAGTCGGCCGGACGACACCCACAGCGGCCCGCCCTCCTGCTACCGGCACCCCGGCCGGGAGACCGGCGTCCGCTGCACCCGCTGCGAGCGGCCGATCTGCCCCGAATGCATGGTCAGCGCCTCCGTCGGCTTCCAGTGCCCCTCCTGCGTCCGCGAGGGCTCGGGTACCGGGCATCCCCCGGCGGCGTCACGGCCGCGCACCCTCGCGGGGGGCTCGGTCGCGGGCGACCCCCGTCTGGTCACCAAGATCCTGATCGGCCTGTGCCTCGCCGTCTTCCTGGTCCAGCGCTCTGTCGGTGACCGCTTCACCGACAGCCTCGAACTGCTCGGCCGGGCGTACGTGCCCGTCCTGGGCGGGGTCGAGGGCATCGCGGAGGGGCAGTGGTACCGGCTGCTGACCCCGATGTTCCTGCACGGCAGCTATATCCACATCCTCTTCAACATGCTGAGCCTCTGGTGGCTCGGCGGCCCCCTCGAACAGGCTCTCGGCCGGGCCCGCTATCTGGCGCTGTACTTCGTCTCCGGCCTGGCCGGCAGCGCGCTGACCTACCTCATCGCCGAACCCAACCAGCCGTCCCTCGGCGCCTCGGGCGCCATCTTCGGCCTCTTCGGCGCCACCGCCGTGCTGATGCGCCGGATGCGTTACGACATGCGGCCGATCATCACCCTGCTGGTGATCAACCTGATCTTCACCTTCGGGTGGAGCAACATCGCCTGGCAGGCCCACATCGGCGGCCTGGTCGCGGGCGTGATCATCGGGTACGGCATGGTCCACGCCCCCCGCGAACACCGCGCCCTCGTGCAGTACGGCACCTGTGCGCTGGTGCTGGTGGCCGTGGTCGTGTTGACCCTCCTGAGGACCGCCCAGCTCACCTGAGCGCACTGTTGTCCACAGTGTGTGGCGAATCTTGTGCACAACGTGCGGGGACTGCGACGCCCCCTGTGATGAGCCTGCGTTTGTGCAGGTCAGACAGGGGGCGAACGAGTTTTCGAGAGGTGGTGACTGCCGGTAGTTAGGTCGTACCGGTGTCAACCTCCAGTGAGTTATCCACAGATCGTCGTTTCTTTTCCCCACTCTGTGGAAAGCGACCTCGGGCCTGTGGATAACTCAGTGAACAACCCTGGGGAGAGCTACTTCCACTGGGTGGAGACGCCGAACCCCGCCGCGATGAACCCGAAGCCGACGACGATGTTCCAGTTGTTCAGGCTGTCGAGAGGCAGCGAACCGTCGGTCACGTAGAAAACGACGATCCAGGCCAGTCCGATCACGAACATGGCCAGCATCACGGGTGCGACCCAGCCGCGGCTGTTCAGCTTGATCGCCGTCGTCTGCTTCGCCGGCGGCGGCGTGTAATCGGCCTTCTTGCGGATACGTGACTTCGGCACGAGGGTCTCTCCTGTCGATGCGCTGCGTGGCCGCGCAGGTACTGGTCGGGCTCGGGGGCTGCGTACTAGGGGACTGCGAGGCTCCCCCGGGCGTCCGTTAGCGTAGTGCTTCTACGGCGCCGAAGGAGATAAGGGTACGTTGAGCAATTCTGCCGACTCCCCCGGGACGGGTTCAACGTCCCGCTTCCGTCCCGTGCGGATGCTCACCGCGGGTGTCTTCGCCCTCGCCGGACTCCTCTTCATCACCAGCTTCAACACGGCCAAGGGCACCAACATCCGCACGGACGCGTCCCTGCTGAAACTCTCCGACCTGATCCAGGAACGCAGTCACAAGAACGGCGAGCTCGACGAGACCAACGCCGCCCTGCGCGAGGACGTCGAGTCGCTGGCCGAAGCCGACGACGGCAGTTCGAGCGCCGAGGACGAGAAGCTCGCGGGCCTGGAGAAGAAGGCGGGCACCCAGAAGGTCAAGGGCAAGGCCGTCACGGTCACCCTCGACGACGCCCCGCCGAACGCCACCGCCAAGCTCCCCGGCTATCCCGAGCCCCAGCCCGACTACCTCGTCATCCACCAGCAGGACCTCCAGGCCGTGGTGAACGCCCTGTGGAAGGGCGGCGCCGAGGGCATCAAGGTCATGGACCAGCGGCTGATCTCCACCAGCGCCGTGCGCTGCGTCGGCAACACCCTGATCCTCCAGGGCCGCGTCTACTCACCGCCGTACAAGATCCAGGCGGTCGGCGACCCGGAGAAGCTGCAGAAGGCCCTCGCGGACTCGCCCGCCATCCAGAACTACATGGTGTACGTCAACGTCTACGGGCTCGGCTGGAAAGTCACCGAGGACGGGACGGTGACTCTGCCCGGCTACTCGGGCACAGTGGACCTGCACTACGCGAAGCCTGTGGAGTAGCGAGTCCTTATCGGAGCCGCCGGTGCGGGTGATCGTCAGGACGTTCAGCGAGCTGTGCATCACCATCGGCGCCGTCATCGTGCTCTTCGTGGTCTACGTGCTGTTCTGGACCGGCGTCCGGGCCGACCGGGCCATGGGCGACCAGATCGACGACCTGCACGAGCAGTGGGACCGGCAGCAGACCGCCGCGCCCACCCCGGGCGCCAGTGCCACCGGCACGCCGTCGCCGGCGCCGTACAGGAGCGGCAAGCCCTTCGCGGTGATGTACATCCCGCGTCTTGGTTTCACGTGGAACAAGCCGGTCCTCGAAGGCACCTCCACCGGCACCCTGAAGAAGGGGCTGGGGCACTACACCGGAACCGCCCGGCTCGGGCAGACCGGCAACTTCTCCGTCGCGGGTCACCGGCGTACGTACGGCGACCCCTTCAAGGACTTCCCCAAGCTCCGGCGCGGGGACGCGGTGGTGCTCACGGACGGTACGACCTGGTTCACGTATCGGATCGACAAAGGGCCCTACAAAACCGTTCCCTCGGACGTCGAGGTGATCGACGCTGTGCCACGTAAGTCGGGGTACACGCGTCCGGGCCGGTATCTGACGCTGACCACGTGCGATCCGGAATGGGGGCACAGTCACCGGCTGATCGTCTGGGCGCACCTCGACTCCACACAGCCTGTGGAGGCAGGAGAACCGACGGCCCTGCGCCGTTAGTCTGGTGGCGTACGGCGTGAGTCAGGTGCCGTGGTGCGACGGAAGGGACGGCATGTACGGCTGGATCTGGCGGCATCTGCCGGGAAACGCCTGGGTGAAGGCGCTGATCTCGATCGTGCTGGCGCTTGCTGTCGTGTATGTCCTGTTCCAGTACGTCTTTCCGTGGGCCGAACCGCTGCTTCCCTTCAACGATGTGACGGTGGACAACCAGTGAGCGCGCGCATTCTCGTCGTCGACAACTACGACAGCTTCGTCTTCAACCTGGTCCAGTACCTGTACCAACTGGGCGCCGAGTGCGAGGTCCTGCGCAACGACGAGGTCTCCACCTCCCACGCCCAGGACGGCTTCGACGGCGTCCTGCTGTCCCCCGGCCCGGGCACCCCGGAAGAGGCCGGCGTCTGCATCGAGATGGTCCGCCACTGCGCGGCCACCGGCGTCCCCGTCTTCGGCGTCTGCCTGGGCATGCAGTCCATGCAGGTGGCCTACGGCGGGGTGGTCGACCGGGCACCGGAACTGCTGCACGGCAAGACCTCGCTGGTGGACCACGAGGGCAAGGGCGTCTTCGCCGGACTGCCCACCCCCTTCACCGCCACCCGCTACCACTCCCTGGCCGCCGAGCCGGAGACCGTCCCGGCCGAGCTGGAGGTCACGGCCCGTACCCACGACGGGATCATCATGGGCCTGCGCCACAGGGAACTGCCCGTCGAGGGCGTGCAGTTCCACCCGGAGTCGGTGCTGACCGAGCACGGCCACCGGATGCTGGCCAACTGGCTGGTGGAGTGCGGCGACCAGGGCGCGGTGGCGAGGTCGGCGGGGCTCGCCCCGGTGGTGGGCAGGGCCACGGCGTGACCGCGCTGCGCCCCGAGCGCGAGGACTCGTACGGCACCGCGCCGTACGAGTCCTTCGGCGGTGACGCGTACGGTGACGCCCCCTATGCCGGTGAGCCGTTTCTGCCGCCGATCGACGAGGAGACGGTGGCGCTGCGGATTCCGGAGCCACCGCCGTCCGCGTTCGGCGGTGAGCCTCTGTCGGCCTCTGGTGCCCCAACAGCCTCTCCAGCCACCGGAACCACTCCGGGTGGCCGCGCGGCCCGCAGAAAGGCCGCCAAGGGCCGCCGTGGGCGTCATGGCGGCCATGGCGGCCCCGGTGTGGGGTCCGTCGATGCCTCCGACCCGTCCGTCGCGCCCTCGCAGGACGAGCGGCCGCTGTCCCGGATGGAGGCCCGCCGGCAGGCCAAGGCGCGCAAGCCCAGCGCGGCGGTCGTCGCCAGCCGGGCCGTCGGGGAGGTGTTCATCACCACGGGCGTGCTGATGCTGCTGTTCGTCAGCTACCAACTGTGGTGGACCAACGTGCGGGCGCACGCGCAGGCCAGCAAGGAGGCGAACAGCCTCCAGGACGACTGGGCGAGCGGCAAGCGCAACCCGGGCACCTTCTCCCCCGGGCAGGGCTTCGCGATCCTGCACATCCCCAAGCTGGACGTCGTCGTGCCGATCGCGGAGGGCGTCAGCAACAAGAAGGTGCTCGACAAGGGCATGGTCGGGCACTACGGCGAGGGCGCGCTCACCACGGCCATGCCCGGGGACAAGACCGGCAACTTCGGGCTCGCCGGGCACCGCAACACACATGGCGAACCGTTCCGGTACATCAACAAGCTCGAAAAGGGCGACGACATCGTCGTGGAGACGCAGGACGAGTACTTCGTCTACAAGATGGCGTCCTCGCTGCCGGTCACCGCGCCGAGCAATGTCAGCGTCCTCGACGCCGTGCCGCCGCAGTCCGGATTCACCGGGCCGGGCCGCTACATCACCCTCACCACCTGTACGCCGGAGTTCACCAGCAAGTATCGGTTGATCGTCTGGGGCAAGATGGTCGAGGAACGGCCGCGCAGCAAGGGCAAGCCGGATGCGCTCGTCCAGTAGGAGCCTTGGGTAAGGGCCCTGCGCAAGGGCTTCGAGTAAGGGCAGAGGTACGTGGCAGCGACCACCGGCGACACCGAGCAGGCACAGGACACGGACACGCTTTCGGAGGCTCCCCGGCGCCGAGGCGGCGGGCGGATCGCCCTCGCCGTCAGCGTCTTCGGCGAACTCCTCATCACGGCGGGCCTGGTTCTGGGCCTGTTCGTCGTCTACTCCCTGTGGTGGACGAACGTCATCGCCGACCGTCACGCCGACCAGCAGGCCGACAAGGTGCGCGACAACTGGTCCCAGGAGGACACCGGGCCCGGCGCGCTCGACACCAAGGACGGCATCGGCTTCCTGCACGTGCCCGCCATGAAGAACGGCGAGGTCCTGGTGGAGAAGGGCACCTCGACGGACATCCTCAACGAGGGCGTCGCCGGTTACTACACCGACCCCGTCAAGGCCACGCTCCCCACCAGCGGCAAGGAGGGCAACTTCACCCTCGCCGCCCACCGCGACGGCCACGGCGCGAAGTTCCACAACATCGACAAGCTGGAGAAGGGCGACCCGATCGTCTTCGAGACGCGGGACAACTGGTACGTCTACAAGGTCTACGCCGTCCTGCCCGAGACCTCGAAGTACAACGTCGAGGTCCTCGGACAGATCCCGAAGGAGTCCGGCCGCAAGAAGGCCGGGCACTACATCACGCTGACCACCTGCACGCCGGTGTACACCTCGCGCTACCGGTACGTGGTGTGGGGCGAGCTGGAGCGGGTGGAGAAGGTGGACGCGGACCGGACGCCGCCCAAGGAACTGCGCGACTGACCCGGTTCCACGAGAACACGCGCAGGGGCCCGGCACTCTTCCGAGTGCCGGGCCCCTGCGCATCGACCGGTGAGGTCAGCGGCTAGCCGCCGGTCTGTCCGAAGACGGTTCCGCCGTTGTTGCCGCCGTTGTTGTTCCCGTTGTCGAACGCGACCAGATTGACCGTCGTGCCCCGGTTCACCGTGCTGCCGGGGCTCGGGTCCGAGCTGAAGACGGTCGCGTTGTCGTCCTGGGAGCCGGTGATGTTGCCGACGTTCAGACCCGCGTCCTGCAGCGCCTTCTTGGCGTCCTTCAGGCTCTTGCCCTGGAGGTCCGACGGCACCTGGGTCTGGCTGCTCTTGCCGACCTGGATCGTGACCGTGGAGCCCTTGTCGACCTGGGAGCCGATCTGGGGGCTGGTCGAGATGACCTTGCCGATCTGGTTCTGGTCCTGGGTGTCGACCTCGACGCAGTTGCCGGTCAGGTTGTTCGCCTGCATCTGGGCCTTGGCCGCCTCACAGCTCTGACCGGAGACGTCGGGCACGGTCGCCTTCTCCTCGGCCTTGGCGATGGTGAGGGTGATGGTCGTGCCCTTCTCCACCTCTTCGCCGAGCTTCGGGTCCTGCTCCAGGACGGTGCCGGCCTCCTCCGTGGAGGTCTCTTCCTTCGTCTTCACCTCGAACTGGTACTTGTCGTCCTCGAGGATCTGCGTGGCGTCGTCGACGTCCTTGCCGAGGACACTCGGCACCGCCACCTTCGGGGCGCCCGTGGACACCACGAGGTTGACCGCGGACTGCTTCTTGACCTGGGTCTTGGGGTCGGGGTCCTGGTCGCAGACCTGACCCTTGGGCGTGTCCTCGCAGGCCTTCTGCGTGACCTCACCCACCTTGAGGTCGATGTTGGACAACTGCTGCCGGGCAACGGCCTCGGTCTGGCCGAGCACGCTGGGCACGGCCACCGTCTCGTTGCTCGCGTTGTTGCCGCCGAACGCCCACTTGCCGATCAGGATCGCGCCCACCAGCACCAGCACGGCCGCCACGACCAGCAGGATCGTCGAGGTGTTCGACTTCTTCTGGCGGCGCCGGTCGGGGCGGTCGTCGTAGCCGTAGCCGTCGTCCGGGCCCATGGGCGGCAGCATCGAGGTGGCGCCGGCGTCCGCGGAGCGCAGGGCCGTGGTGGCCTGGTCGTCGCCGTAGCCGTAGCCGACCGAGCCCATCGCCGCCGTGGCCGCGACCGGCTGGCCGTCGAGGCAGGCCTCGATGTCGGCGCGCATCTCGTCGGCGGACTGGTAGCGGTAGTTCGGGTCCTTGACCAGCGCCCGCAGGACGATCGCGTCCATCTCGGGGGTGATCTCGGGGTCGAACACGCTCGGCGGCTGCGGCTCCTCGCGGACGTGCTGGTAGGCCACCGCCACCGGGGAGTCGCCCACGAAGGGCGGGCGGACCGTCAGCAGCTCGTACAGCAGGCAGCCCGTCGAGTACAGGTCCGAGCGGGCGTCCACCTGCTCGCCCTTCGCCTGCTCCGGCGAGAGGTACTGGGCGGTGCCGATGACCGCCGCGGTCTGCGTCATCGTCATACCGGCGTCGCCCATCGCGCGGGCGATGCCGAAGTCCATGACCTTGACCTGGCCGTTGCGCGTCAGCATGACGTTCGCCGGCTTGATGTCACGGTGCACGATGCCGCTGCGGTGCGCGTACTCCAGGCCCTGGAGGATGCCGATGGTCATCTCCAGTGTCCGCTCCGGCAGCAGCTTGCGGCCGGAGTGGAGCAGTTCACGGAGCGTGGAGCCGTCGACGTACTCCATGACGATGTACGGGATCGAGACCCCGTCGATGTAGTCCTCGCCCGTGTCGTAGACCGCGACGATCGCGGGGTGGTTGAGCGAGGCGGCCGACTGGGCCTCCCGGCGGAACCGGGCCTGGAAGGAAGGGTCGCGCGCGAGGTCCACGCGCAGCGTCTTCACCGCCACGGTGCGGCCGAGGCGGGTGTCATGCGCGAGGTAGACCTCCGCCATGCCACCACGACCGAGCACATGGCCCAGCTCGTACCGGCCGCCGAGGCGACGCGGCTCTTCCATAGCTACCTACCAGCCCTCTCCGTCGGTCCCGACCGGCACAGGTGTGCGGTCGAAGGCTGCCGTCCGGGCATACCGTACCCGGACGGCGGTCAGTGACCTGGCCAAGCCCGTCACCCGATGCAGGACCGGTATCGCAACGTGCACCGATGTGCAGGCAACGTGATGGGGGTCACTTCTTGCTGTCGATGACTGCCTTCATCACGCTCCTCGCGATCGGTGCGGCGAGACCGCCGCCGGTGATGTCGTCACGGTTGGCGGCGCCGTCCTCGACGACCACCGCCACGGCCACCGGCGAACTGCCGTCGGACAGCTTCGCGTACGAGATGAACCAGGCGTACGGCTTCTCGCTGTTCTTCAGGCCGTGCTGGGCGGTACCGGTCTTGCCGCCCACGGTGACGCCGTCGATCTTCGCGGCCGTACCCGTACCGGTCTTGACGACCGTCTCCATCATGTCCTGGAGCTTCTGGGCGGTTTCCCCGGAGACCGCCTGGGACAGCTCCTGGGGCTCGGTCGTCTCCAGGGTGTCCAGGTTCGGGGCCTTGAGCTCGTCGACCATGTACGGCTTCATCAGCTTGCCGTCGTTGGCGACCGCCGAGGCGACCATGGCCATCTGCAGCGGGGTGGCGCGGTTGGAGCCCTGACCGATGCCGTCCAACGCGTTCTGCGGCTGGTTGTCCTCGGGGTAGACGCTCTCCGCGGCACGGACCGGGGTGTCCAGTTTGGCCTCGTTGAAACCGAACTTCTCCGCCTGCTCGATCATCTTCGCGTTGCCCACGTTGTCGGCCATCTTCGCGAAGACGGTGTTGCAGGAGACCCGCAGCGCCTCGCGCAGGGTGGCGTTCTCGCAGTCGCCGTGCTCGTTGGTGAGGGGGGTGGTGGACTGCGGCAGCTGGAACGGGTCCGGCGTCTTGGTCGCGTCGTCGATGTCCGACACCACGCCGTTCTCCAGCGCGGCGGCGGCCGTGACCACCTTGAACGTGGAGCCCGGCGGGTAGGTCTCGCGCAGCGCGCGGTTCAGCATCGGGTCGTCGGGGTTGTTCTCCTTCTTGACCGCCAGCCACGCCTCCTGGTCCTTGTCGGAGGACCCGGCGAACTTCGAGGGGTCGTACGACGGCGTGGAGACCAGGGCCAGGATCTTGCCGGTGGACGGGTCGATCGCGGCGACGGCGCCCTTCTTGCTGCCGAGGCCGTTGTAGGCGGCCTTCTGGGCGGCGGCGTTGAGGGTGGTGACGACGCTGCCGCCCTCCTTCTCCTTGCCCGTGATCATGTCCAGGGTGTTGCGGAAGAAGAGCCGGTCGTCGTTGCCGGAGAGGATGCCGTCCTCGAGCTTCTCCAGCTGGTTGGCGCCGAAGGCCTGCGAGGAGAAGCCGGTGACCGGCGCCCACATGGCGCCGTTCTTCCAGGTGCGCTTGTACTTGTAGTCGCCGGTGGTCTCGACCGAGCCGGTGATGGCCTTGCCGTCGACGATGATGTCGCCGCGCGGGGTGGAGTAGCGCGTGATGTTGACGCGGCGGTTCTTCGTGTCGCTGGCGAGGCTGTCCGCCTTGACGTACTGCAGGTAGTTGTCGCGCAGCAGCAGCGTGAGGACGAGAAGGCCGCAGAAGATCGCGATCCGGCGCAGGGGCTTGTTCATGACGGGCGGACCACCTGGGTCATCTCGGCGTCGGGGTTGGAGGCGGGGGCCGGGGCCGGGCGGCGCGCGGTGTCGCTGATCCGGATCAGGATGCCGATCAGTGCCCAGTTGGCGATGACGGAGGAACCGCCGTACGCCAGGAACGGCATCGTCATACCGGTGAGCGGGATGAGGCCCATCACACCGCCGGCGACGACGAAGACCTGGAGGGCGAAGGCGCCGGAGAGGCCGATGGCGAGCAGCTTGCCGAACGGGTCGCGGGCGGCGAGGGCGGTGCGCACGCCGCGCTCCACGATCAGGCCGTACAGCAGCAGGAGCGCCATGATGCCGGCGAGGCCCAGCTCCTCGCCGAAGGTGGCGAGGATGAAGTCGGAGTTGGCGGCGAACTTGATCAGCTCGGAGTGGCCCTGGCCCCAGCCGGTGCCGAGGGTGCCGCCGGAGCCGAACGCCCACAGCGCCTGCATGGCCTGCTCGGAGTGACCGATGACGCCGTCCTGGGAGAGCTTGTACTCGCCCATCGGGTCGAGCCAGGCCTGGACGCGCTGCTGGACGTGGCTCTCGAACTGGGCGACGCCGACCGCGCCGACCGCGGACATCAGCAGACCGAAGACGATCCAGCTGGTCCGCTCGGTGGCGACGTACAGCATGATGACGAACATTCCGAAGAACAGCAGCGAGGTGCCGAGGTCCGTCTCGAAGACGAGGATCAGGATCGAGATCAGCCAGACCACGATGATCGGGCCGAGGTCGCGGCCGCGCGGCAGGTACAGGCCGAGGACACGGCGGCTGGCGAGGGCGAGCGCGTCGCGCTTCACCATCAGATAGCCGGCGAAGAAGATCGCGAGCACGATCTTCGCGAACTCACCGGGCTGGATGGAGAAACCGGCGACGGAGATCCAGATCTTGGCGCCGTAGATGTTCTGGCCGAGGCCGGGGACGAGCGGGAGCAGCAGCAGGAAGACCGCGCCGACCATGGAGATGTAGGTGTAGCGCTGCAGGACGCGGTGGTCCTTGAGGAAGATCAGCACCACGATGAAGAGCGCGATGCCCATCGCCGTGTACAGCAGCTGCCGGGGCGCGGCCGTACCGGCCTGCTTGATCTGCTGGAGCAGCTTCGACTGGTCCAGTCTCCAGATCGCGACCAGTCCGAGGCCGTTCAGCAGGGTGGCCAGCGGCAGCAGCAGCGGGTCGGCGTACGGCGCGAACTTGCGTACGACGAGATGGGCGACGGCGGCGAGCAGGCCGAGTCCGAGGCCGTAGCTCAACAGGCCGGCCGGCACCTGGTCGTTGATCGCGAGGCCCACGTTGGCGTAGGCGAACACCGGGATGACGACGGCGAACACCAGGAGCGCGAGCTCGGTGTTGCGCCGGCTCGGGGCGCCGATCGAGCCGATCGTGGACGTGTGATGCGTCGGCGAATTCGTAGTACTGCTCATGATGTGACAGGGCCTCTCACGGCTTGCCTACTGCTCACCGCACCGCGAGACGACCTTCTGCTCTTCCTCCGAGAGAGTGGGGCCGGGGCTGGGAGTGGCGGTCGCGGACGGGGACGGGGACGACGAACCGGACGGCTGGCTCGCGTTCGGGGTCGGGCTCGGTGAAGCCTTGGACGTGAGGGACGCGGGAGTGGTTCCCGTGCCGCCGGCGGCCTGGCCGGAGCCGGTCTTCGAACTGGCCGTGGTCTTCGTGGCATCGGCCTGCGTCTGCTTCTTGCACGCGGACGCCTGCACCGACAGTTCCTCGATCTTCTTCTGGGCGCTGCCCAGGCTGCCCTCGGGGATCGTGGCCTGGACCTGCTTCTGCTGGTACTCCGGGAGGTACTTGAGTTCGATCTCGGGGTGGTCCTTCTCCACCTTCGAGAGCGAGACCCAGGCCAGGTCCTGGCTGATGCCGCGGTACAGCGCGAGGTGCTCGCCGTTGGTGCCGACGTAGTACTGCGTCTGCGTCCAGCGCCAGCCGCCGTAGAGGCCGCCGCCGATGACGGCGAGCGTGAGAGCGCTGTAGAAGGATCTCTTCAGCCACTTGCGGCCCTTGCGGGGCTTGACGAAGTCCTCGTCCGAATAGTCGAGGGAGCCCGCGAAGCCGCCGGTGGGGATGAAACCGGTCACGTCGCCGGAGCCGGGCGGGCCGAACTCGCCCCCGCCGCCCTGGCCGTGGGAGCGGCGGCCGAGTCCGGAGGCGCGGCCGGCCGGGGTCTGCATGATGCCGTTGTCGTGCAGCTGGTGCTGGTTCTCGGCGACGGCGCCGACCACGACCGGGGTGTCGGAGAGCTGTCCGGCGAGGGTGTCGCCGGTGTCCAGGTCGAGGACGTCGGCGACGATCACGGTGATGTTGTCGGGGCCGCCGCCGCGCAGCGCGAGCTGGATCAGCTCCTGCACGGTCTCCTGCGGGCCCTGGTAGCTGGCGAGGGTGTCCTCGAGGGTCTGGTGCGACACCACCCCGGACAGACCGTCGGAGCAGATCAGATAGCGGTCGCCGGCCCGGACCTCGCGGATCGACAGATCGGGCTCGACGTGCTCGCCGCTGCCCAACGCGCGCATCAGCAGGGAGCGCTGGGGGTGGGTGGTGGCCTCTTCCTCGGTGATGCGGCCCTCGTCGACCAGCCGCTGCACCCAGGTGTGGTCCTGCGTGATCTGGGTCAGTACGCCGTCCCGGAGCAGGTAGGCGCGCGAGTCGCCGACGTGCACCAGACCGAGGCGCTGGCCCGTCCACAGCAGGGCGGTGAGGGTGGTCCCCATGCCTTCGAGCTGGGGGTCCTCCTCGACCAGGGCGCGCAGCTGGTCGTTGGCGCGCTGGACGGCGGTGCCGAGCGAGGTCAGCACGTCGGAGCCGGGGATGTCGTCGTCGAGGGCGACGATGGTGGAGATGGCCTCGGAGGAGGCGACCTCACCGGCGGCGGCGCCGCCCATGCCGTCGGCGATGGCGAGCAGGCGGGGACCGGCGTACCCGGAGTCCTCGTTGCCCTCCCTGATCATGCCTTTGTGCGATCCGGCGGCGAAACGCAGTGACAGACTCATGCCCACCTCGCCCGTCGGCCCCGGGTACAGCCGGTCGTGTCGAGCCACACTGCCCACCCTCCGGTCGGGAGCGCGCCGGGGGCCGGGGTGCCGGCCGCCATGGCGTGCTCGCTCCGCTCGCGCTCAGTCATGATGTAGCACTACTTCCGCAGCTCGATGACGGTCTTGCCGATACGGATCGGCGCGCCCAGCGGGATCGGCGTGGGGGTCGTCAGCCGCGTTCGGTCGAGGTACGTGCCGTTGGTGGAGCCCAGGTCCTCGACGATCCACTGGCCGTCGCGGTCCGGGTAGATCCTGGCATGCCGGCTGGAGGCGTAGTCGTCGTCCAGCACGATCGTGCTGTCGTGCGCACGGCCCAGGGTGATGGTCTGGCCCTGCAGCGCGACGGTCGTGCCGGTGAGGATGCCCTCGGACACGACGAGCTTGGTCGGGGCGTTACGGCCCCGGCGGCCGCCGGCGGCGGCGGGCTGCTGGCGCTGCTGCGGGGGCGCCTGCTGGCGCTGCGCCTGCTGCGGTCGTCCCGCTTCCCGTCGCGAGCCGCGCTGGGTGACGCGCGTACCGAACAGGTCGCTGCGGATGACCTGTACGGCCACGATCACGAACAGCCACAGTACGGCCAGGAAACCCAGCCGCATGACCGTGAGGGTCAGCTCTGACATTGCCCCCGCTTCACCCTTCGGCTTGCCTATAGATAACGGTGGTGCTGCCCACGACGATCCGCGAGCCGTCGCGGAGCGTAGCGCGGGTGGTGTGCTGCCCGTCCACCACGATGCCGTTGGTGGAACCGAGATCCTGGATCGTCGAGGGCGAACCGGTCCGGATCTCACAGTGCCGGCGGGAGACGCCGGGGTCGTCGATCCGCACGTCGGCCTCGGTGGAACGGCCCAGCACGAGAGTGCCACGGGAGATCTGGTGGCGGGTGCCGTTGATCTCGACCCAGTGGCGGGTGCGCGACCCGGGCGCCGGAGCGCCGGCGAGGCCGCCGCCTCCCGCGCCGGGGCGCTGGGCACCGGCGGCGGGCGGGTAGCCGTAGCCGCCGGCGCGTCCGCCGCCGGGCGGCGGCGCGGACGGCATGGGGGGCGCGGCGGGGGCGCCACCGGCGGGCGGGTAGCCGTAGCCGCCGGGACGCTGGCCGCCGCCGGCCGGCGCGGGCGCCTGCTGGCTGCTGGAGGAGGCGAGCGTACGGCTGCGCACCCGGTACAGACCGGTGTCGAGGTCGTCCGCCTTCTCCAGGTTGACCTTGATCGGCCCCATGAAGGTGTAGCGCTGCTGCTTGGCGTAGTCGCGCACCATGCCGGCGAGCTCGTCGCCGAGCTGGCCGGAGTAGGGGCTGAGGCGCTCGTAGTCCGGCGCGCTCAGCTCCACGATGAAGTCATTGGGTACGACGGTCCGGTCTCTGTTCCAGATCGTCGCGTTGTTGTCGCACTCGCGCTGGAGCGCTCCCGCGATCTCCACGGGCTGGACCTCGGACTTGAAGACCTTCGCGAAGGTGCCGTTGACCAGACCCTCGAGACGCTGCTCGAACTTCTTCAGGACTCCCATGGGGCACCTCCTCCGTCGTGACCTGCGTCCCGTGTCCTGCTGCCTACCTGGTACTGCTTACTGATCGTATCCACGCGCCGGTGAATCGGCTGGTTCCCCCTGTCGGCCCCGTCGACGCGATGTCGACGCCTCTTCCGTACCTGCTTCCGTACCTGTTTTCTGCCCAGGATCGTAGAGGCGGCCGACGACCAGTGTCCCGCACCTGACTGTGGACCTGGTCCGGCTCCTGGGGAGACGGTCGCCATAGGTACGAGGTTGATACGTGAACCAGTCACCGCCGAGACGTACGAGGTTGCCGACGGGCTCTCCACGTGACCTGTGCCCCGGATAAGGGATGTGAACGCACCCTGCCCTGCGTGCTAATGTTCTGCATGTCGGAAGGCGGAGGGCCGAAAAGCCCACAAGCCCGAGGACACACCCAATGCGCGGGTGGCGGAATAGGCAGACGCGCTGGATTCAGGTTCCAGTGCCCGCAAGGGCGTGGGGGTTCAACTCCCCCCTCGCGCACCAGCCGGAAGCCCCCAGGTCTCAGACCTGGGGGCTTCCGCGTTTCCCGGCCGGGCGCTCACGATCACTCACGAGACGCTCACCGTGTGTGAGGAACGTCTCAGGGAGTGCACAGGGGTCGGGCCGCCCTTCGACGTGGGGTGGAGCGGGGGACATGACGGCCCAGGCGGGCGGGCCACGGGGCGGCTGGCCCTCGCCGCGGCCATGGCCTTCGGCACCTGTCTCTTCGTCACCGTGCTGCTCATCACGCTCGCCGTCGTCGGGGCGTGGCTGCTGCCCGAGACGGTGCTGCTGCTGCGGCGGATCGCGGGCGCCGAGCGAGGTCAGGTCGCCGCCTGGACGAGCCGGGAGATCCCCGAGGCGCACGAACCGCTCACCGGCCCGCTGCGGGAGCGGCTGCGCACGGCCCTCCGCGACCCCGGCACCCTCGCCGACCTGCGCTGGATGGCCGCCCACTACGTCTACGGCCGGCTGGTGCTGCTCGCGCTGCCGCTGTGGCCCCTCGCCCTCCTCGTGGACGGCGTGGGCAGCGGACTGCTGGGGCGTGTGGCGCGCGTCCTCCCGTTGATCGTGCGGCTGGCGGACACGGAGGCCCGCTGGTCGACCGCGCTGCTGCGGCCGTCCCCCAAGGCGCGGCTCGCCGCCCGGGTCCGGGCGCTGACCGAGACCCGCGCCGACGCGATCGCCGCGCACGGCGCCGAGCTGCGCCGTGTCGAACGTGATCTGCACGACGGTGCCCAGGCCCGACTCGTCGCCCTGTCCCTGCGGACCGGGCTGGCCCGGCGGGCCTTCGACGGCGACCCGGACACCGCCCGCCGGCTGTCACCAACGCGGCCAAGCACAGCGGTGCGCCGCGCGTGACCGTCGAGTTGGAGCGGCTGCGCATCGGGCTGCGGGCGGTCTAAGGGAGCACGGTGAGGGCTGGTTTCACGGTGGGTGGTGAGGGCTGGCTTCAAGGTGGGTGGTGAGGGCTGGTTTCACGTGAAACATGCAGGGTGGGATTCCGAGGGGAGTTGTCCACAACCTCCGGGTTGTCCACAGGGGCTGACGCGACCAGGCTTGTGGGCTGTACGGTCGGCTCGAATTGATCGATACGGATGTGTGTGCGGGGGAGGCGGTCGCGGTGACCGAGGTCGAGGCTGGTTCAGTGGTCGGCGGTGCGCGCCGGCTGCCCCACGTGCGTGGATTCGCCGAGCGGTCCACGGCGGGGGCCGAGTCGGCCTCGCCGAAGGAGCGGGGCAAGGCGCTGCGCGACCGGGTGCCGCGGGCGGCGCACGCCGTGCTCGATCTGGACCCCTCCCGCCCGGACGCGGTGATGGCGGTCGAGGAGTCCAACCAGGGCCGGATCCCGGAGCTGGCGCCGATAAGGGTCGGCCGGATGGCGGCCACCCCGTTCGCGTTCCTGCGCGGCTCGGCCGGCCTCATGGCCCATGACCTGGCCCGCACGCCGATGACCCGCGTCCGCGCCCAGATCTGCGGTGACGCCCACGCGGCGAACTTCGGCCTGTACGGCGACGCCCGCGGCGGCCTGGTCATCGATCTCAACGACTTCGACGAGACGGTCGACGGCCCCTGGGAGTGGGACCTCAAGCGCCTCGCCGCCTCTCTGGTGCTCGCGGGCCGGGAGGCCGGCGCCGACGAGGACACCTGCCGTCAGGCGGCCCACGGGGCGGCCGGTTCCTACCGCCGCACCATGCGCCTGCTGGCGAAGCTGCCGGTGCTGGACGCGTGGAACGCGATCGCCGACGAGGAGCTCGTCTCCCACACCGACGCCCACGATCTGGTGGGCACGCTGGAGCGGGTCTCGGAGAAGGCGCGGGCCAACACCAGCGGGCGCTTCGCGGCGAGGTCGACCGTGGTGACCGAGGACGGCGGCCGCCGTTTCGTCGACGCCCCGCCGGTGCTGCGCCGGATCCCCGACGGGGAGGCCGCGGCCGTGGCGGTGTCCCTGGAGCCGTACCTGGCCACCCTCTCCGAGGACCGCCACCCCCTGCTGTCCCGCCACGCGGTGCACGACGTCGCCTTCCGCGTCGTCGGCACGGGCAGCGTGGGCACGCGCTCGTACGTCGTCCTGCTCCTGGACCACCGGGGCGAACCGCTGATCCTCCAGGTGAAGGAGGCCCGCCCCTCGGCCCTGGTGCCGCATCTGCTGACCGTCGGCTTCGAGACGCCGGGCGTCGACCACGAGGGTCGGCGGGTCGTCCTGGGCCAGAAGCGGATGCAGGTCGTCAGCGACATCCTGCTGGGCTGGACGACGGTCGAGGGCCGGCCCTTCCAGGTACGGCAGTTCCGCAACCGCAAGGGCAGCGTCGACCCGGCCGCGCTCGCCGCCGACCAGATCGACGACTACGGCCGCATGACCGGCGCCCTGCTGGCCCGCGCGCACTCCCACAGCGCCGATCCGCGGCTGATCGCCGGCTACTGCGGCAAGAACGAGGAACTCGACGAGGCGATCGCCACCTTCGCCGTCACCTACGCCGACCGCACCGAGGCGGACCACACGAACCTCGTCACGGCGGTGCGTGCGGGGCGGATCGCGGCGGAGACGGGGGTGTGAGCGCCAGTACGCCTTCTCCGGCAAGGGGTGCGTGAAGGGCGTCAAGCCGGGTGAGGCCCGCCGCACCGGGGACGGCGACATCGAGATCCACTTCGGCCACCACTGAGATCGCCTGTCGGCCGGGCACGCTGACGGTGGTCTGACGGGATCTGGACACAGAGTGGGTGGCCGTGGACTGTCCGGAGGCACGGGGCTAGCAGCCGCGGCCTTGGCCTAGGCTGGTCGGGTGACGACCCCCGAAGCTGAGCAGCCGCGGCCCGAGGAGCGGCTGGAGCAGGCCGTGCGGGCCGCCGAACAGGCGTTGATCGAGTTCGAGATCGCGGTGGAGACCTTCCGCGTCGAGGTCGAGAACTTCTCGCGGCTCCACCATCAGAAACTCGGCCCGATGTACGCCCGGCTCGACGAGCTGGACGCGCAGATAGCCGAGGCCAGGGCCGCCCGCACCGGCGATCCCGAGGATCTGCGCAAGGCGCGGGAGGCGCGGGCCCAGGTGCAGCCGATTCCCGGGGTCGAGGAGCTGTTCCACGGGTGGATGGACGGGGGCGGACTGTTCCCGGAGGCCGCGGCCATGCTCACGGACCAGTCGGTGCGGCCCCCGGAGCGGGTGCGGCCCAGCGAGGAGGCCCGCAAGCTCTACCGCGAGCTGGCCCGCAAGGCCCACCCCGACCTGGCGCAGCAGGACGAGGAGCGGGCGCGGCGTGAGGAGTTCATCACCCGCGTCAACGCCGCCTACGCCCGCGGCGACGAGGCCATGCTGCGGGAGCTGGCGGAGGAGTGGGCGGCCGGCCCGGCGCCCGCCGAGCGTCGCCCGACCCCCAGCGAGGAGCTCTACGCCCGCCTGGAGTGGCTCGCCGAGCGCAAGGAGATGCTCACGCTGGTCGCCCGGAACCTGGAGGACAGCGCCATCGGCTCCATGCTGCGGATGGCCCCGGACGACCCCGACCGCCTCCTGGACGAGATCGCCGAGCAGCTGCTGGCCGACCTCGCCGCGAAGGAGACGGAGCTGGCGCAGCTCGTGGGATAGCCGCTCCCGTCGTGGCGCGCGGCGTTTCGGGTAGCGTCGGTGCCATGAGTTTCGGAGCTGGTGTGCCCACGGTCGAGGTCGGTGACCTCAAGGACGGCGACTTCCTGCTGGACGTCCGCGAGGACGACGAGTGGAAGGCGGGTCACGCCGAAGGGGCGCTGCACCTTCCCATCAGCGAGTTCGTCGCCCGCTACGGCGAGCTGACCGAGGCGGCCCCGCAGGACGGACGGGTCCATGTGATCTGCCGCTCCGGCGGCCGCTCGGCGCAGGTCACCATGTACCTCGTCCAGCAGGGCATCGACGCCGTGAACGTCGACGGCGGCATGCAGTTCTGGCAGGCCCTGGGCCGTCCCGTCGTGACGGACGACGGGCAGCCCGGATCCGTCCTGTAGCCGGGCTCAGGCCCCGAGGGGGTGGGCGGCCAGCAGGTCGCCCAGGGTCTCCTCGTGTGCCGCCGCCGGTCCCAGGGACAGCTCCAGGTGTTTGGCCCAGGCGTGGTAGCGGTGCAGCGGGTAGTCGACGTCGGCGCCGAACCCGCCGTGCAGATGCTGTGCCGTCTGCGCGATCCGCCGTACTCCGTCGGAGGCCCAGATCTTGGCCACCGCGACATCGCCGGAGGCGGGCAGCGCGCCCGGCGCCCCGGAGGCGATCCGCCATGCGGCCTGCCACAGGGTGACCTCCATCGCACGCAGGTCGATGTAGCGGTCGGCGGTCTGCACGGCCACGGCCTGGAAGCTGGCGATCGGGTGCCCGAACTGCTCCCGTTTGCTCGCGTAGTCGCTGGTCATCGCCAGGACGCGGTCCCCCAGGCCGAGGGCCAGCGCGCAGGTCCCGGTGGCCAGCAGTGCGCGCAGGGACTCCCAGGCGCCGTCGGCGGTGATGACGTACGGGGCGGGGATCCGCGCCGACTCCAGCCGCAGTTCGCCGAGCCGCTCGCCGGTCGTGGAGATCTGGGGGGCCAGTGCGGTCCCCTCCTGCCCGCGGGCGATCACGGCGAGGACGCTCCGGTCGTCCCCGGTGCGTGCCGGTACGACGACGAAGTCCGCCTCGTACGCCCACGGCACGGCCGTTTGCACCCCGTCCAGCACCCAGTCGCCGCCCTCACCGCCCGCCCCGCCGTCGGCGTCCTGCCGGGCGGTCACCGCGAGTTCGGCCGCGTCGTGGCCGGTGCGGCCGCTCGCGGCGACGGTCAGCACGACCTCGCCCCGTCCGGCCCGCTCGAGCAGGGCGGACCTCAACTCCGGCCCGCCGTAGGCCTGTACGGCCGCGGCGGCCGCGCTGCTCTCCAGCAGCGGTACCCGCGCCAGCACCTTCCCGGCCTCCCGCAGCACCAGGCAGAGCGCGACGGCGTCCAGGCCGGCTCCGCCGGACTCCTCGTCGAGCAGCAGGCTCAGCAGGTCCGCCGAGGCGAGCCTGGCCCACAGGGCCCGGTCGAGGTCGTCGGCGACGGGGCGGCCCTGGGTGAGCGCGGGGCTCGGCACGCCGTCGGGCGCGACCCCGGCGAACACCCCCCGTGCCGCCTCCGCCGCCGCCTGCTGCTCCTCGGTGAAGGTGAAGTCCACGGCCTGTCCTCCCGACGGGTCAGCTGATCTGTCAGAGAGATCTGACGGGCCGTCAAGATAGAACAGGTTCTAGGAGAAGGGAACGGTCGGGACGGGGAACGGTCGGGACGGGGAACGGCCGGGACGGGGAGTGGTCGGGGCAGGGAACGGCCGGGACAGGGAGTGGTCGGGGCAGGGAACGGTCGGTCACCCGTCGCCCGCTCAGCGGTCGAAGTCCACCTCCACCGCCTCCGTCAGCGGATGTGACTGACAGGCCAGCACATACCCCGCTTCCGTCTCCTCCGGCTCCAGCGCGAAGTTGCGGTCCATGCGGACCTCTCCGGAGACCAGGAAGGCCCGGCAGGTCCCGCACACACCGCCCTTGCAGGCGTAAGGCGCGTCGGGCCGGTTGCGCAGGACCGTGTCCAGGACCGACTCCCCGTCCCGCACGGGCCAGCTGCCGCCCCGGCCGTCGAGCCGGGCGGTCACGGTGCTGTGGGCGGGCGCCGGGGCGGTCGTCGGGTGGGCCGCGCCGTCCACGTGGAAGATCTCCTCGTGGATCCGCGAGCGGGCGACGCCCAGCTCCCGCAGGGCCCGCTCCGCGCCCTGCACCAGCCCGAACGGCCCGCACAGGAACCAGCCCGCCACCTCGGCCACCGGCAGCAGCGCGGGCAGCAGCCCGGTCAGCCGCTCCTGGTCCAGCCGCCCGGAGGGCAGCCCCGCCTGCTGCTCCTCCCGCGAGAGCACGGTGACCAGCTGCAGCCGCTCGGGATACCGGTCCTTGAGGTCGGCGACCTCCTCCAGGAACATCGTCGACGCGGCCGTACGGTCGCCGCGCACGAGGCAGAACCGGGCGGCCGGCTCGCGCGCCAGCAGGGTCGAGACGATCGACAGCACCGGTGTGATCCCGCTGCCGCCGACGATCGCCGCGTACAGACCGGGTGCCGGGTCGAGCGTGAACCGGCCGGCCGGTGTCATCACCTCCAGCTCGTCGCCGACGTTGATCTCCTTCAGCGCGTACGTGGAGAAGGCGCCGCCCTCGACCAGTCGCACGCCCACCCGCAGGGTGTGCGGCCCGTGGCCGGCGGGGTCGGGCGCGGGCGAGCAGATCGAGTACGTCCGCCGGATCTCGGTGCCGTCGGCCACGCGCCGCAGGGCGAGGTGCTGGCCGGGTGCGTGCCGGTACTCCTCGCGCAGTTCCTCGGGGACGGTGAGGCTGAGGGCGACGGAGTCGTCGGTGAGCCGGTCCACCGCGGCCACCGGGAGCGGGTGGAAGCGGGCCATCACAACTCCTTGAAGTGGTCGAAGGGTTCACGGCAGGCCAGGCAGCGGCGCAGCGCCTTGCAGGCGGTGGAGGAGAACCGGCTGAGCAGCTCGGTGTCGGCGGAGCCGCAGTGCGGGCAGCGGACGGGGTCCGCGTCGAGCGTCCGGGTGGGGCCCAGGGCGAGCGCCACCGGCCCGGTCCCTCGTCCCGTCCGGGGTGGGGCTATGCCGAACTCGCGCAGTTTGCGGCGGCCTTCGTCCGTGATGTCGTCCGTCGACCAGGCCGGGGCCAGCACCGTGCGCACGGTGACCTGCCGTACGCCGTGCTCGTGGAGCACCCGCTCGATGTCCGACGACATCGCCTCGATCGCCGGGCAGCCGGTGTACGTCGGGGTCAGCTGGACCTCGACCGAGCCGGCGTTCTGTACGCGCACCGCCCGCACCACGCCCAGTTCGCTCAGCGTCAGCACCGGCAGTTCCGGGTCCGGCACGGAACCGGCCAGTGCGAGCAGTTCCGCCTCCAGCGCGGTGGCCGTCACCATGACGCCCCCGGGTGGCTGCGGTGCAGATGCTGCATCTCGGCGAGCATCCGGCCGAAGGGCTCGGTGTGCAGGCCCTGACGGCCCGCGCCGGCGGTCCACGCCCCGGAGCGCGGGCCTTCGGGGACCGTCAGTCCGGCCCGGCGCAGCACCTCCCCGACCGACTCCAGCCAGGTCGTCTCGATCCCGGTCAGGTCGGCGTCGAGTCCGTCCACGGGGCGGAACATCTCCCCGGTGAACCGCCACAGGGCCGCGCACGCCCGTCCCATCCGCTCGTGGCTCGCCTCCGTGCCGTCGCCGAGTCGCAGGGTCCACTGCTCGGCGTGGTCGCGGTGGTAGGCGGTCTCCTTGACGGCCTTGGCGGCGAGGCCGGCGAACGGGCCGTCCCCGGTGGCCAGTTCGGCGTACAGCAGGTGCTGGTAGGTGGAGAAGTAGAGCTGGCGGGCGATGGTGTGGGCGAAGTCGCCGTTGGGCTGTTCGACCAGCTGGACGTTGCGGAAGGCGCGTTCCTCCCGGAGGTAGGCCAGTTCGTCCTCGTCGCCGGCCATGGACAGCAGGATGCGGGCCTGGCCGAGCAGGTCGAGCGCGATGTTGGCGAGGGCGACCTCCTCCTCCAGCACCGGCGCGTGGCCCATCCACTCGCCGAGGCGGTGGGAGAGCACCAGGGCGTCGTCGCCGAGGGCGAGGGCGGCCGTCGTGGTCACCGTGGGCGTCACAGGTGCTGCACCCCCTCCGGGATCTCGTAGAACGTCGGGTGCCGGTACGGCTTGTCGGCGGACGGCTCGAAGAACGGGTCCTTCTCGTCCGGTGAGGAGGCCGTGACCGCCGAGGAGGGCACCACCCAGATCGAGACGCCCTCGCCGCGCCGGGTGTACAGGTCGCGGGCGTTGCGCAGGGCGAACTCCGCGTCCGGCGCGTGCAGGCTGCCGGCGTGGGTGTGGGAGAGGCCGCGCCGGGAGCGCACGAAGACCTCCCACAGCGGCCAGTCGGTGTTCGTCATGCCTGTGCCACTTCCCTCTCGCCGGTGTGCGCGGCCCGGTGGGCGGCGCCCGTGTGCTTGGCCGCGTAGGCCGCGGCCGCCTCCCGTACCCAGGCGCCCTCGTCGTGGGCGCGCCTGCGCTGGGTGATGCGCTGTTCGTTGCACGGGCCGTTGCCCTTGAGGACCTGCTTGAACTCGGTCCAGTCGATCGGGCCGAAGTCGTGCTGTCCGCGCTCCTCGTTCCACCGGAGGTCCGGGTCGGGCAGGGTGAGGCCGAGGGACTTCGCCTGGGGGACGCAGATGTCGACGAAGCGCTGGCGCAGCTCGTCGTTGGAGTGGCGCTTGATCTTCCAGGCCGTCGACTGCGCGGAGTGCGCGGACTCGTCGTCGGGCGGGCCGAACATCATCAGCGACGGCCACCACCAGCGGTCCACGGCGTCCTGCGCCATCGCGTGCTGCTCGGGGGTGCCCCGGCTGAGGGCCAGCAGCAGCTCGTACCCCTGGCGCTGGTGGAAGGACTCCTCCTTGCAGATGCGGACCATCGCGCGCGCGTACGGGCCGTAGGAGCAGCGGCACAGGGGGACCTGGTTGGTGATCGCGGCGCCGTCCACGAGCCAGCCGATCGCGCCGACGTCCGCCCAGGTCAGCGTGGGGTAGTTGAAGATCGAGGAGTACTTCTGGCGGCCGGTGTGCAGCTTGTCCAGCAGCTCGTCGCGGCCGACGCCGAGGGTTTCGGCCGCGCTGTAGAGGTAGAGGCCGTGGCCGGCCTCGTCCTGGACCTTCGCCATCAGGATGGCCTTGCGGCGCAGGGAGGGCGCGCGCGTGATCCAGTTGGCCTCCGGCTGCATGCCGATGATCTCGGAGTGCGCGTGCTGGGCGATCTGCCGCACCAGCGTCGCGCGGTAGGCGTCGGGCATCCAGTCGCGGGGCTCGATGCGCTCGTCGGCGGCCACGGCGGCGTCGAAGGCGTGCTGGTACGCCTCGGTGTCGCCTGCCGGGGCGCTCTCGGCGTACGGCTGGGTGCGGGCCGTCTGCTGGGCGGCTGCTGTCGCCATGCGGTCCCCCTTGATCGCTTCTCGCTGCTCCCGACCGATCGTTCGGTCCGTGCGATTCCATGGTGGGACGGCCGTCGTAAGGTGTCAACCGCTGTGGATAACCTGCGGGCGGGGAGGGGCTGCGCCGAACGCATGGGGCTGAGTACCGTTCGCGATTGCGCGACGCAGCAGACACGGGAAGTCGACCGGAATCGGGGAACGGGGCGGAATGGACGCGTACGACGCAGGGCCCGGTGCCTCACGAGCGCCGGGGACGTCGCAGGACCCCGAGACGGGGCCGCCGCCCGGTGACACCGGTGAGTCCCCTCCCCCCGAACCGCGTACCGGTGTGGCCGCGCTCTCGCCGCGCTACCAGATAGCCGCCGCCCTGGCGCTCGCCGTCGTCGCGGTCACCGTCTGTGTGCATCTGGGAATGGTGTTCCTGCACGTCGCGCCGTCGAACACGGTCACCAAGACGCACGGCAGGGCGATCGATGACTGGGTGTACCCGGAGTTCGAGCAGAACTGGAAGCTGTTCGCGCCGAACCCGCTGCAGCAGAACATCGCCGTCCAGGTCCGCGCCCAGATCCGCACCACCGGCGGCGACACGCGCACCACCGGCTGGTACGACCTGTCCGCCCAGGACGGCCGGGCCATCGACGGCAACATCGTGCCCAGCCACACGCAGCAGAACGAGCTGCGCCGCGCCTGGGACTTCTTCACCGCCACGCACGGCGCGGACAACCGCTCCCTCGGCCTGCGCGGCGCTCTCTCCGAGACCTATCTGCGCCGGATCGTGGTGCTCCGGCTGGACCGTGGTGGCGCGGCCGGCGCCGACGAGGTGGTCGAGCGGGTCCAGGTCCGTTCCAGCACCACCAACGTGACCCCGCCGAAGTGGAGCACCGAGAAGGTGTCGCTGACGCCGGTGTACCGGGTGCTGCCCTGGTGGTCGGTGCCGGACGCCGAGGCCGAGGGAGGTGTGCGGTGAACCGGTTCACCCTGTCGGTGTCCGCCGCCATCGCGCGCGTCACCGAGTCGGCGCACGGCCCCTACCAGAGCGCCGTGGTCCGGATCGGCTTCAGCGCGACCTGGCTGATGTTCCTGCTGCGCGAGCTGCCCCACCGCGAGGAGCTCTACGGCCCCGACGGGCCCTGGAGCTGGGTCCTGGCCCGGCAGCTGATCGGCAGCAACGGCGCGTTCACGGCCCTGATGTGGTCGGACGGGCGCCTGTGGTTCGAGGTCGTGTACGCGCTCGCCGTGCTCGCGAGCGCCCTGCTGCTGGTGGGCTGGCACACCCGCGCGATGTCGGTGCTGTTCATGGTCGGCGTGCTCTCGCTGCAGAATCGCAGCGTCTTCATGGGGGACGGCGGCGACAACGTCCTGCACCTGATGTCGATCTACCTCGTCTTCCTGCGCTGCGGCCAGGTGTGGTCGCTGGACGCCCGCCGGGCGCGCCGCGCGCAGGAGGCACACGCGCGTGGAGAGCGGGTCACCGACCGGGTCGGGCCCGCCCTGTGGCTCGTCTCCGGCTTCGTGCTGACCACCGTGACGGTGGCGGGCCGGTTCCACAGCCACTGGACGATCCCGGCGCTGCTGTGGGCGGTGTGGGCGGCGCTCGCCCTGTGGTGGGTGGTGGGACAGCGCACGAAGTCGGCGGAGCCGCGGATCCTGCTCGACGTGATCGCCAACATCCTGCACAACGGCGCCCTGGTCGTGATCATGGCCGAGGCCTGTCTGATCTACGCGACGGCCGGCTGGTACAAGATCCAGGGCTCGCGCTGGCAGGACGGCACCGCCGTGTACTACCCGCTGCACCTGGACTACTTCTCGCCCTGGCCCGCGCTCGGCGATCTGCTCTCCAGCAGCGGCACGATGGTCGTGCTGGTGACCTACGGGACGGTGATCGTGCAGGTCGCCTTCCCGTTCACGCTGTTCAACCGGCGGGTGAAGAACGTGCTGCTGGCCGTGATGATGACCGAGCACGCCGCGATCGCCGTGATCCTCGGGCTGCCGTTCTTCTCGCTGGCGATGATCGCGGCGGACGCGGTCTTCCTGCCGACGCCGTTCCTGCGTCGGCTGGGCGACTGGGCGGTACGCGCGCGTGTGCTGGTGTTCTCGCGTGACGGCCGCACGCCGGTGCCGGAGCAGCGGGCGCCCGAGAACCCCGAGCCCAGCCACGTAGGCTCCCCGTCATGACCGACCCCGTGAGCGCCTGATGACCGACCCCGTGAGCGTCTGGCACCGCCTGGCCGACTCGCACGTCCTGCTGGACGGCTTCCACGCCCTCAAGCACGCCGTGCGCTTCGGAGCCGCGGTGCCGGTCGCGGTCACCGTCGACCGGGCGGCGGCGCTCGCCCTCGCCGACGAGCTCGCCCCCGACGTACGCGGCACCCTGGACGCCCTCCTGACGGAGGTCCCGGAGACGACGTACGCCTCGCTGGTGCCGCGCCCGCATCCCACCGCCGTGGCGGCCCTGGCCGTACGGCCCACTCGCGAGGCCCAGCTGGCGAAGCTGGCGCACACGCCCCGCACCGCGCCCGTCGTGGTCCTCGACAACCCGCGCAACCTGGGCAACGCGGGGGCCGTGATCCGGCTGGCCGCCGGCTTCGGGGCCACCGGGGTGGTCACCACCGGCACGCTCGACCCCTGGCATCCGACGGTCGTGCGGGGCGGCGCGGGCCTGCACTTCGCGACCGCCGTGGAGCGGCTGGCCGTGGCGGAGCTGCCCGCCGGGCCGGTGTTCGCACTGGACCCGGAGGGCGACGACCTGCGGGGCGTGAAGCTCCCGGACGACGCCCTCCTGGCCTTCGGCTCGGAACGCAGCGGCCTGTCGGCCGAGCTACGCGCGCGTGCCGACCATCTGCTGTCCCTGCCGATGCGCCCCCAGGTGTCCAGCTACAACCTGGCGACGAGTGTGGCGATGAGCCTGTACCACTGGAGCAGCGGCACGCACAGCGCCCCTTGAGGAGCGCCCTCAGGCGTCCCGACGCACCTCGACGACCCGGAACCGGTTGGCGACGAACGCACCGTCGGTGAGCGCGGCGTTGGCCGCCGGGTTGCCCCCCGATCCGTGGAAGTCGGAGAAGGCGGCCGTCTGGTTGACGTACACCCCGCCGGTGAGGTTGAGCGACAACTGGGCGGCCTCCTCCAGGCAGACCTCCTCGACCTCCCGCTCGATCTCGGCGTCGGTCGTGTACGCGCCGACGGTCATCGCGCCCTTCTCCCGCACCGTGCGCCGCAGCAGGGCGACGGCGTCGGCGGCGGAGTCGACGGCGACGGCGAAGGAGACCGGGCCGAAGCACTCACTCATGTACGCGGCCTCGTCGTCCGGCTTGGCACCGTCCAGCTTCACGATCACCGGTGTGCGCACGACCGCGTCCGGGAACTCCGGGTTGGTCACCTCGCGGGAGGCGAGGGCGACCTCGCCGAGGCCGGCGGCGGCCTCCAGCCGGGCCTTGACGTCCGGGTTGACGATCGCGCCCAGCAGGGCGTTCGCGCGCGCGTCGTCGCCGAGGAGGCCGTCGACGGAGCGGGCGAGGTCGGCGACCACCTCGTCGTAGGTCTTCGGGCCCTGGTCGGTGCGGATGCCGTCGCGGGGGATCAGCAGGTTCTGCGGGGTGGTGCACATCTGGCCGCTGTACAGGGACAGCGAGAACGCCAGGTTGGCGAGCATGCCCTTGTAGTTCGCGGTCGACTCCACCAGCACGGTGTTGACGCCGGCCTTCTCGGTGTACACCTGCGCCTGGCGGGCGTTGGCCTCCAGCCAGTCGCCGAAGGCGGTCGAACCCGTGTAGTCGATGATCCTGATCTCGGGGTGGATCGCCAGGGTCTTGGCGATGCCCTCGCCCGGACGCTCGGCGGCCAGTGCGACCAGGTTCGGGTCGAAGCCGGCGGCGGCGAGCACGTCGCGCGCGACCTGCACGGTCAGCGCGAGGGGCAGCACCGCGCGGGGGTGCGGTTTGACCAGGACCGCGTTGCCGGTGGCGAGGGAGGCGAACAGGCCCGGGTAGCCGTTCCACGTCGGGAAGGTGTTGCAGCCGACGAGGAGGGCGATGCCGCGCGGTACCGGCGTGAAGTTCTTGGTCATGCTGAGCGGGTCGCGCTTGCCCTGGGGCTTGCTCCACTCCGCGGTGCCGGGCGTGCGGACCTGCTCCGCGTACGCGTACGCCACCGCTTCCAGGCCGCGGTCCTGCGCGTGCGGGCCGCCCGCCTGGAACGCCATCATGAACGCCTGGCCGGAGGTGTGCATGACCGCGTGCGCGAACTCGTGCGTCCGGTCGCCGATGCGCTTGAGGATCTCCAGACAGACCACAGCGCGGACCTCCGCGCCCGCGTCCCGCCAGCGGCGCTGTCCGGCGCGCATGGCGGCCAGGAGCACGTCCACGTCCGCGTGCGGGTACGTCACGCCCAGGGGGACGCCGTACGGCGAGACCTCGTCGCCGACCCAGTCGTCGGTGCCGGGCTGGCCGAGGTCGAGGCGGGTGTTCAGGAGGGCGTCGAAGGCCGACTTGCCGGCCGCGGCGTCCAGGCTGCCGTTCTCCCCGTAGGCCTTGGGGTGTTCCGGGTGGGGGGACCAGTACGCGCGGGTGCGGATCGCTTCCAGGGCCTGGTCGAGGGTGGGCCGGTGCTGGGCGATCAGATCGGCGGTGGTCAGTTCGGCGGCGGCCATGCGGGACCAACTCCTCGTCTTGAGAACTCTCCGTCGAGCTCATGACCTGGCGGAAACCTGGGCAGGAACCTCCAGTCAGGGCTAGAGTAACCGAACGATCGGTCGGGACAAGGGGGCCTGCCGCATCTGTGGAAAACCCCGTGCGGGAGGATCGCGCACATGACAGCACTCGACCTCAGCAGCCCCGTGGCCGTCGTCGGCACCGGCACCATGGGCCAGGGCATCGCCCAGGTCGCGCTGGTCGCGGGCCACCCCGTACGGCTGTACGACGCCGTCCCCGGCCGGGCTCGGGAAGCGGCCGCCGCGATCGGGGCCCGCCTCGACCGGCTCGTCGAGAAGAACCGTCTCGCCGGAGCCGACCGGGACATCGCCCGCGCCCGCCTGTGGCCCGCCGAGAGCCTCGCCGACCTCGCGGACTGCGGCCTGGTCGTCGAGGCCGTCCTGGAGCAGCTGGACGTCAAACAGGACCTCTTCCGCGGGTTGGAGGACGTGGTCGGCGAGGACTGTCTGCTCGCCACCAACACCTCCTCCCTGTCGGTCACGGCCATCGGCGGCGCCCTGCGCAACCCGGGCCGCTTCGTGGGCCTGCACTTCTTCAACCCGGCGCCGCTGCTGCCGCTGGTCGAGGTCGTCTCCGGGTACGCCACCGACGTCACGTCGGCCACGCGCGCGTACGAGACCGCACGCTCCTGGGGCAAGACGCCGGTCGCCTGCGCCGACACCCCCGGCTTCATCGTCAACCGCATCGCGCGGCCCTTCTACGCCGAGGCGTTCGCCGTCTACGAGGCGCAGGGCGCCGACCCGGCCACCATCGACGCGGTCCTGCGCGAGTCCGGCGGCTTCCGGATGGGTGCCTTCGAGCTGACCGACCTGATCGGCCAGGACGTCAACGAGTTGGTGACGCACTCCGTGTGGCAGGCCTTCTTCCAGGACGTGCGCTTCACCCCGTCGCTCGCCCAGCGCCGCCTGGTCGAGTCCGGCCGGCTGGGCCGCAAGAGCGGCCAGGGCTGGTACGACCACCGGGACGACGCCGAGCCCGCCGAGCCGCACACCGCCGAGAAGCAGCAGGCGCCCGCCTATGTCGTCGCCGAGGGTGACCTGGGCCCCGCCTCCGAACTGCTCGCCCTGATCCGGGAGGCGGGCATCCAGGTCCGTGAGGACGAGGAGGACCACGGCACCCGGCTGGTGCTGCCCGGCGGCGGCCAGCTCGCCCTCGCCGACGGCCAGACCTCCGTGGAGTTCCGCGACGTCGTCTACTTCGACCTCGCCCTGGACTACCGCAAGGCCACCCGCATCGCGCTGTCCGCCTCCCAGGACACCTCCCAGCAGACCCTGGCCGAGGCGATCGGCCTCTTCCAGGCGCTCGGCAAGGACGTCAGCGTCATCGGCGACATCCCCGGCATGATCGTCGCCCGAACGGTCGCCCGGATCGTCGACCTCGCGCACGACGCCGTCGGCAAGGGCGTCGCCACCGAGGAGGACATCGACACCGCGATGCGCCTCGGCGTGAACTACCCCCTCGGCCCCTTCGAGTGGAGCCGCCGCCTGGGCCGCATGTGGGCCTTCTCCCTCCTGGACGACCTGCACGAACGCGACCCCTCCGGCCGCTACGCGCCGTCCCTCGCGCTCTACCGGCACTCCTTCGCCACCGAGAAGCGGGAGGGCGCCTCGTGACCACCGCCAAGCGCGACACGTACACCCCGGAGACCCTGCTCTCCGTCGCCGTCCAGGTCTTCAACGAGCGTGGCTACGACGGCACCTCCATGGAGCATCTCTCCCGGGCGGCGGGCATCTCGAAGTCGTCGATCTACCACCACGTCTCCGGCAAGGAGGAACTGCTGCGCCGGGCCGTCAGCCGTGCCCTGGACGGCCTCTTCGGGATCCTCGAGGAGGAGCACGCGCGCGTGGGGCGGGCCGAGGAGCGCCTGGAGTACGTCGTGCGGCGCATGGTCGAGGTGCTGATCGGTGAACTGCCGTACGTCACGCTGCTGCTGCGCGTGCGCGGCAACACCGACACCGAGCGGTGGGCCCTGGAGCGCCGCCGCGACTTCGACCACGAGGTCGCCGAGCTGCTGAAGGCGGCCGCCGCCGACGGGGACGTCCGCGTGGACGTGGAGGTGCGGCTCGCCACCCGGCTGGTCTTCGGGATGATCAACTCGATCGTCGAGTGGTACCGGCCGGGCGGCCGCGGCATGGCCGAGGGCGACGTGGCCGACGCGGTGGTGCGGCTGGTCTTCGACGGCCTGCGCACGGCCCCGTAGGCCGACCGCACACGGCCGGGCCCGTAGGAGGCCGGCGTACGCCCCCGTAGGCGGCCCGCCCACGCCCCCGTGGGGAGCCTCAGCCCTGCGGCTCCAGGTCCTCCTCCTCGAACACCAGCAGCGTGCGGGTGCTGAGCACCTCGGGAATGGCCTGGAGCCGGGTCAGCACCACCTCGCGCAGCGCCCTGTTGTCGGGTGTGTGCACCAGCAGCAGGACGTCGAAGTCCCCGCCCACCAGGGCGATGTGGGAGGCGCCGGGCAGCTGTCTGAGCTGCTCGCGCACCGTGCGCCAGGAGTTCTGCACGATCTTCAGCGTGATGTACGCGCTCGTCCCCTGGCCCGCCCGCTCATGGTTCACCCGGGCTCCGAAGCCACGGATCACCCCGTCCTCGACCAGCCGGTTGATCCGCGCGTAGGCGTTGGCGCGCGAGACGTGCACCCGCTCGGCGACCGACCGTATCGACGCGCGGCCGTCCGCCTGGAGCATCTGCAGGATGTCCTTGTCGATCGCGTCGAGCGGGCGCGGCGGCGCCATCGCGGCACCGCTCCCGGAGCCGTCGGGCAGCGGCGGCGGCGCACTGCCTTCCGGGCTCTCGGCCATTTGTTCAGGTGCCATGTCCCCCCGCCTCTCCGCCATGGACGTACTGCGTCCATCTCAGGTTGTGGAGAACCGTTTGTCCACAGCCTGAGGGGGCCTGTAGCCAAAATGTGCCGACGACCGAACAATCGGTAGGTGAGGCGGGTCACAAGCCGACACGCCTCCCACAGCCGCTCCCACGAGGAGGTGCCGTCATGACGGTCATGGAGCAGCGGGGCGCGTACCGGCCGACCCCGCCGCCCGCCTGGCAGCCCCGCACCGACCCCGCGCCGCTGCTGCCCGACGCGGAGCCCTACCGCGTCCTCGGCACCGAGCAGGCCGCGAAGGCCGACCCGGAGCTGCTGCGGCGGCTGTACGCCCACCTGGTGCGCGGCCGCCGCTACAACGCCCAGGCGACCGCCCTGACCAAGCAGGGCAGACTCGCCGTCTACCCCTCCACCACCGGCCAGGAGGCCTGCGAGGTCGCCGCCGCGCTGGCCCTCCAGGACCGTGACTGGCTCTTCCCCAGCTACCGCGACACCCTCGCGGTCGTCGCCCGCGGCGTGGACCCCGTGGAGGCGCTCACGCTGCTGCGCGGCGACTGGCACACCGGCTACGACCCGTACGAGCACCGCGTGGCCCCCCTGTGCACCCCGCTCGCCACCCAGCTCCCGCACGCCGTGGGCCTCGCGCACGCGGCCCGCCTCAAGGGCGACGACGTGGTCGCGCTCGCCATGGTCGGCGACGGCGGCACCAGCGAGGGCGACTTCCACGAGGCGCTGAACTTCGCCGCCGTCTGGCAGGCCCCGGTCGTCTTCCTGGTCCAGAACAACGGCTTCGCGATCTCCGTACCGCTCGCCAAGCAGACCGCCGCCCCCTCCCTGGCCCACAAGGCCGTCGGATACGGCATGCCGGGCCGCCTGGTCGACGGCAACGACGCCGCCGCCGTGCACGAGGTCCTCACCGATGCCGTGCGGCACGCGCGCGCGGGCGGCGGCCCCACCCTCGTCGAGGCCGTCACGTACCGCATCGAGGCGCACACCAACGCCGACGACGCGACCCGTTACCGCGGTGACGCCGAGGTCGAGACCTGGCGCGAGCACGACCCCATCCTGCTGCTGGAGCGCGAGCTCACCGCGCGCGGGCTGCTCGACGAGGACACCCGGCAGGCCGCCCGGGACGCCGCCGAGACGATGGCCGCCGACCTGCGCGCCCGCATGAACCAGGACCCGGCCCTCGACCCCATGGACCTCTTCGCCCACGTGTACGCCGAGGACACCCCCCAACTGCGCGAACAACGCGCGTTCCTGCGGGCCGAGCTCGACGCCGAGCAGGAAGGCGCGCACTGACATGACGACCGTCGCCCTCAAGCCCGCCACCATGGCGCAGGCCCTCACGCGCGCGCTGCGCGACGCGATGGCCGCCGATCCGTCCGTGCACGTCCTGGGCGAGGACGTGGGCACCCTCGGCGGTGTCTTCCGGGTCACCGACGGGCTCGCCGAGGAGTTCGGCGAGGACCGCTGCACCGACACCCCGCTCGCCGAGGCCGGCATCCTCGGCACCGCCGTCGGCATGGCCATGTACGGCCTGCGCCCCGTCGTCGAGATGCAGTTCGACGCCTTCGCCTACCCGGCGTTCGAGCAGCTCATCAGCCAT
Source organism: Streptomyces sp. NPDC096132 (assembly GCF_044763345.1). Lineage (NCBI taxonomy): Bacteria > Bacillati > Actinomycetota > Actinomycetes > Kitasatosporales > Streptomycetaceae > Streptomyces > Streptomyces sp. NPDC096132. The sequence goes on from NZ_JBIWGA010000019.1 coordinate 98,893, forward strand.
GTCGCCCGGATGCGCAACCGCACCCGCGGCCGGATGCCCCTGCCGATCACCATCCGCGTGCCCTACGGCGGCGGCATCGGCGGCGTCGAGCACCACAGCGACTCCTCCGAGGCCTACTACATGGCGACCCCGGGCCTCCATGTCGTCACGCCCGCCACGGTCGCCGACGCCTACGGCCTGCTGCGCGCCGCCATCGCCTCCGACGACCCGGTCGTCGTCCTCGAGCCGAAGCGCCTGTACTGGTCCAAGGACTCCTGGAACCCGGAGCATCCGACGGACGTGGAACCGATCGGCCGAGCCGTCGTGCGCCGCGCCGGCCGCAGCGCCACCCTCATCACCTACGGCCCGTCGGTGCCGGTCTGCCTCGAAGCCGCCGAGGCGGCGCACGCCGAGGGCTGGGACCTCGAAGTCGTCGACCTGCGGTCCCTGGTGCCCTTCGACGACGAGACGGTCGCCGCGTCGGTACGCCGCACCGGCCGCGCGGTCGTCGTCCACGAGTCGGGCTCCTACGGCGGCCCGGGCGGGGAGATCGCGGCCCGGGTCACGGAGCGCTGCTTCCACCACCTGGAGGCACCCGTGCTGCGGGTCGCCGGTTTCGACATCCCGTACCCGCCGCCGATGCTGGAGCGCCACCACCTGCCCGGCGTCGACCGCATCCTGGACGCCGTGGCGCGGCTGCAGTGGGAGGCCGGGAACTGATGGCACAGGTGCTGGAGTTCAAGCTCCCCGACCTCGGTGAGGGACTCACCGAGGCGGAGATCGTGCGCTGGCTGGTCCAGGTCGGCGACGTCGTCGCCGTCGACCAGCCGGTCGTCGAGGTCGAGACGGCCAAGGCGATGGTCGAGGTGCCCTGTCCCTACGGCGGTGTCGTCACCGCCCGCTTCGGCGAGGAGGGCACCGAACTGCCCGTCGGCGCCCCGCTGATCACGGTCGCCGTCGGCGCCCCGGCCTCCGGCGGTCCGGCCGAGGGATCGGGCAACGTGCTGGTGGGCTACGGCACCTCGGAGGCACCGGCACGCAGGCGCCGGGTCCGCCCCGCGCAGCCGACACCGACACCGACGGCTTCCGCGACCGCCGTCGGCCCTGTCCCGGCCGCTCCGGCCGTCCCGGCCGCCCCGTCCGGGGCGCCGGAAGGCCCCGTCGCCGTGATCTCCCCCCTGGTCCGCCGCCTCGCCCGCGAGAACGGCCTGGACCTGCGGGAGCTGACCGGTTCCGGACCCGACGGCCTGATCCTGCGCGCCGACGTCGAGAACGCGCTGAAGGCGGCTGCCGCCCCGCGGCCCGCCCCGGTGCCGGCGGCCGCGGCCGCCTCCTCCCCTCTCACCGGCGGTCGCCGCATCCCCCTCAAGGGCGTCCGGGGTGCCGTCGCCGACAAGTTGTCCCGGAGCCGGCGTGAGATCCCCGACGCGACCTGCTGGGTGGACGCCGACGCGACCGAGCTGATGCGCGCCCGCGCCGCCATGAACGCGACCGGTGGCCCGAAGATCTCCCTCCTCGCGCTGCTGGCCCGGATCTGCACCGCCGCCCTGGCCCGCCATCCGGAGCTCAACTCCACCGTCGACCTGGAGGCCCGGGAGGTCGTCCAGCTCGACCAGGTGCACTTGGGCTTCGCCGCGCAGACCGAGCGCGGGCTGGTCGTGCCCGTCGTACGGGACGCGCACGCCCGGGACGCCGAGGGGCTCACCGCGGAGTTCGCCCGGCTCACCGAGGCGGCCCGCGACGGCCGTCTCACCCCCGGCGAGCTGACCGGCGGGACCTTCACCCTGAACAACTACGGTGTGTTCGGCGTCGACGGCTCCACCCCGATCATCAACCACCCCGAGGCGGCCATGCTGGGCGTCGGACGGATCGTCCCCAAGCCGTGGGTGCACGAGGGCGAGCTGGCCGTGCGCCAGGTCGTCCAGCTCTCGCTCACCTTCGACCACCGGGTGTGCGACGGCGGCACGGCCGGAGGCTTCCTGCGGTATGTGGCGGACTGCGTGGAACAGCCGGCGGTGCTGCTGCGCACCCTGTGATCACGCGGCTCCCGCGTTCCCTGTGATCGAGGAGGCCCGCATACTCAGGGGGTGACCTCGATCGAGTTCCCCGGCACCCCCGCCGGCCGTCCGCCGGGGCGGGCCACCGCCCCCTACGACGCCGTCGTGCTCGCCGGCGGCGGCGCCCGGCGCCTCGGCGGCGCCGACAAGCCCGCCGTGCGCGTGGGCGGACGGGCGCTGCTCGACCGGGTGCTCGCCGCCTGCGCCGACGCCCGCACCACCGTCGTGGTCGCCGACCCCCGGCCCACCGCCCGGCCCGTGCGCTGGGAGCGGGAGGACCCGCCCGGCGCGGGCCCCGTGGCCGCGCTCGACGCCGGTCTGCGCCGGACCGCGGCCGACGACGTCCTCGTCCTCTCCGCCGACCTGCCCTTCCTCGCGGCCGGCACGGTACGGCGGCTGCTGGACGCCCTGCGCGCCGGCCGGGCCGAGGGCGCGCTGCTCACCGACGCCGACGACCGCGACCAGCCGCTCGTCGCCGCGTACCGCACGGCCGCCCTGCGCCGCGAGTTGGCGCTGCTCACCGCGGCCCACGGCGGCCTGACAGGGCTGCCCCTGCGCCGGCTGACCGCCGGGCTCGACCTCACCCGTGTCCCCGACCCCGTCGCGTCGTTCGACTGCGACACCTGGGACGACATCGCCACCGCCAGAGCACGTATCAGGGAGCATGGCCACGTGTTGGATGAATGGATTTCCGCAGTCAAGGACGAACTGGGCATCGACCTCGACGTCGACACCGGTGTTCTCCTCGACCTCGCCCGGGACGCCGCCCACGGGGTGGCCCGGCCCGCGGCTCCGCTGACCACCTTCCTGGTCGGCTACGCGGCCGCACAGGCCCAGGGAGGCCCCGAGGCCGTGGCCGAGGCCGCCCGCAAGGCCGCCGACCTGGCGTTGCGCTGGGCCCAGGAGGCGGAACAGGAGGCCGCAGCCAAGCCCGGCGAGGCAGGGCCGGACGCCCGATGACCCCCCGCGGCATCCGGGAGGGAGAGGACGACGTCCAAGCCCTCGACAGCGAGGACCTGGACGTGGAGGAGGTGCTCGCCCTCGTGAACGACGACAAGGACCCCGCCCGCACCCCGGGCGACCCCGGCCGGGGCGAGAGCCGCGACGCCCGCGTCTCCCACGCCCCGCAGGACCGTCACGACCGCCACCAGGCCACCCCCTGGCCCGAGGCCCGGACCATCGCCGCCCGTGCCGCCCGGCCGCTCGCCGTCCGCCGCGCCCATGTCTCCGTGACCCTCGGCGACGCCCTCGGTCTCGTCCTCGCCGCTCCTCTGTCAGCCCTCACCGACCTGCCCTCCTTCGACACCTCCGCCATGGACGGCTGGGCGGTCGCGGGCCCCGGCCCCTGGCGCGTCCGGGACGAGGGCGTGCTGGCCGGCAGCGCCGCGCCCGCTCCCCTCGTCGACGGCGAGGCCGCCCGCATCGCCACCGGGGCCCGGATCCCCCCGGACACCACCGCGGTCCTGCGCAGCGAGCACGGCCGCACCGACGCCCAGGGCCGGTTGCACCCCACACGGGACCTGAGCCACGGCCAGGACATCCGCCCGCGGGGCCAGGAATGCCGGAGCGGTGATCAGCTGCTGCCCGCCGGAGCCGTGGTGACCCCGGCCGTGCTCGGCCTCGCCGCGGCCGCCGGGTACGACACGCTGGCCGCCGTACCGCGCCCCCGTGTCGAGGTGCTCGTCCTCGGGGACGAGCTGCTCACCGAGGGCCGCCCGCACGACGGGCTCATCCGGGACGCACTCGGCCCGATGCTGCCGCCGTGGCTGCGGGCCCTGGGCGCCGAGGTCACGGCCGTACGCCGGATCGGCGACGACGCGAAGGCCCTGCACCGGGCCGTCACGCGATCCGCCGCCGATCTGATCGTCACCACCGGCGGCACCGCCTCGGGACCGGTCGACCATGTCCACCCCGTCCTGCGCCGCATCGAGGCCGAACTCCTCGTCGACGGCGTCCAGGTGCGCCCCGGGCACCCGATGCTGCTGGCCCGCGTCCGGGACGACCAGCATCTCGTGGGCCTGCCCGGCAACCCGCTCGCGGCCGTCTCCGGGCTGCTCACGCTCGCCGAGCCCCTGCTGCGGACCCTGGCCGCACGCCCGGCCCCGGAGCCGTACGCGCTGCCCTTGCGGGACGAGGTGCACGGGCACCCGTACGACACCCGGCTCGTCCCGGTGGTGCTGCGGGGAGATCACGCCGTGCCGCTGCACTACTACGGCCCGGCCATGCTGCGGGGCATCGCGGCGGCCGACGCCCTGGCCGTCGTACCGCCCGGTGGTGCCCGGGCGGGTCAGGAGACGGAACTGCTCGATCTGCCGTGGGCGACGGCCGGGGTCGCCGCCTGTTTCACGTGAAACATCGTCAGGCGAAACGCCACCGACGGACCCCGACAGATCCCGAAGGGCGCCGCCTCACGCCTGCGCGGGTGCCGGGACGGCCCGGCGGACCGTGATCACGCGGTCCCCGCGCTGGAGCCGGGTGAGCCGGGGGTCGGCGTAGTCGAGCAGCTCCCTGCCGCGGACGACCGCCACGACCAGGTCCGCGGAGTTGCGCGGCGGCTGTCCCGCCTCCCCCTCGGTCACGGGGCGTTCGACGATGTCCAGCCCGCTGCCGAGGGTCATCAGGTTCTCCAGGGTCCTCGCCACGGTCGGGCTGACCATGGAGACGCCGAGCAGCCGGCCGGCGGAGGAGGAGCTGGTGACCACGGTGTCCGCGCCGGACTGCCGGAGCAGGGGCACGTTCTCGTCCTCCCGTGCGGCCACGACGATCGTGGCGCGCCGGTTCAGCTGCCGGGCCGTCAGGGTGACCAGGGCGGCCGTGTCGTCGCGCTGCGGGGCGACGATCACCCGGGAGGCGTGCTGGACCTCGGCCCGCCGCAGCACCTCACTGCGGGTGGCGTCCCCGGTGACCGCCACCAGCCCGTCGTCGCCGGCCGATTCGGCGGCCTTGCGCTGGGTGTCCACGATCACGATCCGGTCCTTGGTGATGCCCTGGCCGACGAGTGTCTGCACCGCGTGCCGGCCCTTCGTGCCGTAGCCGACGACCACGACGTGGTCCCGGGTGCGCATCCGCCAGCGGTGGATGCGGACCTGCTGCCGGGTGCGCTCGGTGAGCACCTCGAGGGTGGTGCCGACCAGGATGATCAGGAACAGCACGCGCAGCGGGGTGATGACCAGGATGTTGACCAGCCGGGCGGTGTCGCTGACCGGGGTGATGTCGCCGTAGCCGGTGGTGGAGAGGGTGACCGTGGCGTAGTAGGCGGCGTCGAGGAAGTCCACCGAGCCGTCGGAGTTGTCGTTGTAGCCGTCGTGGTCGGCGTAGACGATCAGTGTGGTCAGGGCCAGCACCATCAGGGCGAGGGCGAGGCGGCGCAGCACCTGCTGGAGCGGCGGTGCGCCGACGTTCACCGGCATCGTGATGGAGCGCCCCGCCTCGGCGTCGTCGCGTGCCTCCGTGCGGGTGCGGTACCAGAGGGACCTGAAGAGGGAGAGCCTCACCGGGCCGGCGGAATGTCGTTCCTGGTACTTCATCGCGCGCCCCCTGTGGCCGTGATCCGATCGATGGGCACCATGGTTCCCGGCGGGCCGGTGCCCGTCATGAAGCAACACGGTCCCCGAACCGTGTCCGTTCCCGCTCCGGAGGTCCCTTTGCGCGACCACATTGTCGTCGTCGGCTTCGGCACGAAGGGGCGGTCCGCGATCCGGACGGCCTGTGCGGCGGGGCTGCGCAAGGACCAGGTCGTGGTGATCGATCCCAGCGTGAAGGTGATCGACGCGGCGACCGCCGAGGGCTACGAGGGCGTGGTCGGGGACGCCACCCGCAGCGATGTGCTGCGGCGGGCCGAGGTGCAGCGGGCCGGACGGATCATCATCGCGACCGAGCGCGACGACACGGCTGTCCTCGTCGCGCTGACGGCCCGCCAGCTCAACCCCGCAGCGAAGATCGTGGCCGCGGTGCGCGAGGAGGAGAACGCGCCGCTGCTCAAGCAGTCCGGCGCCGACGAGGTCATCACCAGCGCGGGAGCGGCCGGCCGGCTGCTGGGACTGTCCGTGCTCAGCCCGTCGGCCGGACTGGTCATGGAGGACCTCATACAGCAGGGCAGCGGTCTTGACCTGGTCGAGCGGACCGTCACCAAGGCGGAGGCGGGCCGCAGCCCGCGCGAGACGGCCGACCTGGTGGTCAGCGTCGTGCGCGGGCACCGGGTCCTCGCCTACGACGATCCCGCCATCGGCGCACTGGAGTTGACGGACCGGCTGATCACGATCGTCCGCGTCGACTGAGCCGTACGGCTACCTGCGGTTGTACAGACGCATCGTCACCGGCCCGAAGACCAGCACGAACAGCCCGGCCCACCCCAGCGACCAGGCGATCTCGGCGCCCGGCCAGTCACCGGCCATCAGTCCCCGTACCGCCGACGACAGATGGGTGACCGGGCTGTTGTTGACGAAGGCCTGCAGCCAGCCCGGCATGGTGCGGGGGTCGACGAACACGTTGGACAGGAAGGTGAGCGGGAAGATCACCATCATGCTGACGCCCATCACCGACTTCTCGGTGCGCAGCAGCAGCCCGAACATCGTCCAGATCCACGAGAAGGCGAACGAGAAGACGACCAGCAGGGCGATCCCCGCGACCACGCCCCCGACGCCGCCGTCCGGCCGGTAGCCGAGGGCGAGCCCCACGGTGAGCATCACGACGGAGGCGATGGTGTAGCGCAGCGCGTCGCCGAGCAGATAGCCGACCATCGTCGAGGGCCGCCAGATCGGCAGCGAGCGGAACCGGTCGAAGACGCCCTTCTCGATGTCGGTGTTCACCGAGACGCCCGTGTACATCGTGATCATCACGACCGACATCACCAGGATGCCCGGCAGTAGGAACTGGATGTACTGCCGCGGGGACCCGGCCAGGGCGCCGCCGAACAGGTACGTGTACATCAGCACCATCATGATCGGGAACGCGGTGACGTCGAAGAGCTGCTCCGGCACGTGCTTGATCTTGAGGATCGCCCGCCACCCGAACGTGAGGGAGGCCGACCAGGCGCTCGGGCGCGCCGGCCGTTCGCCCGCCACGAGCAGCGCGGCGAGCGAGTCGGCGCTCACCGGGGCGAGTTCCTGGGTGTCCGTCGTCGTCGCGGTGCTCACGCCGCCACCTCGTCCTTCGTGTCGTCGGACGCGCCGGTGCCGTGTCCGGTGAGGGCCAGGAACACCTCGTCCAGGCTGGGCTGGCCGAGGGAGAAGTTGTCGACGGTGATACCGGCCCGGGCCAGTTCGCCGAGGGCGCGGGAGGCCTGTTCGGCGGCCGTGTCGCCGGTCGCCGCGGCGAGCCGGGCGGTCAGCGCCACCGGATCGGGGTCCCGCTGGACCTCGGCGTCCAGGTCCCGCCGCAGCACGTGCTCGGCCTCCGGCCGCTGCCCGGCGTCCCGCAGCCGCAGATGCACGGATCCCGCGCCGACGGAGGCCTTCAGCTCGCCCTTCGTGCCCTCGGCGATCACCCGGCCGTGGTCGATGACCGCGATCCGGGACGCCAGCTGGTCGGCCTCGTCGAGGTACTGCGTGGTCAGCAGCACGGTCGTGCCCTGCGCGACCACCGCCCGCACGATGTCCCAGACCTGGTTGCGGCTGCGAGGGTCGAGCCCGGTCGTCGGCTCGTCCAGGAAGAGCAGGTCGGGCGTGCTGAGGATGGACGCGGCGATGTCGATGCGGCGCCGCATACCGCCCGAGTAGTGCTTGACCTGCTTCCCGGCCGCGTCCGCCAGCCCGAACGCCGCCAGCAGCCGCGCGGACCGCTCCCGGGCCGCCTTCTTGCCGTGCCCGAGGAGGCGGCCGAGCAGCACCAGGTTCTCGGTGCCGGTGAGGTCCTCGTCCACGGACGCGTACTGCCCGGTGAGACTCACCCGGCCGCGCACCGCGTCGGCCTCCCGTACGACGTCGTGGCCGAAGACATGGGCCTCGCCGCCGTCGGGCCGCAGCAGGGTGGCGAGCATCTTCACGGTGGTCGTCTTGCCGGCTCCGTTGGGGCCGAGGACGCCGTAGACCGTTCCTGCCGGGACGGCGAGGTCGACGCCGTCCACGGCCCTGGTCCCGCCGAACGTCTTCACCAGACCCGCGGTCTCGATGGCCAGGCCGGCGGTGGGCCGGTCCGTGCTCTGGCTCATGGTGGGGTGTCCTTCCGCGTACGTGGGCTACGCAGGGGGAGACCCGTGTCGTCCCCCGAACTCATCGGTGGGCGCACAGGGATTTCTCCGGGGATCCCCGGCCGGGGGCGCGCGGTAGCGTCGCCCTCATGCATGCGATCACGATTCCCGAACCTGGTGGTCCCGAGGCGCTGGTGTGGGACGAGGTCCCCGATCCCGTCCCCGGCGAGGGCGAGGTCCTGGTCGAGGTGGTGGCCGGCGCCGTCAACCGCGCCGACATCCTCCAGCGGCAGGGCTTCTACGACCCGCCGCCCGGCGCCTCCCGCTACCCCGGCCTGGAGTGCTCCGGACGGGTCGCCGCGCTCGGCCCCGGGGTCTCCGGCTGGGCCGTCGGCGACGAGGTGTGCGCGCTGCTCGCGGGCGGCGGCTACGCCGAGAAGGTCGCCGTCCCGGCCGGCCAGCTGCTGCCCGTGCCCGAGGGGGTCGACCTCCGGCAGGCCGCCGCGCTCCCCGAGGTGACCTGCACGGTCTGGTCGAACGTGTTCATGGTCGCCCATCTGCGCCCCGGCGAGACACTGCTCGTGCACGGCGGCTCCAGCGGCATCGGCACCATGGCGATCCAGCTCGCCAAGGCCGCCGGCGCGAAGGTCGCGGTCACCGCCGGCACCAAGGAGAAGCTGGACCAGTGCGCCGAGCTGGGCGCGGACATCCTGATCAACTACCGCGAGCAGGACTTCGTCGCCGAGCTGAAGGCGGCCACCGGCGGCGCGGGTGCCGACGTCATCCTCGACAACATGGGCGCGAAGTACCTGGACCGCAACGTCCAGAGCCTCGCCGTCAACGGGCGGCTCGCGATCATCGGCATGCAGGGCGGGATCAAGGGCGAGCTGAACATCGGCGCCCTCCTCGGCAAGCGCGCCGCCATCAGCGCGACCTCGCTGCGGGCGCGCCCGCCGGAGGAGAAGACGGCCATCGTCGCGGCCGTACGCGAACACGTCTGGCCCCTCATCGCGGACGGTCATGTCCGTCCCGTCGTCGACCGCGAGGTCCCGATGAGCGACGCGGCCGCCGCCCACCGGGTCGTCGAGGAGAGCAGCCACGTCGGCAAGGTGCTGCTGGTGACGCCGTAGACACCGGGGACGTGGAGCCCCTGCCGGGACCTGCGCGCCCCGCTCAGGGCCGCCGCAGCCGCAGGGCGGCGAGGCCGAGGGCCAGGCCGAGGCCGATGAGGACGAGCCCGCTGCCCAGCGGCAGGATCCGCAGCACGGGCCCCTCGGCCGGCTCCCCCTGCGCGGCGGCTCCGCCCACGCCGTCCTGGGGCGGGGCGGAGTCCACCGGCGCCACGGCGGCCGCCTCGGGCGACTTCGGCACGTCGTCGGCGTCCGGGTCGGTCGAGGGTTCGGCGGTGTCGTCGGAGTCCTCCGAGTGGTCCTCCGTCCGGCCGTCGCCCGCGTCCTCCTCGCCGGTCCCCGCACCCTCCTCGTCCGCGGTCTCGTCCTCCTCCGCGTCCTCGTCCCGTACGTCCGGCCGACCCGGCCGCGCTCGCCCCTCACCAGCCCGGCTACCGGCCCGGTCGGGCCCGGAGGAGGAAGGGGAGGGACGGGCCGACACCGAACCGGCGGCCGGGTGCGCCGTCCCTTCCCGGCGCGTCGCCGCGGGCCCGTGCCCCGACCCGCCCCGGTGCGACGGAACGGTCCCCTGCGGCGACCCGCCTCGATGCGTTGACCTGGACTCCTGCGTCGACCTGGACTCCTGCGTCGACCCGGATCCCTGCGTCGACCCGGACCCCTGCGTTGACCCGGACCCCTGTGTTGTCCTGGATCCCTGCGTCGACCCGGATCCCTGCGTCGACCCGGATCCCCGCGTCGATACGCCCTCGTACGACGAAACGCTTCCGTACGACGAAACGCCCCCGTACGTCGAAACGGCGCCGTACACCGGTGCACCCCCGGGCAGCACGACGGCCGCTCCCACCCCCACCGCACACAACCCCCGCCGCCATGGAGTCACGCCGGTGACCCCCTCCCGGTCTCAGTTGCCAAGGAATGAGGCCATAAGCCTCACACTCGGAACATTCGCCCGCATTCCGGGGTGTGCCGAACGTGTATGGGACAAGGGCCGGGCGGAAACGGTGGATCATCCTCCATGGGGGGCACCACGGTGATGAGGTGTACGGGTGCGAGAGAATGGCGGCATGGAGATGCCGAGGAACGATAGGTCGCCGGAGACCGCCCAGAAGATCCTGGTCGTGGGCCAGGACGGCATGGCACTCGGTGGCGTCGACGCCGATGAGGACTCCCGTGAGATCCCGGTGACGGAGCAGGTCGAGCAGCCGGCGAAGGTCATGCGGATCGGCAGCATGATCAAGCAGTTGCTGGAGGAGGTGCGCGCGGCTCCCCTGGACGAGGCGAGCCGGGCCCGGCTGAAGGAGATCCACGCCAGCTCGGTGAAGGAGCTGGAGGACGGTCTGGCGCCGGAGCTCGTCGAGGAGCTGGAGCGGCTCTCCCTGCCGTTCAACGAGGACTCCACCCCGAGCGACTCGGAACTGCGCATCGCGCAGGCCCAGTTGGTCGGCTGGCTGGAGGGGCTCTTCCACGGCATCCAGACCACCCTGTTCGCCCAGCAGATGGCCGCACGCGCGCAGTTGGAGCAGATGCGCCGGGCGCTGCCGCCGGGGGTGGGTGGTCACGAGGGCGTCGACGATCCGCGCACGGGCGGCCGTTCGGGTGGCCCGTACCTGTAGGCACAGCGCGTTCCCACAGCCCTAGGGCCCGGCGTGAGCCGGGCCCTCTCTCATGTCATCGGGCGGGTCAGGACGCCGGGTTGCCCGTCGACACGCTCAGTTCGATCTCCGGCATGTCCTCCGGGTCGACGTCCGTCCCGGCGGACGGGAACTGGTCCATGACCGCGCCGTCGCCGTAGGTGTTCTCGTCCACGTACTTGATCTTCATCTTCCAGCCGGCCGCCTGGAAGCAGGACTTGACGGACTGGATGTACTTGAACTTGAAGTCCGGCACCCGGATCTTGTCGGGGTCGTTGTACGACTCGTCGGGCTCGGAGCACTCGGTCGACTCGATCGTCTTGGACGTGTCCGGACCGCGGTAGCCGGCCGCCTTGGTCGCCGACGAGGACGCGCTGGAGCCGCCGCTGCCGCCGTTGTCGTCGTCGTTGTCGTTGAACGCGAGGCTCGCCAGCAGCGCGCCCACCGCCACCACCGCGACCAGGGTCGAACCGATGACCACCGGCTTGTTGCCCTTGCCGCCGCCCGAGGACACCGCGGCCGAGGGCCGCGGGGCGAGGTTGTACGCCGGTGGCGTGGGCGGTCCCTGCTGGTGGCCGTAGGCCGGGGCGGGCGTCTGGTAGCCGCCCTGCTGCGGGTAGCCGTAGGACGGCGGGGTCGGGGCGCCGTACGGGTTCGGGGCCGGGGTCGGCTGGTACGGCGTCTGGACGTGGCCCATGGGCGGCTGGGGGGTGTGCTGGCCGACCGGCGGGAACACCGCGGAGCCGACGCCCGAGCCGCTCTGCTGCGGGGTGCCCGGGACGATGCTCGGCGGGGCCGCCTGGAAGGAGGCCGCGACGCGCAGGCACTCGTCGCGCATGGCGACGGCCGTCGGGAAACGCTCGTTCGGGTTCTTCTTCAGCGCGCGGGCGACCAGCGCGTCCAGGGCGGGCGGCAGCGACCGGTTGATCGAGGAGGGTGCCACCGGCTCCTCCTGCACATGCGCGTACGCGATCGCCAGCGCCGAGTCCGCGTCGAACGGCAGCCGGCCGGTGACCAGTTGGAACAGCATGATGCCGACCGAGTACAGGTCGGAGCGGGCGTCCACGCCACGGCCCAGCGCCTGCTCGGGCGAGAGGTACTGCGGGGTGCCGACGACCATGCCGGTCTGCGTCATCGAGGTCACGCCGGACTGCATGGCACGGGCGATGCCGAAGTCCATCACCTTGACGACCCCGCGCTTGGTCATCATCACGTTGCCGGGCTTGATGTCGCGGTGGACCAGCCCCATCTCGTGGCTGATCTCCAGCGCGGCCAGCACGTCCGCGGTGATCTTCAGTGCCTTGTCGGCGGGCATCGCGCCCTGCTGCCGTACGTCCTCGTCGAGCACCGAGCCGAGCGGGCGGCCCTCCACGTACTCCATGACGATGTAGGGAGTCGTCAGACCGCCCATCTCGTCCTCGCCGGTGTCGAAGACCGAGACGATGTTGGTGTGCGTGAGCTTGGCCACGGCCTGGGCCTCGCGGCGGAACCGCTCGCGGAAGGCCTGTTCCCGGCCCAGTTCGGTGTGGAGTGTCTTGATCGCGACCTGGCGGTCGAGCACGGAGTCGTAGGCGAGATGCACCGAGGCCATGCCGCCCTGGCCGAGCAGGTCGCGCAGCTGATACCGGCCGTTGGCCAGCGCCCGCGCCGGATGACCGCCCTGTGCGCCGTCCTGGCTCATGTTCCTCGTCCCCCGTGGGCCTTCAGGCGCCGTTGACTGCCGTTGATCGAAAGTGCTATTCCCGGCCAAGTCTGCCGTAGGGCACTGACACGTCAAGCTCGGTGCCCGTTCCGTGACCCTACGAGAAAGAAGCGTCGCGGAAGCGTTACAGGTGGCTTGCGGCCGGTACACACAATTTGCATGCCGGCACGTAGTACAGGTTTGATGACCGGTCCGTCTCGGACCGGCGGCGGAGCTCGTCAGGGGCTCATCCAGGACCGGAGGCTTGCGCGGAGGCTGTAGCGTGGCCGACGGAGACCGTAACAACACCGCGCGCACCGCGGGCAGAAACGACGGCGAGGACTGATGGCACAGCAGCAGCCCCAGGGCCCGTCCGACCCCGAGGCGACTGGCGGCGGTATGTCAGACGCGCCGGAGAACTGGGGCAACGGCGGACTGGTCGGCGACGGCCGGTACCGGCTGACCCGCAGACTCGGCCGGGGCGGTATGGCCGAGGTGTTCGCGGCCGAGGACGTACGTCTCGGCCGGACCGTCGCGGTCAAGCTGCTGCGCGCCGACCTCGCCGAGGACCCCACGTCCAAGGCCCGCTTCACGCGCGAGGCCCAGTCGGTGGCCGGCCTCAACCACCACGCGATCGTCGCCGTGTACGACTCCGGTGAGGACTTCGTGGGCGGCCAGAGCGTGCCGTACATCGTGATGGAGATCGTCGAGGGCCGCACCATCCGCGACCTCCTGCTCACCGCCGAGGCGCCCGGGCCCGAGCAGGCCCTGATCATCGTCTCCGGTGTGCTGGAGGCGCTCGCCTACTCGCACCAGCACGGCATCGTGCACCGTGACATCAAGCCCGCCAACGTGATCATCACGAACAACGGCGCGGTCAAGGTGATGGACTTCGGCATCGCGCGCGCCCTGCACGGCGCGTCCACGACGATGACGCAGACCGGCATGGTCATGGGCACCCCGCAGTACCTCTCCCCGGAGCAGGCGCTCGGCAAGGCCGTCGACCACCGCTCCGACCTGTACGCGACGGGCTGCCTCCTGTACGAACTGCTGGCGCTGCGCCCGCCGTTCATCGGCGAGACCCCGCTGGCGGTGGTCTACCAGCATGTGCAGGACATCCCCCTGCCGCCGTCGAACACCTCGGAGGGCGCGTGCCCGCCGGAACTCGACGGGCTCGTCATGCGGTCCCTCGCCAAGGAGCCCGACGACCGGTTCCAGACGGCCGAGGAGATGCGCGGACTCGTCCAGTACGCGCTCCAGATGCTGTACGACCAGGGCGGCCACACCGGCACCTGGAACACCGGCCCGGTCGCCCTGCACGACGGCCGGGGCGGCCCGTCCTCCGGCGGCTTCGCGAGCACCACGGTGCTGCCGCACCACGACGGCTCCAGCACCTCGCAGATCCCGCAGCCGATCCTGCCCACGGGCTACGGCAGCGGCGACGACGGCGGCTTCGAGGGGCACGGCAACAAGGGCAGCGGCCGCGGCAAGCTGTGGATCCTGGCCGTCCTCGCGGTGATCGCCATCGCGGCGGGAGTCGCGCTCGCACTGCAGAACAGGGTCACGGGCACCAGCGACGACGGGACCACGACGTCGCCGAGCGCCACCCAGTCGCCGAGCGCCGAGGCGAGCGAGTCGCCGACGGACGACGAGACCGAGGAGTCCACGGACGACACCTCGGACGACAGCACCGGCTCGGACTCCGGGTCGTACAACACGCCGTCGTACACACCCTCGTACACGCCGTCGTACACGCCGTCGCAGACCGCCACCTCCGACCCCTCGCAGGAGGAGACGGACCCGGAGACCACGCAGCCGAGCAACCCGGCGACGACCGACCCGGCGGCGGACGGCGGGACCAGCGAGGGCACGACGGACGGTTCCGACAACGGCGGCACCGACCAGGGCAGCACCACCCTGGGGGCCGGCCTCGGCGGCAACTGACCGGCGTCATATTTCAGCCACGCGCGCGTGAAGCCCTTTCCGGGGCATCACGCGCGCGTGGTGCATTCGGGGGACTCTTCCCGTGACCTCGGTCACCGGGATAACGTGCCCTTGTTCCGGCCCCCTGCAAGGCTGTGACCAGGAAGAGTTCCCGATTTTGCGAATTTACTTGGAAATCCAAGCAAAAACGCAGGTCAGGAGGGGTTTCACAGAAATGTGGGCTACTGGGTAACGTGCCTGTTGCAGGGCGCTCGCCGGGGCACCTGTCACATCTGTGCCCGTTTTGCCGCACCCACCCTGTGCGGATGCGAAGGCACAGGTGAGCCGCACTGGCACCCGGCGAACCCGGGTAGCCGGACCGACGGAGGAGCACACGTGACCGTGGAGAGCACTGCCGCGCGCAAACCGCGACGCAGCGCCGGAACCAAGAGCACGGCCGGCAAGCGCACGACCGCAAGGAACGCGCCAGGCGCCGAGCCCCAGCTCGTACAGCTGCTGACGCCCGAGGGCGAGCGCGTCAAGAACGCCGACTACGACAAGTACGTCGCGGGCATCACCCCCGAAGAGCTCCGCGGTCTCTACCGCGACATGGTGCTAACCCGCCGCTTCGACGCCGAGGCCACCTCCCTGCAGCGCCAGGGCGAGCTGGGCCTGTGGGCGTCGCTGCTCGGCCAGGAGGCCGCCCAGATCGGCTCCGGCCGGGCGCTGCGCGACGACGACTACGTCTTCCCGACCTACCGCGAGCACGGCGTCGCCTGGTGCCGCGGGGTCGACCCGACCAACCTGCTCGGCATGTTCCGCGGGGTGAACAACGGCGGCTGGGACCCCAACGGCAACAACTTCCACCTCTACACGATCGTCATCGGCTCCCAGACGCTGCACGCGACCGGGTACGCGATGGGCATCGCCAAGGACGGCGCGGACAGCGCGGTGATCGCCTACTTCGGCGACGGCGCGAGCAGCCAGGGCGACGTCGCCGAGTCCTTCACCTTCTCCGCCGTCTACAACGCGCCGGTGGTGTTCTTCTGCCAGAACAACCAGTGGGCGATCTCCGAGCCGACCGAGAAGCAGACCCGCGTCCCGCTCTACCAGCGCGCCCAGGGCTTCGGCTTCCCCGGCGTCCGCGTCGACGGCAACGACGTGCTGGCCTGCCTCGCGGTCACCCGCTGGGCCC
This sequence comes from Streptomyces sp. NPDC096132, assembly GCF_044763345.1. Classification (NCBI taxonomy): domain Bacteria; kingdom Bacillati; phylum Actinomycetota; class Actinomycetes; order Kitasatosporales; family Streptomycetaceae; genus Streptomyces; species Streptomyces sp. NPDC096132. Next base: position 114,616 of record NZ_JBIWGA010000019.1, read on the forward strand.
TGGAGCGGGCCCGCAACGGCGAGGGCCCCACCCTCGTCGAGGCGTACACGTACCGCATGGGCGCCCACACCACCTCCGACGACCCGACGAAGTACCGGGCCGACGAGGAGCGCGAGGCATGGGAGGCGAAGGACCCGATCCTGCGCCTTCGCCGCCACCTGGCGGCCGCAAACCACACGGACGAGGGATTCTTCGCGGAACTCGAGGCCGAGAGCGAGGCGTTGGGCAGGCGAGTGCGCGAAGCGGTCCGTGCCATGCCGGACCCGGACCACTTCGCCATCTTCGAGAACGTGTACGCGGACGGGCACGCGCTCGTCGACGAGGAGCGGGCCCAGTTCGCCGCCTACCAGGCGTCGTTCGCGGACGAGGGGGGTAACTGAGATGGCTGAGAAGATGGCACTGGCCAAGGCGATCAACGAGTCGCTGCGCCGCGCCCTGGAAGCGGACCCCAAGGTCCTCGTCATGGGCGAGGACGTCGGCAAGCTCGGCGGCGTCTTCCGGGTGACGGACGGCCTGCAGAAGGACTTCGGCGAGAGCCGCGTCATCGACACCCCGCTGGCCGAGTCCGGCATCGTCGGCACCGCGATCGGCCTGGCCCTGCGCGGCTACCGCCCGGTCGTGGAGATCCAGTTCGACGGCTTCGTCTTCCCGGCCTACGACCAGATCGTCACGCAGCTCGCCAAGATGCACGCCCGCTCCCTGGGCAAGGTCAAGATGCCGGTCGTCGTCCGCATCCCCTACGGCGGCGGCATCGGCGCGGTCGAGCACCACTCCGAGTCCCCGGAAGCGCTCTTCGCGCACGTCGCCGGACTGAAGGTCGTCTCCCCGTCGAACGCCTCGGATGCGTTCTGGATGATGCAGCAGGCCATCGAGTGCGACGACCCGGTGATCTTCTTCGAGCCCAAGCGGCGCTACTGGGACAAGGGCGAGGTCACGTGGTCCACCAGCGGCTCCGCCGCGGGGGAGGCCATCCCGGGCCCGCTGCACAAGGCCCAGGTGGTCCGCGAGGGCACCGACCTGACGCTCGCCGCCTACGGCCCGATGGTCAAGCTCTGCCTGGAGGCCGCCGCCGCGGCAGCCGAGGAGGGCAGGAACCTGGAGGTCCTGGACCTGCGCTCGGTCTCCCCGCTGGACTTCGACTCCATCCAGACGTCGGTCGAGAAGACCCGCCGCCTGGTCGTGGTCCACGAGGCGCCGGTGTTCTTCGGCTCCGGCGCGGAGATCGCCGCCCGGATCACGGAGCGCTGCTTCTACCACCTGGAGGCCCCGGTGCTCCGGGTCGGCGGCTACCACGCCCCGTACCCGCCGGCCCGCCTGGAGGAGGAGTACCTGCCGGGTCTGGACCGGGTGCTCGACGCCGTCGACCGTGCCCTGGCGTACTGAGGAGAGGGTCGTGACGACGATGACGGAAGCGTCCGTACGCGAGTTCAAGATGCCGGACGTCGGTGAGGGCCTCACCGAGGCCGAGATCCTCAAGTGGTACGTCCAGCCCGGCGACACGGTCACCGACGGCCAGGTGGTGTGCGAGGTCGAGACGGCCAAGGCCGCCGTCGAACTCCCCATCCCCTACGACGGTGTGGTCCGCTCACTGCACTTCCCCGAGGGCACCACGGTGGACGTGGGCACGTCGATCATCGCGGTCGACGTGACGGGCGGCGCGGCTCCGGCTCCCGCCGAGGCACCGGCTGCCGCCGCGGCGCCCGCCCCGGCTCCCGCGGTGCGGCCTGCAGAGGAGAAGAAGCCGGAGGGATCCGGCCGCCAGCCGGTGCTCGTCGGCTACGGCGTGGCCGCCTCCTCCACCAAGCGCCGCCCCCGCAAGAGCCCCGCGATCCCGGCCCAGGAGCCCGCGACCGCCGCCCCCCAGTCCGAGCTGAACGGCCACGGCAGCGCCCCGGCCGTGAAGGAGCGCCCGCTGGCCAAACCGCCGGTGCGCAAGCTCGCCAAGGACCTGGGCGTGGACCTGACGACCGTGGTCCCGACCGGCCCGGACGGCATCATCACGCGGGAGGACGTGCACGCGGCCGCGGCCCCGGCACAGGCGCCCGCACCGGTGACGCAGGCTCCGGCCCCGGTCACGACCCCCGCGGCGGCGCCCGTACCGTCGTACGACTCGGCACGCGAGACCCGTGTGCCGGTCAAGGGTGTCCGCAAGGCGACGGCGGCGGCGATGGTCGGCTCGGCGTTCACCGCGCCGCATGTCACCGAGTTCATCACGGTCGATGTCACGCGCACGCTCAAGCTGGTCGAGGAGCTGAAGCAGGACAAGGAGATGCAGGGGCTGCGGGTCAACCCGCTGCTGCTGATCGCCAAGGCCCTGCTGGTCGCGATCCGGCGCCACCCGGAGATCAACGCCTCCTGGGACGAGGCCGCACAGGAGATCGTGGTCAAGCACTACGTGAACCTGGGCATCGCGGCGGCCACCCCGCGCGGTCTGCTCGTGCCGAACATCAAGGACGCGCAGGCCAAGACGCTGCCGCAGCTGGCCGAGTCCCTGAGCGAGCTGGTCTCGACGGCGCGCGAGGGCAAGACGTCCCCCGCCGCCATGCAGGGCGGCACGGTGACCATCACCAACGTCGGCGTCTTCGGCGTCGACACCGGCACCCCGATCCTCAACCCCGGTGAGTCCGCGATCCTCGCGGTCGGCGCGATCAAGCTCCAGCCGTGGGTCCACAAGGGCAAGGTGAAGCCCCGCCAGGTGACGACCCTGGCACTCTCCTTCGACCACCGGCTGGTGGACGGGGAGCTGGGCTCGAAGGTGCTGGCGGACGTGGCGGCGATCCTGGAGCAGCCGAAGCGGCTGATCACCTGGGCGTGAACAGGGGGAGCCACGCCCTCGGGGCGTGGCTCCCCCTGTACTCCCTCTCTACCCCCTGGCTGTCGGATCCGCTGCCAGCCAGTGCCGTTCGGTCGTCCAGCCCTGCAGCCGTCGGCCGCGGCCTTCGGTCGCCGTTCCGCCCTCCGCGACCTGCCGCAGCCCGGTCAGTGCCGGTGCGAGGCGGGCGGCGACATGGCCGGGGTGGCGGGAGACCTCCTCGGACAGCCAGGTCAGCGTCCGGGCCTGCTCCCGCTCGCCGCACAGGGACAGATGGAACACCATCTGCCGCCACGCGTAGGCCGCGTCCTTGATCGTGGCCAGCGGGCGCGGATTGCCGTGGACACGGGCGGTCAGCCGGCACACCGTGACGAAGCAGCGGCGGGCCAGGTCCTCCCAGCCCGGGGCGGGCGCGATGCCGACCCGGTGGACCAGGGTGGCCAGGTTGTGCGTGGTGAGGATCTGCGCCTGCTCGATCACCTTGCCGTTCCCGGCCACCGACCAGGAGGACGGCTTCCGCGCGCTTTCCGAACTCGCCTCGGCCCGCGCCATGCACAGCTCGGCGAACCCCGGAGAGGTCCGCGGCCGGGACGGCCGGGTCCGCGCCCCGCCGGATGTCCGCGCCTCGGCGGCCTCCGCGATCGCCAGGTTGCGCACGGCCCGGTAGTCGACGGCGTAGTAGCGCTCGTAGAGCGAGCCGCCGCCGAGCAGTTCCGCCGCGACCCGCGCCGCGGCGAGGAACTTCGGGGTGAACGTGCCCATGAAGATGTCGGCGGCCAGCTCCTCGACCAGGGGCGCGCCCAGGTCGGCCTGACGGGCGAGTACGGACAGTTCGCGGACCAGCGGGTTCGGCAGGATCGTCCCGGGGAACGCCTGCACGGCCAGCTCGCCCAGCTGCCGCAGCGCGACGGCCGCCACCTCGCCCGCGGCGCCCTCGGCACGCTGTACGGCGACGGCCCGCACCCACGGCAGCTCCTCCATCCGCACCTGCTGCTGGAGGTTGAGCAGCAGCAGCGAACGCCGGCCCGCGAACGCGCGGTGGTTCGCGGCGGCCAGGGTGCGCAGGGCGCGGTCCGGGTAGGCCTGGGCGGTGGCCGCGGCGACGAGCTGCGGCACGAGCTCGGCCAGGACCTCCGCCGACGGCACGACACCGCGCTCCACCAGCGTGCCCAGGGGAGCGCTCAGCGCGGACTCGACGGGCCGGCGGACGGCGGCCGGGACCGTCGCGCCCACGGGCAGCCCGGTCTCCCGCGCCTCGGGCCCGGTCACCGGGACGAGCAGCGGCTCGGGCTCGGTCACGCCCGCCGCCTGGTCCAGTCCGGCCAGCCGGCTCAGCACCAGCTGGGCCAGGGCGTGGTGGGAGGGCAGCGCCGCCTGTGCGGCCTGCTCTCGGCGCAGGGCCGTGTGCGGTGCGGAACCGGGCAGTCCGCGCCGCCGCACCATCGCGGTGACGGCGTGCCGCAGCAGCCCGAGCCGGCGCGCGTCGGGACCCCGTCCGACGACGGTCTCCTCCAGCGCGCCCCGCAGAATCGCCAGGTTCCGCTTGGGGTTGAGGTGCTTCGTGCCGTACGTGTGCCGACGTGCGAGCTCGCGGTAGCGGCTCAGCAGCTCCGCCCCGCGCTCGTACCAGCCGGGGTGGGCATCACGCGCCGGGACATGGACGGTTCCGTCGTCGTCGGCCGTCTCCAGCCAGTGCGCGAGGAGTTCGTCGCCGAAGGGCTGCCACACGGTCAGCGCCTCCCGCTGCGTCTCCACGGCGTGGCTGGGCCGGCGCCGGGCCAGGGTCTTGCCGGCGTCGGCGACGGTCTGCCGGTGGACGGCACCGGCCTCGGGCGCGGGCCGATCGGACGGCCGCGGGGTGAAGCGCAGGCGCCCGGCGAAGGGGGCGAGTTCCCCGACGAGCGCGAGCGCCGCGTCGGTCTCCCCGGCCCGGGCCAGCCAGGCCACGGTGAGCAGGGCGGCCTCCTCGGGCACGGTCACCTCGTACCGGCCGCTGTCCAGCAGGTCGAAGAGCCGGCCCAGACCGTCCTCGGACAGGCAGTAGGCGAACAGCGCCTGCCGCTCCGCCGGCACCCCCGCGAGGCGCGCCGTCTCGGTCTCGTACTCCGTCAGAGGGCCCGAGGCGCTGGGCCGGCCGGTGGCGAAGCCGCCGCGCAGGACCTCGGGCGTCACCCATGCCGGAAGTCCCGCGACGGGTGTGCGGGAGCCGATCGCCAGACGGCCGTTCGCCAGTCCGGCGAGGACGGCCCGCCAGGAGCGGCCCCGTTCATCGGCCCGGCGGCGTGTGTCGGGGTCGTGGTGGGTGAGCGCGGTGGTGAGCGCCTTGGCCAGCTGTCCGGAGGCGTAGCCCGGGTTGGCGTGTGCGAGGTGCTGCTGGTCAGCGTCGCTGTTCATAGCCGACGTGGCGGGTGCCGCCCCCGCGCCCTCCGGGTCCGGAGCCCGGTGCTCTGCTGCTGAGCTACACGTCGATGGCACAGAAGCTAGGCGCCGAACGGATGTGCGGACAACCGGATTTCCCCGGAGGGCCTCCGCCGGTCCGGGGTCCCCGAACGTCTACGCCGGTACGTGCACCGTCTCCACCCGGCTCGCCACCAGCCGCTCCCGTTCCCGCCGGGCCGCCCGCCCGCGCAGGCGCAGGATCTGGCTCACGCCCAGTGCCTGGAGGACGAACACCACCGAGAAGGCGATCGTGTAGTCGCCGCCGGTCGCGTCCAGCAGCACACCGACCGCGAACAGGGTCGTCATCGAGGCGACGAAACCACCCATGTTCGTGATGCCGGAGGCCGTGCCCTGACGCTCCGGCGGGTTCGCGGGACGGGCGAAGTCGAAGCCGAGCATGGAGGCGGGACCACAGGAGCCCAGGACCACGCAGAGGACGACGAGCAGCCACATCGGCGCGTGGTCGGCGGGGTACGCCAGGGTCACCGCCCACATGAACGCCGTCGCGCCCACCGTGCCCAGCGCCAGCGGGAGCCGCGCGCCGTGGTGGCGGGCGACGATCTGGCCGTAGACCAGGCCCACGACCATGTTGGACAGGACCACCAGGGTCAGCAGTTCGCCCGCCGTCGCCCGGGACAGCCCCTGGGCCTCCACGAGGAACGGCAGGCCCCACAGCAGCAGGAACACCATCGCGGGGAACTGGGTCGTGAAGTGCACCCACAGGCCCAGCCGCGTCCCCGGCTCCCGCCAGGACGCGGCGATCTGACGGCGTACGTATGCGGCGCCCCGGTGCGGGAAGGGCTCGGGCTCGTGGCCCTCGGGGTGGTCCTTCAGGAAGAGGACGAGGAGGACCAGCACCACCACGCCCGCCAGCGCGCTGCCCGCGAAGGCCGCCGTCCAGCCGATGCCGTGCAGCAGGCGGGCCAGGACGAGGGTGGAGACCAGGTTGCCCGCCATGCCCGCGAGGCCGGCGAGCTGGGCCACCAGGGGGCCGCGGCGGGCCGGGAACCAGCGGGTGCCCAGGCGCAGCACGCTGATGAACGTCATCGCGTCCCCGCAGCCGAGCAGCGCGCGGGAGGCCAGCGCCGTGCCGTACGACGGGGAGAACGCGAAGCCCAGCTGGCCGGCGGTGAAGAGGACGACGCCGATCGTCAGCACCCTCTTCGTGCCGAGGCGGTCCACCAGCAGGCCGACCGGTATCTGCATGCCCGCGTAGACCAGGAGCTGGAGGATCGAGAAGGTCGACAGGGCCGAGGCGTTCACCTGGAAGCGGTCGGCCGCGTCGAGGCCGGCGACCCCCAGCGACGTACGGAAGATGACGGCGACGAAGTAGACGGAGACGCCGATCCCCCAGACGGCCACCGCGCGTCGCCCGCCCGGGGGATCACCCGGAAGGATGGAATGGGATCCGCTGCGGGTGACGCTCATCGGACCTCACCCCGCGCCAGGTGCGAGAACCAGCTGACGTGCCGGTGGACGATGCCCACGGCCGCTTCCGCGTCGCCCGCGCGCAACGCCTCCAGGATCTCCTCGTGCTCCGTCAGGGTCTTCGCGATGCGGTCGGGGTGGGAGTGCAGGACGGCGACGCCCATGCGCAGCTGGCGGTCGCGGAGCTGGTCGTAGAGCCGGGAGAGGATCTCGTTGCCCCCGCTGCGGACGATCTCCGCGTGGAAGCAGCGGTCCGTGACCGCGGCCGCCGCCAGGTCGCCCGCCGCGGCCTGCTCCTTCTGCCGTGCGAGCAGCTCCTCCAGACGGTCGATCAGCCCGGCCGGCGCGGGGACCGCCTTGCGCGCCGCGTGCTCCTCGACCAGCAGCCGGGTCTCCACCACGTCCGCGATCTCCTGCGCGGAGACCGGCAGGACCAGCGCGCCCTTCTTCGGATACAGCTTGATCAGGCCCTCCACCTCGAGGCGGAGGAGTGCCTCGCGCACCGGGGTGCGGGAGACGCCGACGGCTTCGGCCAGTTCGCCCTCGGTGAGGAGGATGCCGCCCTCGTAGCGACGGTCCAGGACGCCCTGCTTGACGTGGGCGTAGACGCGGTCGGCGGCGGGCGGTTGCTTGAGGGAGGTGGGGTTGGGGGCGGGGGTCGGCGGGGCGGAGGACGGCATGACCACAGGATAGATACAACACGTACGCATCGCGCGGCTCGTCCAGCATGCGGAACGGAACCACAGGTCATCAGAAATTCGTCCCAGCAAGCGCACAACCTTCTGTGCTACTTACGTGTCACACACATGCGGCCCCACCAACTTTCCCCATGTCAACTCGGCCGCACTCCAGGGGCATTCAACACAATCGGGGTATTTCAGTTGATAACCGCCACAAAGGGCATCCGGGCTCGAGCCGCCGCCGTCGTCGTCACGGCCAGTGCAGTGCTCGCCGGAGGAGTCCTCACCGCGGCACCCGCGCAGGCTGTCACGACGCCCACCCTCACGGCCAAGGGCGCGTACCTGATGAACAGCGCGACGGGCAAGACGCTCTACAGCAAGTCCGCCGACGTCAAGAGGCTCACCGCCTCCACCACGAAGACCATGACCGCGAAGGTCGTGCTCTCGCAGGCGAACCTGAACCTGGACGCCAAGGTCACGATCAAGAAGGCGTACAGCGACTACATCGTGGCGAACGGCGCTTCGTCCGCCCGTCTGATCGTGGGCGACAAGGTCACCGTCCGTCAGCTCCTCTACGGGATGATGCTGCAGTCCGGCTGTGACGCGGCGATGGCCCTCGCCGACAAGTTCGGCTCCGGCACGACCGTCGCGGCCCGCACCAAGAACTTCATCGCCAAGATGAACACCATGGCGAAGAGCCTGGGCATGACGAACACGAAGTTCGACTCGTTCGACGGCATCAGCAAGGGCGCCAACGCCTCGACGCCGCGCGACCTGACGCTGCTCGCCCGCAGCGTGATGAAGAACTCCACGTTCAAGACCGTCGTGAAGACCAAGTCCTACACGGCGAAGACGATCACCAAGACCGGTTCCACCCGCACCATGGGTGCCTGGACCAACACCAACACGCTGCTCGGCTGGAACGGCACGCTCGGTGTGAAGACCGGTTCCGGTACGGAGGCCAAGTACTGCCTCATCTTCGCCGCCACGCTCAACGGCGAGTCGGTCATGGGTACCGTCCTCACGGCTCCCGACGCGGCGAGCCGCACGGCGGACGTGAAGAAGCTCATCAACTACGGCTACGCGAAGATCAGCTGACCTGCGCACGCCACCCGTGAACGGGCCCGCCGTGATCCCACGGCGGGCCCGTTCCGTTGCACCCGCCCGCGGCGACTACTGGGTCACCGCGAAGTTCCGCAGGATCGCCGCCGTCAGTTCCGGCTCGCCCTCCGCCTTCACCCGGTCCGCGACCGCCTCCGGCGTCACCCGGCCGCAGGCCAGCCGGACGAACGTCTCCCAGTCGAGGGCGAAGGAGGCGGCGGGGCCGAGCGCGGGGGCGGTCTCCAGGGTGCCGCGGCCCTGGATGTCGACGCGGATGGTGCGCAGGAACTCGATCGGGCCGTGCACGTCGAAGACGACCGCGGAGCTGCGCGGGGCATCGGCCTTCTCTGCGACGACGGCCGGCAGCTCGGCGAGGAGCACGTCACGGGCGATGTGGGCGCCGGGGGAGTCGAGGTTGCCGGGGTGACCGAGGGCGGCCCGCAGGTCCTGCTCGTGCACCCACACGTTGAACGCGTGGCTGCGCATCGACCGCTCCAGTGTCAGCTCCGTGCCGAGGGGGCCGCGGACGATCGTCCCGGGCTGGCGCGACTCGTTGCGCAGCTGGCGGTTGCGACGGATGATCATCAGCTCCAGCTCGGACGTCATCTCCGGCGCGGTGTGGTGGCGGCGGACGTCCACCTGCATCTCCATGTACCGCTGGAGGTCGGTGGTGACGTGGAAAAGATCGCGCGGGAGTGAGTGGATCGGGCGCGGGTCGCCGTACATCTCGCTGTCGAGGCCGATGACATGGGAGACCACATCGCGGACCGACCAGCCCGGGCACGGGGTCCGCCGGTTCCACTCGCCCTCGACGAGCGGCTGCACCAGCTCGGATATCGCTTCGATGGAGTGGGTCCAGGCGTCGGCGTAGGGCTGGAGGGTGGGATGCAGACTCACGAACGGGACCCCTCGGCGGTCGGTACACGGGCGGATGGTGACGGCTGATGACGGCGTTGGCGGGTGTCTTGGAACGTTAAGTTACGCTGCTGTGAGGCACCCCGGCAGTGCTTTCGTGTGACGATCGTAGGCCTGTGTGGACGACTCGAATGCCAGGACGGTGGTAGTGTGCGCGCCTCTCTGATCCAGATCGCCGTAGAAGAGGGCGAATCGGTCGAATCGCGGCGGGCGCGGGTCGCTTCGTTGGTACGGGAACAAGCCGGTGCCGCGGATCTCGTGGTGCTGCCGGAGCTGTGGACGACCGGGGCGTTCGCCTACGAGGAGTTCGGCAGCGAGGCCGAGCCGCTTCAGGGGCCCACCTACGAGGCGATGGCCAAGGCCGCGAGCGACGCGGGCGTGTGGCTGCACGCGGGCTCGATCCCCGAACGAGACCCTGAGGGTCCTCTTTTCAACACGTCTCTCGTCTTCTCCCCCTCCGGTGAGCTCGCCGCCGCCTACCGCAAGATCCACCGCTTCGGCTTCGACAAGGGCGAGGCCGTGCTGATGGGCGCGGGGCGGGAACTGGTGACGGTTCGTCTCCCGGAGACGACCCTCGGGCTGGCCACCTGCTACGACCTCCGTTTCCCCGAACTCTTCCGCGGTCTCGTCGACGCCGGCGCCGAGACCCTGGTCCTCCCCGCGGGCTGGCCCGAGCGCCGCCGGGCGCACTGGACGCTGCTGGTCCAGGCGCGGGCGGTCGAGAACCAGGCGTTCGTGCTCGCGTGTGGAACGGCCGGGACGCACGCCGGAGTTCCGCAGGCGGGTCACTCGATCGTGGTGGATCCGTGGGGCGAGGTGCTGGGCGAGGCCGGTCCCGGCGAGCAGGTCCTCACCGTCGACTTCGACCCGGCGAAGGTCACCGCGACCCGCGAGCAGTTCCCGGCCCTGAAGGACCGGGTACTGGGCCTCGCCCGGCCCGAGCACCGCGACACGCACCAGGGCACCCCCTAGCCCCGGTACCGGGGCGCGGGCGGGTAGAAGTCGCCGTACGCGCCCAGCCACTTCTTGTGCAGGGCCAGGAGCGTTCCCGAGGAGCGCAGGCGGGCCAGTACGCCGTTGACGAAACGGACCAGCTCGGGCGAGTCCCGCGCCACGGCGATGCCGTGCGGCTCGTAGCTGAACCGAGGGCCGGTGATCCGGGTCGTGGGGTCCTGGGCGCGCAGCCCCGCGAGGACGTTGTCGGTGGTCGACACGGCGGCCACCTGCCCCAGCTGGAGCAGGACCAGACAGTCGGTCCAGTCGGGGACCGTCACCGGTGTCACCTTCGGACGGGCCCGGCGCAGCTCGGCCAGTGAGGTGGTGCCGTCGGCCGTGCACACCCGCTGTCCGGCGAGGTCCGCGAGCGTCTTCGCACCGGAGGCCTCGGGGACCAGGACCCGCTGGCCGGAGTCGAGGTAGTCGCTGCTGAACAGGACCCGTTCCATGCGCTCGCAGGTGATGGTCATCGAGTGGGCGACGAGGTCGACCTCGCCCTGCTCCAGCACCTCGATCCGTCGCCGCGACGGCACGGTCTTGAACTGCACCCGGTCCGGCCGCCCGAACAGGGCGGTGGAGATCTCCCGCACCAGCGCGATGTCCAGCCCGTCCAGCAGCCCTGTGGTGGGATCCCGGTAGCCGAACAGGTACGTGTTCTGGTCCACCCCGACGACGAGGCGCCCCCGCGCGACGATCCGCTCCATCGCCGAACCCTGCGGCATCGGCCCGCCCGGCTCGGGCATGCGGTCCGGTGGCTTCAGCGAGCGCAGGGGATCGCAGTCGGCCGTGTCGGCGCGCGCCGCCGACGTGGCCCGGCCGGGCGGATACGACACTGTCGACGATCCGTCCCCGGCCCGGAGGGACCCATCCGTGGCGGACGCCGTCAGCCCCGCCGTGGCCGCCAGCGCCAGGACCGCCCCGAGGGCGCGCCGACGTAACGCACCCCGCCCCGCCGCCTGCCCGCTGTCCCCCACGCGTGCCCCCCGCCGCCGTGGTACCCCGTCCGGCCCGTACGTCTGTTCCAGGGTGCGGCCCGGAGCGGCTCCGCCGCCACCCCTCGGCAAGGGTTCAGTCCTCCTCGCGCTCCTTCTCCGCCAGGTGGATCACACACACCGCCACCGCGATCAGCAGCGCCGGGTCCGCGTCCTCCCGTACGACGTCGACGCCGTACGTCTCCCGCACGTGCAGCCACCGCCGGGAGACGACGGCGAGCAGCTCACCGTCGTACTCGACCGCGAACTCCCGGTCGAGGATCTTCCCGCTGACGTCCAGCTCCGTGCTGCCGTCCGCCAGGGACACCCGGTAGTGGTTGCGCAGCAGCGACAGCCGCTTGCGCCGGACCGTGGCCAGCGGCTCGCCGTCCCGCTCGATCACCATCGTGTCCCGCAGGGCGAACATCTTCTGGCGGATGTCGATCAGGACCCGTCCCTGGGTGTCCTTCAGCTCGAACGTGTCCCGCAGCCGGATCGCCTTGCCGTCGACGAGGAACACCCTGTTGCCGTGGTCGTCCTCGATCCAGTAGTCGTCACCGAAGGCGAGCAGCCGGTCGCGCACGAGGAATCTCATACCGGTACCGCTTCCCCGACTGAGAAGATCTTTCCCGGAGAGGGCGGGAAAGGGTGAGACGGTTGACTCGACTGCGCGTGCTGATGGGCGTGTCCGCGCTGCTGGCCGGGGTGTCCGGGTGCTCCTCGCCCGGGGTGTGCGCAGGGGTCGGCGTGGTGTCCCAGGTCGGGGTGTTCTTCGTGGAGGAGGGATACGGAGATCTCGCCGGCGCCTCGTACGAGTTGTGCACGCGGGGCGAGTGCGCGAGGGGCGAGCTGACGCAGGAGGGCATCTCGAACCTGCACCTCCCGCTGCCGGACGACGTCGACCCCGACACCGCCCCGGTCCGCTTCAAGGTCACCCGCGAAGGTGCCACCACCCCCTTCATCGACGAGTCCGTCGAGGTGAGGCTCCTCCACCAGTCCGACGGCTGCGGCGGCGGGGGATACAGCCGAGGCCTCGCGTACACCAAGGAGGACGGACTGATGAAGAGCACCCCGGACGCCGTGTTCGCGGCGTGGATCAAGCAGCACGAGGAGCAGGCCACGGCGCTTCCCACAGCGCTTCCCACGGACGCGACTACGACACCGTCTGTCCGGCCCCCGGACCGAACCGCCGCCGGTACGCCGACGGGCTGAGTCCAGTCTCGCGCCGCACGCGTGCGCGCAGGTTGGCAGCCGTCCCCAGCCCGCTCCTGGCGGCGACCACGTCCAGCCGCTCCTCCCCCCGCTCGATCAGCCGGCAGGCGAGCGCCACCCGCTCCCCGGTCAGCCAGGCCAGCGGGGTCGTACCGAGCTGGGCCCGGAAGCGGCGGTGCAGGGTCGCCGGGCTGACCGCCGCCCGTGCCGCCAGGTCGGCCACCGCCAGCGGTTCCCCCAACCGCTCCTGCGCCCACGCCAGCAGCGGCGCCAGCGACTCGTCGGGCACGTCCGGAAGGGGGCGCTCCACGAACTGCCGCTGACCCCCGTCCCGGTGCGCGGCGAACACCAGCCGCCGGGACACCGCGTTCGCGATCTCGGCGCCGTGGTCGCGCCGTACGACGTACAGCCCGAGGTCGAGCGCGGCCGCGCTGCCCGCGGCGGTCAGGATGCCGCCGTCGTCGACGAAGAGGACGTCCGGCTCCAGCCGCACCTTCGGATGCAGCTCCCGGAACGTCTCGGCCCACATCCAGTGGGTGGTGGCCCGGCGGCCGTCGAGCAGGCCGGCTTCCGCGAGCGCGAAGCTACCGGTGCAGAAGCTCAGGACGCGCGCCCCACGCGCGTGCGTGCGCCGGATGGCCTCCAGTACGGCGGGGCCGCGCGGCACGACGTTGTCGGGCCGGCCCGGGACGACGAGGGTGTCCGCGCCGTCGACGGCGTCCAGGCCGCGCACGCCGGTCACCGTGAAGAAGCCGTGGTTCATCCGCACCTCGGGCGTCGGCGTGCACAGCATGACCTCGTACAGCGGCCCGGCAAGTCCGAGTTCGGGCCGCGGCAGTCCGAACAGCTCGGTGGCGACACCGACCTCGAAGGGGTTCGTGCCCTCGTCGACGATCACGGCGACCCGGTGTGGACGGTGCGAGGATCCTTGCGGCATGTGCGATTCCTAGCACTCGTACGGCTCTCGCACCACGGCCGAGGATGGTTGCCATGACCGATGAACCCGTCTCCCTCCCCGCCGCTCTGGCCTCCTTCACCCAGCGCTGGAGCCCCCGCATCGTCACCACCGTCAACGACTACGACGTCCGCGTGGCCAAGGCCGAGGGCGAGCACCTCTGGCACGTCCACGACCACACCGACGAGTTCTTCCTGGTCCTCGAGGGCGAACTGCACATCGGCCTGCGCGAGCCCGCCGGCGAACGCACCGTCGTCCTCCCCAAGGGCTCCGTCTTCACGGTCCCGCACGGCATCGAGCACAAGCCGTACGCCCCCGTCCCCACCGAGATCCTCGTCCTCGAACCGACCGGCACCTCCACCGTCGGCGACCGCCACGACGAGATCCCGTCCCACGTGGACGCGACGACGGGGCACACGCTGGCGTGACCCTTTCCCGCCCATCGCCGCCGACGGACGACCTAGTGCCGCGGCAGGCAACGTTTGCCCCGTCGCGACGCCCGGCACGCACTCTCGCCGCACCGGCCGAAAGCCCAAGTACATCCAGTACGAGGGCTTCCGGCCGGCACGACGAGAGCACGCTCCCCCACTCTCGACATCGCTCGAGCGGGGGGACCCCCACGACGCCGCTCCTTGACGGGCAAACGTTGCCTGCCGCGGCACTAGTCTGTGGCCATGACGGCGCAGCAGCCCGACGAGGTGGTCTTCGGGGGACATCGGTTCGCGGTGACCGCGGTCGACGGTGTGGGTCTCTTCGATCCCGCCGGGTACGGGCTCGAGCCACGGCCGCTCGGTACGCACTGCTATCGGGGCTACATCTGCCGGTACACCGTCACCGAGGGGCGGACGGTCTTGGAAGACCTCCGACTCGGGGCGGACGACGAACCGCCCCGTCTCGACGGTGTGCGGCCACGACGCGACGATGACCACCTGGAATGGTGCTACGAGGGGCTCGACCTTCCGGCCGCCTTCACCGGGCGTCTGCTCATCGGCCGCGGCGACCCGGACGACCGCCCGTATCTGAACATGGGATTCTGGCCCGCCTGGATGTACCAGGAGGTCCACGAACTCACTGTGCGGGACGGCGCCGTGCTCGCCGCCGTGGACTGCTCCTCGGAACTGGCCGCGGTACGGGCGAACCACGCCGAGACGGCCACCCGGCCGGCGCCGGGAGAGCCGACCAGGGACTGGATCTCCCGCACCTTCTCCCTGTCGTACTCCTACAGTCGGCCGGGCCGGTCCTGACCCCGGACTCGGCTGGCAAGCTGGACGCATGAACGACTCCTCTCCCCGCCGCGTCCGTGTCCGCGCCCCCGAGCTGATCGGCAAGGGCGGCTGGCTGAACACGGGTGGGCAGCAGTACACCCTCGCTGACCTGCGCGGACGCATTGTCGTGCTGGATTTTTGGACCTTTTGCTGCATCAACTGCCTGCACGTCCTCGACGAGTTGCGGGAGCTGGAGGAGAAGCACCGGGACACGGTCGTCGTGATCGGGGTGCACTCCCCGAAGTTCGTGCACGAGGCCGAGCACCAGGCCGTGGTGGACGCCGTGGAGCGGTACGGGGTCGAGCATCCCGTGCTGGACGACCCCGAGCTCGGTACCTGGAAGCAGTACGCGGTGCGTGCCTGGCCGACGTTGGTCGTCATCGACCCCGAGGGGTACGTCGTCGCCCAGCACGCCGGCGAGGGGCATGTGCACGCCATCGAGCGGCTGGTGGCGGAGCTGGAGGCCGAGCACGGGGCGAAGGGGACGCTGCGGCGCGGCGACGGGCCGTACGTGGCGCCGGAGCCGGAGCCGACGGCTCTGCGTTTCCCGGGGAAGGCCCTTCTCCTGCCCGACGGGAACTTCCTCGTCAGTGACACCACCCGGCATCAGTTGGTGGAGCTGGCGTCCGACGGGGAGAGCGTCGTACGGCGGATCGGGTCCGGGGTGCGGGGGTTCGAGGACGGCACCGGCCCGACTGCGGCCTTCAACGAGCCCCAGGGCCTCGCGCTCCTCGACGACTCCTCCGTCGTCGTCGCCGACACCGTCAACCACGCCCTGCGCCGGGTCGATCTCACGACGGGGGACGTGACGACCCTCGCGGGGACCGGGAAGCAGTGGTGGCAGGGGTCGGCGACCTCCGGTCCCGCCCGGGAGATCGATCTGTCCTCACCGTGGGACGTGGCCGTCTTCGGCGGGCGGGTGTGGATCGCCATGGCGGGGGTGCATCAGCTGTGGGCCTACGATCCGGCCGAACGGACGGTGGCGGTCGCCGCCGGTACCACCAACGAGGGGCTCGTCGACGGGCCGGTCGCCGAGGCCTGGTTCGCGCAGCCCTCCGGGCTCGCGGTCTCCGCCGACGGGGAGCGGCTGTGGCTCGCCGACTCCGAGACGTCCGCGCTGCGGTGGGTGGACCGGGAGGGTGTCGTGCACACCGCCGTGGGCACCGGGCTGTTCGACTTCGGGCACCGGGACGGGGCGGCGGAGCAGGCGCTGCTCCAGCATCCGCTGGGCGTCACCGTCCTGCCCGACGGGTCGGTCGCCGTCAGCGACACCTACAACCACGCCCTGCGCCGCTACGACCCGGCGACCGGAGAGGTCACCACGCTCGCCACCGATCTGAGGGAGCCCAGCGACGCCGTGCTCGTCGGTGACGACATCGTGGTCGTGGAGTCGGCCCGGCACCGGCTGACCCGGCTGCGGCTGCCGGAGGCGGCGGTGCGCGTGGAGGCCGTCGCGCATCGCACGCAGCGGGCGGCGACGGAGGTCGCGCCCGGCACGCTGCGGCTGGACGTGATCTTCCAGGCTCCGGCGGGTCAGAAGCTAGACACTCGGTACGGTCCGTCGACCCGGCTGCTGGTCTCCTCGACCCCGCCCGGGCTGCTCCTGAAGGGCGAGGGCGCGGACACCGACCTCTCCCGCACGCTGGAGCTCGACCCGGCCGTCGGCGAAGGGGTGCTGCACGTCTCGGCCATGGCGGCCTCCTGCGACGACGACCCGGCGAACAAGTACCCGTCCTGCCATGTCCACCAGCAGGACTGGGGCGTTCCGGTCCGCCTCACCGAAGGCGCGGCGGACCGGCTGCCGTTGGTCCTGGCCGGGATGGATCCCGACCAGTAGGTTTCCGGGCTCAGCGGCGGCGCGGGCGCGGGGCCAGCTTGAACAGGGCCACGCCCGCGGCGACCAGGGTGGTGGCGGTGACGACCAGCGCCATGCTGTTCATCCACAGACCGGTGGCGGCCAGGGTGGCGCCGCCGGCGCCCGTGGTTCCGGCGCCGATCACTCTTCCGTACATCGTGCTTCTCCTAGCGGGTTGGTGCGGGGTTGAGGGTGGGGGGCGGGATCAGGTGGCCACCCACTTCTCCTCGCTGCGGCGCACCATGCCCCACAGCGAGGTGAAGTAGACGGCGTGCTGGAAGAGGTCGTAGAGCATCTCCGGGACCATCAGCACCGCGACCAGGACGGCCTTCGGGCCCGCGCGGCGTACGGAGACGGTCTTCTCGACCACGAAGATCAGGCCGATCGCCGTCCAGAACGGCGAGAAGCCGGGCCAGCCGTACAGCGTGGTGTACGTGACCATGTAGGTGAGGTAGATCAGGAAGGACAGCGCGCCGAAGCCCATCAGGAACTGCTGGGCGAAGTAGCGGGCGGTGACCCGGGTCCAGCCGTAGTCGCGCAGGTTCTCCAGGGCGCCGCGCTGCCAGCGCAGCCGCTGGTGCCACAGCTTGCCCAGGGTGGGCATGACCTCGGTGGTGACCGCGCAGCCGGCTGGGGACATGGCCCGGTAGCCGAGGGTCTTGACCGCCTTGGTCATCTCGTCGTCCTCGGTGAGCGAGGCGAGGCTGTAGTAGCCGGTGCCGCCGCCGATGACTCCGGCGCGGCGGGCGGCGCGCACCTCGCGCAGGACGCGGGCGCGGAACATGGTGCCGGTGCCGGTGAGGACCTGCGCCTTGCCGCCGGTGCGTTCCAGTTCCCAGGCGTAGCGGTGGAACTCCATGCGCTGGAGCAGGCCGAGGAGGCCGCCGCCCTCCTCGCCGTAGAAGACGCCGCCGACGGCGCCGACCTTGCGGTTGAAGGTGCCGAGCGCGGTCTCGGCGAACCAGGGGTCGAGGACGGTGTCGGCGTCCTGGACCAGGAGCAGGTCGCGGTCGTCGAGGTGGGGCAGCATCCAGGCGATGGCCTGGTTGAGGGCGCCGGCCTTCTTGTGGGTGTTGCCCTGGGTGTGGAAGACCTGGGCGCCGTGCGCGGCGGCGATCTCGGCGGTGTCGTCGGTGCAGTTGTCGCAGACCACGACGACGAGGTCCGGCCGCCGGGTCTGGTCGCGCAGGCCGTCGATGGCGGCGCCGATGCGGTCGGCCTCGTTGTGGGCCGGGATCAGGACGGCGAGGCGGGGGCGCTCGTTCGGCTCCTCGGGGGCCGCGTGGGCGCGGCGGGACGCATGGCGACGCGCGCGATGCGGTCGTGGACCGCTCGGTGCCGCGAGGTCGAGCACGCCGGGACCCCCTGGTGCGAAGAGGCGGGCCCGGCACTGCTCACCCCCCGGGCCCTCAGACCCCAGAAGTCTTCACGAAATCCCTACAAGCCGACAAGTTGTCCCGAGTAACGGACTGCTCACGGTTGTCTGAATTTTTCCTGTGAGTCCCCTTCGTGATGAGGTGTCAGAAAGGGGGTTCCCTGCGCCGGTCGTCCTCGACCACGGTGGTGGGCGGCGGTACCACCACGCGCCGGCGCCGGGCGATGCTGCTGAACGTCGTCACGCCGATCAGCCCGACGATCATCAGGATGACGCCGACCAGGTCGAGGTTGACCCCCTGCATGTCCCAGTCGGTCGCGAAGGTCAGGATCGCTCCCACGGCGATGAGGATGATGCACCCGCCGAGGCCCATGAGTGTCGCCTCCCTGTACGGTCCGGTGTTTCCGGTCTCCGTTCCGCACCGGCGGGTACCCCCCGTCCCGTGAACTACCCCTCCAGGAACGCCACCAGCGCGTTGGCCAGCAGATACGGGTCGGCGTCACCGCACAACTCGCGGGCGCTGTGCATCGACAGGATCGCCACGCCGATGTCGACGGTCCGGATCCCGTGCCGGGCCGCGGTGATGGGGCCGATGGTCGTGCCGCACGGCATGGAGTTGTTGGAGACGAAGGACTGGAACGGGACGTCCGCCTTCTCGCAGGCGGCGGCGAACACCGCGCGGCCCGTACCGTCCGTGGCGTAGCGGTTGTTGACGTTGACCTTGAGGATCGGGCCGCCGTTGACGCGCGGGTGGTGCGTCGGGTCGTGCCGCTCCGCGTAGTTGGGGTGGACCGCGTGGCCCGTGTCGGAGGACAGGCACACCGTGCCCGCGAAGGCTCTCGCCCGGTCCTCGTACGATCCACCGCGCGCCAGCACCGAACGCTCCAGCACACTGCCGAGCAGCGGCCCGTCCGCGCCGGTGTCGGACTGCGAGCCGTTCTCCTCGTGGTCGAAGGCGGCGAGCACGGGGATGCAGGGGAGTCCGGCGCCGCTGGTCGCGACGGCCGTCAGGGCCGCCGTACCGGCGTGCACGGACAGCAGGTTGTCCATGCGCGGCCCGGCCACCAGCTCCTGGTCGCGGCCCAGGTAGGCGGGCGGCTCCACGGAGTGCGTCATCAGGTCCCAGCCGGTGACCTCGCCCGCGGGGATCCCCGACTCCTCCTCCAGGAAGGCGATGAGGTCGCCGTCGCGTACGTCGCTGCCGAGGCCCCAGACCGGCTGGAGGTGGCGCTGCTTGTCGAGCTTGAGGCCGTCGGTGTTGACCGCCCGGTCGAGGTGGATGGCGAGCTGGGGGACGCGCAGCAGCGGCCGGCTCACGTCGACCAGGCGCGTCGAGCCGTCCCGCAGGGTGAGTCGGCCCGCGATGCCCAGGTCGCGGTCGAGCCAGGAGTTGAGCAGCGGTCCGCCGTAGATCTCCACGGCGACCTGGCGCCAGCCGTGGGCCCCGGTGTCGGGCAGCGGCTTGACGCGCAGGTTGGGGGAGTCGGTGTGCGCGCCGACGATCCGGAAGGGGGTGTGCGGTGCGGCGCCCTCGGGGACGTACCAGGCCACGATCGCGCCCCCGCGCAGCACGTACTTGCCGCCGCTCGTCCCGTCCCAGGCGTCCGTCTCGGCGACCTGCCGGAAGCCTGCCTTCTCCAGCCGCGCGGCCGCGTTCGCGACGGCGTGGTACGGCGACGGGCTCACCGTGAGGAAGGACATGAGGTCGTCGGTGTGGCCGCGGTCGAAGCGGGAGGGTGCGCTCATGGGGTTCACCTTAACGACGTACGAAGGCCCGCTCCCGGTCGCGGGAACGGGCCCTCGTGAGGACGGTGTGGAGGGTCAGGGCCGGACAGGCGGCCCTGCCGGGTGGGGGGACCGGGGCGGCATTCCTAGCATGCCTCGCCGGTCCCGCGCACGCCGACGGCTCAGAACGTCAGAAAGCCGACTCGTCCAGCTCCATCAGGTCGAGCTCGACGCCCGCGGCGATCTTGCGGGCCAGGGTGACGCCGGGCAGGACGTTGGCCGCGAAGAACTTCGCCGCGGCGATCTTGCCGGTGTAGAAGGCCACATCCTTGGAGGACACAGCCTTGGCGGTGGCCGTCTCCAGCTTCTCGGCGGCGACCGCGGCACCCTTGAGCAGCAGGTAGCCGACGATCACGTCACCGGAGGCGAGCAGCAGACGGGTGGTGTTGAGGCCCACCTTGTAGATGTTCTTGACGTCCTGCTCGGTGGCCGCGAGGTCGGTCAGCATCAGGCCGACGATGGCCTCCAGCTCGACGGCGGCCTTGGCGAGGTGCTCGCGGGCCGAGGAGAGCTCCTCGCCGCCCGTGCCGAGGGCCAGGAACTTCTTGATGTCCTCGGCGAGCGAGTTCAGCGCGGCGCCCTGGTTGCGGACGATCTTCCGGAAGAAGTAGTCCTGGCCCTGGATCGCGGTGGTGCCCTCGTACAGGGTGTCGATCTTGGCGTCGCGGATGTACTGCTCGATCGGGTACTCCTGCAGGAAGCCGGAGCCGCCGAAGGTCTGCAGCGACTGGGCGAGCTGCTCGTAGCCCTTCTCGGAGCCGTAGCCCTTGACGATCGGCAGGAGCAGGTCGTTCAGCGCGTGCTCGGTCTTGGCGTCCTCGCCGGTGGCCTCCTTGACGGCGATCGCGTCCTGGACCGACGCCGTGTAGAGGACGAGGGCGCGCATGCCCTCCGCGTACGCCTTCTGCGTGATCAGCGAGCGGCGCACGTCGGGGTGGTGGGTGATGGTGACCTTGGGCGCGGACTTGTCCATGAAGTTCGCCAGGTCGGGGCCCTGGACGCGCTCCTTGGCGTACTCGAGGGCGTTGAGGTAGCCCGTCGACAGCGTGGAGATCGCCTTCGTGCCGACCATCATCCGCGCGAACTCGATGATCCGGAACATCTGGCGGATGCCGTCGTGCTTGTCGCCGATCAGCCAGCCCTTGGCGGGGTGCTGGTCGCCGAAGGTCATCTCGCAGGTGTTGGAGGCCTTCAGGCCCATCTTGTGCTCGACGTTGGTGGCGTAGACGCCGTTGCGCTCGCCCAGCTCGCCGGTCTCGAAGTCGAAGAGGTACTTCGGGACGAGGAAGAGGGACAGGCCCTTGGTGCCGGGGCCGGCGCCCTCGGGGCGGGCGAGGACGTAGTGGAGGATGTTCTCCTCCATGTCGTGCTCACCGGACGTGATGAAGCGCTTGACGCCCTCGATGTGCCAGGAGCCGTCCTCCTGCCGCACGGCCTTGGTGCGGCCGGCGCCGACGTCCGAGCCGGCGTCCGGCTCGGTGAGGACCATGGTGGAGCCCCAGGTGCGCTCGACGGCGATCTGGGCGATCTTCTTCTGTACGTCGTTGCCCTCGTCGTGGAGGATGCCGGCGAACGCCGGGCCGGAGGAGTACATCCACACGGCCGGGTTCGAGCCGAGGATCAGCTCCGCGTACGACCAGATCAGCGACGGCGGGGCGGTGGTGCCGCCGATCGCCTCGGGCAGGCCCAGGCGCCAGTACTCCGAGTCCATGAAGGCCTTGTAGCTCTTCTTGAAGGACGCGGGGACCGGCGCCGTGTTGGTGGTGGGGTCGAAGACCGGGGGGTTGCGGTCGGCGTCGGCGAAGGACTCCGCCAGCTCGTTCTCCGCGAGCCGGGTCAGCTCCTCCAGGATGCTCTTGGCGGTCTCGGTGTCCATCTCCTCGAACGGGCCGGTGCCGTACAGCTTGTCGCGTCCCAGTACTTCGAAGAGGTTGAACTCGATGTCGCGGAGATTCGACTTGTAGTGCCCCATGGCGACGGCTCCGTAGAGAGATCGGCGAGGCACTTGGATCCTCGCGCCAGTTCACTTACCAACTAGTAGCTCCCGATGATGCTACCCGTCGGTAATAAGCCGCAACCCCGATCCGGTCATCTGTGACGGTTCACACCGGGACCGTGAGTGTGGCGGTGTACCCCTTGTCCACGCTCCCCTCCAGCGTCGCGAGCTGCTGGTCGTACCCGTCGCTGAAGATGTTGTCCGTCTCCAGGGAGAGCTGGGACAGGTTGCTCACGCTCTTGCTGTAGCCGTCCGTCGCGTACACGGTGTCGCACACGTCCTTCGGCAGCGCGAGCTGCGAGGTGTTCGTGATGGAGGAGGCGGCGGTGGCGTCCTCCAGGCTGCCGTAGACCTCGAAGTGGATGTGCGGCCAGCGGCCGGAGTAGCAGGCCGGGAAGATGGTCTTGAAGGTGACCTGGCCCTTGTCGTCGGTCTCCTGGACGCCCCGCAGGTAGTTCTCCTCGGTGACGCCGTCCGAATAGAGGGAGTAGTTGCCGTCCCGGTCGCAGTGCCAGAGGTAGACGGCGGCGCCCTCCTTCGGCGTCCCGCAGCCCGAGGCGGCGTCCACGACCGTGAGCGTGACCGTCAGCGGGACGCCTTCGGCGGTGCCGCCCGCCGAGTCGCCGAAACTGGAGGTGATGTCGCTGCGCACGACACCGCTCTCCTTCAGGACGTTCACCCCGTTCGAGCCGTCGCCCGGGTAGGGGCCGGCGGTCTCGTTGGGGATCGTCGCGCACTCGGTCGAGGAGGAGGCCGTACCGGACGAGGAGGACGCCGCCGACGAGGAGGACGCCGTCTCCTCCTCGCCGCCCGCGCAGCCCACCAGCGGGACCAGGCCCGCCCCGGCGAGCAGGCGGATCATCCTGCGGCGGGCGAGGACGGGAAGGTCGTAGGAGAGCCCTCTGTCGTGCTCGTGGTCGTCGTGGTCGTGCGCCATGGTGGTGCCCCTTGCCTGTGAGGGTTGCCCGCGAGGGTGCGGTCGTCTGTGATGGTCCGGACTTTGCCGATCCGTGGTGCTTTCTTTGATGTGGGGACGCTATGGGCGTCCACTGTGGGATTCCAGGGTCAAACCTGTGAAGTGCCCATGTTTCGTACGGGACCCCGTACCGGACCCCGTACCGCCCCACCGGCCGGGCACTCTCGGTACGCTTGCGCCCATGTACGGCTACGACCAGAACATGGGTGCTCAGCAGCAGTACGCCCCGCCGCAGCAACAGCAGATGCCCGGCGGGTACGGGCAGCAGCCGCCCCTGTACCCCGAGCCGTCCCCGCCCTCCCTCGCGGACGCCGTCCGCGCCTTCACCACGGGGCAGATGGCCGCGGAGGACTTCCAGCAGGTCTTCGCGACCTCCAAGGTCTACTGCCCGCGCGGCGACAACCCCGGCTTCCTCGCCCTGCACAACACCCAGCAGCCGGTCATCCCGATGTTCAGCTCGCTCAAGGAGCTGCGCCGGTACGCGGGCAAGGAGTCCAAGTACTTCGTCATCACCGGCGCCGAGGTGATCGACCTGCTGCCGACCGGCTACGGCTTCGTCCTCGACATGGAGGGCGAGCACCGGATGGTGTTCGACGCGAAGGCGGTCGAGCAGATGGTCGAGTTCGCGATGCGCAGGATGTACGGCTGAGCCCTCGCCCGACGGCCTCCCCGGGGGAAATCCGCTCCCCGGTTGTCACAGGCATGCCATAGGGTGCCCTCAGGCAGCCGCGCCCCGTGCGCAACCGCTCTTCCGCGGTCGCGTCGGGTGCCGCGCGGCGCTCTCATCTACCCGGCGAACCCGGGTTTTCACTGGGGGTTCATCACTGTGCGCATGCGCAGCACTTCGGCCGCGACGGCTCTCGCGGTCCTCTTCAGCTCGGTCGCGCTGAGCGTCGCGGCGGCGGGGACCGCCTCGGCCGCCCCAGCCGTCCTCACCACGCCCGTCGGTCTCGTCGCGGACGGCCCGCTGGAGCGCGTGTTCGTCGCCGACCAGGCCAACGGCCGGATCCTGGCCACCGACTACAGCGGCACGCTGGTCGGCCTGAACGTCGGCTTCGGCGACGTCAGCGACCTGGCGCTGTCGGACGACGGTGCCACCCTGTACGCCGCCCTGCCGTCCAGCCACGCGATTGTGGCGCTGGACGCGGCCACCCTGAAGATCAACACGACGTACGACATCGGTGCCGGCGTCCAGCCGTACCAGGTCGCGTTCGCGGGCGGCAAGCTCTGGTTCTCGTACCGGACGACGGACGCGGACGGTTTCCACGGCGATCTCGGCTCGGTCGACCCGTCCGCCACCGACCCGGCTGCCGCGGTGACCCTGGCGCAGCTCCCCGAGACCGTCGCCCCGTACGACAACTCGGGCCTCCTGGACGCGGACCCGGCCACGCCCGGCCTGCTGACCTACGCCGGAACCGCCAACAGCGCGGGCGGGATCAACCTCCTCGACGTCTCGGGCGCCACCCCGCAGGTGGTCGCCAAGACCGACGGTCCGCGCTGGTCCGGCGACATCGACCTCGTGCCCGGCACCAGCCAGCTGCTGTGGAACGGCTACCGCAAGCTCTCCTACGCCGACGGCGCCTTCACGGAGGGCGCGGGTCTCAGCGAGACCGCCTGGTCGGGCGACGTCTCACCGAGCGGTTTGATCGCCACGGCCTACGACCGTCACGTCGACGTCTACAAGACGGGCGCGACCACGCCGGTGCGCCGCTTCGAGGCCGGCAGCTCGAGCATCGGCGAGGTGGCCTGGGCGCCGGACTCCTCCCGGGTGTTCGCCCTGGCCGGCAACGCGGACAACACCTACACCCTGAAGGCCTTCACCGGCCCGGCGCTGAGCGTGCCGACCCTCACGGTCAACGCCCCGTCCTCCGCGACCCGGGCCAAGAAGCTCACCGTCACCGGCAAGATCACGGCGAACGTGCCGCTGCCGACGGGCGCCAAGCTCGCGGTCACCCGCACCGACCTCGACAGCCCCAGCGGCAAGGCGCTCGCCGCCGTCACGGTCAAGGCGGACGGCACGTACTCCTTCACCGACACCCCGCCGGCCGGCGGCACGGTCACCTACAAGGTGACCTACGCGGGCGACGCCGAGCACACCGCGGTCTCCGCCTCCGACAAGGTGGCGGTGTCCCGCGCCTCGACGAGCCTGAGCCTGAACAACAACGGCAAGCTGTACAACTACGGCACCGACGTCAAGTTCACCGCGCATCTCGGCACGACGTACAAGAACCGCACGGTCGAGATCTGGGCCGACCCCTACGGCGGCGACAAGCCCAAGAAGCTGATCAAGAGGGGGACGGTCAACTCCAGCGGCAACATCGCCGCGTGGGTCGACATGACCCGGGACACGACCGTCACGGCGGTCTTCGCGGGCGACTCCCGCTACAAGCCGAAGACCGTCAAGGCCACGGCCTACGCGCGGGTCAAGATCTCCACCGCCGTCTCCAAGCACTACCGGACGGCGAAGATCGGCTCCATCTCGTACTACTGGTTCCACAAGAACACCGACCCGCTGATCACGACGACCATGACCTACTACCCGGGCCGTCAGCAGCGCTTCGACCTGCAGGTCTACTACCAGGGTTCGTGGTACCCGGCCGACCCGTACTGGTTCCCGGTCGGTTCGAACGGCAAGTCCGCGGTGTCGCTCGAGGCGCCGGGTGAGGCGGGCTGGAAGCTCCGCGTCCGCTCGGTGTACGTCAACGGCTCGTCCGGCGACAACGTGAACTCGACGACGTACGGCGCCTGGAAGTACCTGTACTTCAGCAACTGATCCCCGCTCGTGGGACGGCGTGGGCCCGGAGGGAATGTCCTCCGGGCTTTCGTCGTTGGGGGTGGCAGAAAGTTCAACGCTCAACTAAACTGGGCCGCACGTCGCCCAAGGAGGTAGGGACCATGCCTGCAGTGACCGTCGAGAACCCGCTGACGCTGCCGCGTGTCGCCGCGTCGGCCGAGGCCGTGGCGCGTCCCGTGCTGGGCGTCACGACCGCGCCGAGCGGTTTCGAGGGCGAGGGCTTCCCGGTGCGCCGGGCGTTCGCGGGGATCCACTACCGCCACCTCGACCCGTTCATCATGATGGACCAGATGGGCGAGGTGGACTACGCGCCGGGAGAGCCCAAGGGCACCCCCTGGCACCCGCACCGCGGCTTCGAGACCGTCACCTACATCATCGACGGCATCTTCGACCACCAGGACTCCAACGGCGGCGGCGGCACCATCACCAACGGCGACACCCAGTGGATGACGGCCGGCTCCGGCCTCCTCCACATCGAGGCGCCGCCGGAGCACCTGGTGATGTCCGGCGGCCTGTTCCACGGCCTCCAGCTGTGGGTCAACCTCCCGGCCGAGGACAAGATGATGGCGCCGCGCTACCAGGACATCCGCGGCGGCAACGTCCAGCTCCTGACGACCCCGGACGGCGGCGCGCTGCTCCGCGTCATCGCCGGTGAACTGGACGGCCACGCGGGCCCCGGCATCACCCACACCCCCATCACGATGATCCACGCGACGCTCGCCCCCGGCGCGGAGCTCACCCTCCCCTGGCGGGAGGACTTCAACGGCCTGGCGTACGTCCTGGCGGGCAAGGGCTCGGTCGGCGCGGAACGCCGCCCGATCCACCTCGGCCAGACCGCCGTCTTCGGCGCGGGCTCCTCGCTGACCGTCCGCGCGGACGAGAAGCAGGACTCCCACACCCCGGACATGGAGGTCGTGCTGCTGGGCGGCCGCCCGATCCGCGAACCGATGGTCCACTACGGCCCGTTCGTCATGAACACCAAGGACGAGCTGATGCAGGCCTTCGAGGACTTCCAGAAGGGCCGCCTGGGGACGATCCCGGCGGTGCACGGGATGACGGAGGCGGGGCCGGAAGAAGCGTGAGGTTCCGGTGGAGCGATCCCGCGTGAGCGGGGTCGCCCCACCGAGCGCTGTTCTCACTCCGGCCGCCGACGCGCCCGCTTCACCTCGCGGTCCACGGCCCAGGCGTCGGCGACCGGCCCGAGGTGGCCGAGCTTGTCGGGGTTGATCACCGAGCGGATGGTCTGGATCCGCCCTTCGAGCATGTCGAGGGCGATGATGTGGAGGACCCTGCCGTCCCGGTCGCGGAAGATCGCGCCGGGCCGGCCGTTGATCTCGTGCTGCTCGAACGTCACGTCGACCCGGGCCAGCAGGGGGAAGACGGAGGCGAGCAGCCGGGCCACGTTCTCGGCGCCGATGACGGACCTGGCCAGCTGCGGGGCCTTGCCGCCGCCGTCGCCGGCCATCGACACGTCGGCGGCGAGCAGCTTCCGCAGCCCGTCCACGTCGCCTTCGCGGAGGGCGTCGAAGAACCGCGTCGCCAGCTCCTGCCGCTCCTGACGGTCCGCGTCGAACCGTGGCCGCCCGGCCTGCATGTGCCGCCGCGCCCGCACCAGCAACTGCCGGCACGCCGCCTCCGTACGCCCCACCGCCACCGCGATCTCGTCGAAGCCGAAGGCGAACACCTCCCGCAGCACGAACACCGACCGCTCCAGCGGGCTCAGCCGTTCCAGGAGCAGCAGCGCCGCCATCGAGACCGAGTCGGCCAGCTCCGCCGCGCGTGCCGGGTCCTCGTACGGATCGCTCAGCAGCGGCTCGGGAAACCACGGTCCGACGTACTCCTCCCGCCGTACCCGTGCGGAGCGCAGCACGTCGATCGCGACACGGGTCACCGTGGCGGACAGAAACGCCTTGACCGACGTGGGCCGGGTCGGTGAGGCGTCGTAGCGCAGCCACGTCTCCTGCACCGCGTCCTCCGCCTCGCCCACGCTGCCCAGGATCCGGTAGGCGATCGAGAACAGCAGCGGGCGCAGGTCCTCGAACTCCTCGACCTTGCTCATGGGGTCTCCTCAGTGGAGCTGGCCGGGCTGGTAGTCGCCGGCCGGCTGCTGGGCGACGATGTTCAGCCGGTTTGCCGTGTTCATGAAGGAGACCAGTACCACGAGGGAGGTGAGTTGCTCCTCGTCGTGGTGCAGGGCCGCACGCGCCCAGACCTCGTCGCTGACCCCGCCGCCCCCGTCCGCGACCCGGGTCGCCTGCTCCGCCAGCTCCAGGGCCGACCGCTCGGCCTCCGTGAAGACCGTCGCCTCCCGCCACGCCGCCACCAGGTGCAGGCGCACCGCGGTCTCACCGGCCGCGGCGGCCTCCTTGGTGTGCATGTCGATGCAGACGGCGCATCCGTTGATCTGGCTCACGCGCAGCGCCACGAGCTCCTGCGTGGCGGCCGGCAGGGGTGACTCCTTGAGCACCTTGCCCGCCGCCATGAAGTGCTTGAGGGCCTTGCCGGCGGTCGGGCTGGCGAAGTAGTTCAGTCGCGCGTCCATCGTGTGCTCCTCGGCTGTCGTCGATGACTACATCCCCGAGACGAGACAGCGCGGCCCCCTGTGACATGGCGGGGGGTGTGACCCGCACCACGCGCACACGTGGTGCGGGTCGTGGGTCAGCGCAGGAAGACGACCGACCGCAGCGTGAGGCGGTCCGTGGCGGGGCGGCCGTGCGGGCGGAGGGTCCAGGAGTCGCCGGTGCAGTCGGGCTCGGTGAACACGATGGCGGTCTCGTCGGTGTCGTTGTGCGGGGCGAAGGCGGGCTGGGAGGAGCCCGGGTCGGCGGCTTCCGGGATCGTGACGCACTCACCGCTCGCCGGGTCGTGCAGGGCGGCCGACTGCGGCTGCCCGTCCAGCCCGACGAACTTGTAGCCGAAGTCGCCGGTCGCGGCCTGCGCGGGCGTGGACAGCAGGGCGGTGAGGGCGAGGGCACCGCAAACCGCGGTGACAGCGTGCCGAAGGCGCACGAAGATTCTCTTTCGTGAGGGGGGTCGGGTGATCGCCTGGACCCTTGCCTCCGGTCACGTTGCGTATGCGGGGAGCGGGCGCGGGAAGGTTTCTCCGTCACCCGTTCGGATGGGGGGATGACGTGAGTGCTGTGCGCCTGCGCCTGATGACCAGGAGCCTGGAGGGGCTGGTCGTGGGGGACGCCTTCGGCGACGGCTGGTTCCTGCGCTCGGAGGAGGACAGGGAGGGCCTGTGGGCGGCGCGGGAATTGCGCCCCGCTCCCTGGCTGTGGACGGACGACTCGGCGATGGCCCTCGTGCTGTGCGCGCACCTGGCGGGGCACGGGGAGGTCCTGGAGGACGACCTGGCACGGGAGTTCGCCGCCGCGTACGCGCGTGACCCGGACCGCGGATACGGCCCGTCGATGCACGGCGTGCTGCGGCGGATCGGGGAGGGCGAGTACTGGCGCGAGGTCACCACGGGCGCCTTCGGCGGGCAGGGTTCGCACGGCAACGGCGCGGCGATGCGGGTGGCTCCGCTGGGGGCGTGGTTCTACGACCGGCCGGCTTTCGCTGCCGCGCAGGCCTGGCTGACCGCGCTGACCACACACTCCCACCGTGAGGCCGTCGCCGGGGCGGTCGCGGTGGCGGTCGCCGCGTCACTGGCGGCGGGCGGTGCGGAGGAGGAGGCGCCGCCGCGCGCGGACTTCCTTCACTCCGTCATCCGGTACGTACCGAAGAGCGAGGTCCGCTCGGGGCTGGAGGTCGCTGCGGGCTTCCCCGCACGGACCTCGATCCGTCATGCGGCGTCGGTCCTCGGCTCGGGGGTCCGCCTCTCGGCCCAGGACACGGTCCCGTTCGCCCTCTGGTCGGCGGCCGGGCACCTGGACGACCTGCCCGAGGCGCTGTGGCAGACGGTCGGGGGGTGGGGCGACCGGGACACGACCTGCGCGATAGCGGGCGGCGTTGTCGCCGCCCGGACGGGGACGGGGGCCGTGCCGGTGGCTTGGCGGGAGGCCTGTGAGGAGATTCCGCCGTGGGGCGACTTCAGGGGCGCTCGGGATGGAGATGGGTGAGGAGCGCGGCGAGGGCGGTGGGGGCGAGGGAGAGTATTCGGGTGGGGTCGTCGCTCTCGCGGAGGAGGAGGTCGGTGTCGGTGGCGGCGAGTTCGAGGCACTCGTTGCCGTCGGCGCCGCCGGAGAACGAGGATTTTTGCCACTGAGTCACGCCTTACAGCTCCTTAGCTAGGCGGTGGATGAAGTCCCGGGACTTCGCGGCGGGTAGCGATGCCGACTTCACTTTACGAAAGAGCGTTCCCATCGTGTGTAGTTGCGACGGCTCATCGAGGAACGCAGTGCCGTAGGGCGTGTCCCGCTGCACTGTGTCCAGCGTTGCCACCGGGCCGCCCAGGTAGAGCAGCGCAGCGCTTGCTCCGGCGAAGCCGTCGGTGTCGAAGGGGATGACACGCACCGTGACGTTCGAGCGCTCCGACTGCCTCAGAAGTTCGCGCAGTTGCGCACGTGCGACGCTTCGGTCGGCTACGCGTGTACGCAGAACGGACTCGTGTATCACCGCCTCGTAGCCGACGGCTCTGTCCTGGGTGATGACGTTCTTGCGCCGCAGCCGATGCTCCACGCGGGGCTCCAACTCGCCCGCCATGAACTCGGGTACCCAGTACGAGAAAACCGCGCGAGCATAGTCCTCGGTCTGCAGTAGCCCCGGGACGTGTGAGGTGCCGACCACCTGAATGGAGCGAGCATGGTGCTCGAACTCCGCCAAGTCCAGGAACGTCGACGGAAGTACGCCTCGGTACTCCTCCCACCACCCAACGGTACGGTCCTTTGCCATGTCCACCAGCGCGTCGATCAACTCCGGGTCTGCACAGGCGTACTGAGCCGCCATTCCGCGCAGGCGCGCCTCACTCACCCCCGCGACACCCGACTCGATCTGGCTCATCGTCACCGAGATCGTGCCCAGCAGTTCCGCTGCCTGGCGTGCCGTCAAGCCGGCAGCCTCTCGCAGTCGGCGCAGCTCCCGCCCCAACCGCTGTTGCCTGGCTGTCGGTTGCTTCCGTGGCACCCGCGCCTCCGTTGTCATCACATTGGGTGACCAGACTACGACAAAGGGTTGCACGTACTAAATTTACTATCTACCGTCAGATGCGCCGCGCACCCTGCGAAACCGGGCCCGGCAGTGCATCGCCCCGTCATGCCATGACGGTGGTGACGGAGCCACTGGGCCGACCCCACCCCTCCTCCATCCAGGAGTCCCCCATGCCCGAATCCGAAGAAGGTCCCATCGTCTGGGAGTACGTCCTCTACATCCCCAATGACCCCCGGGCCGTCCGCATCTGCCGGCAGACCCTCCGCGCCGTCCTCGCCGCCCACGGCTTCCCCCACCTCACCGAGGCCGCCGAACTGCTGGCCACCGAGCTGATCACCAACGCGGTGCAGCACACCAAGGGCCCCGCCGCCATAAAACTCCGCGCGGAACACCGCACCCTCCGCATTGGCGTCTGGGACAACGACCCGACCCCGCCCCGCCCGTCCCGAGACACCTCCTGGGACGCGGAGACGGGTCGAGGGCTGGCGCTCGTGCAGGACTGCTCGGACCGGTGGGGCTGGGTCCAGCAGCCGGATCACAAGAATCTCGTCGGCGCCGGCAAATACATCTGGTGCGACCTGATCAGCGCCGCGGCGTGAACGTTCCTTCGTTCCTCGAAAGAGTGAACGCCTCGAATTGGCCCGACAATCGGCCCCTTGATCGACCTAGGTTGCGTACATGGTCACATCGGCTCACGAAGGAATGCACCGCATCTTCCAGGAGCGGCCCGAGATCCTGAATCCAGTGTTCAGCGTGCTCGGTATCGAATTACCTGAAAAGGCGACCGTGGACGTGATCACCACAGACGTGACGGAGACGAGGCCTCTGGAACGGCGTGTCGACACGCTTCTGCGCATCGGCCCGTCCGACGGGGAGGACTTCCTGCTCGCCATTGAGGCGCAGGAGCGAAAGGACGTGAAGAAGGAGTCCAGCTGGGCCTACTACATCGCCTATCTCCAGGCGAAGTACGGGCTGCCCGTGCTGCTGCTCGTGGTCTGCCGCAACGCGCCCACGGCCAAGTGGGCCGTCGGCCCCTTCAACTGCGGAGCCCGTGGCTGGACCGTCCAGCAGACACGCCCCATGGTCGCCGGACCGCACAACCTTCCCGTGATCACCGACGCCCGCACCGTGTCGGAGAAGCCCGCACTGGCGGCGCTGTGCGCCCTGGCACACGCCAACGGCCCGCACATGGACGCCATACTGAATGCGATGGGCCGTGCGCTCGAGCCGATGGACGGGAAAGCATCCAGCTACGTCTACCAGTTCCTGGAGATCACTCTGGGGAACAGCCCTGCTGGGCGAAAGTGGAGGAAGATCATGAGTTTCGTCAACTACTTCCCAGGCCAGGGCACGCTTCTGGAAAAGGCGCTTCTCGAAGGAGAGGCCAGGGGCGAGGCCAGGGGCATCCTTCGTGTCCTGGAGGTGCGTGGTCTCGAGATCTCCGACGAGGTCCGCGAACACATCACCGCCTGCGCCGACCTCGACAACCTCAACGACTGGCTGGAGCGGGCCGGCACCGTTTCGCGTGCGGAGGACCTGTTCGTCGAAGCAGAGGAAGAAGCCTGATGCCCTTCTTCATCAGCAGTCACTTTCCGGGCAGTCGCACCGTCGTGGAAACACGGTATCTCGAGGGCTGGGTGGACGGCTGGGAAGAGGCCACACCGCCCCATGTCACGACACAGACTGCCGTGGCCCAGTGGCGGGCCGAAGGAGTCCTGCAGGTGCTGGAGAAGCGCCTGATTCGCGTGACCGACAGCGACTCCCTGCGCATCGCGCAGTGTGCTGACCCCGATACGCAGGTGCACTGGCTCAAGTCCGCAATCCTGTGCGACACCGTGGACGACTTGTTCCGCCCTATCGAGAGGTAGCCGCGAAGGCAGGAGTCGGGGCAGGGGGCGAGTCGGTGCCCAGGCCCGCGCGAGCCACCCGAAGGTGGTCCAGGCCCTCCCTCGCCAGCCGGGTCACCTCCGCATAGTCCGCCGCCGTACGCGCCTCGGACAGTCGCGTCCGCGCCTCGCGCTGACATTCCGCCGCTCGCGTCAGGGCGCGGCCCGTCTCGGCGTTCGCCGTCGACCAGGCGCGCGCGTTCGGGGGAACCAGGCCGCCCGTCAGGCGTACGAGGGCGTGGTTGGCCTCCGCCTCCGCGTCGAGGTCGGACGGGGAGCGGGTCCGCTGGGCCCGGCGTTGGGCGATCACTCCCACCACCGCGCCGGTGATCAGCAGTATCGAGAGCGTGATCGCGAATGCCATGGCCCGTTCCTCCCTTGTCCGCCGACCCTCGTCGGCTCCCTCCTCCTCTATGAGAAGACAGGCCGCTGTGATCACCCCCCGGGATTCCTGTGTGGTGCCGGTGAGGTTTCCAAGGGGGTGGACAAGAGGGGCGGATGGAAAGGAAGAGCAGGACAGGGCAGGCCCGGCCACTGCCGGCCGGCGTCTGCGGCAGTGACCGGGAGGGTGAGGGGGCGTCAGGTCGCCGAGGGGGAGGCGGAGGCGCTCGGCTGGGGTGGGGCGCCCTGGCCGTCATTGGTCGCGGCAGGGTCGACGCCCACCGTCAGCGTCGCGCGTACGCCCTTCGTGATGTCCCGCTTGTCGTAGCGGAGCTTGAGGAGGCCGCCCGCGGCGCCGCTCTGGTCGTAGATCGTGTCCTCGGTGAGGAGGGTGCGTTCGGCGGTGTTGGAGGCGTACGGCTCCACCGACTCGGTGGCCACCACCGACTCCTCGTCGAAGAAGAACTGGCCGGTGTGGCAGGTGTGCCCGCCCTCGTAGCCGGCGTCGGTCCACTCGCCGTCCACGTGGACCTTGGTGTGGATGTGAACGCAGCGGCCGCGGTACCAGCCGGGGAAGACCGTCCTGAAGGTGACGTGGCCGTGGCGGTCCGTCTTCCAGGTGCCGCGGAGGTAGCGGGTGTCGTCGGTCGGTTCCTGGTGGCCGCCCGGGTTGCCGGACGGGGGTGCGCCCGTCGGGGCGTCGGTGGGGGGCTCACCCGTCGGGGCGGGGCCGCCTCCGCCTCCGCCGTTGCCCATGTCCTCGTAGCCGGAGTAGACGCCCACCGCGTCGCAGTGCCAGATGTCGACGGCCGCGTTCCGGATGGGCCGGCAGGTCTCGGTGTCGATCACCTTGAGGCTGAGGAGGAGGGGGATGCCCTCGCGGTCCTCCGTGACGTCCCGGCGGATCTTGTCGGCGTCGATGTAGTAGGGGCCCTCGACCGTCTCCGAGGTGAGGAGGTAGCAGTCCTCGGGGAGCTTGCCCTTCGGGGTCGGGGTTCTCTCTCCCGCCGCCGCGTCGACGGCGAGCGCACCGCCGCCGAGTCCCGCGACGGCGAGTGCGCCGGCGCCGACAGCGACGACCCGACGGCGCGTCAGATCCGTCTGGGATTGGGTCAGTTGGGGTTCCTGTGGGTCCTGTGGTTCCTGTGTCTGTCCCGTCATGGACATGAAAAGTAGGTAGGAAGCCTGTCAGCAAGCTGAGAAAAGGCCCCCTTTCGCACTCCCGCGCGAAAGGGGGCCGGAAATCGACCTACGGAGGATCGATGGTCAGCTGGTGCCTTCGTTGGTCTCGTCGGGGGCGACGCCCATCGTGAGGGAGGCGATGACGCCCTTGGCGATGTTCTTCTTGTTGTACTTCAGCTTCAGCAGGCCACCCGTCGTACCGCTCTGGTCGTAGATGGTGTCCTCGGTCAGCGTCGTCCGCGTGGTGGTGCTCGTCGAGTACGGGTCGACCTCCTCGGTGAGGAGTACGGCCTCCTCCGCGAAGAAGAACTGGCCGGTGTGGCAGGTGTGCCCGCCCTCGTAGCCGGCGTCGGTCCACTCGCCGTCCACGTGCACCTTGGTGTGGATGTGGACGCAGCGGCCCTGGTACCAGCCGGGGAAGATGGTGGTGAAGGTGACCTGGCCGTGCTTGTCGGTCTTCCAGGTGCCGCGCAGATAGCGGGTGTCGCTGGTGGGCTCCTCGTGGCCGCCACCGCCGCCCGTGCCTCCGGACGGGGGCTCACCGGTCGGCGTGCCGGTGGGGACGTCCGTGGGGGTGCCGGAGGGCGCGTCCGTGGGGGCCGTGCCGCCGCCCTGGGAGAAGGACTCGTAGCCCGAGTAGAGGCCGAGCGCGTCGCAGTGCCAGACGTCGACGGCCGCGTTGCGGATGGGCTTGCAGGTCTCGGCGTCGATCACCTTGAGCTTGAGGGTGAGGGGGATGCCCTCCTTGTCCTCGGTGATGTCCTGACGCAGCTTGTCGGCGTCGATGTAGTACGGCCCCTCGGTGGTCTCCGAGGTGAGCTTGTAACAGGTCTCCGCCGTGCTCGACGCGGAGGCGCTGCTCGTCGCCTCGCTCGCCTCGTCGGCGGAGGCGGTCATGGCCAGCGCGCCGGCCGCGCTGACGCCGACCACGGCCGCGCCGCCCGCGACGACGACCTTACGGCGCGTCATGTTCCGCTTGTGGGCCGGTCCTTGGGTGTTCTGCGTGCTCTGTTCTTCGGTGTTTCCCGTCATGCCCCGGACGTTAGGTAAGAAGGCTGTTCCTACCCTCGGTGGTGACTGTGGGTTCCTGAGAAACCTGAAGCCTTCGGCCACCGATCGGCCCCCGAAACGGGAAAAGGGGCGGGAAACCGACCTCGGTTCCCGCCCCTTTTCAGCCGGGCTACTTCGGCTGCGGCTTGCGCACCGACAGGTGCAGCTCCCTCAGCCGAGCCTCCTCCAGCTCCGTCGGCGCGCCCATCATCAGGTCCTGGGCGTTGCCGTTGAGCGGGAACGCGATCGTCTCGCGGATGTTCGGCTCGTCCGCGAGGAGCATGACGATGCGGTCGACGCCGGGCGCGATGCCACCGTGCGGCGGGGCGCCGAAGCGGAACGCGCGCAGCATGCCCGCGAACTTCTCCTCGACGGTCTCCCGGTCGTAGCCCGCGATCTCGAACGCCTTGAGCATGATCTCCGGCTCGTGGTTCCGGATCGCGCCGGAGGACAGCTCGACGCCGTTGCAGACGATGTCGTACTGCCAGCCCAGGATGTCCAGCGGGTCCTGGGTCTGGAGGGCCTCCAGGCCGCCCTGCGGCATGGAGAACGGGTTGTGCGAGAAGTCGATCGCGCCGGTGTCCTCGTCCTTCTCGTACATCGGGAAGTCGACGATCCAGCAGAAGCGGAAGACGCCGTCCTCGAACTGGCCGGCCCGCTTGGCGGCCTCGACGCGCACCGCGCCCATGATCTTCGAGACCTCGTCGAACTCGCCCGCGCCGAAGAACACGGCGTGACCGGCGGCCAGCGACAGACGCTTGGTCAGCTCGGCGACGTTCTCCTCGGTGAGGAACTTGGCGATCGGGCCGGTCAGTGAACCGTCCTCGGCGACCCGGACCCAGGCCAGACCCTTGGCGCCCAGCGAGATCGCGTACTCGCCGAGCTGGTCGAAGAACTTGCGGGGCTGGTCCTGGACGGCCGGCACGGGCAGCGCACGCACGTGCTTGCCGGCGAAGGCCTTGAACTCCGAGCCCTCGAAGACGTCGGTGATGTCGACGAGCTCCAGCTGGGCCCGCAGGTCCGGCTTGTCGGAGCCGTACTTCAGCATCGCCTCGCGGAACGGGATGCGGGGGAAGGGAGAGGTGACGTGGCGGCCGCCGCCGAACTCCTCGAACAGCTCGGTCATCAGCTGCTCGATCGGACGGAAGACATCCTCCTGCTCGACGAAGCTCATCTCGACGTCGAGCTGGTAGAACTCGCCCGGCGAACGGTCCGCGCGCGCGTCCTCGTCACGGAAACAGGGCGCGATCTGGAAGTAGCGGTCGAAGCCCGAGATCATCAGCAGCTGCTTGAACTGCTGCGGCGCCTGCGGGAGGGCGTAGAACTTGCCCGGGTTCAGACGGGAGGGGACCACGAAGTCGCGCGCGCCCTCGGGGGAGGTCGCGGACAGGATCGGGGTCGCCATCTCGTTGAAGCCCAGCGCCGTCATCTTGTGACGGATCGCCGAGATGACCGCCGTACGCAGCATGATGTTGCGGTGCATGCGCTCGCGGCGCAGGTCCAGGAAGCGGTACTCCAGGCGCCGCTCCTCGTTGACCCCGTCCTCGGTGTTGATCGTGAAGGGCAGCGGCTGGGCGGCGCCGAGCAGCTCGACCTCGCCCACCTCGACCTCGACCTCACCGGTCGGCAGGTCCGCGTTGACGTTCTCCGCGCCACGCGAGACGACCTTGCCGTCGACCCGGACCGTCGACTCCTTGGTCAGCTTGTCCAGCGCCTCGTACGCGGGCGTGCCGGGACGGGCGACGAGCTGCGTGATGCCGTAGTGGTCGCGCAGATCGATGAAGAGGATGCCGCCCAGGTCGCGCCGATTGTGCAGCCAGCCACTCAGCCGGACGTCGGTGCCGACGTCAGAGGAGCGGAGCTCGCCGCAGGTGTGGGACCTGTACCGATGCATCGTCGTTCATCCAGCCTTCGCGGATAGGGAGCACGTTTCACGTGAAACAACCCCCAGCGTACCGGGCGGCCCAAGATCGCCTCCCCTCATTACCCGGGCGGTGATCAGTGGCACTTCTCGTTCCCGTCTTCCTAAGGTGGGGCAATGCGCGCTGGCGAACCGTTGCCCGCCGTGGGGGAGGTCCTCGCCTCCCTCGCGACCGGCCTGTGGCACTGGAGCACCGCCGCCGGGCTGGTCACGGTCGACGCCGAGGCTGCCCGGCTGCTCGGGCTGCCCGCCGAGCAGACGGTGCTCACCGAGGCCCAGACCCGGGCCCGGCTGCACCCCGTCGACTGGAACGAGATCACCGGAGTCGTCCAGCTCGCCGTCGCCGAGGGCACCCTCGCCGAGGTGCGCATCCGGATCATGGACGAGCAGGGGCATGTCGTCCGGGTGGTCCGCAGCCGTTCCAAGCCCTCCTACGACCCCGAGAAGGGGGCGTACGAGCTGATCGGCACCCTCCAGGAGGTCACCGAGCCCCGGCCGGGCACCCCCGCCGGACGCACCGCCGTCACCGGTGACTGGCGGCGCTCGCGCGAGGCGTTCCTGCTGGACGCGGGCCGGGCGCTGGCGGAGGCGCGGTCCACGGAGGAGGTGCTGCGGGTGGCGGCGGGCCTGGCGATGCCGGGGTTCTCGCCGGACGGGCTCGCCGTCTTCGGGGTCGACGGCGACCGGCTGACGATCATCGGCCACCACGGGCAGCAGCCCGGCGACGAGGGCCCCTTCACCCATATGCCCGTGGCGACGGACTACCCGGCCGCCGAGGTCGTGCGCACCGGCCGGGCCGTCTATGTTTCCTCGCCCCAGCAGTACAAGGAGCGCTACCCGCTCACCTGGCCGCTGGCCGCGCACTTCGGCCGGGAGTCATGGGCGTTCCTGCCGCTGACGGTGGCCGGGCGGACGATGGGCGCCTGGATGGCCGCCTTCACGCACCCGGTGGCCTTCACCCCGGACGAGCGGTCCGTGCTCACCACGGTCGCCCGGATGCTCGCCCAGGCCCTCACCCGCGCGGGCGCCGCCGAGACACAGCGTGAGCTGACCGACGGCCTCCAGCGCTCCATGCTGCCCACGCTCGGCCCCGAGATACCGGGCATGACCCTGGCCGCCCGCTACATACCGACCGGCGGCGGCCTCCAGGTCGGCGGCGACTGGTACGACATGATCCCCCTGCCCCGCGGCCGGTTCGCGCTGGTCATCGGGGACGTCCAGGGGCACGACGTCCGTGCGGCCGGGCTCATGGGCCAGCTCCGTATCGCCCTGCGCGCCTACGCCGCCGAGGGCCACCGGCCCGACGCCGTGCTCTCCCGCGCCTCCGGCTTCCTCCACGGCATCAACCAGGCCTGCAACGACACGGACCTGCGCTTCGCGACCTGCCTCTACATCGAGGTCGATCCGGTGACCGGCGTGCTGGAGACAGCGCGGGCCGGGCATCTCGACCCGGCCGTCCGGATGGCCGACGGCACGGTCCTGGTCCGGGCCACGGCCGGCGGCCTGCCGCTGGGCATCGACCCGGACGCCGACTACCCCACCACCCGGCTCGCCCTGGAGCCCGGCGAGACGCTGATGCTGTGCACCGACGGTCTGCTGGAGACCGGCGGCCATGACCTCGACACCGGCTGGCGGCGGATCCGCGAGACCCTCGAGGGTGAGGACGGGGGGCTGGAGGAGCTGGCCGACGCGCTCGTCCAGGCCGTGCACGGCCCGCCCTCCCACCACACCCCCGGCCCGCTCGCCGACCGCCGCGGGGACGACATCGCCCTTCTGCTGCTGTGCCGCCACGGCGGGGCGGGCTGCGGCCCGGCCGCCGCCGCACCCGCCCGGACGCCCGTCCGGCGCACCATGCTCACGGTCGCGCAGGCCGAGCCCGAGCGGATCGCCGTGGGCCGGCAGCAGCTGCGCGAACTGCTCCACGACTGGCCGAGCGAGGACCAGGTCGACTCGGCGGTCCTGCTCGTCTCCGAGACCCTCACCAACGTCCTCGTCCACACCGACGCCGACGCACTGCTGGTCGCCGAGGTCACCGGCGCCCCCGGCGAACGCCGCATCCGCATCGAGGTCACCGACACCAGCGACGACCTCCCCCACAAACGCCGGCCCGGCGAACTGGCCTCCTCCGGCCGCGGCCTCGTCCTCATCGAACTGCTCGCGGACACCTGGGGGGTGGCGCCGCGGGGCGAGGGCAAGAGCATCTGGTTCGAGCTCTACGAGGCCGACGGCTCGGGTGGCCCGGGCAGCCTGGGTCGCGCCGATGGCCCTGGTGGCCCGGGCGGCGTAGATGGCTCGGGTGGCTCCGACGGTCAGGGCGGCTGGGGCGGTGCTGGCGGTCCGGGTGGCTCGGGTGGCGTAGATGGCTCGGGTGGCTCCGATGGTCAGGGTGGCTGGGGCGGTGCTGGCGGTCCGGGTGGCTCGGGTGGCGTAGATGGCTCGGGTGGCTCCGATGGTCAGGGTGGCTGGGGCGGTGCTGGCGGTCCGGGTGGCTCGGGCGGCGCCGATGGCCCGGGCGGCTCCGATGGTCCGGGCGGCTCCGACGGTCAGGGTGGCTCCGATGGTCAGGGTGGCTGGGGCGGTGCTGGCGGTCCGGGTGGCCCGGGCGGCGCCGATGGCTCGGGTGGCTCCGACGGTCCGGGCGGTTCGGGAGTGGCGTAGCGCGTTCGCAGCTCGTGCAGGACCCCGAAGCCCGCCGCCGTCAGGGGGACGGCGAGGAGCATGCCGAGGATGCCGGCCACGGAGGCGCCGGCGGTGATGGCCAGCATGACGACGGCCGGGTGCATCTGGACGGTCCGGCTCTGGATCACCGGCTGGAGGACATGGCCCTCCAGGACCTGTACGGCGAGCACCACGCCCAGGGCCCACAGGGCGATGACGAAGCCGCGGTCGGCGAGGGCGACGAGCACCGCGACGGCGCCGGAGATGAAGGCGCCCAGGTAGGGGATGTAGGCGCCGACGAAGACGAGGGCGCCGAGGCCCACGGCCCCCGGTACGTCGAGGACGAGCAGCCCGACGGTGATGCACACGGCGTCGATGAAGGCGATGAAGGTGGTCCCCCGCATGAACCCCTCCACCGCCGCGAAGGCCCGCCGTCCCATCGCCTCCATGGTGTCCCCGGCCCCGCCGGGGGCGACGGAGCGCAGGGCGTCGGCCGCCCGGTGCGAGTCCCGCAGGAAGAAGAAGACGAGCAGCAGGGCGAGCACCGCCATGGCGATGGTCTCGCCGACCACGCTGACGCCGCTGATCACGTTGGAGGCGGCCGTCCCGCCGAACCGCGTCAGCAGGTCCCTGGAGTTGGAGGCCAGGTCGTCCAGCGAGGTGCCGGCCGCCCCGAAGTGCTCGGCGACGCCCCGCGCCGCGTTCTTCAGCGAGGCGACGATCTGGTCCCCGGTGTCGATCAGCGCGGCGACCACGATGTACACCGCCCCGCCGACGACCGCGACGACGGCGACACAGGTCAGCGCCGCCGCCATCGACCGCGGCACCCGTGCCTTCACCAGCCGCCGGTACAGCGGCCTGAGCAGGGCCGTCCCGAGCAGCGCGAGCAGCACCGGCGTGACGGCCGTACGGAAGGTCGCGCACAGCCGGATCCCGACGTACACCACGCCCGCGACGAGCAGGATCACCGCACACCAGGCGGCGAACCGGCGGACGGGGACGGGGAGCAGCTGCACACGTCCAGCGGAGCACGCCCCGGCCGGGTTGTCCTGCGCGGACGACCCGGCCGGGTGACGTGCCGTCACTCCGCGAACGCCTCGCTGGAGCCGATCGCGCCGATGACCAGGCCGAGACACAGCAGGAGCCATGTCCGTCGCCGACTCAGTCGTCCCATCGCCTCTCCCACCTGGTCCGCAGGGCCGTCAGGAGCATCCTTCGAGGGCCGGTGCGGCTCCGCGAGCGAGGATCGGCCGAACGGGCCATCGGGATGAGCCGGACCCGGGGGCTTTGTCAGGGCTTTTACCGTGCTTTGTTGGCCGGTTCCCCGTTGTTTCCCCGCACTTCTCAAAGTCGCTTAACGGAGTACAAAGGCGGTTCACAGGTGGTGCCCCGATCGTCGTGACATGAGCACCCAACCGCTCCTCGTCGTCACGGACCTGGTCGCCATCTCCGTCCTGGCCTTCGCCGTCTACTTCCCGCGCCATCACCGCAGGGACCTGGTCACCGCGTTCCTCGGGATCAACGTCGGGGTGCTCGCCGTCGCGATGACGCTGAGTCAGGCGGCCGTGGGGATCGGGCTCGGGATGGGCCTGTTCGGGGTGCTGTCGATCATCCGGCTGCGGTCGTACGAGATCGCGCAGCACGAGATCGCCTACTACTTCGCGGCCCTGGCGATCGGCCTGCTCAACGGCATCCCCGAGGAGACGTCCGTCCTGCCCGTCGCGCTGACGGCCCTGCTCGTCGGCACGCTCTACGTCGCCGACCACCCCCGCCTCTTCGCCCGGCACCGCACCCGCAGCCTCCGTCTGGACTCCGCGCACACCGACGAGGCCGCCCTGCGCGCCCATCTCGAAGTGCTGCTCGGCGGGCGGGTGGTGAACCTGTCGGTCAAGGGCATCGACCTCGTCAACGACACCACCCAGGTCGAGGTCCGGTACGTCGTCCGGGACGGCGGGGTGCCGGCCCCGGCACCGGAGGCCGTGCGGCGGCCGGGGGTACGGGCGTGACCGCGCTCGACTCCCTCGGCACGGCCGTCGGCGCCCTGCGTCCCGTAGGTCTCGACGAACTCGTGGACCGCGCCGCGCTGTTGACCCGCCTGGACCGCAAGTACGTCCTGCCGCTCGCCGACCTGCCGTTCCTGCTCGGCGGCCTCGGCATGGACGTACGGGTCCTGGAGATCGACGGCGAACGGGACTTCGGCTACCGGTCGCTGTACCACGACACCCCCCGGCTCGACGCCTACCTGGGCGCCGCCCGCGGCCGCCGGCGCCGCTTCAAGCTGCGGATCCGCAGCTATCTCGACGCGCAGGTCGATTTCCTGGAGGTCAAGACGCGAGGCCCGCGCGGGACGACCGTCAAGCAGCGGACCCCGTACGAGGGTGACGACCGTCTGCTCGACCCGGCCGGCCGTGCCTTCGTCGACACCGTCCTCGCCTCGGCCCGCATCGACTCCCGCGGCTTCCGCTTCCGGCCCGCGCTGACGACGACGTACCGCCGTACGACCCTGCTGCTGCCCGGCGACGGCAGCCGCGTGACGGTCGACACCGGGCTGGTGTGGGCCCTGCCCGACGGGTCCCGGGTGCTGGGCGTCCCCGACCGGGCCGTCGTCGAGACGAAGGCCGGGCGGGCCGGGTCAGGGGCCGACCGGCTGCTGTGGTCGCTGGGCCACCGGCCCTGCACGGTCTCCAAGTACGGCACCGGCCTCGCCGCCCTGCGCCCCGAACTCCCCGCCCACCGCTGGCTGCCGGTCCTGCGGCGCCACTTCCCCACCGCACTCGACGGGAGCCCCGCATGAGCATCGGAAGCACGGTACGGCGGAAGCTGGCGGCCGCCCTCGCCTCCGTCGCCCTGGCCTCGGCGGCGCTGGCCGGATGCTCCTCGGACAGCTCCGAGGAGGCGGCCGGCAGCACGGAATCCGCCACTTCCGGTTCCGCCGTGGAGGGCGCCCAGAGCGCCGCCACGGTTCTCGCCGCCGACAAGAAGGCCCACGACGCCGACCTCACCGAGGACGCCTCCGACGCCGTGGAGATCGAACTCGGCGGGGACTCCGCCGCCGTGAAGGGGGAAGGGGCCAAGGTCAGCGGCTCGACCGTGACCATCACCGCCGGCGGCACCTACCGGATCAGCGGCACGCTCACCGACGGACAGATCGTCGTCGACGCGGCGGACGCCACGGTGAAGCTGGTCCTCGACGGGGCCAGGATCTCCAGTTCCACCGGTGCGGCCGTCGCGGCCACCGCCGTGGACCAGCTCGTCGTCGTCCTCGCCGACGGCAGCGCGAACACCCTCTCCGACGCCGGTTCCTACGCCGACGACGCCGACGCGAACGCGGCCCTGTTCAGCGCCGGCGACCTGACCGTCGGGGGCGGCGGCACGCTCACCGTGAAGGGCAACGGCAACGACGGCATCGCGAGCAAGGACGGGCTGGTCATCGCCTCCGGCACGGTGAACGTCACCGCCGCCGACGACGGCATCCGGGGCAAGGACTACCTGGTCGTCGAGGACGGCGCGGTCACCGTCGACGCGGGCGGCGACGGGCTCAAGGCCGACAACGAGGACGACGCGGACTCCGGGTACGTGTCCGTGGCGGGCGGCGCGGTCGAGGTCACCGCCGAGGGCGACGGCATCGACGCGGCGACCGACCTCGTGGTCACGGGCGGCCGGCTGACCGTCGCGAGCGGGGGTGGGAGCGGCACCGAGCCCTCCGACGAGACCTCCGCCAAGGGGCTGAAGGCCGGGGTCATCGGTGTGCTGGAGGGCGGCACGGTCGCCGTCGACGCCTCCGACGACGCCGTGCACAGCGACGGCGCCGTCCACTTCGCCGGGGCCACGGTCACCGCTGCGAGCGGGGACGACGGGGTGCACGCGGAGGGCGACCTCGTCATCGACGACGGCACGGTGAAGATCACCAAGGCGGAGGAGGGCCTGGAGGGCTTCGACATCGTCGTGGGCGGCGGCTCGGTGTCGATCGTCTCGAGCGACGACGGCATCAACGCCTCGGGCAGCAGCGGGAGTGCGGAGCAGGGCCCGGGCGGTGGCCCCGGCGGCGGGGGCGGCGGGGAGAGCGTCGGCGACTACAAGCTGACCGTCACCGGCGGCACCCTGGTCGTGGACTCCGAGGGAGACGGTCTCGACTCCAACGGCACGGCCGAGATCACCGGCGGCACGATCGTCGTCAACGGCCCCCAGCAGGGCGGCAACGGCGCCCTCGACGTCAACGGGAGTTTCACCGTCAGCGGCGGCACGCTGCTCGCCGCGGGCAGCGCGGGCATGGCCGTCGCCCCCGACGAGGAGTCCGAGCAGGGCTGGCTGTCGGCGACCCTGGACTCCTCCGTCCCGGCGGGCACGACCCTGCACGTCGTCGACGCCGACGGCAAGGTCGTCGCCACGTACGTCACGTCCAAGCAGATCCAGAACGTCGTCTACTCGTCGTCCGCGATCACGTCCGGTGAGTCCTACCGGATCTACTCGGGCGGCTCGACCTCCGCCACGGACGGCTCGGGCGGCCTCTACACCCGGTCCGGCACGCTCGGCTCGGCGGAGGAGATCGCGACGGTCACGGCCGGGGACGCGCCGGAGGGCGGCGGGTTCGGCGGCGGTGGACCGGGTGGCGGCGGGGGCCGTCAACAGTGAACGGCCCCCGCCCTCACCTCAGAACAGCCCCTTGAGGCGGTCGAAGCCACCGCCGATCTTGACACGGCTGCCGTACGAGCCCCTTCCGTTGCCGGACTGGCGGTAGAGGTTGCCCGCGGTGTCGCGCGCGATCAGGTCTGTCTTCCCATCGCGGTCGATGTCGCCGACGCCGACGACCGCGTTGTACGAGGAGCCCCAGTTGGAGAAGATCTTCGCCCGCGCGGAGAAGGTGCCGTTGCCCTTGCCGTAGTAGCGGTACAGGTTGTTCGCCTTGTCCTGGGCGATGAGGTCGCCGATGCCGTCGCCGTTGAGGTCCCCGGCGCCGACGACCTTCTTGTACGTCTTCCAGTTGTCGTACAGCTTCACCCGCGCCGAGAGGGTGGCGGTGCTG
The DNA here is from genome assembly GCF_044763345.1 of Streptomyces sp. NPDC096132. Lineage (NCBI taxonomy): Bacteria > Bacillati > Actinomycetota > Actinomycetes > Kitasatosporales > Streptomycetaceae > Streptomyces > Streptomyces sp. NPDC096132. The sequence continues at coordinate 159,363 of NZ_JBIWGA010000019.1, forward strand.
GTGCCCTTGTAGAGGTAGACGGCGCCGGTGGTGGCGTTGCGGGCGATGAGGTCGGGGCGGCCGTCCTTGGTGACGTCACCGGGGTAGGTCAGGACGTCGTACTGCTTCCAGCCGGTCTTCGAGATCGACTTGTACGTCGTCGACGGCTTGGGCGCGGTCCCGCAGGCCGGCCGGTACGCGCGCAGGGCGTCGCCCACGCGGACGAGGACGTCGTTGCAGCGCTCGCCGTTCAGATCGCCGAACGGCACCGCCTTGACGCTCGTCGGCCAGCCCGTGGCCGACGCACCCGTCTCGAGCTGTCCGGTCCCGTCGCCGAGGGCCCACTGGAGCCTTCCCGAGGAATCGAGGTGGAGCAGGTCGCCGAGGCCGTCCGTGGTGACGTCGTGGCCGCCGAAGTCACGGAAGGCCGGGCTGCCGCCGGTCACCGTGACGGTGCCGGTCCCGAGGGTCGACGGAGTGCCGGAGCCCCACTGGACCGCCTTCAGCGTCCAGGTCAGCCTGCCGTTGAGGGCGATCGCGCCGGTGGTGGTGCGGCCGTTCCAGACCGGGGCGACGGTCGTGGAGCCGGTCGCGGGGTCGGCGGCACCGGTGAGGGTGCGTACCGCCTTGCCGGCGGCGTCCGTGAGGGTGAGCGTCCAGGAGGCGACCGCCGAGTTCGTCGTCCAGGTCGGCTTCCAGGCGGCGCTGGAGGAGGTGGTGCCCTTCAGGGGCACGGTGGCCGGGACGGTCTTGTCGGTCACCGTCAGCGTGGGCCAGACGGTGCGGGAGGCGTACACGTACGCGTAGGCCGAGAGGCTGGACGACCGCCCCCAGACGGCGGTGGCGTTGCCGGCTGAGTTCGCCGCGATCTCGCCGCGCACCGCCGGGCTGCCGCCGCCCACCCGGCGGGCCGACGTCCACTCACCGTCGACGAGGGTGGCCTCGTAGAGGCTGGTCGCCGTCGTCTGGCCGGCGTCGAGTTCCGGCCACAGCACATGGACCGAGCCGTCGGGGGCGATGGCCGCGTCCGAGGAGTACTCGGCGTCGGCGGAGTTCAGGGTTTTCGACGCCGACCAGGTGCCGGCGGCACTGTCGAAGGTGGTGGTCCGTACGTCGTTCGCGCCCGTGGCCCGGTCGTGCCAGACAAGGGTGACCTCGCCGTCCGGTCCGACCAGCGGATCCGGGGTCTCGGCGGGGTCGCCGACGGCGGTCGCGGCGGTCTGCGGCGCGCTCCACGCCGAGGCCGCGTCGGCCCGCCGTACGGTCTGGAAGGTGCCGTTCAGGTCCTGCCACACCAGCTGGACCGAGCCGTCCGCGCCGGAGGCCAGCGTGGGCAGCCGCCGGGTCGAGTCGACCAGCTGAGGGGTCGGCCAGCTGTAGGTGTCGAACGGCTTGGCGTTGCTCATCACCCGGTAGATCTCGCCGTACTTCATCCAGTACGACACGACGAGCCCGCCCTGTGCGTCGTACGCGATCTGCGGCCCCGCGACCATCCCGTACCCGGTCGGGCCCGCGTAGGTGGCGGCGTTGCTGACCTGCGCCGGAGTGGACCAGGTGTTCTCCTCGACGAGGGTGGCGGCGTACGCCTCGCTCCTGCCGGAACTCGACACCCGCTGGGCCCACACGGCGGCGACCGTCCCGCCCGGCCCCACCGCGAGGTCGGGGTACTCGAAGTCCTTGCTCGGGTCCGTGGCGATCACCGTGGGCTGCGACCAGGACGTCTGCCCGGCGCGCAGGGTGGCGGACGCGATGTGCGTGTGGGTGGTCCACAGCGCGACCACCGATCCGTCCGGCCGGGCCGCGAGGCGCGCCCCGTCGTGGACGATGTCGCCGAGCTGGACCCTGCTGCCCCAGGTGTCGCTGTTCGCGGGGCGCACCGCCGCGTAGAGGTCGCTGGAGGTGCCCTCCTGCCAGAGCACCACGGCGGTGCCGTCCCCGGTGACGACGACCTCCTGGACGTCCGCCTTCACCCAGGCGAGGTACGCCGGACTGCTCCACGGCGGCAGCACGGGCGCGGCGGCGGCCGGAGCGGCCGGGAGCGCGGCGCCCGCGAGGACGAGCGAGACGGTGACGAGCGCGGTGGCCGCGGCACGACGGCGCGACGGCAGGACTGATCTGCCCATCTGTATGGATTCCCCTCCCCGTAAGGGGCGTTCACCCCCGTTGGCACCTTAAGCCGCTCGTGAGGGAATCGTGAAGGCGTTCGATCGTGTGGCGGAGGGGGCGGCGGAAAAAATTCTCGGGACGCGGCAACTCTTCACGACCCGGCGGCCACTGACAGGTCGTAAACCCGCTCCTCCCCGTAAGGAACCCCCGTGGCAGCTGCTTCCCACCGCCGGTCCCTCCGCGCCCGCCGCACCCTCGTCGTGTCCGCCGCCGTCGTGGCGGTCGGCGTCGGCGCCGGTGTCGTCGTGATGAACGCGAACGCCGGAACCGTGGACCTGTACCACCAGACGCTCGCCGCGAAGGACGGCTGGGCCTCCTCCGGCACGGGCACGACCGGTGGCACCAAGGCCGACGCCGCGCACACCTTCACCGTCTCCACCCGCGCCGAGCTCGTGAAGGCGCTGGGTTCGGCGTCCGACACCACGCCCCGGATCATCAAGGTCAAGGGCACCATCGACGCCAACACCAATGACTCCGGCAAGAAGCTGACCTGCGCCGACTACGCGTCGGGCACGGGCTACTCGCTCTCGGCGTATCTGAAGGCCTACGACCCGTCCACCTATGGTCGGTCGAAGCTCCCCTCGGGCACCCAGGAGAAGGCCCGCGCCGCCGCCCAGACCAAGCAGGCGAAGAACATCGTCTTCAAGGTGCCCGCCAACACGACCGTCGTCGGCGTCCCCGGCACCAACGCCGGGATCAGCGGCGGCATGCTGCAGATCCAGAACGTGGACAACGTCATCGTCCGCAACCTGAACTTCTCGGCCACCGAGGACTGCTTCCCGCAGTGGGACCCGACCGACGGCGACGACGGCAACTGGAACTCCAACTACGACTCGGTGACCCTGCGCGGCGCCACCCACGTCTGGGCCGACCACAACACCTTCACCGACGCGCCCCACCTGGACAGCGCCAACCCCAAGTACTACGGCCGCGAGTACCAGATCCACGACGGCGCCCTCGACATCACCAAGAGCTCCGACCTGGTGACCGTCTCGCGCAACCAGTTCACCAACCACGACAAGACCATGCTGATCGGCAGCAGCGACAGCGAGCCCAGCGGCAAGCTGCGCGTCTCGATCCACCACAACATCTGGAAGGGCATCGTCCAGCGCGCGCCGCTGGTCCGGGTCGGCCAGGTGCACATCTACAACAACTACTACGACGTCACGACCCTCAACGGCTACGCGGTGCAGTACAGCATCAACTCCCGCGCCAAGGCCCAGGTCGTCGCCGAGAACAACTACTGGAAGGTCCCGTCGTCCGTGAAGGTCGCCAAGCTGCTCAGCGGCGACGGCACCGGCGCGGTCAAGGGCTCCGGCAACCTCGTCAACGGCACGGCGACCGACCTCGTCGCCGCGTACAACGCGGCCTCCTCCAAGGACCTGAAGACGACGGTCAACTGGACGCCGGCCCTGACGGCCGACCTGGAGTCCTCGGCGAAGAACCTGCCCACGTCGCTGTCGACGACGGCCGGCGCGGGCGTGCTCAAGTAGCACCCGAGACGCGCGAGGGCCGGGAGACCACGAGCCCCCGGCCCTCGCGTTCCCTTAACTGGCGACGAACTGCGTGAGGATCGCCTGCACCTCGTAGATGTCCACACCCTTGGTGAACGTCTTCTGGATCGGCATCGACGTGCCCGACACCCAGATCTTCAGCTCGGCGTCGAGGTCGAACGTGCCGGCGGTCTCGACCGCGAAGTGTGTGATGCTGCGGTACGGCACCGAGTGGTACTCCACCTTCTTCCCGGTGATGCCCTGCTTGTCGATCAGCAGCAGCCGCCGGTCGGTGAACAGGATCGTGTCCCGGATCAGCAGGTACGCGGCATGCACCCGCTCCCCCTGGCCCAGCAGCCGCGCGTAGTCCTGCTGGGCCGTCCCCGCGTCGATCGTGTGCGCGTTCCCGAACAGCGCCATGTGAGCCCCCCATGCGATGGATTCTGTAGCCAGGGACGCGGGACGGGGCCGGGGAGTTGCTCGGCCGGTCAGGTGTCGTACGTTCCGTCCCAGGGTGCGCCGAAGCCGAGACGGTCCGGGTAGAGCTCGGCCCAGGGCTCGTCCTCGTCCTCCTGGACCACCAGGCCGAACAGGACGCCTTCGAAGGTGATCCGGAACGGGCGGATCGCGATGTCCGTGTAGGAGCGGCCGGGGAGGCTGCGCAGGAGGTGGGCCAGGCGGATGCGGGCCTGGGTGAGGACCGAGTCCTCGCCGTGCGGGTTGCGCAGTTGCTGGGCCCAGGTGCCGGCGCACCAGATGTCCGAGTCGCGGTAGTGGCCTTCGGCGTCGAAGGTGTGCAGGACCGTGTAGAGGCGTTTGTTCTCTTCCCAGCCCTCGTCGAGCGCGAAGCCCTCGGGGAACGCGTAGGTGACCGACGCGAGGAACTGGCCGCCCGAGTACCGGCCGATGGACTCGGTGCGGTGCTTCGGCTCGTAGCCGATCGGAATGACCTCGGGGACTGGCATGGCGGAAACCATAAGGGGTGGCGGGAAATAGGCGAAGAGGGGCCCGGGATGCGGAATCCCGGGCCCCTCTTCGCGAGTGGGCGCCTTATGCGGCCGGTTCGCCGCCGAAGCGCTCCTTGTAGGCCGCCAGGTCGTCGTCCGTGAGCTTGGCGAAGAGGACCGGCGGGACGGTGAAGGGGGTGCCGGCGGGGACGGAGGCGAGGGCCTTCGCCTCGTCCGCCGTGACCCAGGCCGCCGTGTCGTTCTCCAGCGAGAACGCCTCGCGCATGGTCTTCGCCGTCGACGGGATGAAGGGTTCCGAGACCACCGCGTAGAGGTGGATCAGGTTCATCGCCGTGCGGAGGGTGAGGGCCGCGCCGTCCTTGTCGGTCTTGATCTCCAGCCAGGGGGCCTTCTCCTCCAGGTAGGAGTTGCCCGCGGACCACAGGGCACGCAGGGCGGCGGCCGCCTTGCGGAACTGGAGGGTCTCCATGTGGCCCTCGTACTCGGCGAGCAGTTCGGCGATCTGCTCCCCGAGCCTCGCCTCCGCCTCACCGGCGGCGCTGCCCGCCGGGACCTCCTCGCCGAAGCGCTTCTTGGAGAAGGACAGCACGCGGTTGACGAAGTTGCCCAGGGTGTCGGCGAGGTCCTTGTTCACCGTGGCCGTGAAGTGCTCCCAGGTGAAGGACGAGTCGTCCGACTCGGGGGCGTTGGCGATGAGGAAGTAGCGCCAGTAGTCGGCCGGGAGGATGTCCAGGGCCTGGTCGGTGAAGACGCCGCGCTTCTGGGAGGTGGAGAACTTCCCGCCGTAGTACGTCAGCCAGTTGAAGGCCTTGACGTAGTCGACCTTCTTCCAGGGCTCGCGCACGCCCAGCTCGGTGGCCGGGAACATCACCGTGTGGAAGGGGACGTTGTCCTTGGCCATGAACTCGGTGTAGCGGACGGTGTCGTCCGCCTCGTACCACCAGGACTTCCAGTCGCGGTTCTCCGGGTCGAGGTCCGACCACTCCTTCGTCGCACCGATGTACTCGATCGGCGCGTCGAACCAGACGTAGAAGACCTTGCCCTCGGCCGCCAGCTCCGGCCAGGTGTCGGCCGGGACCGGGACGCCCCAGTCCAGGTCACGGGTGATGGCGCGGTCGTGCAGGCCCTCGTTCAGCCACTTGCGGGCGATGGAGGAGGCCAGCTGCGGCCAGTCGTCCTCGTGGCGCGAGACCCACTCCTCGACCTCGTGCTGGAGCTTGGACTGGAGGAGGAAGAGGTGCTTGGTCTCGCGGACCTCGAGGTCCGTGGAGCCGGAGATGGCGCTGCGCGGGTTGATCAGGTCGGTCGGGTCGAGCACCCGGGTGCAGTTCTCGCACTGGTCGCCGCGGGCCTTGTCGTAGCCGCAGTGGGGGCAGGTGCCCTCGACGTAGCGGTCCGGGAGGAAGCGGCCGTCGGCGGGGGAGTACACCTGGCGGATCGCCCGCTCCTCGATGAAGCCGTTCTCGTTGAGGCGGCGGGCGAAGTGCTGGGTGATCTCGACGTTCTGGGGGCTGGAGCTCCGGCCGAAGTAGTCGAAGGCCAGCGCGAAGCCGTCGTAGACCGCCTTCTGCGCGTCGTGCGCCTGGGCGCAGAAGTCCGCGACGGGGACGCCCTGCTCCTTCGCGGCCAGCTCGGCGGGGGTGCCGTGCTCGTCCGTGGCGCAGATGTAGAGGACGTCGTGGCCGCGCTGGCGGAGGTACCGGGAGTACACGTCCGCCGGGAGCATGGACCCCACCATGTTGCCCAGGTGCTTGATTCCGTTGATGTACGGAAGGGCGCTGGTGATGAGGTGTCGAGCCATCGGGGGCTGCTCCCAGTCGGTCGTTTTATGGGCCTTGAAATTGAAATCGTAGCCGACATGGGTGGGCCGCCCGCTTCCCGTTTTAAGGGGTGGGAAGCGGGCGGCCCGATTACTGAGGGTTATGGGCGTTACGGGCGCCAGGCGGCCAGGACGCCCTCGTAGAGCTCCTGGTCGGTGAGCTCGCGGGGGGTGGGGCCCGCGTGGAAGAAGGCCGTGTTGGCGGTCTTCAGCTTGCGGAGGTAGTCGAAGGCCTTGTTGTCGTGCTCACCGAAGGCGACGAAGGAGAAGAACACGGTGGGGTGGTTCTTCTCGGCGTCGGTGAGGGACTGGGTGGCGGGGGTCTTGGCGTCCGGGGCGCCGTCGGTCTGGAACACGACGAGGGCCGGGGCCTGCGGGTCCGCCGACTTCTCGTGGTGGCTCACGACGGCCTCGACGGCGGCGTGGTAGCTGGTACGGCCCATGCGGCCGAGGCCGGCGTGCAGGTCGTCGATCCGGTCCTCGGGGTCGGTGAGGGCGAGGTCGGCGGTGCCGTCGAGCTCCGTCGAGAAGAAGACGACGTGGACCTTGGCCTCGGGGTCCAGGTGGGCCGCGAGGGCGAGGGTCTGGTCGGCCAGGGACTGGGCGGAGCCGTCCTTGTAGTACGCCCGCATCGACGCGGAGCGGTCGAGGACCAGGTACACGGAGGCTCGCGCGGCGGCGAGGCCGAGCTTGTCGAGGGCGGCGCCGGCGGTGCGGTACGCGGTGACGAGGTGGGGGGCGTCGGTCCGGACGCGGTCCTCGGCTTCGCCGTCGACCGCCGTGTTCCCACCCGCACCACCCGTGCGGCTTTCGTCGTCGACTGCGGGTGAGGCCAGTGGGGCGTCCCCGCCGTCGGCGTCCGCGGGCTGACTCGTCTCCGCCTCAGCCGCTGCCGCTGCCACGAGCTCCGGCTCCACCTCGGCCGGCTGAGCAGGGGTTTCGGGGGCTGCTTCGGTCTGAGCCTGCGGCTCCTCCTCGGCAGCCGGCTCGCCCTCGGTCTCGGCGTCCGCCTCTGCCGGGGTCTCCGCGGCAGGCTCGGCCTCGGGCTCAGCCTCGGCGGGGGTCTCCGCGGCAGGCTCGGCCTCGGGCTCGTCCGTCGCCTCGGCGTCCGCCGCGACGGGCTCAGCTTCGGCGTCCGCCGACGCGGGGGCTTCCGCGGCCGGTTCCGCCTCGGCAGCGGCCGGCGCGTCGTCGGTCTCGGCGTCCGCCTCGGCAGGGGTCTCCGCGGCAGGCTCGGCCTCGGGCTCGTCCGTCGCCTCGGCGTCCGCCGCGACGGGCTCAGCTTCGGCGTCGGCCTCCGCCAGGGCTTCCGTGGCCGGCTTGGCCGCGGCAGCGTCGGCGGCAGCCGACTCGCGCTCGGTCTCGGCGTCCGCCTCTGCCGGGGTCTCCGCCGCAGGCTCAACCTCCGGCTCGTCCGAGGACACCTCGGCGGCCGCAGCGGCCTCGGTCTCGGCGTCCGCCTCTGCCGGGGTCTCCGCGGCAGGCTCGGCCTCGGGCTCGTCGGTCGCCTCGGCGTCCGCGACGGGCTCAGCCTCGGCGTCGGCCTCCGCGGGGGCTTCCGTGGCCGGCTCGGCCTCGACAGCGTCGGCAGCGGCCGGCTCGGCGTCCGCCTCGGCAGGGGGCTCCGCCGCAGGCTCAACCTCCGGTTCGTCCGAGGACAGCTCGGCGGCCGCAGCGGGCTCGGCCTCGGCGGGGGTCTCCGCCTCGGGCTCGGCTTCCGCCGGGGCTTCGGCGCTCGGTTCGGCCTCGGCGGTCTCCGGCTCGGTGGGGGTCTCGGCAGCCGTCGGCTTCGCCTCCGCCTCGACAGCGGGCTCCTCGTCCGCAGTCTCGGCCTCCGCGCCCGGCGCCGTCTCCGCGTCCGCCGCCTCGGCCTCGGGCTTGCTCTCCGAGGCGGGTTCCTCCGCGACAGCATCCTCCGCTTCCGGAGTCGCCGGTGCGGCCTCCGCCACCGGAGCCGGTTCCGCCGCCGGCGTGGCTTCCGCCTCCGCGCTCGGCTCAGCCGTCGGTGCGGCCTCCGCCTCCGTCTCCGTGGAGCGGGTCGGCTTGGGGACCGTCACGTTGTCGAAGGCGGCCGAGACGAGTTCGTGTTCCTCGTCGGTCGCCGGGCGGGGCTCGGGGATCTGGGCTGTGGGCGCCGGGTCCGGGGCGGAGGCGGGGGCGGGCTGCGGTTCGGGCGACCGTGCCTCCTCCCGCGAGGGAGTCTGCTCCCGCGAGGGAGCCGGTTCCTGCGAAGGAACCTGTTCCGCACCCTCCGCCTCGGCGGTGCGCTCCTTGCGTGAGCGGCCGAATGCGTTCCGAAGGCGAGTGAGAATGCCCATGCGCGCAACCCTTCGCGTGAGTCGAAGCCCGTCAATCCCTGGCCAGGACGGACACGTAAGGTTAGCGGCCCGAAGTGGCGATCTTGGGCAGGGGTGAGTAAGGGGAAGCGAGGTGTGTCAACACCGCCTCCCAGCCATCCGGCGGACGCGTCCACACCGTACCCGCCGTCGCCCCCAACACCCTTGTGGCTGCCGGGGATTCACCCCGGGTTCACCCTGCCGCCGCGCCTGCGCACATACGTGCCCCTACCGTCACGCTCACACCAAGGGCATGCAAGGGGAGATTAAAGGTGCGCAAGCTGCTGCCGCTGATCGGAACACCGTCCCAGTCCCACCCCGGCGGACGTTCCGCCCTGACCTGTCGTTTCCGGTGTGGTGACGCCTGCTTCCACGAGGTGCCCAACACCAGCGCCAACGCATACGTCGGTGATGTCATCGCCGGCGCGCTCAGCCGCCGCAAGGTGATGCGTGCCGCCGCCGTCGTGACCGTCGCGGCCACGGCCGGAGCGGCGGGTGTGGCCGGTGCGCTTCCGGCCGCCGCCGCGGCCCCGGAGGCGGCCGGGAGAACGAAACCTTCCGGCGGTGCTCGGGGCCTGCGCTTCACGCCCGTCCCGCCGAACACCACCGACGCCGTCACCGTCCCCGACGGCTACCGGCAGAACGTCGTGATCCGCTGGGGCGAGCCCATCCTGCGCGGCGCCCCCGCCTTCGACCCGGAGAACCAGACCGCCGCCGCCCAGGCCGGTCAGTTCGGGTACAACAACGACTTCCTGGCGCTGCTGCCGCTGCCGGGCGAGCACCGCCGGCAGGTGCTCGTGGCCAACCACGAGTACACCGACGAAGTGCTGATGTTCCGCGGCTACGACGCCGCCAACCCGACCCGTCAGCAGGTCGAGGTCGCCTGGGCCGCGCATGGGCTCGGTGTCGTGGTCGTCGAGGAGGACCGGCGGACCGGCGCCCTGACCGCCGTACCGCGGCATCCGCTCAACCGGCGCGTCACCGCCACCACCGAGTTCCGGCTCACCGGGCCCGCCGCCGGCAGCGACCTGCTGAAGACCTCCGCCGACCCGACCGGGCGGAAGGTCCTCGGCACGCTCAACAACTGCTCGGGCGGTACGACCCCCTGGGGCACCACCCTCCACGGCGAGGAGAACTTCAACCAGTACTTCGCCAACGCCACCCGCACCACGGACAAGCGGTACGGGCTCGGCACCGGGGCCACCGAGCGGAAGTGGGAGAGGTTCGACAAGCGGTTCGACGTCGCCCAGGAGCCCAACGAGTCCCACCGGTTCGGGTACGTCGTGGAGCTGGACCCGTACGACCCGACCTCCACGCCGCACAAGCGCACCGCGCTCGGCCGGTTCAAGCACGAGGGCGCCACCGTCCGGCTCACGGACGACGGGCGGCCCGTCGTCTACTCCGGTGACGACGAGCGGTTCGACTACTTCTACAAGTTCGTCGGCAGCAAGAAGATGAAGAAGGGGACGAGCAGGGCCGCTCGTGAGCACAACCTCACCCTGCTCGACGAGGGGACGCTGTACGTCGCCAGGCTCACCGGCGACTCCCCCGCCATCGAGATCGACGGCACCGGCAAGCTGCCCGCCGACGGCGAGTTCGACGGGAGCGGGGAGTGGATCCCGCTCGCCACCGCCACCGCGCACGGCGCCGTCTCGCACGTCGAGGGCATGACCGCCGAGGAGGTCTACGTCTTCACCCGGCTCGCCGGTGACAAGGTGGGCGCGACCAAGATGGACCGGCCCGAGGACATCGAGCCCAACCCGCACACCGGCAAGGTGTACGTCGCCCTCACCAACAACACCAACCGCGGGGTCGGTGCCAACGCCCCGGCCGACGAGGCCAACCCGCGCAACGCCAACAAGCACGGGCACGTCCTGGAGCTGACCGAGCGCTGGAACCGGGCCGAGAGCACGAAGTTCGCCTGGTCGCTGTTCCTGGTCGCGGGTGACCCGGAGGACGCGGCCACCTACTTCGCGGGCTTCCCGAAGGACGACGTCAGCCCGATCTCCTGCCCGGACAACGTGGCCTTCGACCCGCACGGCAACCTGTGGATCTCCACGGACGGCAACCAGCTCGGCTCGCACGACGGACTGTTCGGCGTCGCCACCCGGGGTCCGCGGCGCGGTGAGCTGAAGCAGTTCCTGACCGTGCCGACCGGGGCCGAGACCTGTGGGCCGCTGGTGCAGGACCGGCGGGTGCTGGTGGCTGTGCAGCACCCGGGCGAGATCAGCGGTGCGAGCGTGGAGAAGCCGGCGAGTGTCTGGCCCGACGGGGCCGGCAAGATCGTCCGCCCGGCGGTCGTGGCCGTGTGGCGCGCGGACGGCTGTGACATCGGCGTCTAGGTGCTCGGTGCTGGGGCGGGCCGGGGGTGGGTCGCGCGGCCCGGCGCTCACGGGGTGCCGCTGCGCCCACCCTCCCCCACTCTCGGCTTCGCTCGAGCGGGGGGACCCCCATCGCCCCAGCGGCACGACTGCCGCAGCTGGGCGAGTGTGGAGGCCGTGCGGGGTGGGTGCCGCCCCGACGGCACGACTGCCCGCAGGCTACGGCGTTGGTGAGGTGATTGCTCTTGCTGCCGCCACCTCCTGGCGCAATGGCTCCAGGACGCTGCCTGCTGGGCCCGGTAGGTCGGTGCGGACGGGGTAGAGGGTTTCTGTGGTGCGCAGGCCCTCGGCCAGTTCCCGTAGTTGCAGGGTGATCTGGGCGAGCTCGCGTTGTGACGGTGGTTCGGCTCCGTGTTTCACGCGGACCCGGGCCGCCGTCGTCGCGTCGACGATGCGTTCCACGGCGACGACGAGGGGCCACCAGGCGGCGGCCCGTCGGCCCGTGGGCGGAGGTTCGGTCAGGGCGCGCTGGAACTCCGTACGGATGACGGAGAGGTCGCGGTAGAGGCGGCGGCGCATCCGGGCGCGGGCGGCCGGGGCGACGCCCGGGCCGAAGGCCGCGTCCACATAGCGGGCGGTGTCGGCGACCGCGTCGGCGAGTCGGTCGCCGACCCGGGTGTGCCAGCTCTCGGGCCAGAGCAGGTAGCCGGCCACGAGGGCGATGCCGCAGCCGATCAGCGAGTCCACCAGGCGGGGGAGCAGCAGGCCCGTGCCCTGGTGGTTGAGGATGTCGGACAGCAGCAGGATCACCGGGGTGATCGCCGCGGTCTGGTAGCCGTAGCCGCGCGGGGTGAGGGCCGGGATGAGGGGCGCGAGGACGAGCATCACCGGTACGTCCCACCAGCCGCGTGGGACCTGGGAGAGGACGGCCGCCGCCACCACCAGGCCGGCGACCGTGCCCAGCGCCCGCAGCAGGGCGCGGGAGAACACCGAGCCGAAGTCGGGCTTGAGGACGAAGGTGATGGTCAGGGCCACCCAGTAGGAGCGGGGGACCGGGACGGTCGAGACGAGGACCTGGGCGAGGCCGATGCACAGGGCGAGACGCAGGCCGTAGCGCCAGGAGGCGGCGGACAGGGCGACGTTGCGGGTGGCGCGGGCGGCGCGGACCCCGAGGTGGGCCGGGCGGCCGAGGCGGTCGTCCTCGGTGCCGCGCAGGTCGATGTCGGGCGCGGTCACGACCTCGGCGGCGTGCCGCAGGGCGTGGTCGACGGCACGGCCGGTCTCGGAGGCGGGGGTGGGGAGCGGGAGGGCCAGGGGTCCGGTGAAGCCGGCCTCGACCGCCCGCGCGAGGTGGCGTACGGCCTCGGGGACCTCGGTCGGGAGCGGTCTGCCGTGGAGGTGCGCGGCGGGGGCGGCCTCCACCACGGGGGTGATGGCGTTCAACTGGGCGATCAGCCGGGCCAGTTCGGGGGTCCGGCCGTGGTGGCGGGCGCGTCGGGCGAGGACGAGGTCGTAGGACTGGTTCAGGGACTGGGTGACGGTGTGCCGGGCGTCCTCGTAGGCGCCGGGAACGTCGCTGCCGCAGGCGGCCAGCAGGTCGGCGACCGTGCGGTAGGTGGCCGCGACCGCGGTGCGTTCCGGGATCCCGGAACGCAGCGGCCAGGCCAGCAGGGCGAGGAGGAGGACGAGCAGCCCGCCGCCGGACATGAGCAGGGGCGCCAGCCACCACTGCCCGGGCATCGGCAGGCCCGCCCCCACGACGGAGTTGAGCAGGAGCAGCAGTCCGGACACGGACGCCACGGCCCCGATCGTCGAGATCATCCCGGAGACCAGGGCCACGCCGGTGACGGCGACGACCGCCGGCCACCCCTGCCCGTACACGGCCGCGCCGAGGGTGATGCCGACGGCTCCGAACAGCTGGGGGATCGCGATGTTGAGGATCCGCATGCGGTAGGCGTCGGCGGTGTCGCCGATGACCCCGGACAGGGCGCCCATCGACGCGAGGGCCCCGTACGCGGGCTCTGCGACCGCCAGGCCGATCGCCAGGGGGAGTGTCATCGCGATGGCGGCGCGGGCGACGGCGGGCCGGTTGACGGGGGCCTGCTGGGGCTGAAGGTTCCGCACCAGCCAGTCGGGAGGTGTGAGGCCGATGGGGAACTCGCGGGACATGGGCTCATTATGGGCACCGCCGCCCGGGCCCATCAGGGCTGGTGAAGGGTGAGGTTCACGACCAGCGCGCGGTGGTCGGTGTCGTCGAGGCGGAGGAAGCGGGCGCCGCTCGCGGAGAACTCCTTCGACACCAGCACATGGTCGATCTGCGCGCCGAAGACGGGCGTCGTACGGCTCGGCCAGCTCGGCTCGCGGCCCGCGCCGGAGAGGCGGGCCGCGTCACGCAGCCCGGTGTCGAGGACGCGGCGGAAGGCGGTGTGGTCCTGGGAGGCGTTGAAGTCCCCGGCGAGGACGAGCGGGCCGTCGGCGTGCCGGGCGGCGAAGTCATGGAGCCGCCCCAGCTCCCGTTTCCACAGGTCGACCTGGTCGGGCAGCGGCGGCTTGGGGTGCGCGAGCTGGAGCCGTACGGAACGCCCGTCGACGTCGGCGACGGCACCCGGCATCCCCATGCTCCCGTCGACGCCCTCGGCGGGCGTGAGCCGGAACCGGCTGAGGATCACCGATCCCACGGAGGACTCCCCCGGTACGGCCTGCCGGTAGGGGTACTCCCCGCCCAGCTCCCGCCGCACCGCCGCCTGACAGGTGTACTCGCACTCCTCGACGAACACGATGTCCGGCTTCTCCCGCCGCACCACGGGGATCAGCGCGCCGGTGGCCCACCCGAACTCGACGTTGGAGGTGAGCACCCGCAGCTCGGCGACCGTCTTTCCCCCGGGCTCGGCCCCGTCGCCGTACGGCCGGCCGAACCAGCCGAGCAGCGCGAGTGCCACGACCCCCCAGACCACCCCCGGCCACCAGCGGGCCAGCAGGGCCAGGGCCGCCGCGGCGCCGGCGGGCACGAGCAGCCACGGCAGGAACGCCAGCACCTGCGGTACGGGGGTGACCGCGTCGGTGTCGGCGGCCCGGCAGCCGACGACCACGCTCACCCCCGCGAGCAGCAGCCCCGCACACCAGGCACCGAGCAGACGCCACGGCATCCCCCGGCGGGGCGCGTCAGCGGAACTCCCGGACGACCTCGATGCGCCCGACGATGTGCGTGTTGAACTCATCGAGCTCCTCGGCCGGTACCCACAGCTCCAGGATGGTCTCTCCCCCGGCCTGGCGCACCGGATACCGCTCCAGGAACTCCGTCTCGACCTCGAACCGGGTGACGTACCCGACGCCGGAGGCGGGCACGTTCCAGTCCCGGGCGATGCGCACCGCGTAGTCCTCGTTCAGCACCGGATAGAAGATGGGCTGCTCGGGCAGCCGGGGCGGCCAGGCCGTCCACCCGGAGGCCTCCACGAGCGCGAGCTCCTCGGGGCCGGTGGGGCGCCAGAGGGTCGTCGTCTTCTTCTGCACGGTGCTCATGGAGGGGAACGGTAGCCGGGCGGGCGGAGTCCGGGCCAAGGCATTACGGCGCGTCGATCCTGGTCAGGAAGGCCGCCAGTGCCGCGTTGAAGTCCTGCGGCCGCTCCAGGTTCGGCATGTGGGCCGCGCCCTCGACGACGTGCAGGACGCAGTCGGGGAGGGCGGCGTGCATCGCCTCCGCGTCCGACACGGGGGTGTACTCGTCGTCCGCGCCGACCACGACCAGCGCCGGGACCGTGAGCCCGGTCAGCGTGCCGCGGTAGTCGGGCCGTTCGGCGCGGCCGCGCAGGGCCGCCGCCGCGCCCTCGGGCGGCGTCGACGTCATCATGCGGTGGACGTGCGCCTTGACGGCCGGGTCGGCGTACGGGGCGACCATCTTCTCCAGGACCTCGTCGGCGTAGCCGCGCATGCCCTCCGCGAGGAGCCGGTCGGCCATCTCGTTGCGGGCCCGCCTTCCGCCGGGCGTCTCCGGGGCCGGGAAGGTGTCGGCGAGGACCAGGCCCCGGACGCGGTCGGGGAACCGCCCGGAGAAGTCCATCGCGATCTGGCCGCCCATGGACAGGCCGGCCAGCACGAACGCCTCCACCTTCAGCTCGTCCAGCAGCGACGCGACGTCCTGGGCGAAGTCGGAGAGCAGCGTGATGCCGGGGACCACCGGGGAGGCGCCGTAGCCGCGCAGGTCGGGGGCGATCACCCGGCGGCCGGCGGAGAACGCCTCGAGCTGCGGGGCCCACATCGTGTGGTCGAAGGGATGCCCGTGGAGGAGGACAAGGGGGAGAGCGGAGGAATGCGCGTCGCCTTTGTCCTCGTATGCGAGGAAGGGGGTCATGTCAGCGACCCTAGGGCGGCCCAAATCCTCGGTGCAATAAGATCTTTGCTCTCGGTGCAATCCCAAGGGGGGGACAGTGTGGGCGACTTCCGGGCCATCGCCGACCGGATCGCCGCGGACATCGCCTCCGGGCGACTGCGGGCCGGTCAACAGCTGCCCCCGCAACGGTGGTTCGCACGACGGCACCGCATCGCGCCGTCCACGGCCGGGCGGGTCTACAGCGAACTCGTGCGGCGCGGGCTGGTCGTCGGCGAGGTCGGGCGGGGGACCTTCGTGCGAGCCGCGCCGGAGACGGCGCAGGGGCGGGCGCTGATCGAGGAGGCCACCGCCGCGCCCGTCAACCTGGAGCTCAACTACCCGGTCGTGGCAGGGCAGTCCGAGCTGCTCGGACACGCGCTCACTCCCCTGCTGCGGCCCGACGTGCTCGGGGAGGCGTTGCGGCCGGGCGCCGCCACCGGGACCCCCGCCGCGCGTGAGGCCGCCGCCCGGCTGCTCGCCCTGCCCGGCTGGCGGCCGGGCCCCGACCGGCTCCTCTTCACGGGCAACGCCCGTCAGGCCATCGCCGCCGCCCTCGCCTCCCTCGTCCGGCCCGGCGGCCGGGTCGGGGTGGAGGAACTGACGTATCCGCTGGTCAAGGAGGTCGCCGCACGGCTGGGGGTGGTGCTGGTACCGCTGGCCGGCGACGGTGAGGGCGGGGTGCCGCCCGACGCGCTGCGCGCCGCCCACCGGGCCGCCCCGCTCTCCGCGCTCTACCTCCAGCCGACCCTGCACAACCCGACGTCGGTGACCATGACGGACGCGCGGAAGCGGGAACTCGCCCGCGCCGTCGCCGACCTGGACATCCCCGTCGTCGAGGACCGCATCTGGTCCTTCCTCCACCCGGACCCGGCCCCCTTCGCCGCCCACGCCCCCTCCCTCACCCATGTCGTGGACGGGCTGTCCAAACGGGTCGCGCCGGGGCTCACCGTCGGCTTTCTCGTCGTACCGCAGGGGCGGGTGGAGGCCGTGGCGGCCGCCGTGCGGTCCGGAGGGTGGAGCGCGGCGGGGTTCGCGCTGGAGGCGGCCGTGCGGTGGGTGGAGGAGGGGATCGTGGCACGGCTCGTCGAGGAGAAGCGCGCGGACGTGACCCGGCGGCAGGCCCTGCTCGCCGAGCACCTCGGCGCCTTCTCCGTACGGACCGACCCACGCGCCTACTTCGCGTGGTGGGAGCTGCCCGCGCCGTGGCGGGCGGACACCTTCACGGCCGCCGCCGCCGCGCACGGCATCGCCGTCACACCGGGCACCGCGTTCGCCGTCGACCCGCACCGCACCCCGGACGCGGTCAGGCTCGGGCTCGCGTCGGCTCCGGAGGGGGAGTTGGCGCGGGCGCTGCGGACGCTCGCGGGTCTTGCCGCGGGCGGGCCGTCCGGAAGTGGTGGGTGAGCCAGGTCGCCGCGGCCACCGTCAGACCGACGGCGAGGAGGAGCCAGGCCACCGTGCGCAGCGTCGTGGTGAGGGCGTCGTAGACCGCGGCGGCCGCCGGGCGGTGGGCCGGGTCGGGGAGGTCGGCGAGGGTGAGATGGCGGCCGATGGCGACGGCGAGGCCGAGGAAAGCGCCGCCGAGCGCGGTACCGAGGGCCGTCGCGGTGATCGCGCGGCGGCGGCAGGCGGCTACGGCGATACCGCAGGCCGCGAAGACGACGGCCGCCAACGGCAGCCAGAAACCGGCGACATCGAGCACGTGGTAGCCCTTCCGGAGTGTGACCAGGTCGTCGGGCGGGAGCAGGGCCACCCGGGTGTGCTCGATCGGGATGCGCTCGGCGAACGGCACGTGGTCGAGGGTCATCTGGTGTTTCAGCGGCGTGGTGACGGTCGCCAGGTCCACCGTCACCGGGCGGTCGTCACGGTCGGCGCGCTCGTCGTTCAGCGCTCTCATCACGGCCGTGTGCGCCGCCTCGTTGCCCGCGTCCCACGCGGTGCGGTAGGCGCGGGTCGCGGTGAACGAGCGGACCGCGTCCCGCATGAACAGCGGGCTCATCCCCGACTCGCGCGCCACCCCGTCCCCCACCGTGTCCGCCACGGCGTCCCGTACGGCGGGATCGGAGGCGAGCGGCGCCATCGCGGTGACGTAGCTGCGGGTGTCGGTGAGGCCGTACGCCGCCCAGGCCGCGAGCGCGCCGAACGGCACGAGCAGGCAGGACAGCGCGATCAGGACGGCCGACAGGGCGGTCCGCAGGCTTCGGGACACGCCTCAAGGCAACGGGCTGGGGGCGGCCTACGCCAGCCGACGTGAGCCGTACGGGTGCCCCTGGGATCGCCGGGATCCATGGGGCCTGTGGGGCTTCCGGTGGAGGGTTCACCCGAACGGGTGTTTCCTGGTTCTGGGGAGAAGGAGGCCGATCTCAGCGCCTCAGGAACGTCAGGAACCTCGTCGGGTGACTGGGAGTGGATCCCGGTCGGCCGGTGAGTGGAGGGATGAGGGAACGCATGGGCCCCGGCGCACCACGCCGGGGCCCATGTGCGTACCCGTGGGGGGAACGACTAGCGGATGCGGTGTCCCTCCGCGTCCTCGTGCGTGTAGTAGCGGTAGAACACCACCGCGAACGTGGTCGCGCCGATCACCGCCCCCATCCACACGGAATGCAGGATGCTCGCTCCGGTCTGCGCGAACAGGAAGCCGAAGGCACAGCCCGCGAACGCCGCCCACAGCACGGCGTGCAGTTCGCGCATCATGTGCGGGGCCAGGGCCGCCACGCCCATCCACAGGCCCGCGAACACGATCGTGCTCACGAAGCCGAGCAGGAGGTTCCAGCCGGTGATGGGGCCGCCGGCGCGGTTGTTGGCCGCCACCCAGTAGCCGTAGACGAGCCCCACGGTGACGGGGACCGCCCACCGCGCGATCCGGTGGGTCTTCTCACTGAAGACGTCGGGTGTCCTGGCCGGAACGGCCGGGGTCCGCACTGCGGGTGCCGCGTGAGCCATGAGAGCACTCCTCTCTCTCCTCGCCCCGCCTTCCAGGGCACACCTGTGCGCGGGCGGTGGCAAGTCGGGTGCGTCGAGTACCCGGATGCGGGCCGTCCCACCCCGTGTTTCGCTGACCTCATGCGCGACCCCGGGCGTCACGGAGGGCACGGAGGTCACGGTCCGCTCGACCGCGGCCGTCCGCGTACCCGGCGCCGGGACGTCCTGCAACGCCAGCAGCTCCTGCAGATCCGGGGGCGCAGCGTCACCTGGCTGGTGCCGCTGGTGATGCTCGTGGCCATCACCTTCGCCGACTTCAACACCACCGGCGAGTTCCGGATCGTGTCGTGGTGCGTGTTCGTCTCCGCGATCGCCGCCGCGCTGTGCGGGGTGTGGACCACGGCGCTCTTCGCGGCCCTGGCGCTCGTCGTGTACGTCACCAGCGACGCCGCCTGGCCCAGCGAGTACCGGGAGGGCCCGGCCGACTTCGTGCTCGTCCTCGTCGGCGGGGTGCTGTCCGTGCTCGCCTCCTCGTTCCGGGTGCGCGCCGAGCGGCGGATGCTGCACATGATGGACATCGCGGAGACCACCCGGCGGACCGTGCTGCGCCCGCTGCCGCCTCTGTGGGGCGGCCTCGACCACGCGGCGGTGTATCTCGCCGCCGACGCCGACGCCCGCGTGGGCGGCGACTTCTACGACATCCAGCCCGGCCCGCACGGCACCCGCGTCCTCCTCGGCGACGTACAGGGCAAGGGGCTGGGCGCGGTGGAGGCGGCGGCCGCGCTGCTGGGCACGTTCCGGGAGGCGGCGTACCACGAGGCGGACCTGACGACGGTCGCCGGCCGTCTGGAGACCCGGATGCGGCGGCACCGGCTGCACACCGTGGCGCTGGGGCGGGACGACGGGGACCGGTTCGCCACGGCCGTCCTCATCGGCTTCCCCGACGGGGAGCGGGGCGTGGTCGAGGTCGTCGGGTTCGGGCACGAGCCGCCGCTGCTGGTGGGGGCGGCGGGGGTACGGCCGCTGCCCTGCGGGGACGGGCTGCCGCTCGGCCTCGGGGACCTCGCCGGGGCGGACGGGGTGCCGGTGCTGCTCCGGGTGAAGGTGGCCGCGGGGGAGACGGTGCTGCTGGTCACGGACGGGGTGACGGAGGCGCGGGACGCGGCCGGGGTGTTCTATCCGCTGGCCGAGGAGGTCGCCTCGGCGGTGCGGCGGGACGCGCGTACGGCGGAGCCCGCCCCGCTGGTGGCGTTCGTGCGGGACGGCACGCTGCGGCACTGCGGGGGGCGGCTCGCGGACGACACGACGGTCTTCGCGGTACGGCGGGCGGGGGCGGTTTCCGCTCGGGGCGACGAAGGCCCCGTACGGGGACGTTTGCAGTCCTGAGGCAGACCTTTGCAGCAGCAGCGGTTATCGGGACCCTTGTAGAAAGCCCCGGCGCTCACGCCTGGGATGAATGCATCTCAAGGCTGCTCTGACGTGCACCGTAGAGCGGACGTTGTTGCTGCTCGATGTACTGGCGGACGATCGCCAACGGTGCTCCGCCGCACGATGCGGAGAAATACGAGGGCGACCACAGGTGCCCATGCATGACGGCGCGGTTGATCCGGCCGGTGAACTCCTGCCGTATCCGGCGAGCGGAGACGCCCTTGAGGCTGTTGACAAGCTTCGAGACGGCGACCTTGGGCGGGTAGTGCACCAACAGGTGGACGTGATCACGTTCGCCGTTGAACTCCTTCAGCTCCGCCTCGAAGTCCTCGCAGACCTTGCGCATGATCTCTTCGCAGCGTGTCAGCATCTCGTCGTTGAACACCCCGCGCCGGTACTTCGTCACAAAGACCAAGTGCACATGCATCGCCGAAACAACATGTCTGCCACGCCTGTAGTCGTTCTGTCCATCCATGAGACCAATCGTAGTAGGATCTTGGGTTGTGCAGCTCCGCTACAACTACCGGGTCTACCCGGACGCCTCCCAGCGCTGTGCGCTGGCACGTGCGTTCGGGTGCGCCCGCGTGGTGTGGAACGACTGCCTGCGTGACCGCAAGGAAGCACACGCGGCAGGACTGCCGTACGTGACGTCGGCCGAGCTGTCCCGGCTTCGCATCACCCAGGCCAAGCACACCCAGGAACGCGCCTGGCTCACCGACGTGTCGGCGGTCGTCCTGCAACAGTCTCTGCGGGACCTGGACACCGCCTACAAGAACTTCTTCGACTCGGTCAAGGGCAAGCGGCAGGGCCGCAAGGTGGGCCCGCCCCGCTACAAGTCGAAGAAGGACAACCGGCAGTCGATCCGCCTCAACACCAACGCCTTCTGCCTCCGGGACGATGGCACGGTGTACGTGGCCAAGGTCGGCAACCTCAAGGTCAAGTGGTCCCGTCGGCTTCCGGGCGCACCCACATCCCTGACCGTCACCAAGGAGAGCTGCGGCCGTTACTTCCTCAGCTTCGTCGTGGACACCGAGCCGGACATCCTCCCCGAGGTGGAAGCGGAGTCCGGTATCGACCTCGGCCTGTCCGTCTTCGCCGTCCTGTCCGACGGCAGCAAGATCGACAGCCCGCGCTTCCTGCGCCGGGCGGAGAAGAAACTCAAGCGTCTTCAGCGGGAGCTGTCCCGCAAGGTCAAGGGATCGAAGAACCGGGCCAAAGCCCGCATCAAGGTCGCACGCCAGCACGCCAAGGTGGCGGACCGGCGCCGGGACTGGCATCACAAGGCTTCCACACAGATCATTCGCGACAACCAAGCGGTGTACGTGGAAGACCTCGCGGTGTCCGGCCTCGGCCGCACCCGGCTCGCCAAGTCCGTGCACGACGCGGGATGGTCCGCGTTCGTACGGATGCTGGAGTACAAGGCAGCTCTGCACGGCCGCACCTTCGCCAAGGTGGACCGGGCCTTCCCGTCCTCTCAGGTCTGCTCGGCCTGCGGATTCCGGGACGGCCCCAAGCCCCTGCACGTGCGGGAGTGGACGTGCGGGGCCTGCGGCACCGTGCACGACCGCGACCACAACGCAGCCCGTAACGTCCTCTTCGAAGGACGTCGAATCGTCGCCGCCGGACGGGCGGAGACGCCAAACGCCTGTGGAGTGCCGGTAAGACGGGCACGCGTGCCCGCACAGCGCGGTGAAGCAGGAAGCCCCCGGAAGGGTCACACGACCCAGGCCGGAATCCCTGGACTTTAGGCCAGGGAGCACGTCAAGGTGCTGAGGTACTGATCGTCGTCGTCAACATCGACAGGGGGAGGGGACCATGCCCGGAACCGTGCTGCTGCTCGCGGCCTCGCCCGTGGGCAAGGGGTGTCTGGTGGACGCGGCGTCCGTCCTCCCCGTGCTCGCGGCCGTGCCGCCCGCCGTGCTGGCCGGAACCGACACCGCGAACGTCGTCGAGCTGGCCGATCCGCTGGAGCCGCAGGCCGTGCTGACCCGGCTGCGGGCCGCCGCGGCGGCGGCCGGGCCGCTGACCGTGTTCGTGACCGGGCAGCTCCAGCTCGACCGGCGGCAGCACCTGCCACATCTCGCGCTCGCGCGGACCACGCCGTCGACCGTGCGGTACACCGGGTTTCCGTGGCACTGGTTCCGGGAGGAGCTGCGGTTGCGGGCGGCCGGGACGACGACCGTGGTGGTGGATCTGCATGCCGACGCGGAGGCGTGGGGGTGGTTGCGGGGGCAGGTTCTGGAGTGCGGGCCGACGGTTGCCCTGTACGGGCGGGTGGCGCCGCCGCCGGGGCGGCGGGCGGTGGCCGCGCCGACGTATATGAAGGCTGTGGCGACGATACTGCGGAGCGGGGGCCGTCCGGCGGTTGAGCAGTTGCATCAGATGGCGTTGGGGAGGATCGCGGGGGAGGGGGAGGTGGGGGATCTCGTGCTGTCCGGGGGTGCCCGGGTGGAGTTCGCCCCCGCCGCCCCTTCCCTTCCCGTCCCTGGGGGCTACCGCCCCCAGACCCCCGTTTCGGCCCTGAAGGGGCCTCGTCCTCAAACTCCCCCAGCGGGGGGACCCCCAGACGGGCTGGTGGGGCTGGGAGATGACCCCCACGCCGCCATCTCCACCGCCGTCCAGGCCGGGAATCACTCCGAGGCCGATGCCCTTGCCGCTCGTTGGGAGCAGGCTGCCGCTGTTTCGCGGGGGGTGGGGTCGGAGGAGGCGTTGCACTGGGCCGAGGTGCGGGCCGATCTGGCGATGTTCGCGGGGGACGCCGAGCGGAGTTGCCGTACCTGGATGGCGGTCGCCGCCGCGCGGCTGGCCGCCGGGCAGGCGGTGGACGCGCCGGCCGTGGAGGCGGCCGTGGACCGGGCGCACCACCAGTGGGGGCGGATAGGCGACGCGGCGCGGGCCCGTGAACTGGGGCCCGCGCTCGCGGAGCTGCGCGGCCGGGTGCCCGGCCGGCGGCAGGGTGCGCTGGACCATGTCCAGCGTCAGCTGCGGCAGTTGCAGCTCCAGGCGTGAGCCGCCGCCCTATTTGGTGAGGGTGAAGTACAGGCGGGCGCCCACGCGCGGGGGGGTGTGGGGGGGCGGGCCCCGGCCGGGGGCCGGGCCCCACCACGCGCGGGCGCGGATTGCCGACCGCGTGGCCGGGTTTAATGG
>NZ_JBIWGA010000020.1:0-176111 GCF_044763345.1 Streptomyces sp. NPDC096132
CCGCCACCGTGTTTTGGGGGGTGTTTTTGGCGCGCGGGCCCCCCCGGGGGCGGGGCGCGCGCGGCCGGGGGGGGGGGGGGGGGCGGGGTGAGCGCCCGTCGGCCGGCCGGAGGCGGGGAATGTCACGTGGTCGCGCAGGTGGTGCCGTTGAGCGTGAAGGCGGTCGGTGCGGTGTTGGTGGCACCCTTGCTGCCGAGGAAGCCGACGGTGACCGAGCCGCCGGCGGGGATGGTGGAGGTGTACGACGCGGGGGCGACGCTGACCGTGCCGCCGCTCTGGGTGGGGGTCCCGCCCCACATGTTGGTCACGGTCTGCCCGTCGGCGAAGGTGAAGACGAGCTTCCAGCCGTTGATCGCGGCGGTGCCGGGGTTGCGGATCGCGATCTCGCCCTGGAAGCCGCCGGGCCATTCGCCCACGACGCGGTAGCCGACGGAACAGGGCGTGGCGGGTGCGCCGGTCGTGGTGACGGTGACCGTGCCCGAGCGGGCCGAACGGTTGCCGGCGGCGTCCCGGGCGTAGACCGCGAAGGTGTACGCCGTACTGGCGCTGAGGCCGGTCACGGTGACGCCGTTGGTGGTGGACGCGGCGACGGTGGTCTCGGTGCCGCCCGCGACGCGGACGACGTCGTACCCGGCGACGCCGACGTTGTCGGTCGCGGCGGTCCAGGTGAGGGCCGCGCTGGTGGCGGTCACACCGGAGGCGGTCGGGGTGCCGGGGGTGGTCGGCGCCTGGGTGTCGCCCGGGGTGCCGCCGTAGACCGTGGCCTCCTTCGCCGTCTGGGCGATGCCGTTGGCGCCGTTGAAGACGCGCTGGCCCCAGGAGCTGAGCCGCGTGGGGTCGAAGTCGGTCGCCAGGTCGAGGATCGGGTCGGTGTTGCCGCTCCAGGACCAGGCCAGATAGCCCAGGTCGAGCTGCTCGGCGGTGGCCATCATGGTGTCCTCGTCCGGGTCGCCCCACTGGTCGGCCGGACCGCCGAACTCGCCGATCAGGATGGGCAGTTTCGCGGTGACGAAGGCGTTGAGGTAGTCGGTGATCTCCGCCGCGGTGTCGAAGACGCTGTACATGTGGATCGAGAAGATCAGGTTGCCGGTGGTGTCGGCGGCGTAGACGGACTGGGCGTTGGCGCGCATCACGCCCTGCCAGTCCTGGCCCCAGTTGGGCGCGTCCACCATGATCGTGTGCTGGAAGCCGGCGGCGCGCAGCTTCTTGATCGCGGCGATGGTGGGATCGGTCCAGCCTTCGGGGTTCGTGTTGCCCCAGGGCTCGTTGCCGATGTTGATGACGACGTGGTTCTCCTGGCCGGCCAGGACGTCCTTGAGGCCGATCCAGTAGTCGGCGGCCTGGTCGAGGGTGCCGGCCGCGCTGTCCTCTCCGTAGCCGGTGGTGTCGTGCACCTCGAGGACGCAGATGAGGCGGTTGGCCTTGCACTGGGTGATGACGTTCGCCACGTCCGAGGCGCTGTTCGCGCTCCAGCGGTGGCCGTCGGCGAGGACGACGCGGACGGTGTTGGCGCCCAACGCCTTGATGTCGGCCAGCGACTGGAGCTCGCCGGGGTACCAGGTGTGGGCGTGATTGACGCCACGCATGACGAAATCGTTCCCGTTGGCTTCGAGCAACCGGCCGTTGGCGATGTGGAGGCCGGTGGCGGCGAGGTCGTCGGAGCGGGCCTGGGCGGGGGCCGGGGCGAGGACGCCGAGGGCGACCAGGCCGAGGAGGATCGCCAGCCTGGTCAGCAGGGTGGGCAGGGGGCTCTTTCGCGGCGGGCTGCCGGTCGTGCTTCTTGTCGTTCTCACTGCGACTCCAGGAGTGAGGCCAAGAAGGCAGGGGGGATGTTCCGGAGTGTGGGAGCGCTCCCATCAAGCCACTGTGCCAAGTACACGTCAAGAGACCGCGCAGTGCTCCGCTACCGTTTCCGAAGAACCCCGCAACCCCTCTCCCCCCTGCACCCCGCCTCCCGCACCCGCCCGGACGGTCCCCAGTGCTCGCAGACCTCGCCCCGCTCATCGCCGCGACCACCCAGTGGTTGATCCGCGCCTATCCCGCGTCCGGCGGCGCCCTCGCCGCCGCCCTCTGTGAGGCACAGGCCCGCCAGGCGGTCACGGTCGCGGCATGGCTGCGCTATCCGACGGCGACGGACGCGGCGCTGGTCGGGATGGCCGGGCCCGGCGGCTCGGCCGCGCTGGACTGGATGAGCGGCGCCGAGGAGGACCCGGACGACGCCGCCTGGCGCAGCTGGGTCGACGAGGTCGTGGCGAGCTGGGCGGCCGGCCTGCTCGCCGATCCCGACCTGGCCGCACGGGCGGTGGCCGGCCTCACCGGGGGCACCCACACGAGCGGTGCGCCGGTGGAGTTCCGACGTCTGACCACTCCCGACGACCACGACCGCCGAGCGGCGGCCCTCCTGCGCCACCCCGACCTGGTCGCCCCCGTGGCGGCCCTCCACCACGACCGCCTCCTGGACCGGCTGGGGCGGGACGAGGAGCTGGCCGCCTGAGGGGTAGGGGCTTGGTGCGGGGGCCTGAGCGCTGAGCGCCTGAGGGCCGAGGCGCCAGTCGTACGAGGGGCAGGGCAGGTGTCGGGGCTGCTGGGCCGTGGGCCCGCCTGATCGTCAGGGCCGTTCACCGTCAGGGGTGCTCGACTGTCGGGCGGGCTGGGCCTGCTGTCGTCACGCCTGGCAGCCGGTGGGGCCCCTGACAGAGGAGCGCGTGGACGATCTCCCGCATCTCGTACCGGCCCGCCTTCCACGCGGCGATCACCGGCTCGATCAGCGCCCGGCTCGCGCTCGCTCCAGGTGACGCCAAGGCAGTCGTCATCCGACAACACTCGCCCGATTCCCGAGCCGGCTCGACGTATTCCGATATAGGAATATGATGGCTGCCATGGCACGAGCAGCGACGACGTCGGACGCGTTCAACGCGATAGCCGAGCCGCAGCGCCGGGACATCCTGGCGCTGCTGCGGGCGGGCGAGCGGCCGGTGACCGACCTGGCGCAGGAGCTGGGGATGAGCCAGCCGCAGGCGTCCAAGCACCTGCGGGTGCTGCGGGAGGTGGGGCTGGTGCGGGTCCGCGGGGTGGGCAAGCAGCGCCTCTACGGCCTGGACGCCCGCGGGCTGCGGCCGGTCCACGAGTGGGTCGGCGGTTTCGAGCGGTTCTGGAACGAGAGTTTCGACCGGCTGGACACCTACGTGCAGGACCTCAGGCAGTCACGGCAGGAGGAATGACCGATGGCAGGGGCAAGGCGAGAAACGCGGGCGGAGCAGGCGACGGCCGACCGGGAGATCGTGATCTCCCGGGTCATCGACGCCCCGCGGGAGCTGGTGTTCGAGGCGTTCACCGAGGTCCGGCACCTGTCGAGGTGGTGGGGTCCGGAGGGGTTCACCACCACCACGCGGTCCTTCGAGTTCCGCGAGGGCGGGGAGTGGGAGTTCGTGCTGCACGGGCCGGACGGGACGGACTACTCCGAGTGGATCCGCTGGCTGCGGATCGCCCCGCCGGAGCGGATCGAGTTGCTGCACGGTGAGTCCCGCGACGACCCGAACGCCTTCGAGTCGGTCCTGACGTTCACGCCGGACGGCGCGGCGACGCGGATCGTGATGCGCACGGTGTTCCCCACCAAGGAACTGCGCGACGAGGCGGTCGAGAAGTACCACGCGATCGAGGGCGGCCGGCAGACCCTGAGCAGCCTGGCGGACTACGTGACCGACCTCGCGCGGAAGGGGGCGCAGGACTGATGGCCGGGAAGGTGTTCTTCAGCGTGACGATGTCGCTGGACGGCTACGTCGCGCCCGAGTCCCCGCCCGTCGACGGCTTCTTGGCGCCCGACAAGCAGAACCACCCGGACGTTCGGCGCTGGATGGCGCAGTGGGCGGAGCTGCAGCAGTGGGTGTTCCCGCTGCGGTTCTTCCGGGAGAACCTGAAGCTGGGCGAGGGCGGCGAGGAGGGCCGCGACAACGACATCGCGCGGGAGACGTTCGAGCGCACCGGCGCGAGTGTCATGGGCAAGCGCATGTTCGACCTCGGCGAGCAGTCATGGCCCGAGGAGGCCCCCTTCCACACCCCGGTCTTCGTCGTGACGCACACCGAGCGAGACCCGTGGGAGCGGCCCGGCGGCACCACGTTCCACTTCGTCGACGGCATCGAGCACGCCCTCACCCAGGCCCGCGAGGCCGCCGGCGACCGCGATGTCCGCATCGCCGGCGGCGGCGCGACGATCCTGGAGTACCTGAACGCCGGCCTGGTCGACGAGTTCTCGATCGCGCTGTCACCGGTGCTCTTCGGCGCCGGCACCCGCCTGTTCGACGGCGTGGACGCGTCCAGGATCGCACTGGAGCCGGTCCGTTCGGAGCCGTCGTCGCGGGTGACGCACCTGACCTACGCCGCGCACCCACGGTAGCCGCGCCACCACTCCCCATCGGGCCCGCTCGGCCGTCACGCCCGCTTGCCGCGGCCGGACAGGGCGTCGCGCAGGCGGTCGACCATGCCGACGCCCGGTGACAGCATCTTGTTGGCCGGGGGCTTGTCCGGGGCGGCCGGGTGGGGCCGGGTCGGCGCCGTCTTCTTCGCCATCCGGACCTTGTCCCCCAGGCTGTCCAGGGCTTCCGCCGGACACGAGGCACGCAGCCGGGGGAAGAGGTTCTGCTCCTCGTCGGCCACATGCTCGCGGATCTCCCGCATCAGCATCTCCACGAGCCGGTCGAAGTCCTCGTCGTCCGCCGCGCGGCCCTCCAGAACCTTCATGATCCGCTCGGCCTCTGCGTGATCCTTCAGTTCCTTGTCGGCCAGCGCGTCACCGCCGGTGACGTGCTCGCGCACCGCCGGGTAGAGATAGGCCTCCTCGGCCACCGAGTGCCGGACCAGCTCCATCGTGGCCTGGTCCGCGTACAGCTTTCGGTCCTTGTGCCCCGAGGGCAGCCGCTCGATCTTCCCGAAGAACTCCTCGACCTCGCGGTGATCGGTCACCAGCTCGTCGATGACGTTTCCACCATGACCCATGTCGTCCACCTCCAGCCGGACCCGGCGGCTCCCGGACGGACCCGCCACGCCCCGGGTGCCCCGGCCGCCGCCCCTTGAACTTCGGCCCGGCCCGCTCCCGGGAGTCCCGGACACGGGCCGGGGAACCGGCGGCGCCGGGAGGCGTCTGACACAGCACGCCGTTGATGACCTGCCGGTGGTTCCGCCACGGCCGTCCCCGCCCGTCGACTCTCGGCAGCAAGGGCGCTCTCCGCTCCCACGCCGTTTCCGTCAGCTCGCCCCGGCGGACGGCAGGATCCATGCTCGGACACGTCCTCGTCCGCCCGGCGGGCCATGCGTGTGGTCACCGGTCCGTGCGGGCCTACGCGCCGTGTCGTGCGGATACGGGCGCGGGTGTGGCGGCCCGGGTGCCGGGGGCGGTGGGTTCGGGCAGGGCGCGGAAGAGGAGCCAGCTCAGAGCGGGCATGGCGATCAGGGGGGTGAGGGCGGTCTGGAGAGTGGTGGAGTCGGCGAGGTGCCCCAGCAGGGGACTGATGAGGCCGCCGATGCTGACGGTGAGGCCGAGGGTGACGCCGCTGGCGGTGCCGATGCGGGAAGGCAGGTAGTCCTGGCCAAGGGTGACCTGGAGGGAGAAGGGGACGTACAGGCCGGCGGAGGTGAGGGCCACGAAGAGGAACATGGCCGGGCCTGGTGCGTAGATCACTCCGGTGACGGCGGCGATGGAGAGCAGGTAGGACCAGCGCGAGACGCGAACGCGGTCGTAGCGGTTGGCCAGGGATCCGCCCAGGACCGAGCCGACGGCGCCGCCCAGGAACAGCAGGAACAGGGCGACGGTCCCTGCGGTGGTGCTGCCTTGCATGCGCTGCTGGGCGTAGAGGGACATGAAGGTGCTCAGGCCGGTGAACACGATGGAGCGGAAGACGACCGCCAGGGACAGCCTCACGAACGAGGCCACATCGTCCGCGCCGCGGGGCACCTGCGTCTTGGCCGTGCCGGCCTGCGGCCGGGCGAGCATCCGCAGGACGGGCACGCACAGGGCGGCGCCGGCGAGGGCGGGCAGGACGAGGACGGGTGTCCACTGCAGGGAGCCGTGTCCGATCGCGGCCGACACCATGAGTGGGGCGAGCGCGAAGCCGATGTTGCCACCGAGGGAGAACAAGCCCATCGCGCTGTGACTGCCTTCGCTGGCCAGCCGGGCCACACGGGCCGACTCCGGGTGGTAGGCGGCCACGCCGATGCCGGAGACGGCGACGAAGAGCAGGGTGAGCCCGTAGGAGCCGCTCAGGCCGCTGAGCGCGATGCCCACCCCGCCCAGCAGCGTGCTGACTGGCAGCAACCACGGCATCGCCCACCGGTCGGTGAGCACCCCGAACAGCGGCTGGGCCACCGACGACAGCAGGGACGCGGCCAGCACGATGCCGGAGGCGACCGCGTAGGTGTAGTCCCGTTCGGCCACGAAGAACGGGATCAGCGCCGCGACGGCGCCCTGGTAGATGTCGACGCAGGCGTGCCCCACGGCCAGCAGGGAGATCGATGTATTCCTTCGCACCCCTCCCATGCTGGGAGAAGCACCCGGTGTCGCGCTTTCGATAGATTGACAGGTGATGCAGAAAATCCGCCACACCCCTGTCGCGCCGACCCGGACCCAGCGCCTGGCCTCCGGCGGCGAGATCGACGCGCACCGCCACGACGACCACCAGATCGCCTACGCCAGCCGCGGCACCATCGCGGTGACCACCGACGCCGGCTCCTGGATCGCCCCCGCCACCCGCGCGCTCTGGATCCCCGCCGGCACCGTCCACCAGCATCAGGCACACGGCGAACTCGACCTCCACCTTGTCGGCCTGCCCACCACCGACAACCCTCTCGGCCTGGACGAACCGGCAGTCCTTACCGTCAGCCCCCTCCTGCGCGAACTCATCGTCGCCTACACCCGCGACCCCGACAACGACAGCCCACCCCACCACCGCCTGCGCGCCGTCATGCTCGACCAGCTCACCATCTCCCCCGAACAGCCCCTGCACCTGCCGGCCCCCACCGACCCCCTGCTCCGCGAACTGCACGACATCCTGCGCACCGACCCGGCCGACAACCGCTCCCTCGACGACCTCGGGCGCCAGATCGGCGCCAGCGCCCGCACCCTCTCCCGCCGCCTCCGCGACGACCTCGGCCTCACCTACCCCCAGTGGCGCACCCAGATCAGGCTCCACCACGCCCTGATCCTTCTGGCCGACGACACCCCCGTCACCACCGTCGCCCACCACTGCGGCTGGTCCTCCGCCAGCACCTTCATCAACGTCTTCCGCCGCACCTTCGGCCACACCCCCGGCACCCGCCCCACCACCTGACACAGGACCCAGCCAGCGCTCGAGCCATCAAAGGTCCCCCCTCTGGGGGGCGCGTGCCAGGGCCCGCGACCCCGGCAAGATCCACAAGACACCCCCTGGGCCTCGGTGATCACAGGTCACGGAAGTGTTTGAAACCCTGAGCACACGCGGCGACTGGGCTAGCCTCGTTCTCCCCACCCCAGAACGAACTGGCGTACGGCGAACATCACTTCGGGAGTTCCGTGACTGACCAGCGGCCGATCCCACCGAGTGCCCCGGCCGACGAGGCCGCCGCGCTGCGGCAGACCGGCGCCGCACCCCTGCGGGTGGGCGATCCGGACCGTGTCGGTCCCTATGTGCCGCTGGCGCTGCTCGGCAGCGGCGGGATGGGACGGGTCTATCTGGCCCGGGCGGCCGACGACGCCCCGGGGCTGTTCGCGGTGAAGGTGATCCGGCCGGAGTACGCCGAGGACGTCCGCTTCCAGCGCCGTTTCGAGCGCGAGGCGGCCGTGCACGCGCGGCTCGGCCCGCCGTACGCGCCCCGGCTGTGCGGTACGGGGTTCGAGGACGAGTTGCTGTGGATGGCCACCGAGTACGTCCCCGGGCTCGACCTGACGGACGCCGTACGCGGGGACGGCGCCCTGCCCACGGTCACCGTGTGGCGGCTGGCGGCGGACCTGGGGCGGGCGCTCGCCGCCCTGTCCGCCGCGGAGGTCGTGCACCGGGATCTGAAGCCGTCCAACGTCCTGCTGTCCGTCCAGGGCACGCATCTGATCGACTTCGGGATCTCCAAGGCCGCGGACGCGAGTGCGCTCACCGGCACCGGAAACCGGGTGGGCACCCCGGCCTACATGTCGCCGGAGTACCTCAGGACGGGCCACTGCGACAGCGCGTCGGACGTGTTCTCGCTGGCCGGGACCCTGGTCTACGCGGCGACCGGGCGCGCCCCGTTCGGCGACGGCACCGGGGTCGACGTGATGCACCGGGTGGCGTTCGAGGAACCCGATCCCCAGGTGACCGCCGCCGTCTCCGCGGCCGACCCGGAGCTCGCCGCGCTGCTGGCGCAATGTCTGGCCAAGGAGCCCGACCGGCGGCCCACCGCGGCGGACCTGATCGAACTCGCCGGGGCACGGGCCGGAGCGTCCGACTGGCCCGAGCCGCTCCACGCCGAGGTGGTGGCCCGGCAGCGGGCGTACGAGACGCTGCACCGGATCCCCGTGGAGCGGGCGGCCCGGCTGCGCCCCTCGGTGCGCCGCGCCCCGGCCTCCCCGACACCCCCGCCCGCGCCGGTGAGCCGCCCCGCACCCCCGGGCGTCGCCGCCCCGCCCGCTCAGGCCGGTCCCGAAGCCGCGTCGTGGGACGAGGCACCCGTGCCCGCGTCGGCCCACGCATCACAGTCTCCGCTCGCCTCCGCGTCGGCCCACGCATCGGCCTCCGCGTCCGCCTCCGCATCCCCTGAGGCAGCGTCAGAAGCGTTATCCCCCAAGGGATCCCGGCATTGGACCCGCCGGAAGGGTGTCCTGGTCGTCGCGGCGGGTGCCGCCGTCTGCGCGGTCACCGCGGGTGTGCTCGTGCTCGTCCGCCCGGACGGTCCGGCAACCGCCGCCCCTCCGGGGGACGTTGTGACGGCGACCGACAGCGTGTCCGGTGACCTGCCCGGCAACGCCGCCCTGCCGGGAACACCCGGCGTGGCGGACAAGGCCTCCGCGGCGGGCTCGGCCAACGGGCGCGCCGACGTCGACGACGGCAGCGGCTCCGCCGAGCCCGGTGCACCCGGAGCCTCCGGTTCGACAAGCACCGGGAGCGAACCCGGCGCCCCCGCCACGGCGAGCGCCGGCACCGGCACGTCCGCCGATCCCAGCACTGCCCCCACCACCCCCTCGGCCGAGCCCGCCGACCAGCCCTGGAACACCGACTGCACCTACTACAACGGCAACGGACTCACCCGCCAAGGGGACAGCGGCAAGAAGGTGTTGCAGGTGCAGTGCATGCTGACGAAACGCGGGTACGGCGTGGGAAGCGCCGGCGTGAACGGTGAGTTCGGGCCCGACACGGAGAGCGCGGTGCGTGCCTTCCAGGGCGACGAGGGCCTGTCGGCCGACGGTGTCGTGGCCCACGACACCTGGGTCGCGCTGCGCGCCGAGGACTGACCTCCGATTGGCACAGGTCACCCGGAAAGGTAACAATTAAGGAGAAATCTCTCTGCCCGACAGCTGGTGCCGGTGACGGCCCTGCAGGCCAACGGGACTGTCTGCCAGGGCAGTTGTTCACCGGGGATGGCAAGAGGGTCGAGGGGGCTCACCCATGACTACGGAACTCCTCAGCGAGCGCGCATCGGACTACCGGTCCCAGCTGACGAAGGCCGCCCGGCGCTACGCGGAGCGGACCGGGCGGCGCGAACGGAACAAGGCGGTGCTCGCGGCGAACGGTGTGCTGTACGCCGACGACCCCGAGCGCGTCGAGAAGCGGCTGGCCCGGCTGGGCGCCGACTGGTCGCTGGCCCGGGCGATCGAGCGGACGCCATCGGATCCCGCCGCCTCGGCGGGGAGCACCCTGCTGCTGCCGCCGGACAGCTTCGGCAGCGAGGTGCTGGGCCTGGAACGGCTCCTCGGGCGCAACAACCTCACCCCGGTCGCGTTCCTGGAGGAGGGTGCCCTGGCCGCCCGCCCGGTCGGCCGGATCACCATCAGCGGGCCCGGTGGCGGCCACGGCACCGGCTTCCTGGTCTCCCCCGCCCTGCTGCTGACCAATCACCACGTCCTGGGCTCCCCGGAGGAGGCGGCGCGCGGCGAGGTCGCGTTCGCCTTCCAGGACGGGATCGGCGGCGCTCCGCTCGTGCCGGCGGTCTTCCGGCTGGAGCCGCAGCGGTTCTTCGTCACCGACCCGGAACTGGACTTCAGCCTCGTCGCGGTCGCCGAGCGCGGCACGCGGGGCGAGGTCCTGTCGTCGTTCGGGCGGCTGACGCTCAGCGAGGCGCAGGGCAAGGTCGTCATCGGGGAGTTCGTCAACATCGTCCAGCATCCCCGCGGCGAGCCCAAACAGCTCGCGCTGCGCGACAACCAGGTCGTGGACGTCCTGGACGACTTCCTGCACTACGAGTCCGACACCCGACCGGGGTCCTCGGGTTCGCCGGTCTTCAACGACCAGTGGGAGGTCGTGGCGCTGCACCACTCGGCCGTCCCCGAGACCGACGAGCAGGGCCGGCCGCTGAGCGTCGACGGCACGGTCTGGCGGCCCGAGGCGGGTGAGGAGCGGCTGGCGTGGAAGGCCAACGAGGGGGTGCGGATCAGCCGGGTGCTGGGCGCCCTGCACACGATGACCCCGGCAGGCGAGGCCGCCCGGCTGCGGGACGAGGTGTTCACCGCGGGGCCCGCGGTGTCGCCGGTGCGGGCGGCTCCGGCGCCGGGTGAGAGCGCACCGGCGCCCACGGCCTCCGCCGACGGGACCGCCGGGGCCGACGGAACACGGGCGGCGTACGTCACCGACGGCACCGCACAGATCACCGTCCCGCTCTGGATCACGATCGGGCTCGGCCCGTCGGGGTACCCGGTGGCCGGTGTCACCGGGGCGCAGCCCGTCCCCGGGACGCCCTCGGCACCCACGCCCACCGGGCCCCCACCCGCACCGCCCACCGCCCCGCCGCCGGTCCCCACGGCGGGACCGACCGGCTCGGCCCCGCCGGTGACGGCCCCGGCCGACGGGACCGAAGCGGCCTCGGCCGTCGAGAAGGACGTGACCGCCGCCCTGGTCAACCTCCGCCTCGCCCAGGACCGTCCGTACTACGACCCGACCGCCGACCGGGCCGCCCGCGACGCCTACTACGCCGACATCGGCGACACCGGCGGCGACGCGCTGCGCCACGCGCTCACCGACCTGCTGGAGCGGACGCACGCGCCGCGGCCCCGGTACAAGCCGATCCGCCTGGTGTATCCGTGGGTCGACCTGCACGAGGACGGCCGGCTGCACAGCATCTACTCCGGCAGGGACTTCCCGCCGGAGGAGTTCATACGGGCCGACGCCGCCGTCGCGAGGACCCGGCTGGCGCGGGTCAGGGAACTCCTGCTGCGCGAGAGCACGGCGGGCCCGGCCGAGTTCGGGGCCGAGTTCGACGCCCTGGAGGACTCGATGCCGTTCAACTGCGAACACGTCGTGCCGCAGTCGTGGTTCGCCAAGCTGGAGCCCATGCGGGGCGATCTGCACCACCTGTTCGCGTGCGAGACCGGCTGCAACAGCTTCCGCGGCAACTTCCCCTACGTCGACTTCCCCGGCTTCCGGGAAGCGGTTCGCGACGCCTGTGGGATGCGCGAGGAGGAGGGGTTCGAGCCGGAACGGGGCAAGGGGCCGGTCGCCCGGGCCACCCTGTACTTCCTGCTGCGCTACCCGGGGCTGGTCGGCGACGCGCCGGGAGAGTTCCCCGAGGCGCGCCTGCCCACCCTGCTGACCTGGCACGACAACGAACCGGTGAGCGAGTACGAGCTGCACCGCAACGCCGCCGCCGCGGAGATCCAGGGGAATCGCAACCCGCTCGTCGACCACCCGGACTGGGCCCACCGGATCGACTTCTCCGGGGTGTGGCGCCGGTGAGCGCGAGGACCGCGGGAATCAGCCGCGCGTCCCCGTCCCTGTCCCTGTCCCTGTCCCCGTCTCCGTCCCCGTCGCGAGCAGCCCGTTGACGACGATCCCCGCCAGCGTCTCCGCCGTGGCCGTGAGCTGTTCCGGAGAGGCGGCCTCGGGTCGGCCCAGGCGCCGTGCCAGCGGCAGTTCCACCATGCCCGCGACCGGAGGGATGACGGCGAAGAACAGCACGTCCATCGGGACGGGTCCCATCCGCCCGGAGGCCACCAGCCGGTCGATACTGGGCGCCAGGAGCCGCAGGGTCGGCTCGATGAACCGCTCGTAGAGGTAGTCCAGCCGCTCGGTCTCCTGGTTGAGCTCGTTGAGGAGGAGCCGTCCCACGAGCGGTTCGTCCACCGCGGTCCGGTAGAAGCCCGAGATGATCCGCAGCAGCCGCTCGGCGTCGTCGACCGAGGGGTCCACCTCGGGCAGCCGGGCCAGTTGCGCCCCCAGGGCGGCGTCCACCACCGAGCGCCAGAACGCGGCCTTCGACCCGTACCGGTCGTTGATGAAGTTGTGGCTGACGCCCAGACGGCGGGCCAGTTCGCGCGCGGACGCCCGGTCGTAGCCCAGCTCGGCGAAGGCCTCGAGCCCACGCCGCAGGATGCTCGCCTCCTCCGGCACCGCGGGAGTGTCCGCTCCCGGGCGCCCCGGCCGTCGCGCGGATTCGGCTCGTGCTCCCACGCCTGCCTCCATGACTCCTTGTTGATCGTCCCGCGACCATCTTAGGGAGTCCCGGAGGCTTCGCTTGACGCTTGTCAGGTTGGCGGCGGAGGGCCGGACGGAGATCAGTCGAGCCTCGTACGGAGATCAGTCACGCCTGGTCGGGGAGTCAGTCAGTCTCGCGTCGCCGCCGGGGACCCCGCGCGCCCCACGCCCCTGGTGCGGACCGACAGCAGCGCGGCGCCCAGGTCCGCCGCCGTGCGCGGGTCGGAGAGGGAGCGGCCGGTCAGCTCCTCCACGCGGCGCAATCGGTAGCGGACGGTGTTGGGGTGGACGAAGAGGGTCCGGGCCGTGTCCGCGGCGGAGCCGGCGGCGGCGAACCAGTGTTCCAGGGTGGTCAGGAGGCGGGCCCGCTCGACCGCGGGAAGGACGAGCAGTGGCGCGAGGACCACCTCCGTCAGGTGCGCCGCCTCGGCCGGCGCGGCGGCCACGAGCATGGCGAGGGGATTGTCGTCGAACCGTGCGACGCCGGGCCCGGCACCCGGCAGAC
The DNA here is from genome assembly GCF_044763345.1 of Streptomyces sp. NPDC096132. Taxonomy (NCBI): domain Bacteria; kingdom Bacillati; phylum Actinomycetota; class Actinomycetes; order Kitasatosporales; family Streptomycetaceae; genus Streptomyces; species Streptomyces sp. NPDC096132. Next base: position 13,126 of record NZ_JBIWGA010000020.1, read on the forward strand.
CGGCCAGGGCCAGCCGTGCGAAGCGCAGGGCTTGCGGGGCGTCCCGCAGCGAGTCGAAGCCCGGGCTGACGCCGACCCGGGCGTGGGCGCGGCGCAGGGTGCGCAGGCAGGTCTGTTCGGCCGCCGGCCCGGGCAGGGCGACCACACCGATCTGCTGGTCGGGCAACAGCCGCCAGGCGGAGGGCAGTTGCGCCTGACGCAGGGCCGCCTCGATGCCCGCGAGGGGCTCCTCGCCGGGGGCGCCCGCCGCCGCCGCGACGACCGCGAAGGGGCCCTGCTCCGGAAGGCCCAGCTCACAGGCGGCCTCCCACAGTGTGGTGCGGTCGGAGATGACGCCGGTGAACAGTGCCTCCACCAGCGCCGAGCGCCGCGACTCGCGCTGCAGGGTCAGCTCGGCGGCGGTCTCCCGGTGGGCCGCCGCCACGGCCTCCGCGTAACGGCCGAACAACGCCCAGATCTCCGCCGACTGGGACACCAGCTGGGCGTCGGACACCTCCGGATGGGTGCGGGACTCCTCGATGATCTCCGACCACAGCAGTTCGAAGCCGATCCGGTACGCGTGCAGGGTGTCGGCCAGCGGCATGCCCTGTTCGGCGCGGATACGGCCGGTCTCGCGGGCCGGACTCGGCTCGGGGGCGCCGGCGCTGTGGAAGTGGCTGAGGACGAGGTCGGCGTTTGCGGTGCAGGAGCGGCGCAACGAGTCGAACGGGATCAGCGACTCGTCCTGGTACGCCTCGACGTCGGAACGGATGCGCTGCGCCATCCGCTCGCCCAGTTCCGGCAGCCGCGCATGCAGTGCCGACGCCACACCCGAGAGATCCATTGCCGCAGCTTAGACACACCTTCTTGTTCGCGGGAACAAGATGTGCGCTGAGACACTGTCCCGCTGCCCATAGGCCGTCGCCGGATACGCCAGCACCATGTCGTGCACGTGAACGGCGTATTTCGACGGTGACATGCGTGGAGGCGGTCATGGCCAATCTGGCGACGTTTCTGGTGGACACGGCGGCGCGGCAGCCGGACCGTCCCGCTCTGCGCCTCGGCGAACAGGTCACCGCGTACGCGGAGCTCGACGAGCGCAGTGCCCGCGCCGCCGCGCTGCTGCGGGCCGAGGGCGTGCGGCCGGGCGACCGGGTGGCCCTGATGCTGCCCAACGTGCCCGAGTTCGTCGTCCTGTACTACGGCGTGCTGCGCGCCGGGGCGATCGTCGTACCGATGAACCCGCTGCTGAAGGCGCGGGAGACCGCGTACCACCTCACCGACTCCGGGGCGGCGCTGCTGTTCGAGTGGCATCAGGCGCCGGGTGAGGGCGCGCAGGGCGCGGCCGCCGCCGGGGTGCGGCACCTGGCCGTGGAGCCGGCCGCCTTCGCCGGTCTGCTGGCCGCGCACGAGCCGCTGCCCGGCGTGGCGGACACGGACGACGAGGACCTGGCCGTGCTGCTGTACACGTCCGGCACCACGGGCCGCCCCAAGGGTGCCTCGCTCACCCATGGCGGGCTGCGGCACAACACCGAGGTCAACACGGTCCATGTGCAGCGGATGACACCGGACGACGTGGTGGTGGGCTGTCTGCCGCTGTTCCACATCTTCGGCCAGATCTGCACCATGAGCGTGGCGGTCCGTGCCGGCGCCTCCCTCACGCTGGTCCCCCGTTTCGAGCCGCAGGCGGTGCTGGACGCGATCGCGCACGACCGTGCCACGGTCTTCGAAGGGGTCCCCACCATGTACGCGGCCCTGCTGCAGCACCCGACGGAGGCGGACGTGTCGACGCTGCGGATGTGCGTCTCCGGCGGTGCCTCGCTGCCGGTGGAGATCCTGCACGGCTTCGAGCGGCGTTTCGGCTGCATGATCCTGGAGGGCTTCGGCATGTCCGAGACCAGCCCGGTGGTGACGTTCAACCACCCGGACCGGCCGCGCAAGGCCGGGTCGATCGGGACCCCGATCCAGGACGTGCGGGTGCGGCTGCTGGACGACAAGGGGCAGGACGTGGCCCTCGGCGAGGTCGGCGAGCTGGTCGTGCGGGGCCCGAACGTCATGAAGGGGTACTGGAACCGCCCGGAGGAGACGGCGGCCGCCGTGCCGGACGGCTGGCTGCGCAGCGGTGACCTCGCCCGGCAGGACGAGGACGGCTATTTCTACATCGTCGACCGCAAGAAGGACATGATCATCCGCGGTGGCTACAACGTGTACCCGCGCGAGATCGAGGAGGTCCTCCACGAGCACCCGGCCGTCGCCCTGGCCGCCGTGGTGGGCGTGGGCCACGCCCACCTGGGCGAGGAGATCGCGGCCGCGGTCGTCCTGCGCCCGGGCGCCCAGGCCACCCCGGACGAGCTGAGGGAGTTCGTCAAGGACCGGGTGGCGGCGTACAAGTACCCCCGCCAGATCTGGCTCATGGACAGACTCCCGACCGGCCCCAGCGGCAAGATCCTCAAGCGGGAGATCACAGCCCCGGCGGGGTGAGCACGGAACGCGCCGCACGGGTCTCGTGCGGCGCGTGAAGCACGGTACCGCGGCGCCCGGTCAAGCCCTAGCTGCGCGGCGCCGCCGTCGATGCCCGTACGACGAGGGCGGGCCGTACCTCGTGGACCACGGGGGTGGTGCGGCCGTCGAGGCGTTCGAGGAGGAGGCGGGCGGCGGCAGACCGCCTACGAGGTCGAACTCGTCGATGTCCGGCTGGGCGGACGAACTGGAGCGGTCACGGAGGGCGGCGGTCTGTGGCGGGCCGACTTCCAGTTCGGCGACTGGCTCGACCCGGCCGCCCCGCCCGAGAACCCGGGAGCGGCGCTGACCGACGGCGATCTGGTGGCCAACGCCTGTACGGCCCACACCGCCGCCGTGATGGCCGAGGTCGCGGCACTGCTGGACGAGCGGGAGCACGCTCGCCGGTACGCGCGGCTCGCCGAACGAGTACGTGCCGCCTTCGCCGACGAGTTCGTCACCCCGGGCGGCCGGCTCGCCTCGGACGCGCAGACGGCCTACACCCTGGCGTTGCGATTCGCCCTCCTGCCCACCGAACGGCAGCGGGAACGAGCCGGTGAGCGGCTGGTGGAGATCGTCCGCCGGGCCGGGTTCCGGATCGGGACCGGCTTCGCGGGCACCCCGCTGATCTGCGACGCGCTCACCCTGGCCGGCGCGCCCGAGATCGCCTACCGGATGCTCCTGGAGACCGGCTGCCCGTCCTGGCTCTACCCCGTGACCATGGGCGCGACGACGGTCTGGGAGCGCTGGGACTCGATGCTGCCGGACGGCACGGTGAACCCGGGCGAGATGACCTCCTTCAACCACTACGCCCTCGGCGCGGTCGCCGACTGGCTGCACCGCACCGTCGCCGGTCTCGGCGAGGCCGCACCCGGCTGGCGGACACTGCGCATCGCCCCGGTGCCCGGCGGCGGCCTCGCCCGCCCGCGCGGTGCACGAGACGCCGTACGGCCGCTGCGAAGCCGGCTGGGAGCGGCACGACGACGTCCTCACGGTCACCGTCGTCGTCCCGCCCAACACCACCGCCGTGGTCGACCTGCCGGACGGCAAACCCGCGTTCGAGGTGGGCTCCGGCACCCACACCTTCACCGTCGAGGGGTTCAGCACGCCGTCCTGGCCGCCAATGGCGATCCGCCATCCGTTCGCGGCTGCGGCGACCGATATTATTTGACTCCAAATGGTACGGGTGGGGGTCACGCCCCTCCCAAGAGCCGGAGGAGCATCCAGGTGCGCGCACTCGTCGTCCAGCACGATCACGTCACGGAGCCGGGCCTGGTGGGCGCCCGGCTCATGGAGCGCGGGTACGACCTCACCGCCGTGACGGTCGTACCCGAAGAGCGCCACCAGGCCCCGGATGTGGCCTTCGACTTCCCCGACGCCGCCGACTGGGATCTGATCGTCTCGCTCGGCGCCCCCTGGTCGGTGTACGACGAGACGGCCGTGGGCCGCTGGATCGGCGGCGAGCTGGCGCTGCTGCGCAAGGCGCACCACCTCGGCGTCCCGGTGCTCGGCGTCTGCTTCGGCGCACAGGCGCTCACCACGGCCCTCGGCGGTTCGGTCGAGGCGTCGCCGCGCCCCGAGATCGGCTGGGTCGAGGTCGACACCGACGATCCGTCCCTGGTCGGCCCCGGGCCCTGGTTCCAGTGGCACTACGACCACTGTGTCCTGCCGCCCGGCGCCGAGGAGGTGGCCCGCAACGCCGTGTGCGCGCAGGCGTTCCGGATCGGGAACAGCCTCGGGGTGCAGTTCCATCCGGAGATCACCACCGGGATGGTGCGCGGCTGGCTCGAACTCGGGGGCGCCGAGCAGTGCGTACGGCAGGGGCTGGACCCCGACGAGCTGCTCGCCCGCAGCCGTGCCATGGAACCGACGGCCCGGGCGAACACGCGCCGCCTGGTCGACGGGTTTCTGGACGGGACGGTGGGGGCGGTGGGGGCGGCAGGCGCGGCAGGCTGAGGGCGCCCCGCCCCGGCTGCGCAATCGTGCGTGCATTCGGGTGGTCCCTCTCCCCCGTCGCCTGCCGAACGGCAGCGTCGTCAGGGCGGACTCGTAACCTCGGCGGAAATGGTGGTCGCCCCTCCGAACCGCCGCGGGCCACACCAAGTGCTGACGCCGCCCGAAATCTCACAGGCCGCCCTCACCGACATCGAGCCACGCAGGGAGCACCAGATGACGTCTACCGCCACCCCGAGGTTCTCCGTCTTCACCCCCAGCCACCGGCCCCGTTTCCTCGACGAGTGCCTGACGACCCTGCAGGCGCAGACCTGCACGGACTGGGAATGGATCGTCCTGCTCAACAACGGGGCCAGATGGCGACCGGAGCACCCCGACGAGCGGGTCCGCGTGGAGATCGCGGACCACGCCGCCGGCGTGGGTGCCACCAAACGCAGGGCCTGCGAGCTGGCCCGCGGCGAGATCCTCGTGGAACTCGACCACGACGACCTGCTGGCGAAGGACTGTCTGGCGGAGGTGGGCAAGGCCTTCGACGAGCACCCTGAAATTGTCCTCGTCTACAGCAACACCGCGCAGATCACCGAGGACGGGAAGCGGGACGAGAGCCGTTTTGACGAGTCGTGCGGCTGGCAGTACGAGGACGTGCTGGTCGACGGCCGCAAGGTACTGCAGGTCCTCTCCCTGGCGCCGACACCGCACAACGTCGCCTACATCTGGTACGCGCCCAACCATGTGCGGGCCTTCCGTCGGGACGCCTACGAGAAGGCAGGCGGGTACGACGCCACCCGTACCGTGCTGGACGACCAGGACCTGATGTGCCGCCTGTTCCACATCGGCGACTTCCACCACATCGACCGCTGCCTGTACCTGCAGCGGATGCACTCCGCGAACACCCAGAGCGACCCGGAGATCAACGCGCACATCCAGCGCGAGACCGTCGCCCTGTACGACAAGTACATCGAGGCCAACGCGCTCGCCTGGACCCATCGGCGCGGACTGCTCGCGCTGGACCTCGGCGCGGCGCACCGGAAGCCGCCGGGCTATCTGGGCGTCGACCAGCGGGCGGGCGCGGGGGTCGACATCGTCGCGACCCTGCCCGGGAAGCTGGACCTGCCCGACGACTCCGTCGGCCTCATGCGCGCGGTGGACTTCCTCGAGCACGTGCCCGCGAAGGTGCCGCTGATCAACGAGCTGTACCGGCTGCTGGCACCCGGCGGCATGCTGCTCACCATGACGCCCAGCTCCGACGGCCGCGGCGCGTACCAGGACCCGACGCATGTCGCCTACTACAACGAGAACTCGTTCTGGTACTACACGGACAACCAGTACCGTGCCTTCGTTCCCGACATCGAGGCCCGTTTCCAGTCGTCGCGCCTGGTCACCTGCTTCCCGAGCGACTGGCACTCCGACAACGGCATCTCCTATGTCATCGCCAACCTCATCGCTATGAAGGAGGGCACGGCGCGCTGCGGGGGGAAGCTCCTGGTCTAGCCCGCGCACAACAGAGGGCGCCCGGTGACCGTGAGGTCACCGGGCGCCCCTTTCTGTCCCTGTCAGACCGCGACGAGCTCCGTCACGCCCAGGTTGTGTCGTGCCAGCTCCAGGTTCTGGATCACACGCTCGCGCTGTTCGTCGGGCAGCTTGTCGCTTTCCAGCAGGCGCTCACAGCAGTCCTTGCACTCCTCGTACTCCCCCACCCAATAGGCGGCGACCGCGAGTTCGTCGAGTGCCTGCCACTCGTACCAGTCGGCTTCGACGAGGAGGTCGTCGGTCGGCATCGGGATCCGTGCCGCTTGGCGCGCGAACATGTGGGCGAGAGGCCAGCGCGGGCCGCTCTGGCGACACACACGCGCGAGTTCGCCGACGGCTTCGGCACGCGAGGGCCGGGTCTCGTAGGCGCGAAGGTAGCGGTCCATCACCTCGGCCGCCGGCCGCTTGAGGTCCGCCGCGAGTCGCGCGGCCCAGAGGCGGGAACAGTAGACCTCCTCCTCCCAGCCTCCCATGGCCGCCCTGCGGTCATAGGCTTCGAGCGCCTTCTCCGGCTCACCCGCGTCGCGCCAACTCTGTGCGAGGTAGTAGGCATAGCGAGCGTTGTCCGGCTCCTTGACCAGGGCCTCCTCGAGTACATGGGCGTCCCGCAGGTACTTCGCTCGCGCACCTTCGTTCCTGAGGCGTCCGCCGCCGCCCACAATGACCATTTCGGCACCTCTGAGAGTGCCGAGGCTGAATCGAGACCCACAATCGATGTACTCGTGCAGGACACCGACGTAACGCCAGGGCAGCCGCGTCGCGACCAGGGCGGGGCGCCAGTAGCGGAAGGACCCGAAGCGGATGTTGACCCTGTACGCCTCGAGAATCAGCTCCGGCATACGAAATCCGGGCTCTACCTCCATCACGTCGTCAGCGTCCATGAAGAACAGGTAGTCCGCGCCGGGACGGGCGAGTTCGATCGCTTCGGTACGGCTCCCGTCGTAGCCCTTCCAGGGCCGCTCGTACAGTTCCCCCGGCAGGTCGCTGTAGACGTCACGGATGACGTCCTGCGTGCCGTCGGTCGAGCCCGTGTCCACGATGACCCATGAGTCGATCAGGGGCCGCACGGATTCGAGACAACGCCGGATCACCGGGGCCTCGTCCTTGACGATCATGTTCAGGCAGACGGTCGGCTTCACTGGTCCTCTCCAGAAAGGGTGTGGCCCTCGGAACGACTGCGACGGCGCCCGCAAGGCCGGAGCCCCGGGGCACCGTCGCTCACTTCAGGGGAGGCGGACGGCTGATGCCACACCGTTCGCTCGTGCGGAAGTTACGGCGTCACATCGGTGCAGACCGCGAAGACAGTGATGCCCTGACCGCCACCTGTCATGGTGGCCGTCCAGCCCTGCGCGCCCTGCGCGCCGGTCGGGTCATTGAGCACTGGCGCGCTCGTACCGGCGGAACCGGTACTCGCCTGGAACCCTCCGCCCGTAGCACGATCACCGGCCGCGCAGGTGACGGTCACCGTGTTGCCGGTGGTTCCCAAGCTCACGACGTAGGTGCTGAGGCCCAGACCCGTGGAGCCCTGAGCACCGGTTGCGCCCTGAGCGCCCGTCGCACCCTGAGCACCGGTATTGCCCTGAGCACCCGTCGCACCCTGAGCACCAGTGTTGCCCTGAGCACCCGTCGCACCCTGAGCACCAGTGTTGCCCTGAGCACCCGTCGCACCCTGAGCACCAGTGTTGCCCTGAGCACCCGTCGCACCCTGAGCACCAGTGTTGCCCTGAGCGCCGGTGGTGCCCTGGGCACCCTGATCGCCCTGGAACCCCTGCTCGCCCTGGAATCCCTGCTCACCCTGGAATCCCTGTTCACCCTGGAATCCCTGCTCGCCCTGGAACCCCTGGTTGCCCTGAGCGCCCTGGCGGCCCTTGTGCCCCTGAGCGCCCTGGCGGCCCTTCTCACCCTTGTCGCCCTGAGCGCCCTGGTGGCCCTGCGGTCCCTGCTTGCCCGGCTTGCCCTGCGGGCCCTGCTTACCGGGCTTGCCCTGCGGACCCTGCTTGCCCGGCTTGCCCTCGTGGCCACGGTGGTGGTGGCCATGGGGGTCGCGGTCCCGGTCGGCGCTGGTCACGGAGCCGTCCGGGGTCAGAGGGGCCACTCCGTTGGAGCCCGCCCTGCGGATCGCGTCGGCGACGGCCGCCTCCGACACGCCCTTCGGGAGCCTTTCGATCACCAGACGACCGGCGTCCGGCTTCTGCAGCGCCTCCGCCGCGGCCACCGTGCCCGGCACGATGCTGAGCGCCACCGCGGCCGCGCTCGACGTCACCAGCGTGACGTACCTGAGGCGCGCGATTCGGATCGTTCTACGGTTCAAGAGAACCTTCCTCACGTTGTGGAGGGATCAGACGGCCGGCGCGCACATCGGTGTGCCTCGTTCCTCTTGGCCGTCATGTCTCCTTGGGCCATGAACGAGGTCATCCCTTCCCGCCGCTATGAAAAAATGACTTACGAACAACCCGCCTCGCGTACGAGGATCACCCGAGCGGCCTCAATTCCAGGACGCTTTCTCATGGTTGCCTTCGGCCTCCATTCTGGGACAATTTCCAATTACCGCCCACGAGACTTCCGCGATACGCGGTGCAGTCCTCGTAGGAAGGCAACAGCCCCTGCCGCTCGGCTTCCTCCAGCGTGGGCGCGGCCGCGTCCTTCTCGGAGAGGAGGGGTGGGAGGCCGGCGGGCCAGGCGATGGCCAGCGCCGGGTCGAGCGGGTTGATCCCGTGTTCCCGCTCGGGTGCGTATCCCTGCGAACAGAGATAGACGACCGTCGAGTCGTCCTCCAGCGCCATGAAGGCGTGTCCCAGCCCTTCGGAGAGGTAGACGCAGCGATGCGTGGTGTCGTCGAGGCGGACCGCCTCCCATTTCCCGAAGTCCGGGGAGCCGACGCGGATGTCCACCACGACATCGAGGACCGCCCCGCCGACACAGGTGACGTATTTCGCCTGACCGGGCGGGACGGTCGCGAAGTGAATGCCGCGGAGCGTGCCGCGCACGGATCGGGAGCAATTGGCCTGCTCGAAGTGGAATCCGTGCCCCACGGCCTCGTGGAAGGCGTCGCTCTTGAACCACTCGTGGAAGCGGCCCCTGTCGTCCGTGAACACCCGGGGCGTGTCCACCCACGCCCCTTCGATGCCGAGCGGTCTCACGTGATCACTTCCTTCTGCCTGGCGGCCCGTGACGTGACGGCGTGCGGGGAGTCCTCCAGCAGACCCAGCAGGTAGTGGCCGTATCCGCTCTTGAGCAGCGGCTCGGCCAGCTCCCGCAGCCGGTCGTCGTCGATCAGGCCGGCCCGCCAGACCGCCTCCTCCACGCACCCGACCTTGAATCCCTGGCGCTCCTCGATGACCCTGACGAATTCCGAGGCCTGGACCATGGAGGTGAAGGTTCCGGTGTCGAGCCACGCGGTACCCCGGTCGAGCCGTGTGACACGCAGTTCCCCGGCTTCGAGATAGACGCGGTTGAGGTCGGTGATCTCCAACTCGCCTCTGGCACTGGGTCGTAGACCACGGGCGATGTCCACGGCACGGTTGTCGTAGAAATAGAGCCCGGGTACGGCGTAGCGGGATCTGGGGCGGGCCGGTTTCTCCTCGATGGAGACGGCCCGGCCCTGTTCGTCGAACTCCACCACGCCATAGGCCGAGGGATTGGCGACCGGATAGGCGAACACCCTGCCGCCCGCCTCGTCGTCGTGGCGGGCCAGCCGGGTGCCGAGGCCGCTTCCGTGGAAGATGTTGTCGCCGAGAATGAGGGCCACGGAATCGTCGCCGATGAATCCGGCGCCGAGCACGAATGCCTGGGCAATGCCCTCGGGGCGCTTCTGCTCCATGTATGCGAGCCGCAGCCCCAGTTGGCTTCCGTCACCCAGCAACCGCCGGAACTGTCCCTGGTCTTCCGGGGTGGTGATGATCAGAATGTCCCGGACACCGGCCATCACGAGAGTGGACAGCGGGTAATAGACCATGGGCTTGTCGAAGACAGGCAGCAACTGCTTCGACACCGAGCGGGTCAACGGCCAAAGTCGCGAGCCGGTACCTCCGGCCAAAAGGATTCCGCGCACGGCATCACCATAGGCCAGTCATTCATGAATACCGCCCTTTAACACGACTTTCAGCGTGTGTACGGAAGTGGCACTGCGGGCCGGGTCAGCAGATCCTCGGCAGTTGCTCCCCGAGCGGCAGGTCCACCACACGGGTGCCGCCCAGCCCGGTGCGCGCCACCACCATGCCGGGATGTGTCTCCACCGCCTCTCCGATGACCACGGCGTCCGCGCCGAGCGGATGGGCGCGCATCGCCTCCAGGACGGCGTCGGCGTACTCGCGCGGGACGAAGGCCACGAGCTTGCCCTCGTTGGCGATGTACAGGGGGTCGAGACCGAGGATGGCGCAGGCGTTGGCCACCGCCGACGGGACCGGGACGTCGCGTTCCCGGAGGACCACCCCGGTGCCGGAGGCCGCCGCGATCTCGTTGAGCGCGGCGGCCAGACCGCCCCGCGTGGGATCGCGCAGTACGTGCAGGTCCGGGGTGACGGCGAGCATGGCCTCGACCAGACCGCCGAGCGGCGCGCAGTCGCTCGCGATCTCCACCCCGAACTCCAGGCCCTCGCGGACGCTCATGATCGCCACCCCGTGGACGCCGATGGCACCGCTGACGATCACGACGTCTCCGGGAACGACCCGCTGCGGACGCAGATCGACGCCCGCCGGGACGACGCCGATGCCCGCCGTGTTGACGAAGATCCCGTCGCCGTGGCCGGCCTCCACCACCTTGGTGTCACCGGTGGCGACCTCCACGCCCGCGGTCCGCGCGGCCGCGCCCAGCGCCTCGGCCACCCGGGTGACCGTGTCCAGCTCGACACCCTCCTCCAGGATGAATCCGCAGGAGAGATAGGCGGCGCGGGCCCCGCTCATGGCGAGGTCGTTGACGGTGCCGTTCACCGCCAGGTCGCCGATGCTGCCGCCCGGGAAGAACAGTGGGCGGACCACATAGGAGTCGGTGGAGAACGCCAGCCGGGCACCGCCCAGGGAGAGGACGGCGGAGTCGCCCAGCTGGGCCAGCACCTCGCCGCCGAAGGCGGGGGCGAAGATCTGCTGGACCAGTTCGGCGGACAGGGCTCCACCGCCGCCGTGGCCCATGACGACGCGGGGCCGGTCGCGCAGGGGCGCCGGGCAGGTCCACCCCTCGATGTCGAGGGCGGGGAGATCGGTGATGTCAGACAACGGGGGTCGCCTCCCGGACCGTCGCGGTGGCGGGTAGGTCCAGCCGCCGGTAGAGGTAGTAGGCCGCGCAGGCGCCCTCGCTGGAGACCATGGTGGCGCCCAGGGGTGTGCGCGGGGTGCACAGCGTGCCGAAGGCGGCGCACTCGTGCGGCTTGAGCAGCCCTTGCAGGACCTCTCCGCTGCGGCACTCGGCCGGTTCCTCGGTGCGGATGCCTTCGACCGAGAAGCGGTGCTCGGCGTCGTGGTCGCGGTACTTCGGGGACAGCCGCCAGCCGCTGTCGGGGATCACCCCGATGCCCCGCCAGGCGCGGTCGGTGACCTCGAAGACGTCCTCCAGCATGGCCCGGGCGGCCGGGTTTCCCTCCGGGCGCACGGCACGGGCGTAGGCGTTGTCGACGGTGTGCTCGCCGCGTTCCAGCTGCCGTACCGTCCGGCGCACGCCTTCGAGGACGTCGAGCGGCTCGAAGCCCGTCACCACGATCGGCACCCGGAAGCGCTCCGCCAGCTCGGGGTACTCCTCCACGCCCATCACACTGCACACGTGCCCGGCGGCGAGGAAGCCCTGCACCCGGCAGCTGGGCGAGGACATGATCGCCTCGATGGCGGGAGGCACGCGGACATGGGACACCAGCATGCTGAAGTTGCGGACGCCCTGTTTGCGGGCCTGATGGACCGTCATGGCGTTGGGCGGCGCCGTCGTCTCGAAGCCGATGCCGAAGAACACCACCTCGCGGTCCGGGTTCTGCTGCGCGATCCGCAGGGCGTCGAGCGGCGAGTAGACGACCCGTACGTCACCGCCCTCGCCACGCACCTGGAACAGGTCGCGGCCGGTGCCCGGTACCCGCAGCATGTCGCCGAAGGAGCAGAAGATCACCCCCGGCCGGGAGGCGATCTCCAGCGCCTTGTCGATGACCTCCAGCGGGGTCACGCACACGGGACAGCCCGGCCCGTGGATCAACTCCACCTCGTCCGGGAGGAGTTGGTCGATGCCGTGCCGGATGATGCTGTGGGTCTGGCCGCCGCAGACCTCCATCAGCGCCCAGGGCCGGGTGACCGTGGCGTGGATGTCGTCGAGGAGCCGGCGGGCCAGCTCCGGGTCCTGGAACTCGTCGATGTACTTCACTGGTTGCGCACCTCTTCCACCGGTTCCACGCCCGCCTCCGCCGCCGCCGTCTCCCAGGCGTCGCCGAACTCCTCCTGCAGCATGCCGAGTTCGGCGAAGAGTTCGAGGGTCTGCTTCGCCGACTCCTCGTCCAGCCGTTGCAGGGCGAACCCGACGTGGACGATGGCGTACTCGCCGACCTGAAGATCGGGCAGGTACTCCAGGCACACCTCCTTGACCACACCGCCGAAGTCGACGGTGGCCATCCTGGTGCCGTCGCGTTCCTCGATGTCCAGCACTCTGCCGGGTACCGCCAGGCACATGGGCCTCTCCTCGCTCTGGGGTCTGCTCAGTCGGTGTTCGTCGTCCGCGCGGCCACCATCAGCTGTCCGAGCGCCAGGCCGCCGTCGTTGGGCGGCACCAGGTGGTGCCGCAGGACCGTGAAGCCGTCCTCGCGCAGGGCTGCGGCACAGGCCGAGGCGAGCAGCGTGTTGGCGAACACGCCCCCCGTCAGGGCGACCGTGTCGAGGCCGTGCCGCTCCCGGGCCGCCGCGCACATCCGGCGCACCAGTCCGGTCACGCCGCGGTGGAAGCGGGCCGCGACCAGGGCCGGTGCGTGACCGGCGCGCAGGTCATGGACGATCGCCGCGAGGACGGGCGCCGGATCGGCTCGTACGGCACCGTCCTCGTCGCCCTCGGGCGGGTGGAGTGTGAAGGCGTACGCGGTGGTGTCGTCGTGGGGCGCGTGCAGGGCGGCCGCCTCCAGTTCGACGGCGGCCTGTGCCTCGTATCCGGCCCGGTGGCGGACACCGGCGAGCGAGGACACCGCGTCGAAGAGCCGGCCCATGCTGGACGTGGGAACGCAGTTCAGGCCCCGCTCCAACTGCCGCTCCAGGAGCGGGAGTTCCTCGGGCGGGCAGGCGGCCGTGCAGGGGAGGTCGGCCGACCAGTCGAGCCCGGCCGCCCGCAGATGGGACAGCGCCATGCGGTACGGCCGGCGCACCGCGGCGTCGCCGCCGGGCAGCGGGACGTACGCCAGGTGCCCGAAGCGGGTGAAGCCGTCGTAGTCCGCGAGCAGGAACTCCCCGCCCCACACGGCGCCGTCGTCCCCGTGCCCCGTGCCGTCGAAGGCGACGCCGATCACCTTCCGGGTGCCATCGAGCCCGTGCTCGGCCATCGCGGCGGCGACATGGGCGTGATGGTGCTGGACCCGCGCCACGGGCCGGCCGGCCGCGCTCCGGTCGGCCCAGCGGGCGGAGCGGTACCCGGGATGCCGGTCGGACACCAGGGTCCCGGGCCGCACCCCGGTGAGGGACTCCAGTTGCGTCGCGGCACGCTCGAAGGCCCGCTGGGTGCCGAGGTCGTCCATGTCGCCGATGTGCGCCGACAGCCACGCCCGACGGCCCTGCCCGAGACAGAAGGCGTTCTTCAGGTCCCCGCCGACGGCGAGCGCCGGCCGGACCGGCAGGGGCAGCGGGACCGGCAGGGGCGCGTAACCGCGTGAACGGCGGATCACCAGGGGCTCCCCGTCGCAGACGCGGACCACGGAGTCGTCGCAGGGAACGTGGATCGGCCGGTCGTGGGCGAGCCAGGCGTCGGCCAGGTGCGCGAGCCGCTCCAGCGCCTCGGCGTCGTCGGTGACGATCGGCTCTCCGGAGACGTTGCCGCTGGTCATGACGAGCAGCCGGGCGCCGTCCGGATCGCCGGGCAGACCGAGCAGCAGATGGTGCAGGGGTGTGTACGGCAGCATCACGCCGAGGTCGGGGCTGCCGGGTGCGACGCCCGCGGCGGGCCGCGGGCCCCCGGGCGCGTACGACGGGTCCGGGCGTCGGCGCAGCAGGACGACGGGCCGGGCGCCGCCTTCGAGCAGGTGCCGTTCCTCGGGGCTCAGCCGGACGAGGTGCTCGATGTCGGCCGTGCCCCGGGCCATGACGGCGAACGGTTTGTCGCCCCGCGCCTTGCGGTGCCGCAGGAGGGAGACGGCCGTGTCGTTCGTGGCGTCGCAGGCCAGGTGGTAGCCGCCCAGGCCCTTCACGGCGAGGATCGCGCCGCTCGCGAGCAGGGCGCGGGCCTCGGCGACGGGGTCCGCTCCGGTGACGTCGTCGCCGCCCGCGACGAGCAGTCGCAGTCGCGGCCCGCAGGCCGGGCAGGCGACCGGCTGTGCGTGGAAGCGCCGGTCGGCCGGATCGCCGTACTCCCGGGCGCAGTCGGGGCACATCGGGAAGCCGGCCATCGTGGTGTTGGCCCGGTCGTACGGGACGCCAGTGACGATCGTGAAGCGCGGGCCGCAGTGGGTGCAGTTGACGAAGGGGTGGCGGTGGCGCCGGTCGGCGGGGTCGGCCAGTTCGGCGAGGCAGTCGGCGCAGGTGGCGGAGTCCGGGGAGACCAGGGTGCGGGCCGGCCCGTCGGTACGGGAGGCCAGGATGGTGAACGCCTCGCCTCCCGTGGCGGGCAGCTCCTGGTGGTGGACGGACTCCACCCGGGCCAGGGGCGGTGCCTGGACGGCGATCCGGTCGCAGAAGCGGGCCACGGCCGAGGCGTTGCCCTCCACCTCCGCGACGACGCCCTCCGGGGTGTTGGTCACATGTCCGACCAGCGCGAGTTCGGTGGCGAGGCCGTACAGGTACGGCCGGAAGCCGACGCCCTGGACCACTCCCCGGACGACGACCCGGCGGCGCAGCGGCGGGTCGCCGGCGACGGTCGACGGCGGAGCGCTCACGAGCGGGTGGGGGCCAGGGCACCCGCGTCGGCAGCCTCCGTATGCGGATGCGCGTGGCTGTGGGTGTGGGTGTGACCGTGGTGCGTGTGCGGCTGCCGGGCCATGACCGGTGTGTGGACGGGTGTGCCGGCCGCGGCGGCCGTCGCCCTGTCCAGCAGCGCGCCGACGCCCTTCCCGCGGCGGGCCGAGGTCATGATCACCTCGACGCCCGGGTTGACCTGCTCCACGTTCGTGCGGAAGGCGAGCCCGTCGAACTCGACGGCTTCGGCGAGGTCGGTCTTGGTGACCACGACCAGATGGGCGAGGCCGAAGGCGGTGGGGTACTTGAGCGGCTTGTCCTCGCCCTCCGTCACGGAGGCGAGGACGACCCTGAGGGTCTCCCCCAGGTCGTAGGAGGCCGGGCAGACCAGGTTGCCGACGTTCTCCACGAACAGCAGCCGGGTGTCCTCGGGCAGCCAGCCGTCCAGGTGCCCGGCGAGCATCCCCGCCTCCAGGTGGCAGAGACCGTCGGTGAGTACCTGCTTGACGGGGACACCGGCGCGGGCCAGGCGTGTGGCGTCGTTCTCGGTGGCGAGATCGGCGGTCAGCGCCGCAACGGACACGGACCGCTCACGGGCCCGCAGCAACTCCTGCTCCAGCAGGGCGGTCTTGCCACTGCCGGGGCTGGAGAGCAGATTGACGACCGTGGTGCCGCGAGCGGCGAGGCGGTCGCGCAGGGTGTGGGCGCTCGCGTCGTTCTTCGCGAGTACGGCCTGCCGCAGGTCGACTTCACGACACATGGTTCAGCACTCCTCGGAGATCGTTTCGCCGGTCGGCGCGGGCGCGGTGTCGCCGTCCTCCCACTGCACGCCGGTGATCTGCAGTTCCCGTCCGGCCAGCAGGTCGGTACGGGTGCCGCCGCACCCGGGGCAGGTCAGCCGGGGTGGCATGCCGACGGCCCAGGCGTGTGCGCAGGACATGCAGCGGGCCTGCCCCGGCACCGTCTCGGTGACCAGTTCGGCGCCTTCCAGCAGGGTTCCGGCGCAGGCCAGTTCGAAGCAGAAGGCGAGCGAGTCGGGTACGACACCGGCCAGTTCGCCCACCTGGAGTCGTACCGAGCGCACGGCCGTGACATCGCCGGCCCGCGTGGCGGCCTCGGTCACCTGGTCGACGACGGCCAGCGCGACGGACATCTCGTGCATCGGTCCTGGACCTCCCGGGGCGTGGGCCTCCCACCGGCCTTCATTAGAGGCGGGCGCACCCGGGCCGCACGGCCCGGCGCGCCGTCACCGGCCGGCGGGTACGCCGTTCGACGCAACCGCGCGGCCCACGTGGTGCGACCCCGGCTTCACATGCGCCGGATCCGCAGGTAGCGCCTGAGGTCGGGGAACAACTCGGCGAAGACGACGGCCATGCCGGCGAGGGCCGCTCCACCAATGACGATCTTCTTCATCCGTCTCTCCTCATCTAGGGGCCTCAGCGGTTGAGGCCTGCGCCACGGACGGATCGCCGTCCAGGAGCAGCTCTTCGATCAGCCGTACGGCCCGGGGTACGGCCTCGGACACCGGCGGGCTGAGGCCGATGCCCTCCTCAATGGAGGCCGGTTCGCAGCCGACGATCAGGACGCGCCGCGGCGGTTGTCCGTCGGTGCCGGCGCAGAGGGTGTCCAGCAGCGCCAGGACGGTGTCGGGGGTCATCCGGTGGCCGTCGATCGGGGGGACCGCGCCGGTGTCGCCGCCGGGGCCGTCGTACTCGATCACGTAGAGCGTGCCGGGTGCCTCGCCGCGGGCCGTGGCGTCGACGAGGACGAGGGTGTCGTAGCCGTCCAGGAGTTGGTAGGCGAGGTGCACCCCACGCACGCCGATGTCCACGACCTCGACGGCACCTGGCAGGTCGCGCCCGGCGAGCCGGCGCGCGGTCTCCACGCCGAAG
Organism: Streptomyces sp. NPDC096132; assembly: GCF_044763345.1. Taxonomy (NCBI): domain Bacteria; kingdom Bacillati; phylum Actinomycetota; class Actinomycetes; order Kitasatosporales; family Streptomycetaceae; genus Streptomyces; species Streptomyces sp. NPDC096132. The sequence goes on from NZ_JBIWGA010000020.1 coordinate 30,029, forward strand.
CCGTCGTCGCCGAGGAAGATGTTGCCGATGCCGGCGACGAGGGTGCGGTTCATGACGGGTCCTGGAGAGGTGCGACCTCGTCGGGCTGGAAGTACAGGTAGCGGCCCTGCGCACGGCGGATGTCCGCGCCCGGGTCGCCCTCGACCGTGACGGCCAGGTGCACCATGCCGTCGACGTCGTGCAGGACCGCCTCGACCGTCGCGGTGCGGCCGTGCAGGAACAGGTCCTGGGCGTCCGTGTGCCGCTTGCCCGGGCGCAGGACGACGCGGCTGCCCTTGGCCACCGGCCGCCCGTCCACGACCACGCTGTCCCGCTCCGGGTCGAAGCCGGCGTCGCTCGCCGGGTCCCACCAGGGGGTGTCGGGGCGCCGCACTCCGTGTTCGTCGGCGAAGCCCCCGCCGGGGTCACTGGTGATCTCCCGCAGGCCGCGCACTGCCCCGTGGAGCCGTTCCAGCACCTCCGCCGGCAGGGAGTCCGCGAGGTCGATCACGGCGGCGGCCCGTTCGTCGGTGCCCCGGGCCTCGCGTTTCTCCTCGTCCGTGAGGGCGGCGGTGCGCAGCGCGAGGATCTCGTCGATCTCGGTGGCGTCGTAGAGCGCGCCGGGGCTCTCCGGTGCGATGGCCGGGTGGTCCTCCAGAATGATCGGGGAGGACAGCACGAGGTCGGCGCGGCCGGGTTCGCCGGCGAGTACGGGCCAGGTGTGCAGGTTGCGGCAGGCGGCCGTCGCGCCCTTCGCCCACTCGGGGGGATCCGTCATCGACAGGAACGATCCGGCGCTGAGGGCCATGAGGAGGTGGGTGGCCACGAGGGCGTGCGGCAGCGCCGCGTCCCGGTCGGCGCCCCGGCCCCCGGGCGGTGTCCAGTCGCTGGTGTTCTCCACGACGGCGGTCAGCCGCATGGTCCGGTAGGGGCCGTCGAGTTCGCGGGCGGAGAGCCTGAGCGTCCCGTTGATCTCCTCGCACCGCCGCACGAGTCGGCCCACGGGGTGGCCGGCCGCGTCCAGGACGGGTTCGGTGTCGTCGCGGGCGGGGCGGTGGAAGGGGTGCGTGACGCCGTCGCCGAGCAACTCCTCGACGGGCACGACCAGTTCGACGCGCTCCTCGCCACCCTCGTCCCAGGGCACCAGCACCCGGTCTTCGAGGCGGAGTTCGGCGACCGTCTCGAACCCGCCGTCCGGACAGGCCCGTTGCACGGTGCGCCGCCGGGCGTGCAGGAAGCGCACCTCGACGGAGAGGGTCGCGCCCTTCCTCGGTTCCATCAGGCATTCGGTGTGCTGGAAGTCGTACTCCTCGCACTCGGCGCCCCAGGCGGGCGGCACGAGCACCCCGAACTGCCAGCGCAGCCGGTTCTTGGCGGACGAGGCGCGGTACGGGTAGAGCACATAGCCCTCGAAGAGGACGGCGTCGGCCACCTGCCGGGCGAGGGCGAAGCGCTCCTCGGTCTCGGGGGCGAACGCGGTCACGGTCACGGGTCGGTCCTTCCGGTGGTGCCGGTGAGCGCGCGGAACGGGTCCCTGGCGGGCGGGTCCGGATCGCCGCTGTCGGCGAGCAGGGCCCGGACGGTCGCCTCCCAGGAGGGCAGGGCGTGCCGGGAGCGGTAGGCGAGGAGGGCGTCCATGGTGTCGCGGGGCAGCCGGATCCAGCCGCAGCCGGGGAAGTGCTGCTCGACCATCTCCCGCCAGGTGGCGACCGGCATCCGGAAGGCCGCCTCGCGGTCCCACGGGACCGGCTCGACCCGGAAGCCGCCCGCGCCGGTGAAGGCAGTGCCGGAGAAGAGCATCAGCAGGGGGACCTCGCCGTGGCCGAGGGCGTCGAGGTAACGGGTCGCGGCGATGTCCAGGTCGTAGGTGCAGGGCACCACGAGGTCGGTCTCGGTCTCTCCGGTGAAGCCCTGGACCATCAGCGGGACCTGGGCGAACTGCACCGGCTGGAGGGTGCTGCCCCAGCGGGAGCGCTCGCCGAAGAGGTCCGTCAGGCCGTCGGCCTCGGCGGACGCGTAGCCGCGGCGGGCGGGTTCGATGCGGATCTGGCAGCGCAGCGCGAGGGCGTGCACGGGGGTGTCGCCGGACGCGGTGACGCGCAGCCGGAAGACCAGGGTCGGTCCGGCGGCGAAGCGGTCGGCACGGACGCCCGTGCAGGCGAAGGAGAACTCCGTCACGGGCGTCCCGCCTTGTCCGCCGGGCGCCGTGCCGCTTCCCGCGCCTGCGCCGCAGCGTCCGACGGGCGCCGTGCCTCTTCCCGCGGCCGCTCCGCGTCGGCCGACGACCGCTCCGCCCTGTCCGACCGCCGCTTCGCCCTGTCCGACGACCGCTCCGCGCTGTCCCACGGGTGCGTCGCCCTGTCCGACGACCGCTCCGCGCTGTCCCACGGGTGCGTCGCCCTGTCCGACGACCGCTCCGCGCTGTCCCACGGGTGCGTCGCCCTGTCCGACGACCGCTCCGCGCTGTCCGGCGTGTGCCCCGCCTCCCGCGCCCGCCCCGCCGCGTCCGGTGGCCGGTCCGCCTCCTCCACCGGTCGGGCGCGTCGCGCGACGTCCGTGAAGAACGCGTCCAGCGCGGCGCGGGCCTCCGCCCCGCCGTCGAAGCCCTGCCACAACAGGCGCATCCGGCCGACGAGTTCGTAGCAGATGTCGATGGGGACGAGGTGGCACTCGCAGTGGCCGTCGGTGCGGCGCAGCAGCAGTGCTTCGACGTCCGGTTCGAGGAGTCCGGCGAGGCGGCTGCCGCCGAGGACCTCCGTCCAGGTGGCCGGTTCGAGTTCGCTCTCGGTGGCTCCGGCCGGGCTGGGGTAGAGGGCGACCAGCCGGTCGAGTGCCGCGTTGCGGAAGAAGAAGGCGACCCCGACCGGGATCTGCAGCGCCTCCCACGCCCGCTCGTCGAGGCGGTGGCCGGGGTCGGTGAGGTAGCGGGCCGGGACCGCGCGGAAGCGGCCCGCGGCGCCGCCCGGCTGTTCCATCAGCAGCGCGCAGGCCGCGCAGGCGCAGACGAGGGCGCGCTTCTCCGTGTCGACCAGGTGGCGGTGGTCCTCGGGCACCCCGACCGCGCACAGTTCGCACCGCTCCGGCCGCGGCGGACGCTCGGTGAGGAACCTCCGCAGGCCGACGGTGGTCGCGCTCATCGGGCCCCCGTCGGTGCCGTGCCGATCTGCAGGAGCGTGGGTCCGGCGGGGGCGGTCTGCACGTCGACGGCCCTGACCTCGGGTGCGAAGCAGGCGAGCGCCGCCTCCGCGGCCTGCCGGGCATCGGCGCCGGAACCGCAGCCGCAGCCGCCGCCCGCCCGGGCGCGCACCCTCAGGGTGCCGCTGTGCTCCTCGAAGTCCACCACCTCCATCCGGTGGTCGCGGACGCTGTCCAGGGCCCGGGCGATGCGGGTGTCGCGGTCCTCGGGGTGCAGGTCGTGCAGGACGAGCAGGCTCGCGACGAGTTCGTCGCCGAGCAGCCCGGCCGAGGCTGTGCCGGGAGCCGGGTCCAGCAGTTCGACGATGCGGGCGAGGCCGGCGCCGTAGAAGTCCATGAGGGAGCGGACGAGTTCCTCGGCCGCGGCCGCGGCGGTGGGGTCGCCGCTCGTGGCCAGCCGCTCCAGGACCTCCTCGACACGGCGCCCGGTCCGCTCCGCGTTCGGGGGTCGCGTCGCCGTCGGTGCGCTCATCCGCCCAGTCCGCTCAGGCCGGTGGGGACGTGCATCGACTTCACGGTCTTTCCGCCGCCGACGTACATGTGGACGCCGCAGGGCAGACAGGGGTCGAAGCTGCGGACGGCGCGCATGATGTCGATGCCCTTGAAGTTCTCCGGCGGGTTCTCCTCGAAGATCGGGGTGTTCTGCACGGCGTCCTCGTAGGGCCCGGGGGTGCCGTAGGAGTCGCGGACGCTGGCGTTCCAGGGGGTGGGCGGGTACGGGTGGTAGTTGGCGATCTTGCCGTCGCGGATCACCATGTGGTGGGAGAGGACGCCGCGGACGGCCTCGGTGAAGCCGACGCCGATGCTCTCGTCCGGGACCTCGAACTTCTCCCAGGTCTGGGTGCGTCCGGCGCGGACCTCCTCCAGGCCCTGCTCCGCGAAGTGCAGGGCCAGGGCGGCGGTGTAGGCCTGGAAGTAGGTGCGTGCGCGGTTGCGTTCCAGCGCGTTGCTCCACTTCGGGATCTTCCACTCGAAGGTGGTCTCCGGCTTGGTCAGCGTGCGGGGCAGGTTGATGACCACGCTGTGGCCGGTGGCCTTCACATAGCCGGTGTCGACGAGTCCGGACAGCGCGGTGGACCAGAGGCGGGCGATGGGTCCGCCGCCGGTGTCCAGGGCGAGGTGCTCCTTGCCGTCGAACCAGCGCGGGGACATCACCCAGCTGTACTTGTCGTCGAAGTCCCGCTTCTGCGGGGCGGGGATGGTGTGCTGGTTCCACGGGTGGCGCGGGTCCACCGGGTTGCCCAGCGGGTCGTGGGTGACGAACTGTTCCTGGCCCTGCCAGTCCTCGTAGTAGGAGCTGCCCAGCAGGATGCGGATGCCGAGGTTGATCTCGGTGAGGTCGTTGGTGACGAGCTTGCCGTCGACGATGATGCCGGGCGTGACGAACATCCGCCGGCCCCAGTCCGTCATGTTGGCGTAGGTGAAGTCGCAGTACTCGGGGTCGTTGAGCGCGCCCCAGCAGCCGAGCAGGACACGCCGGCGGCCCACTTCCTCGTAGCCGGGCAGCGCCTCGTAGAAGAAGTCGAACAGGTCGTCGTGCAGGGGCACGACCCGCTTCATGAACTCCACGTAGCGCATCAGCCGGCTGAGGTAGTCCGTGAAGAGCTGGACGGAGGCGATGGTGCCGACGCCGCCCGGGTAGAGCGTGGAGGGGTGGACGTGGCGGCCCTCCATCAGGCAGAACATCTCGCGTGTGTACCGGCTGACCTGGAGGGCCTCGCGGTAGAACTCGCCCTCGAGGGGGTTGAGCGAGCGCATGATGTCGGCGATGGTGCGGTAGCCGTGCTCGGCGGCGTGCGGGGCCTCGGTGCGCTCGGCGAGTTCGAGGACGCCGGGGTTGGTCTCCTTGACCATCTTCTCGCAGTAGTCGACCCCGACCAGGTTCTCCTGGAAGATGTTGTGGTCGAACATGTACTCCGCGGACTCGCCCAGGTTGATGATCCACTCACCGAGGTGCGGGGGCTTCACGCCGTACGCCATGTTCTGCGTGTACACCGAGCAGGTGGCGTGGTTGTCTCCGCAGATGCCGCAGATGCGGCTGGTGATGAAGTGGGCGTCGCGGGGGTCCTTGCCGCGCATGAAGACGCTGTAGCCACGGAAGACCGACGAGGTGCTGTAGCACTCCGCGACCCGCTTCTGCTTGAAGTCGATCTTGGTGTGGATGCCGAGGCTGCCCACGATCCGGGTGATCGGATCCCAGGCCATCTCCACCAGGCCGCTGCCGTCTCCGGCCGCCTTCGTCCTTGCCATCGTCTTTGCCGTGCCCTTCGTTGCGCGGGGTGGGGGTGTGCGGAGTGCACCGAGCAGTAGCGGGTCGGTCGTGAGGGGACGTCACCAGGGGGGCCGGTAGCCGGTGGTGATCTTCTCTCCGGTGCGGCGCCACTTGGGCTCCTTGTCCACCGTCTTCGCCGTGATGGTCCGCAGCCTGCGGACCACCGCGCCGTAGACGTGGCTGCCCGTGCTGGAGACCTTGGCGCCGGGGGGTTCGTCCATGAACGGCATGAACTTGTCGGGGAAGCCGGGCATCGTGCAGGCGATGCAGATGCCGCCGACGTTCGGACAGCCGCCGATGCCGTTCATCCAGCCGCGCTTGGGCACGTTGCACTTGACGACCGGGCCCCAACAGCCGATCTTGACCAGGCACTTCGGCGAGTCGTACGACTCCGCGAACTCGCCCTGCTCGTAGTAGCCCGCCCGGTCGCAGCCCTCGTGGACGGTGGCCCCGAACAGCCAGGCCGGACGCAGCTTGTCGTCCAGCGGGATCATCGGGGCGGCACCGGCCGCCTGGTAGAGCAGATAGGTGAGCGTCTCGGCGAAGTTGTCGGGCTGGATCGGGCAGCCGGGGACGCACACGATGGGGATGCCCGCCTGGGACTTCCAGTCCCAGCCGAGGTAGTCCGGCACGCCCATCGCGCCGGTCGGGTTGCCGGCCATCGCGTGGATGCCGCCGTACGTGGCGCAGGTGCCGATGGCGACCACCGCCAGCGCCTTGGGCGCGAGCCGGTCGATCCACTCGCTGGTGGTGATCGGCTGGCCCGTCTCCGGGTCGTCGCCGAAGCCGCACCAGTAGCCCTCCGGCTTGATCGACTCGTTGGGGACGGAGCCCTCGACGACCAGGACGAACGGGTCGATCTCGCCCCGCTCGCCCTTGAAGAACCACTCGATGAACGTGTCGGCACCGCCGACCGGACCGCACTCGAAGTCGATGAGCGGCCAGTGCACGGCGATCTTCGGCAGCCCCGGGAGCGCGCCGAGCGCGATCTCCTCGATGCTCGGCTGCATGGCCGCCGTCAACGCGACCGAGTCGCCGTCGCAGCTCAGCCCCGCGTTGATCCAGAGGATGTGGATCGTGGGTGTCTCGTCGGCGGGCGCGCCCGCAGCGCCGACCGTGTCCGGCGTCGCCTGAGTCATGGGACCGCCTCCTGGGGAGGTTTGGGATGAAGGCCTGTATTTCGACCATCAGATCTCTTCGTATCAGCGGTTCGGCCCGGGTGAGATCTCATCGAGGGCCATTCCGGTGACACGCGGGGCACGCGGTAGTGGAGCGCTGTGCGCCACCTGGGCCGAAGCGATGTGCGGCGGGGTGCGCTCCGGCCGCTGCTTGTGGACGAACGCCCGGCGCAGGGCGTGGTACGGGGCGTCCGGGTCGTCGAAGGTCCGGCGCATCCGGGCCAGCTCCCGTTCCCGGAAGCCCGCCAGCGGGGTCAGGCTCTGCAGCCGGTCCAGCTCGGTCTTCTTCGCGGTGACGCGGACCGCCGTCCCCGGCAGGGACGCCAGCCGGGCCGCGAGCCCGCCGGTCTCCCGCGCGAACGCGTCGGGAGCGCAGTCGAGCACCCGGTCTACGAGGCCGAGGCGCAGGGCGCCCGCCGCGCTCACCGGGAGCGCCTCGCTCATGAGCCGCTCGGCCACGGCGGGGCCCACGCGGCGCGGGAGGCTGTGGGTCCAGTACTCCGAGCCGTACAGGCCCATCAGCCGGTAGTGGGGGTTCAGGACGACGCCCGAGCGGCACCAGACCTCGTCGGCCGCCAGGGCGAGCATCACGCCGCCCGCCGCGGCGTTGCCCGCGAGGGCCGCGACCACCAGGCGGTCCGTGGTGGTCAGGACCGCTTCGACCAGGTCGTCGATGGCGTTGATGTTGGCCCAGGACTCGGCGGCGGGGTCGTCGGCGGCCTCGATGACGTTGAGGTGGATGCCGTTGGAGAAGAAGTCCCGTGGGCCGCCCAGCACCAGCACCGTCGTGGGCCGCTCGCACGCTTCCCGGTAGGCGTCGAGCAGGCGCCGGCACTGCTCGGTGCTCATGGCGCCGCCGGGGAACGCCCAGGACAGGAAGCCCACGTTCCCGTCCTCCCGGTAGCGGATGTCGGTCCAGGTGCCCTCCCGCGCGTCGGGCAGCCGGGGCGGGGCGTGTTCGGGCAGCGGCGGCAGCCGGTCGCCGAGGGCCCGCACGGCGGGCAGCCGGTACGTGGGCGGCCGCCCGGGCAGCCGCCGCAGCCTCAGTTCGGGGATCCACACGGCGCCGTCCGCGGTGGCCCGGCAGATCGCCCCGGCGCGGGTGGCCAGCAGCGCACCCGGACGGCCGCGCAGCGCGCTCTCGGGGTGACCGCCGTGCAGATACCATTCCTCGCCGCACAGCAGGTCCAGCACGCCGGGCTGCGAGTCGGCCGCCCGCAGCTTGCGCAGCACGGTCCGGGTGGAGTCCCGGTCCCAGTCGATCCGCCGGACGCCCTGGTCGAGATACGGCCGCACCCGCACCGGCCCGTCCTGTCGGCACGGCACGTACCTGCCGTCGGCGAAGCGCTCCACCGCGAGGAGTACGGCGGCCAGCGCGGCGTCGGCGACCTCGCCCCGGTACAGCTCGCTCTTTCCCGTCGCGGGCACCCGGCACGACACGGACGCCCACACGTCACCCGCGTCCATCTCCGCCTCGGCCTGCAGCACCGTCACGCCCCAGTGCTCGGCGCCCTCGTGGATCGCCCAGTCCAGGGAGGAGGGCCCACGGTCGCCCACCGGCCCGGGATGGACGACGAGGCAGGTGTACGCCGTCCAGACCTCCTCGGGGATCGCCGCCTTGAGCATCGGCGCGACGACCAGGTGCGGGTCGTGCCGCCGTACGGCCTCCGCCAGGGAGCCGTGCGGCAGGGCCAGTGCCGCGGCAGGCAACGTTTGCCCGTCAAGGAGCGGCGTCGTGGGGGTACCTCCCGCTCGAGCGAAGCCGAGAGCGGGGGAGCGTGCCGGGCGTCGCGACGGGGCAAACGTTGCCTGCCGCGGCACTAGCTCCACGGCGACGGCGTGGCCGCGGTCGCGCAGCTCGGCGTGGACACGCTGGGTGAGGCTGTTGAACGCGCTGGCTAGGAGCAGGATGTGCACGGCTGTCTCCGGGCGGACGGACGGCAGCCGGGGGTGACCGCCGACAGCGATCGTCGGTCACGTCCGCCGGACCTCTCCGGAGACAGTCGGTGAGGTCATCCGAAAGCAGACGTCGCTGCGCCGTCCGGCCTCACTGCCCCTACGGTCCGTCGACGATGCGCTCCCGGCGGGAGCGGGTGGCTCCGAAGCGGGTCTCGTGGTCCCAGACGTGGGTGCAGGACGGGCACTGCAGATGGAGCAGGCTGCCGGTGTTGGAGAGCAGATAGCGCCAGTGGGTGGAGCAGGTGCGCCCTCGCGCGCAGGGGTCGCACCCCTGCCGGTCGTCGCAGTTGGGGCAGGCCACCCAGGCCCGGCGGCCGAGGTCGGCCTGCGGGTCAAGCGGCAGCACTGCCGCCCCCTCGCGGGGGCAGCACACCGGCCGCGACCAGTTCGTCGTACACGCGCTGCTGCTCGGCGTCGAGACCCGAGTAGAGCAGGGCGTTCGCCTCTTCCTCGCCGCGCAGCGCCTCGACGGGGTCCCAGTCGGGGCCGAGGGCGTCGAGGACGTGCGCCCGCCTGAGCATCTCGTGCGCGCTCAGGTCGACGGACCAGCCCAACGGTTCGCCGGGAGAGGTGGGGCCATGGTGGGACATGCGACCGAACGTAGGGAAGCGCTCCCCGCCCGGGCAAGAGCAGGTGGGAGAAGTCACAGCAGGTCGCAGCGGTTGCGAGGGGGTGAGGGCCCGATTAACATACAACCAAATGGTTGTAGATGAAGGTGCTGCCGGAAGCCTGGACCGGCTCTTCCACGCCCTGGCGGACACGACGCGCCGGGACATACTCCGCCGCTGTGTCCACGGCGATCTGTCGGTGTCGCAGCTGGCCGCCGCCTACCCGATGAGCTTCGCCGCGGTGCAGAAGCACGTCACGGTGCTGGAGCGGGCCGGGCTGGTCACCAAGCAGCGGCGGGGACGGGAGCAGCTCGTCCTCGCGGAGCCCGACGCCGTGGCGCGGGCCCGGCAGGCCCTCGACGACCTGGAGTCCCTGTGGCGCGGCCGGGTGGAGCGGATGTCCGACCTGCTGGCCAGGGGGCCCCGTACGCCAGAGCACCGTCCGAAGGAAGGACCGGACCGATGAGTGTGACCAGCGTGGACAAGGACTTCGACAACCTCACCCTCACCCTGATCGCCGACTTCGCCGCCCCCGTCGACGACGTGTGGCAGCTGTGGGCGGACCCCCGCCGGCTGGAACGCTGGTGGGGACCCCCGACCTACCCGGCGACCGTGGAGGACCACGACCTGAGCCCGGGCGGTGAGGTCACCTACTTCATGACGGGCCCCGAGGGCGACAAGCACCGCGGCTGGTGGCGCGTCACGTCGGTCACCCCGCCCACCGGCCTGGACTTCACCGACGGCTTCGCCGACGAGGAGGGCACCCCGAGTCCCACTATGCCGACCACGACCGTGCGGGTCCGGCTGACCCCGCACGGAGACGGCACCCGCATGGAGATCCGGTCCGCCTTCGGCACCCGGGAGCAGATGGACCAGCTGGTGAAGATGGGCATGGAGGAGGGCCTGAAGGAGGCGGTCGGCCAGATGGACGGCATCCTCACCGGCTGAAGTCCCCGGCCGAACCGGTCGGCCTGTCTCACCGGCTGATCTCCTGCTCGGCCCAGATGATCTTCCCCTCGCCCGTGTACCGGGCTCCCCACCGATGGGAGAGCTGGGCCACCAGGAAGAGACCACGGCCCCCCTCGTCCGTGCTGCGGGCATGCCTCAGCCGGGGGGCCGTGCTGCTGGCGTCGGAGACCTCGAAGGTCAGGCGGTTGTCGCGGAGCAGGCGCAGCCGGATGGGCGGGGCCGCGTGGCGTACGGCGTTGGTGACCAGCTCGCTCACGATGAGCTCCGACGTCATCGCCAGCTCCGCCAGCCCCCAGGCCTCCACCTGGCGGGTCGCCCGGGCGCGGATGTCGGCGACGGCCGCCGGGTCCACGGGCACGTCCCAGGACACGACCCGGTCGGGGCCCAGGCCGTGCGTGCGCGCCAGGAGGAGGGCGATGTCGTCGGGCTGCGGCACGGGCACCAGCCGGCGCACCGCCGACGTGCACAGGGTGGAAAGATCGCCGTCGGACCGGGCCAGCAGCTCGCCGAGCCGGGTCATGCCCAGCTCCATGTCCCGCTCGGTCCCCTCGATCAGGCCGTCGGTGTACAGGCCGATCAGGCTGTTCTCGGCGAGCTCGATCTCGGTCGCCTCGAACGCCATCCCGCCCAGCCCCAGCGGAGGCCCGGCCGGGGGCTCGGGGAAGGACACCTGGCCGTCGGGGGCGACGACGACGGGCGGCGGGTGTCCGGCCCGGGCCATCCTGCACCGCCGGGTGACCGGGTCGTAGACGGCGTACAGGCAGGTGGCCCCGAGGAACGCGGTCGTACCCTGCCGGACCGCGACGTCGTCGGTCCGGTCCGCGCTCAGCCGGAGCACGAGGTCGTCGAGGTGGGCCAGCAGTTCGTCGGGCGGCATCTCCATGTCGGCGAGGGTCTGCACCGCGGTGCGCAGTCGGCCCATGGTCGCCGCGGCGGCGATGCCGTGCCCCACCACGTCGCCGACGACGAGGCCCACCCGGGCCCCGGACAGCGGGATCACGTCGAACCAGTCGCCGCCCACCCCGTCCGTCGGGTCCGCCGGCAGATAGGAGGAGGACACCTCCAGCGCGGTCCCGCCCGTCAGGGCGTGCGGCAGCAGACTGCGCTGCAGGGTGACGGCCGCGGTGTGCTCCCGGGTGTACCGGCGGGCGTTGTCGACGCACAGCGCCGCCCGTGCCACCAGCTCCCGGGCGAGCAGGACGTCGTCGGGCTGGAACGACAAGGGATTGAGCGACCGTACGAACGTCGTCAGGCCCAGGGCGGTGTTCCGTGCCCGCATCGGTACGGAGATGAGTGAGTGCAGTCCGAACTCACGGATGCTCGCCGCCCTGCCGGGCTGTTCGGTCGTCCACAGGGGGTCGGAGGCGTCGAGGACGGGGATGAGGACGGGCTCGCCGTCGATGAGCAGCCGCGCGCCGTGCGGCGGAGGAAGGAAGTCCGTCCTGTCGCCGACCCGGGCCACGGCCTCCGGGCAGCCCTCCCGGACCGAGCTCATCCCGGCGCGGCGCAGCTGGGGGCGGGCGGGCGCCGGTCCCGCGTCGGTCAGCCACGCCCCGTGGCCCTCGGTGCTGAGCACGGGCTCCAGGAGGTCCACGACGACGAAGTCCGCGAAGCGCGGCACGGCGAAGTCGGCGAGCTCCTGGGCCGTCCGCAGCACGTCGAGGGTCGTGCCGATCCCGGCGCCGGCCTCGTTGACCAGGGACAGCAGCCGGCGGGCGGTCCACCGCTCGGTGACGTCCTGGACCATGTAGCAGACCCCGGTGACGGAGCCGTCCGCGTCCACCAAGGGGAAGAAGGACGTGGAGTAGGCGTGCTGCCGGTGCGGATCGGCCCAGCTCCACCCCACGTACTCGTAGTCGGTGACCGGGACGCCGGTGTCCAGGACCTTGCGCATCAACGCCTCGATGGTCTCCGCCTGCAGCCCGGGCAGCAGTTCGCTGAGCCGGCGGCCCAGCCGCTGTGCGCGGGGCACGCCGCCGAAGCGCTCCAGCGTGTCGTTCAGCCACACATAGCGCAGCTGCGGATCCATCACCGCCATCCCGACCGGGGAGCGGGTCAGGAAGCCGTCGAGGACGGACTGGCCGATCGTCCAGTGCCGGTCCGGCCGGCGCGCCGAGATCAGGAAGCACTCGTCCGCGCCGATCGCGAAGGACGCGGAGACCCGCAGGTCGACGTCGAGGGGACGGCCGTCGCGGTGCCGTACCGGGAGCCGGCCGCTCCACCCCATGCCGGCCCGGCACCGCTCGGCGACTGCGGCCACCCGGGCCGGATCCGCGGGTGTCGCCACCAGGTGGGCGGCGGAGCGGCCGACCACCTCCGCCGCCGGACGGTCGAGCAGTGCCTCGGCGCCCCGGGTCCAGCCGATCACGACGCCGTCCGCCGACACGACCGCCGCCGCGTCCGTGGACGCGTCGAGGAGATCGCGCGGCCGGGCGGGTGCCGGGGCGGCGTCCGAAGCTTCTCGCGCAGGGTCCATCGGGCCATCCTTTACACGACCCATCGTCCTGCTTGTCCGCCCGATGCGCACGGCTTCGACGGCATGCCCGGGCGCCGCCGCGTTCCTCGGTCTTTCCGGACGCCCCGGCCGGGGGCAGCATGGAGGGAAGGAGGATGTGGGATGGCAGCCGAACCCTTCCGGTCCGAACCCTTCCGGTCCGAACCCTTCCGGCCCGACGCGGACGCCTACGGCACCGAGGCGGCCGACGCGCCGCCGCCCACCGGTCTGCTGGACGTGCTGAGCGTGTCGGCGATGGTCCTCGACTCCGACGGGCGGATCGTGTTCTGGACGCCGCAGGCGGAGGAACTGTTCGGGTACACCGCGCAGGAGGCGCTCGGCAACTACGCGGCGCGGCTGTTCATCCACTCCGAGCATCTGAAGGCCGTGGTGCGGCTGTTCGCGGAGGTGCTGGAGACCGGCCGGAGCTGGGCCGGCACCTTTCCGATCCGGCACAAGGACGGCAGCAGCCGTCTGATGGAGTTCCGCAACATGCGGCTGCAGGACGACCTCGGGGACGTCTACGCCCTGGGCATCGCGGCCGACCACACCCTGCTGCAACGCGTCGAGACCGATCTGGCCCTGTGCGAACGGCTGATCAACCAGTCACCGATCGGGCTGGCCCTCCTCGACCCCGACCTGCGGTACCTCCTGGTCAATCCGGCGCTGGAGCGCATCGACGGCATCCCCGCCGAGGAGCACATCGGCCGTCGCCTCAGGGAGACGCTGCCGCTGCCCGACGTCGAGACCATCGAGTCCGCGCTGCGTCAGGTGCTCACCACCGGTACGCCGCTGCTCGACCAGTACCACGTGGGCCGTCCGCCGGCCGACCCCGAACGCGAGCACGCCTGGTCGCTCTCCTTCTACCGGCTGGAGGATCCCGGCGGGCGGGTGCTGGGCGCGGCCGCCTCGGTCGTCGACGTCACCGAACGGCACCGCGCGGCGGCGGAGGCCGACCGGGCCCGGCGGCGCCTCGCCCTGATCGCCGAGGCCTCCACCCGGGTCGGCACCACGCTGGAGGTGGAGCAGACCGCCCGCGAGCTGGCCGACATCGCCGTCCCCCAGCTCGCCGACGTGGTCGCCGTGGACGTCCTCGACTCCGCCCTGGCCTGCCGCCGCTCACGCAGACCCGACGAAGGCACGGAGCTCTTCCGCGCCCTGGCGCTCAAGGCGGCCCACCCGACCGTGGCCCTGCGCGCCGCCGACGCGCCCGGTGATGTCACGGCCTACGACGGGGACCGGCTGGTCACCCTGTGCGTGCACACGGGCCGGCCGGTCCTGGTGCGCCATGTCGGCGACGACGACATCCCCCGGATCGCCCGGGACGCCGAGGCCGGCTCGCTGCTGACCCGGGCCGGGGTGCACTCGTATCTCGCCGTGCCGTTGATCGCCCACGGCGAGGTGCTCGGCGCCCTCGACCTCAAGCGCACCCGCAACCCGCTCCCGTTCGACGAGGACGACGTCGTGCTCGCCGGCGAGCTGGCCGGCCGGGCCGCGGTGGCCATCGACAACGCCCGCTGGTTCGAGAGCGTGCGCAACACCGCCCTCACCCTGCAGCGCAGTCTGCTGCCGGACCATCCGCCCCACCACGCGGGTCTCGACCTCGCGTCCCGCTACCAGCCCGCCCAGGCCACCAGTGAGGTCGGCGGCGACTGGTACGACGTCATCCCCCTGTCCGACGACAAGACCGCGCTGGTCGTCGGGGACGTCATGGGAAACGGCATCGACGCGGCCGCCACCATGGGCCGGCTGCGCACCGCCACCTGCGCCTACGCGGACCTGGATCTCGATCCCGGGGCCGTGCTCCAGCACCTCGACAAGATCACCTGCGATCTGGAGCACTACATCGTCACCTGTCTCTACGCGGTGTACGACCCCCGCACCCGGCAGTGCCGGATCGCCAACGCGGGGCACATGCCGCCCGCGCTGGCCGGCCCCGGGCACCCCCCGGTACTGCTCGACCTGCCGCCCGGCGCGCCGCTCGGCGTGGGCGGCATCCCCTTCGAGACCACCACGACCCACCTCGCCCCCGCCGACGTGCTGGTCCTGTACACGGACGGCCTGGTCGAGACCCGGCACCACCCCATCGACGACCGTCTGGCGGTGCTGCTCAACTTCCTGGACGAGCCGGACCGGCCGCTGGAGGAGATCTGCGACCTCCTGCTGTACGGCCTGCGCCACCCCGACGACCACGACGACGTGGCGCTGCTCGTCGCGCGCGCCCTGTAGCCACGACCGCTTCGGACAGCACGAGGGGATCCGCCCCGGCCCCGGCGCGGATCCCCTTCGTTCAGACCTTGACGGACACGTACTCCTTGCCCTTGTCGTTCTCCACCACGATCTTGGTGACGTCGTCCACCGGGACGGCCGCCGAGCCGTCGAGGTTGGCTCCGCTGGCCTCGTCGGCGACGAGCCAGCTGCCGGCCACCTCGCGGCTGCCGTCCTTGGCGACCACGATCAGCCGGCATCTCTCCCCGGCCGGGATGCCCTTGACCGAGGCGTTGACCCGGACCCACTGGGAGGCCGGGGTGACCCGTACAGTCATCTGGCTGCCCGTCGTGGTGCTGGTGCCCGAGCCCACCTTCGTGCCGGCGGGCGGCGTGGGCGCCGCCGAGACCGAGGGCGGCGGGGGATCCGCGACCGTCTCTCCGGCCGTGCCCCGGCCGATCAGGACTCCGCCGCCCAGTACGGCCGCCGCGGCGACCGCCGCGACCGCGGCCAGGACGACCCGGCGGCGCCTTTCCACGCCGTCTCGTTCGCTGCGCGCCCGCCGGAGTGTGCGCTGCAGCAGCAGATCTCCGCCCTCCGGCGGTCCGTCGAGGAACGCCTCCGGCGGCACTTCTCCCAGCGCCGCTTCCATCTCCCGCAATCCGTCCAGTTCTTCGCGGCACCTCTCGCAGGACGCCACGTGTTCGTCGACGGCCCGGATCTCGTTCTCGTCGAGTGCGCCGAGGACATAGGCGCCGAGCAGTGCGCTGTCGTGCTGCTTGATGCTCATACCGCCACCTCCTTCAGCGCGACGAGCTTCGCTGTGCCGGGCTTGTCTCTGTACAGGTCGCGCAGTGCCTTCAGAGCATAGTGCGACCGGGATTTGACCGTCCCCGGCGGTATTCCGAGGGTCTTGGCCGCCTCCGCGACGCTCCTTCCCTGGAAGTAGAGCTCCTCCAGGACGTCCCGGTGGTCCGGTGACAGTTGGTCGAGGGCCTCCATGACGAGCATCGAGTCCACCACGGCGTCCGCGTGGTCCCGCTCGACCGGGGTGGTGCCCACGGACTCGGCGACCTCCGTCGGACGCACGGCCTTGGCCCGGTAGCGGTCCGTGATGATGTTGCGGGCCACCGTGAGCAGCCAACCGCGCACCGAGCCCTTGCCGTTCACCAGCGCGTCCGGATGCTTCCAGGCCCGGATCAGGGTCTCCTGGACCACGTCCTCAGCCGCGGCGTGGTCGCCGGTCAGCCGCTGCGCGTAGGCGAGGAGGGCTCTGCCGTGTTCCTCGTACAAGGACCGGATCAGTACCTCGTCGCTTGTTCTCTGCTTGTCCCTGGATCGGGACCACAGGGCCGCCATCCATCTACTCCCGTCCTCTCCCGAGCTGACGCGCTGAACACGAGCAGCGGCCGCTCTCGGTTCAATGTGGTTCGCGTCACTTGGGCCGACAGTGGCGTCCTTCGTTGACGCACCGCACCAGCTCGTTCATCCGACCGTCCGTCATCACGTCGATGAACATGGCGTGATCGGTCTTCGGGTCGCGCTTCTGCTCGGGGAACGAGTCCACGGCGTAGCGCGTGCCGTGCGGAAGGTCGTAGGTGAGGGTGACGCGCAGTTGCGGCACGGGGAAGGTGGCGCGCGGGCAGACACCGTTGGCCGCGGGGAACACCACGTGCCCGCGGTGGTCGGGGCTGTCGGTGGCCAGGCCGTTCCAGCAGCTCGGGAAGTCGAGCGTGCGGGTCGGTCCGCTGCCCCGCGGGCACAGCGTGTACTTCGTCGTGAAGCGGCCGGGGTGGCCCGCGCAGCCCCACTGGGCCCGTACGTTGGCGTCTCCCGTGACCACGGCCACCGCGTCCCCGGTGATCATCCGCAGGAAGCGGGGCATCGCGACCACCTTGCTCACCGGGTTGCCGCGGAACTCCACCCGGACCGAGGACGGCGTCACGATCTCACCGGTGTTGCCGTCGATCCCGCCGCCCACGACGTGGGCGTCCGCGCCGGTCCGGTCGAGCCGGCGGAGCACCGGCCAGTAGTAGGTGGAGCGGTCGCCGCCGGCGCAGGTGGTCGATGCCTCGACCAGGCTCCTGTTGCTGGAGAAGGCGTCGGTCGACACGTTGCCCACGTACTCGTGCGTGTGGTGGGCCGAACCGGCGACGCCCGGGGAGATCACGACGTTGTCGGCGTTGCGATGGCCGTCGAGGTCGCGCCCGCAGTCCTCGGTGTAGGAGCCGGTGGAGGCGTCTGGTCCGTCGTCCGGTGGCACGGCCTGAACCACCGATGCCAGGTCCGTGTACCGGTCGGCGGTGGGAGCCGTCCGCGGGGAATCCGTACGGCCGGCCGCGAAGACCCCGACTCCCAGAACCGCGAACACCCCGAAGGCCGCAGGCAGAACGACCCGGAGGAAACGGCCTCTTGGGCGCAGGAGTCGGATCCACACGGGAGCAGCGTCCCAGCAACGTCCAGACCAATCAAGATGAGCCTTGAACCATGACGGATTCCTGACCGTCCACCCGTGTCAGTGGAACAGCTGGCCCCGGACCGCGCCGTCGGGGAACTCCTCGGTGTGCAGGTTGGAGTAGAAGTCCGTGGGGCGCCGCTTGATCTGTGCGGTCACCGAGGCGTCCGGGACGGCGACCGTGCCCGAGATCGCGAAGATGTTCTGGGGTACGGCGGTGACGAACAGGGGGATCTTCACGTCGCCGTTGCGGCCCAGGGTCCCCCGGTGGATGTGACCGGCCAGCGGGGCGCCGATGTTCACCCAGGCCAGGGAGTAGCCGACCCGGCCGCCTTGGGGGTAGAGGAACGTGACGCTGTGCCCGTCGGGGTCGCCGACCCGCTTCGGGTCGCCGGTGGGCACCTCCTGGCCTCCGTCGGCGAGCGCCCGCAGCTTGCCTCCGCGGATGATGCTGAGCGGGTTGACGGGCTTGGCCAGCGGCCGCAGCTGTCCGCGGACGGCGCCGCCGGGGAACTCCTTGGTGTGCAGGTTGACGTAGAACTTCGTGGGGTCGGTGCGCAGTTGCTCGGCCAGGGCGGCGTCGGTCACCGAGGTCTGTCCGGCGGCCGACTGCGCGGTGGCCGGCATCGGTGTGGTGAACAGCCCGACCTTCACGTCGCCGTTGGTGCCCGCGACGCCCTGGTGGATGTGGCCGAGCGTCGGCCTGTCGATGCCGTTCCAGGTCAGGGCGAACGTGACGCGGTTCCCCTTGACCTTGACCAGGGCCACGGCGTCGCCGTCCTGGTCGCCGACGGCGGGGCCGCCCTGGGTGGGGACCTCCTGGTCGCCCGAGAGCCGGGCGACCAGGGAGACGGCCGGGGCCTTCGCCGAGACGGCGGTCGGCGGCGCGGCCGAGCCGTCACCGGAGGCACCGCCGGTGGCGGGCGCAGTGTGGCTGCCGTGGGTGCTCGAACCGTCGTCGGCGAGGGCCGGGGACGCGGCGACCAGACCGGTGGCGAGCGCGGCGGCGGTGACCGTGAGCGTGAACTTGCGCATGGTTTCTCATCCTTCGGGAAGTTCGGGTGCCTTGTGCCCCGAGGTGCTGTCCGAGTCACGAGCGGACGGCCAGGACGGTTCACCGCCGATGTCGCCGAATCCCGGAGAGGAAATCGGGCGGGCGGACTGAACCCGGCCCCGCACCGGCACGTGTGGGACGCGGACGGGGACACGCCCCGTCGCACTCGGACGCATGACAGCGAGAGAGGTCACCACAATGCGCGCACGTACGGCTCTGATCGCGATACCGCTGGCTCTGGGGCTCGTCGCCTGCGGTGGTGGGAAGGACTCCGGCGACAAGGCGAAGGACTCCCCCGGCGGGGGCGCCGCCATCGCCCTTGCCGACTCGGACCTCGGTTCCATCCTGGTCGACGGCGAGGGACGCACCCTGTACGCCTTCACCAAGGACAAGGACGGCGCGAGCAACTGCGACGCCGACTGCGTCGCCGTATGGCCCGCGCTGACCAGCAGCACCAAGGCGGCCGCGGGGAACGGTGTGAAGGCGTCCATGATCCACGAGGCCAGGAAGTCCGGAGGTGCCGTGCATCTCACGTACGGGGACTGGCCGCTGTACTACTACGTCGGCGACGCGGCGCCCGGGGACGTCAACGGGCAGGGGCTGGACGGCGAGTGGTTCGTCGTCGGGGCGGACGGCAAGCTCGTCCGCACGGGCGCGTGAGGCGTCCATGGCCGAGATCGACATGCCCGGGGACGAGGTCGAGCGGCTGGGCGCGCTCCTGCGGCGGGTGATGGACATCATCGACACCAGGCCGAGCGGCTTCGACGCCGCCGCCGTCGGACCGCCGCTGGCGCGCTCGGGCGGCAACTTCGACAAGAAGTGGGGCGACGGCCGCACTCAGGTGAAGCGCAACAGCAAGGACCTCAGGGACGCCTGCGAGGCCATCGTCAAGGCCTTCGCGGACGCCGACACCCAGTTGGCCGAGTCGCTCGACGGCGACGACGGGTCGAACGGCGCCAAGTGACCGAGCCGAGGAGCGATGTGCCCATGACGACCAACGGTTCCCAGACCTTCGGGATCGCCGTCCCGGACAACTGGACGGAGTACGACCTCAGCGGCGACACCCTGGCCGAACGCAGGGCCGAACTGCTGCGCCAGACCCCGGACAAGCAGACCCGGGAGGCGGTCAACCATGCCTTCCGCAGCGCGCGGCGGATCATGGACGGCGCCCGGCGGCGCGGCGCCGTGTACGCGGCGGGCACCACGACCATGTACGAGGACGGTCTGCTGATGGCCGGACTCATGGTCTTCAGCGTGACCCCGCCGCCCGGGGAGGACTTCTCGGCGCAGGCCCTGGCCAGGGAGTTCTCCGCCTCCGGGGACCGGCGGGGCGACGGCACCACGCGCACCTTCACCACGCAGACCCTGCCCGCGGTCGGGCAGGTCGGCCGGCTGGTGGGTGTGGAGGAGAGCGAGGTCGCCGAGGGCGTCTCGTACAAGCTGGTGGTGATGCACACGGTGGTGCCGGTCCCCGGCAGCAGGCGGGTGCTCGTCGTGAGCTGCTTCAGCCCCAACATCCCGCTGGCCGACCAGCTCTACGACCTGTTCGACGCCATCACCGCGACCTTCGCCTTCGGCGAGGCGGAACCGGTCACGGCGGGGGCCGCGCGCTGACGCGCCGGCGGGCAGCGCCGAGGGCCCGGCCGTCCGATCGGACGGCCGGGCCCTGTCGTATGCCGTACGAGGGTGCACGGCCCCTTCGTCACCGGGGCACGGTGGTCTCCGGCACCCGGACCGTGAGGAACCGTCCGTCGCCGAGCTGGAGATGGGCGCGGCCCGGTTCGCAGTCCTCGCCCAGCAGGCCGCGGGGGACGCGCGCGCCGACGAGTTCGCCGTCGCTCGCCGAGCGCGGCGCGAGCAGGGCGCCGCAGCGGTTGCGCCGTACAAGGGCCTGCCAGCCGGACAGTCCGCCCAGCAGGACCTCGTTGTTGCCCGCCACCACCAGGCCCCAGCCGTCGCCGGCACTGCCGCGGGCGAGCGCGGCCAGGTCGTTGTCGAGCTCGGAGTTGATCATCATCTCGGCGTCGTCGACGAGGATGGCACCGGCGGGCGAGTCCACCTTGCCGAGCGCGGCGCGGAAGTCGGCGACCTCGACGTCGGAGTCCGTGAAGACGCCGACCACCCCGGGCTGTCCGGCCAGCGCCCGCAGGGGCGAGGTGCGGGGCGCGATCACGACGATCTTCGTGCCCGCGTCGGTGAGCGAGCGGGCCATCGTGAGCAGCACGGTGCTGCGGCCGGAGCGCGGCGGTCCGCCGATCACGAAGGACGGGACGACGGACAGGTCCGTGCCCTGGGCGGAGAGTTCGTCGCCGCCGACGCCCACCAGCGCCCACAGCGGGGACGTCTGCGCGGGCCGGCGTTCCAGGGCCTCCTCGAAGCTCAGGCGGTCGGGCAGCACGTCCACCCGGAACGGCCTGCGTGCCTCGGGCACCCCGGCGTCCCGCCGGCCGGTCCGCTCCGCCAGCGCGGCCAGCGCCCTGGCCTGAGCGGCGCCGCCGGGGTCGTCGCCGTCGATCAGGGCGATCTGCGCGGTGGTGGTGTCCCTGGGCCGCAGGGCGCGCCCCGCCGGCAGGTCCTCGGGGACGGAGCGGGAGCTCAGACCGACCATGGCGTAGTCGCCCCGGTCGTTGAGCCGCAGCACCAGCTTGTCCTCGGTGGTGGAGGAGTACCGGCTCTGGCTGAGTATCCGGTCGCCGGCCGGCACCAGATGGACGCCGACACTGGCGCCCTCGCGCATCAGCAGCGTCATCGCGTCCATCACGCTGCCCTGGTCGTACGCGGCGTAGTCCCGTTCGAACGCCTCGAACCGGTCGACCATCAGGACCACGTGCGGGGGCCGCTCCTCCTCGGGCAGGGTGCGGCGCAGTTCGGTGAGGTCCGCGACGCCCTGCCGGCCGAGCAGCGCGCGCCGCCGCCCGACCTCGCCGGTCAGCCGGGACAGCAGGCGCACCACGCGCTCCGCCTGGCCCCGGTCCACGACGGCTCCGCAGTGCGGCAGCGCGGTGAGGGCCTGGAGCGCCCCGTTGCCGCAGTCGAGACCGTAGAGGTGCAGGTCGGCGCAGCCGTGCGTGCCGGCCAGGGCCGCCGCGAGTGTGCGCAGCGTCTGGGAACGGCCGCTGCGCGGGGAGCCGATGATGTGCAGGTGCCCCATCGTGTCGAGGTCGAAGACGAGGGCGCGCTGCGCCTGCTCGGCGGGGATGTCCACCATGCCGTACGGCACCGGGGCGAGCCGTCCGGGCGGGAGCTCCTCGGGGGCGGGCGGGGTGAGCAGGTCCAGGGTCAGCGAGGCGGGCAGCGGCGGCAGCCAGGGCCGGCGGGCGGGCGGTACGGCGAGCCGGGCCGCGGCGCCGCGCACCGCCTCGACGAGGACGGACAGGTCCGTGACGGGTTGTACGGCACGCTCGGCGACGGCCGGGCGGGGCAACGGGTCGCCCAGGTCCTCCCAGTGGAGTTCGGTGAGGACGGGGGCCGGGCGGTCCTCTTCGGAGGCCGAGGGGTCCGGTCGCCGGCCGCCGATCCGGCCGGTCTGGAACGGCAGCAGGGCCGCGTGGCCGAGCCGGGCGTAGGCGCGGCCGGGGGTGCGCGGGGAGAGCTGTCCGGAGTCGGGGGCGTCGATGATGTCGCGGCTCTCGCCGGTGTCGGTGGTGCGCAGCGCGATCCGCAGGTTGGTGTTGGCGCGTATGTCCGCGGTCACCGCGCCGGACGGGCGCTGGGTGGCCAGGATGAGGTGGATGCCGAGGGATCTGCCGCGCTGTGCGATGTTGACCAGGCCGGAGACGAAGTCCGGGAGTTCCCTGACCATCGAGGCGAACTCGTCGATGACCAGCACCAGCCGGGGCAGGGGCGCGAGTTCGGGGCGCCGGAGGCGTTTTTCGGTGTAGTCGTCGAGGTCCTTGGCGGCGGCCTCGGCGAGGACGTGCTCGCGGCGCCGGAGTTCGGCGCCGAGCGAGGTCAGCGCGCGTTCCACGAGGTGGGTGTCGAGGTCGGTGACCATGCCGACGGTGTGCGGCAGGTCCGCGCACTCGGCGAACGCGCTGCCGCCCTTGTAGTCGACGAGGACGAAGGTGAGCTCGTCGGGCCGGTTGGCGACCGCGAGGCTCGCCACGAGGGTCTGCAGGAGTTCGGACTTGCCGGAGCCGGTGGTGCCGGCGATCAGGGCGTGCGGCCCGTCGGCGGACAGGTCGACGGAGAACGGCCCGTCCACGCCCTCGCCCAGGACGGCCCGGGTGCTGCGGCCGCCGACGACCCATCCGGCGGCGACCGCGTCGGGCGCGGGCGGTTCGTGGCCGAGGACGTCGAGGAGCCGTACGGCGGTGGGCAGCAGGTTCTCCTCGGCGTCGTCGCCCATGTCACGCAGGGGCGCCAGGGCCCGGGCGACGCCCACGGACCAGGCCCGGCTCGGCGCGTCCGTCAGCACCCCGTCCACGGGGTCGGAGCCGGTCCGTTCGACGCGTACGCCGTCCGGTCCGGCCACGGCCACGGCCTGGCACTCCTCGGGCAGCAGCCGTGCCTCGTCGTCGGCGCACAGGGCGTACACGCCGACTGCGGGACCGTCCCGCAGGATCTGGATGACCCCGGGCAGGGCACGCAGCCTGCGGGCGCCGTCCAGCACGACCAGCACATCTGGCTCGCCGGCCGCACCACCGCGGGGTGCGCGGTCCCCGGCGGTCTGCCGGGCGTTGATCAGGGCGCAGATCTCGGCGATCCGGCGGCCCACCGACTCGGCGCCGGTCCCGACCATGCTGAGCGTGTCCTCTCCGAGCGGCGCGCAGTGCGGCATCCAGTGCACCCAGGACCAGCGGTCCCGGCCCGCGCTGCCGGCGAGGACACAGATCCTCAGGTCGGACGGGCTGTGCAGGATCGCGGCCTGGCCCACCAGCCAGCGCACCAGCGGCTCGGCGGCGGCTCCCCCGGCGACGCCCACGACCCCGGCCGCGCGCAGCGGGACGGTCACCGGTACGGCCCGGGTGGTGCGGGAGACCCTGCGGCGGTGCTCGGCCTCGCCGGGGTCCTCCAGTTCGACGTAGGCCGGCCGGTCGGCCACGCCGAGGCGCAGCAGCAGGAAGTCGTCGTCGCGCCAGCGGCGTTCCCACAGCCGCAGCCGCGGGCCGGCGGCGATCAGGAGGGCGGCGGCCGGGTCGGGTGAGGCGGTGCGGCGGGCGCGCTGTTCGGCGAGCACCGCCTCGGTCACCTCCTCCTCCAGTTCCGCCTTCTTCCTCTCGTACTCGGCGACCTGCTCCTCGTGGGTCTCCTTGCCGCGGCGCTTGGTGGAGATCTGGCTGATCAGGGCGATGACCGGGGACAGCAGGCCGAAGACGAGGAAGCGGAGGTTGCCGAAGATCAGGACGGACACGCCGGCCATGAGCAGGGGCGCGAAGATCAGCGGCAGTTGCAGCTTGTTGCGCACCGGCTTGCCCGGCGGCACCGGCAGCTTGAACCGGTTCCGCACGGGCGGAGGCAGCAGTCGTGGCGGGCGGTTGTAGTCCAGTCCGACGCCGTCCTCCGAGGGGACGAGCGCGGCGTCGGGGAAGGAGGGGGCGGCGCGCTCCAGCAGGGTCGGGCCGATCCTGAGGACTCCGCCGGCCGGCCAGTCGGTCCAGTCCGGTACGGCCTTGTCGTCCAGCAGCGCCTCCTCGCCGTCGGCGGCGCGGACGGTCGCGGTGCCGTCGGCGCCGACCTTGAGGCGGGCGGCGGTCTTGGCGAGCCCGTCGGCGGCGAGCCGGATCCGGCAGGCGGCCGAGGTGCCGATGTCGTAGTCGCCCGGCGGCAGCCGGAACACCGCTCCGGCGTCGGCGCCGCCGACCGCGCGCACCTCCGCGATCCCGTCCGGCTCCTGGCCCGGCACCGGTACGGGGCCGTCCAGGGCCAGCAGGCTGCCCGCCCGCAGGCCGGTCGTGCCCACCGGCTGGTCGGCGGGCAGCGGGGTGCGGCCGTGGAAGAGGACGGGCTGAGCGTCGGGTTCGCCGCCCCGCAGCCGCCGGCGGAGCTCCTCGGCGAGTTCGCCGACCGGAACCGATGGGTCGGCCTCGATCATGATGTCCGCGGTCCGGCCCTGCTGCGGGTCGACGGCGGTGACGGTCAGACGCATGGTCGGTGCTCCTTGGGCACGCGGGACGGATCACGGAGGGGGCGTCGTACGCGGGTCGGGCCGGACCCGAGGTCCGGCCCGAGCGGTGCGAGGGGTTGGGGCCTTTCCGGCGGATCAAGTTGGAGGAAATTGGCGGAGCCCCATCAGCGCACGTGAGCGGGGCCTGGTGCGTCCAACTGCAAGGCGGAGGAGGGAGTCGACGCGGAGCGTCGGTGACCGACGACAACGCCGCAGGTGGGCGTGCCAGGCCCCGCGTCTCCGGCATGATCCGCCGGACAGGCCCTACGCCGTGAGGCTGTTGCCCATGTCGGTGTCGAGCTGGGTGAAGCCCTTGCCGACGCCGTCGACGTACTTGGAGATGCCGGTCAGGCCCTCGACGACCGAGCGGTAGCCCTTGGAGAAGTCCTCGACGAAGGGCTTGAACTTGGTCTTGGCGGCGGGGGTGTTGTACCCGTCCTCCGTCAGCGCGTCGAGATCGCGCTTGATCTTCTCCAGCTGCGCCACGGCGATGTCGTACTCGTTCATGGTGCTCGTGGCGGCGGCGTTGGTCTTTTCGTCGTTGACGATGTAGTCGGCCATCTGAATGTCTCCCGTTTCTTGGGTTCCTCGGGTCCGGCGCCTCAGACACGTAGGTGGCGCCGGAGCGGTTCAGAGTTTTACGGGCTGTTCCTCGGGCGGATGCGCGAGTTCGACGTCGGCGTTGGCGTTGAGGCCGCCGAGGGTTTTCGTGGGAATGGAACTGAGGACGACCTCGGGGCCTTTGGTCTTGAAGACGTGGTCGTTCTCGATCTTCTTGCCGGCCAGTGAATTGCCGACCCCGTGCCCGAGCCTGATGGCGGCGTTCTCGAGGGTGGTGAGCGGGTCGGCGCCGTTCTCGTTGATCTGGTAGGCGGCGCTGACGCCCTGGGAGACGACGCCCTTGAGGACGCTGGTGAGGGCCTCGTAGCCGTACTCGCGGAGATCGGTGACCGAGGTGGGGCCGCTGGTGTGGGCGTAGTAGTCGTGGACCGGGGAGTGCTGCTCGTTGAAGGAGCCCGCCGCGTCGAGTTCGGAGACGGTGGTGCCGTCGCCGTCCTTGACCTTGACGGCGCCGCTGTCGCCGAGGCCCACGGTGAAGGTGCTCTGGTTGCCGTCGTCGCCGGTCTTGACGACCGTGCCCTCGACGCCGCCGTTGCCGATGTCGACGGTGGTGTTCTCGCCGCCCGCGTTGCTGGTGAACGTGGCGCCGCCGTTGGGGTTCTGGGTGATCGTCACACCGTCGCCGTCGTGGGTCGTGGTCGCCGTGCCGTTGGTGAAGGTGCTGGTCGGGCCGCCGTTCGGCGCGGTGACGACCGGCACGCCGGTGTCGGTGGTGATGGTGGTGCCGTTGCTGAGCGTGGCGAACGGGGACGCGGCCGGACCCTGCTGCCCCGCGGGGAGCGGCGGTGGCGCGACGACGCCCGGTCCCGACAGGGTGCCGTCCTTGCCGATGGTCACCGTGTCGGCCGGGCCGTTTCCGCCGCCGGGTACGGAGACCTCGAAGGTTCCCTTGCCCGTCGACTTCACGTCGAAGGCGCCGCCTCCGTGGACCGTGGAGCCGTCCTTGCCGCCGACGGGGATCTCCACGCTGGGCCCGGCGTCGTTCGCGCCGCCCACCGTGAAGGTCTCCGGCCCGGGGCGATCGGCCGGGGCGATCGGGTTGAGGGGGCCGTCGAGGACGCCGGACTTCTGGCCCGCGGTGCCCGCGTTCTCCTGGCCGCCCGGGGTCTTGGTGATGGTGACATTGCCGGTGTCCACGGTGGTCCTGCCGCCGAAGAAGCCCTCGTGGTGCAGGGTCGGGCCGTTGCCCGGGGTGGTCACGGTGATGCCGCTGTTCCCGTCGCCGGCGACCGTGCCGATCGGGGTCTGGCCCGGGCCGTCGCCGAGGGGACGGCCCGCGGTGTCGATGGGGGTGTTCGTGGCGTCCACATGGGTGTTCGAGGGACCGAGGTGGGTGACCCCGCCCGGGGCGAAGGTGCCCGAGGCCGGGCCGTAGGTGGTGGTGAACTCGCCCGCGTGTCCGTCGGTGACGTCGTGTGTGACCACGCTGCCGGGCTCGGCGACCGGGTCGGCCCCGTGGGTGGTGATGCTGGGTCCGTCCGGTCCGTTGGCCAGGGTGTTCTGACCGCCTGTCATGTCGGGTGAGCCGAAGAGTCCCCAGCCCTCCTGCTTCGGCGTGGTCACGGTGACGTCGGCGTGGGTGCCGGTGATGCCGGCGCCGCTCGGTGAGTCGGTGACGGTCGCCCGGCTGTTCGGGTCGATGCTGTGGCCGATGCCGGTCTTGTCGTGGACGGTGGTGGTCGTCGGGCCGTTCTGGCCGTCGGTGACGGTGGTGGTGAAGCCGTCCTTGGAGTGGGTGACCGTCGGGCCGTCGGAGCTGAGGACGGCTCCGTCCGGGCTGATCACCTTGGTGCCGGCCGTGCCGGTGGTGCCGTCGCCGCGTGGGGGGACGTTGACGAGCGAGCCGTCGGGCGCCTGGGTGGTGATCGTGCCGTCGGGTGCGGAGGTGGCGGTGGTGACCGGACCGCCATTGCCCGGCTGGTGGGTGAAGACCACGTCACCGGCCGGGGTCACCGTGGTGGTGATGCCCTGGGAGTCGATGCCGTGGGAGCCGAGCGTCGCGGTGCCGCCGCCGTTCCCGGTGATGGTGGCGACGGGGGTGTCGGTGCCGTCGGTGTGGGGCCGGACGGTGATCCCGTCGGCGTCGACGGTGCCGTTGTCGTGGACGCCGAAGGTGCCGCCCTGGTCCGTGGCCTCGGTGCCGTCCGGGCCGTGGGTGACCGTGGTCTGTGCTCCCGCCGGGGCCTGCGTGGTGACGGTGCCTCCGTCGACGGTGCCGCTCGCGACGTTCCGGCCGCCCACGTCGGTCCGGGCGCCGTCGGCCGTCAGGGTGGAGGTGCTGCCGTCGCCGGTGGTGACCTGGGTGGGGCCGCCCTGCTTCGGCGGTGTGACGCTGACCTCGGGCTGCTGTCCGGGGCCGTGGTTGCCGACGGTGGTCGGGGCGTGGGCGCCGGTGCTCACCGTGGTGCCGCCGTGGGTGACCTTGGTGATGCCGTCGGCGCCCTGGCCGACCTGGATGGGGTTCGGTCCCGTGGTGCCGGCGGTGATGCCGTTCGGGCCGTGGTTCACCTGGAAGGGGCCCGAGTTGAGGGTCGTGGTGCCGCCCGTCACCGTCACGGTGGTGCCGCCCGTGCCGGTGACGGTGACGGTGTGGTGGCCGGCGCCGTCCACGGAGACGGTGGTGTTGCCGAGGGTGACCGGGTTGCCCGGCGTCGGCTGAGGGGCTCCTTCGACGCCCGGATTCCCGCCGGCCGGGGTCACCGTGATCCCGCCGTCCGGGCCGATGTCGAACCTCTGACCGTCGTGCGTGACGGTCGCGGAGCCGTCCTTGGTCACCGTGGACGATCCGGCGGTGATCGTCCCGTCCGGGGTGTGGTGGATGCCTCCCACGTCGAACCGGCCGTCGGGGCTGACGCCGAACGACGATCCGTCGGACCCGTGGAAGGTGATGTCGACCGGTGAGAAGTTCACCGAGTTGGCTCCGTCGGTGACCGAACCCCCGCCGGTGTGGTCGGTCCTGATCCCGCCGACCGACACATCGCCGTTCGGGCTCACCGTGACCGGCGGGTGGCCGCCGGGCGGGGTGACAGCGAGCGTGGAGTCGCCGCCGTTGAACTGCACGGTGCTCGCGTTCGGTCCGCCGGTGTCCACGGTGAACCCCGTGTCGCCCAGGGTCGTGGTGGGTCCGCCCGGCGTGCTGACGGTCGCGCCGCCGCCGGGCTGGAGCGTGGTCGTGGTGGCCCCGTCGGTGACGGTGACCGGCCCGCCCGTGTGCGCGGGCGGCACCGTGACGCTCTGCCCGCCCCCGCCGTGGAAGACGTGGAGGGTGCCGGTGGTGTCGACCGCCGCCCCGGTTCCGCCCGGCAGGGTGACGACGTTGCCGGGGTTCCCCGTGTTCCCGGTGAGCGTGGTGCTGTCGCCCAGGTGGACGGCGAAGTCCCCGATGGCCGGGTTGTGGGTGACCACCGGCGGCGCGTTCTCCGCCGGGTTCGGGGTGTTGAACACCGAGGTGGTGCCGCCCGCGTTGTCGACGGACAGCCCGCCGCTCTTCACCGCGGTGAAGTCCGGGCCCTGGGTCACCGTGGTGCCGCCCGTGGAGATCTCGTTGCCGTTCACGGTGAACTGCGGGGCGGAGCCGTTGCCGTCGGGGGCCGGCGAGCTGATGGTGACGGCGCCGTCCGGGCCCTTGGTGACGTCACCGAACGTGCCCGAGGTCTTGAACCCGTCCGGAGTCAGCTCGGTGGTAAGCGTGGGCTTGTCCGGGCCGATCCCGCCCAGGGAGTCCTTGATGTCCGGCGCGAACTCGCCGCCGAACACGTCGACGGCCTTCTCCCCCGTCGACTTGCCGCCCAGCGGGGTCTCGATGGTGGTCGTGGTGCCGTTCGAGGTGATCGTGTCCCCGTCGGGGCTCTTGATCGTGTTGGTGCCGTCCTTGGTCTCCGAGGTGAAGCCGTCGGGGGTGGTGGTCTTCGCCGACGTGGACACCGCGTCCCCGGCGAAGGGCAGATCGGTGGCGATCGAGCCCGGCTTGGTCGCTCCGGGGTCGGTCTTCGCCTCGGTCTTCGTACCGTCCGGAGTGGTGACCTTCGTCTTGACGGCGCCGGTGGCCGGATCCGCGCTCGTCGAGCCGTTGATGCCGTGGAAGCCGGTCTTCTGCGGCAGCCCCTTGCCGTCGATGTGCAGGATGCCGCTCGGCTTGAACCTTCCGTCGACGACACCGAGGCTCGACGTCGAGAACGCCTTGTCGATGTTGCTCTTGAACTTGCCCTTGGTGGTGAAGGCGTCCTTGATGTTGTTGGCGAACTTCGTTCCGCCGAAGACCGAGAGCGCGCCGCCCGTCGCGGCGCCGATCAACGATCCGATGGCCGCGGGCCCCAGGTCGAACTTCTTTCCGTCGGCCGCCGCCGTGATGCCGGCCGCCGCGAGCCCCAGGCTGAACTCGGTGCCCACGTCGATCGCGACCTTGCCGCCGAGGGCCAGGAACGGATTGGCCTTGAGCCCGGCGAGGCCCTTGCCCAGCGGAGTGATGATCTTACGGCTGAGGGTCGAGCCCTTGATGATCGACGTGAGCGCCGCCGAGATCGTCCCGGCGCCCTTGCCGAGTTTCGCGAGGGCCGGTGCGAGCTTGGCCAGCTTGGCCACCGAGGCGCCCACCTTGCCCAGCCCACCGAGCAGCACCCCGCCGGGGACCAAGGTCAGGATCCCGATGACGAGATCACCGACGTCGATCTTCCCCTGGGACACCATCCGGATCACCGACAGGGCGAACAGGGCCGCGCCCAGCAGGACGCCCACGACCGGCAGGAAGACGGCGACGATGCCCACGATGATGCCGGCGATGATCTCGATGATCGGGTTGTCGGCGAGGAAGTCGCCGACCTTCTTGAAGAAGCCCCGCTCCGGAATGGCCTGCTCCGCCGCCTCGTCCAGGATGACCGAGGCCCGGCGCGAGCCGTCCTCCCGCAGCCGCTGGGCGTCGCGGCCCAGGGCCTCGGCGGCCGACAGCCGCTGCTTGGCCGCGTCGACCTCGCCCTGCCGGGTGGCGCGCGCGTCGGCCTGCTCGGGTGTGGCGTCCGGCGCCAGGGCCGGCACCTCGCTGTTCGCGGTCGAGGCCACCTCCTGCGCCTCGTCGATCGCCCGGTCCAGCATGTCCTGGGCGTCGGTCAGGGTGTCCGCGTAGGTGGTGTAGGCCTCGGCGGCGTGCCGGAAGGAGTCCCGGGTCTTCTCGAGCATCCCGGGCAGGTCGTTCTTGATCCGCTCCTTGAGGGCGTCCATCGCCTTGCCCTTGCCCTGGCGGATCGCCCCGTCGCCGCGCAGCAGGTCGACGGCCTCGCCCGCCCCGTCGCCGAGTTCCTGATAGGTCCTGGCCAGCGTCCTGATCGCCTCCGGATCACCGGGGGTGGGGTCGCTCGCGAACCCCAGGACCTCGAATCCCGTGGTGTGCCGCCGTGGTGCCATCTCGTGCGCCTCCCCGCTCGTCGTTCGCTCGGCGCCCTGTGCACGGCCGTCGCGACGGAACGGTTCAGCGCGTTGAACCGGTCCGCCGCCGGGGCCGTGTGACGGCAGACGCGCCCGCAAGCACGCGTCACCGGCCCTGTACGGAGGAGGACGAGGAAGATGCGAGACGCCCCCACGACGACCCTCGTGTGGCAGAAGGACCGGCGAACCGGAGCGCCACGCTGGACCGGAGCACCACGCAGGACCGGGACGGCACGGCGGACCGGGACGGCGCGGATGACGGCGGTCTGCGGGCTGATGCTGGTCACCTGGCTGACGCTGCCCGGGCCGGCGTACGCGCTCGGTACGGAGTCGGTCCCGCAGCGCACGGGCCAGGTGCTGCGCGCGGAGGAGCTGACGAAGTTCTACGTCGTGAAGACCCCGCAGGCCAACGGCGGCAAGCAGGAGACCCTGTTCGACATCGCGGCGCGCACCCTCGGCGACGGCAACCGGTTCGAGGAGATCCTCGTGCTCAACAGCGGGCGCCTGCTGCCGGACGGCTCGGTGTTCGTCAGCCCGGACCAGCTGGTGCCCGGCTTCGCACTGGCGCTTCCCGAGGACGCCGACGGCTCCGGAGTCCAGGTCGGCGTCCTGCCCCAGACGCAGGCCGCCGCGCCCCAGCAGTCCGCGCCGGGCACCGCACCGGCCGCCCCCACCCCGTCAGCGGCCGCCGGTCCGGCGTCCGGCCGCAACTCCGGTACGTTCGCCGCCCTCGGCGCCCGGGGCTCGCTCCCCACGCTGATCGGCGGCATCGCCGGGGTCACCGCGCTGACCGTGGTGATCGTCGCGCGCCGCCCGCTCGGCCGGGCCGCCCGCGTCACCGGAGCCGGGCTCG
This sequence comes from Streptomyces sp. NPDC096132, assembly GCF_044763345.1. NCBI lineage: Bacteria > Bacillati > Actinomycetota > Actinomycetes > Kitasatosporales > Streptomycetaceae > Streptomyces > Streptomyces sp. NPDC096132. The sequence goes on from NZ_JBIWGA010000020.1 coordinate 61,398, forward strand.
CCCGGGCCGGGCGTGCGCTGCGCCCGCGGCTGCCCCGTGGCCTGGCGCTCGCCCTGCGCCGCCGTCGCCGGGGCGCGCTGGCCCGGCGGCTGGCCGCCGACACCCGTACGCCGGTGCTGGTCCGGGAGGCGCTGCGCGAGCTCGTATCGGCGCAGGCCCCGGACACCGCCCATCGGGTGCGCGTCTACAGCGTGCTCGCCGAGCCCACCAAGCTGCTCGCCTCGGTCTCCGGGGCGAACGAGGCCCCCGCTCCGTGGACCGCCGTCGCGCCGACCCGGTGGGAGCGCGCGGGGCTGCCCTCGGTCGTCGAGGGCGACCCCTCGGCCGACGTGGGCCTGGCCCTGCCGCATCTCACCCGGGTCGGCGTCGGCGAGCGCGGGGCGCAGGTCATGGTCGACCTCGGGCACGTCAACGGCGCGCTGAGCGTCTGCGGCGACCTGGTCGTCGCCCAGGACACCGTGGCGGCGCTGGTGCGGGGGCTGCTGGAACTCCCCCGCCAGCGCACGGTGGTGGTCTCCGTGGACCCGAGCGCGAGCGCCCTGCCCGGCCTCAACGGTCTGGTGCGGGTCCGCTCGGTGACCGACGTGCGGGGCAAGGGTCCCGACGAGGTGCTGAACTCCGCCGAGGAACTGGGCGTGGGCCTGGTGCGCGGAGCGGCCCGGACGGGTGAGGTCACCGGGTTCGTCGTGCTCCTGGAGCCGCCGACCGCGGACGAGGCGCGGACCCTGGCGGACCTCGCCTCGTCCGAGGGCGGCGGCTGGACCGTCCTCGCCGTCGGTGACGTGCCCGGCGCGCACTGGCGGTGGTACGCGGAGTCCGACGGCGGTGTGGACCTCGGGGTGCTGGGCCTTCAGGTGGTCGTACCGACACGGACACTGGCAGGCGCCGGCACCGGCCGCGTCTGAACGCCGGGAAATTCGCGGGAAATTCCCGGCCCCCAAGGTGAACCGCCCCGCCGGTCGGGCCGTTTTCCCGGTGACCGGCCCCGGAGGAATCCGGGACCCGATCTCCGCCCCGGCATCCGGTCAACTCCTCCGCCGGCTGCCGGGGCGGACCTTTTGCCCGTGGAATTCGCGTGCATGCGGAGATCCGGGCACGGCGATCGATCAGGCACGCAAAAGCCGACACGAAATCCGGCAACCATCAACCACTCACCACGAACCATGAATTCGAAGAGAGGCACAGCCATGCGTAAATTCACCTGCGTCCCGCTCGCGTTGACGGTGTCGGCGGTCATGATGACGGCGGCGTGCGGGAGTTCGCAGAGCGGCGACGCGGCGCCGGCCGCGGCCGCGAGCCCGGTCACGACGACGGTGAACGGGACGCCCGCCGCCGACGGGGACGCCGGGGCACAGCCCTCGGAGGCCGGCCGGCTGAGCGTCTGGGAGAGCGCCGGGCTGGGGCCGGTCGTCACCGACGGCGCGGGCTTCACCCTCTACCGCTTCGACAAGGACACGGCGTCGCCTCCCGTCTCCAACTGCGCGGGCGACTGCGCCACCACCTGGCCGCCGGTCCCGGCGGACGGGGTGGCGGCGCCCCAGGGCATCGACGCCTCGCTCCTCGGCTCGGTGACCCGGGCCGACGGCGGCAGGCAACTGACCCTGGCCGGCTGGCCGCTGTACCGCTACGCACAGGACACCGGACCCCGTCAGACGAACGGCCAGGGTGTGGGCGGCACCTGGTTCGCGGCTGCCCCCGACGGCAAGAAGGCCGGCAAGTCGGCGACCGGGCGGACCCCCGAGGCGCAGGAGGAGCTGCCCGCGCTGTCCACGGTCGACGACCCGGCGCTCGGCGAGATCGTCCGGGACGGCAAGGGCCGGACGCTGTACCGCTTCACCAAGGACACCGCCTGGCCGATGAAGTCCAACTGCCTGGGCGACTGCCTCGGCACCTGGAAGCCCGCCAAGCCGGTGGACGTCACGAACGTCAAGGGCATCGATCCCGAGCTGCTCAGCACCTACACCCGTCCCGACGGCACGAAGCAGCTCGCGCTCGACTGCTGGCCGCTCTACTGGTTCACGGGCGACCAGAACCCCGGCGACACCAACGGCCAGGGCGTGGGCGGCACATGGTTCGCCGTACGCGCGGACGGCAAGCTGGTCAAGTGAGGTGTCCTGGGCGGGGGTGGGCGAGCCCCGAGGACGCGAGCTCGGCTCCGCGACCCGCACGCCCGGGACCGTCTCAGGGCTCCTCGGCGGCCGTACCGCCCGCGGGTCCGTCCGGGGCCTCCGGTCCGGCGCCGCGGCAGCGGCGGGGCGGCGCCGGGGAGGTGTGCCGCAGCCAGCGGGCGTCGATCTCGCGGCCGTCCCCCAGGGTGTGGCGGGGCGGCCCGTCGTCCGCGACGAATCCCGCACTCCTCAGGGCCCGCGCGCTCGCGGTGTTCGCCGGCTCGTGTCCCGCCCGGACCGACCGAAGCCCCAGGTGGTCATGGCCGAGGAGGACGGCGGCCCGGAACAGCTCCGCGCCGAGTCCACGGCCCCGCGCGTGCGGGGCCAGCCATCCGCCGATCTCCCCGGTGGCGGTGTTCAGCTCCGTCGCCCCGGCGTACCGGCCGTCGTCCAGGCGGACGCCGACCAGCATCTCCCCCTGGTCGGGCCGCGGTGGGAAGGGCTCGGCCAGCAGTTTCCCGGCGCCGGGGAACGGAGGCCGGGAGCCGGCGTCACCGGGACGCACCCGGAGCAGGGCGTCGCGGACCCGCGCGTCGGTCAGCAGGCCTTCGCCCCATCCGAGCCAGCGCTGGGCCTCGGCGTCGGAGGCGGCGGCCAGAACCGCCGCGAGGTCCAGCATGGTCTCCGGGGTGTAGAGCAGAAGACGCTCCGTGCGCAGGGTGTGCCGCCGCTGCCCGCACCCGCCGGGCAGCGGGAGCTTGGGCGTCGCCCGCCCGCGCCGCAGCCATGACCAGACCATGCGCTCCCCCGGAGAATCCCACGGCCCACCGGGCCGGGTTCGATCCCGACCGTGAGCCTAGGGCCAAGGGCCGGGCTGCGGTGAGTGCGGTGCCGGTCGACAATGGGGTGGCGGGGGCGCGTGTTCGGCCCGCAGCAGGACGGCTCGGGGGCGTCGGCCCGAGAGGAACGTGCTCATGCACCGCGCCATGCGTCGCGGAGGTCCGCCGTGAAGGGCGGGGCGGAGCGGGCCGGGATCCTGCGCCGGTCGGTGCGGGTGACCCTGGCGGCGTCCGCCGGCTTCTACGCCTTCCTGTACGGGCTCGACGAGCCGGTGCCGGCGCTGTACGGGCTGTTCGCGCCCATCTCCCTCGGGCTGCTGTCCGCCGTGCCGGGGTCCGGGCGGCAGCGGGCCGAGGTGATGCTGAAGGCGCTGCCGGTGGGCCTGGTGCTGGTGACCCTGGGGACCGTGCTGGCGGTGCGAACCTGGGCTGCGGTGCTGGGGATGCTGGTCGTCGGCTTCCTGCTGGCCTTCGCGGCCGTCGCGGGCCCCAGGCCGGCCGGGGCGGCGCCGGGACTCCAGCTCTTCTACATCCTGGCCTGTTTCCCGCCGTACGAGCCGCAGACCCTGGGGCTGCGGCTGGCCGGGCTCACGACGGGCGTGGTGCTGCTGGCGCTGTGCGAGGTGTTCGTCCTGCCGCAGGCCGCGGGTGAGACGTACCGGTCGAGCCTCGCGAAGGCCGTCGCGACCGCGGGCGACACCCTGGGCGGGCGTGCCGAGCTGCCGCCGGAGGTCCTGCGCGCCGAGGGCGCGCGGCTGCGGCTGTCGCGGATTGCGCCCGCGGAACGCCCGGCGGGGCCCGGCCGTGCGGCCCGCGGCCTGTCCCAGGCGGGTTCGGCGGCCCGCCGCCTGCTCGAACAGCTGGCACATCTGACCGAGACGGGACAACTGCGGGAGCTGCTCCGGGAGGGCGCGGCGGCCGGTGCACGGGGCGGTCTGCGGGGCCGAGGAAGATCCGGAAGCGTGCCGAGTGGCGGCCCTGCCGACGGGCCGTCCCGGTGGCTGTTGCCCCAGGTCGCGGCCCTCTGCGACGACAGTGCCGCGGCACTGCGGACGGGCCGGGCGCCCCCGGGTCCGCAGCGCTTGGACAAGGTGATCGGCGCCTTCCAGGAGATGCGCGTGGGTCAGGTGGCGGAGCGGGGCGCGGCGGAGCCGGAGCTGGTGCCGGTGCTGCGCCGGCAGGCCGCGCTGCTGGGCGTCGCCGAGTCGGCGCGGGCGCTGGAGATCTCCGTAAGGGTCGCCCTCGACGGGCGGCGCACTCCGTCGATCGAGCCACGGGAGCTGTTCTGGTACACGGAGGCGCCCACGTCCCGGCTGTGGCTGCGCCGGTTCCTCGGCAACATGACGCTCCGCTCGGTGCAGTTCCACAACGCGGTCCGGATCGCGCTGGCCCTCGGTGCGGCACGGCTGGTCGCCGGTTCGTTCGATCTGACCCACGGTTTCTGGGTGCTGCTGGCGGTGCTGACGCTGAGCAGGACCACCGCCGGGGAGACGTGGGCGGCCATCCGCCAGGCGGTGGCCGGCAATCTCGCGGGCGCAATCGCGGCGGGCGCCCTGCTCATCGGCGTCGGACAGCACACCGACGCCTACGCCGCGATCCTCGCGCCGGGCATGCTGCTCGCCTTCTCCCTGGGGCCCCTGCTCGGCATCGCCTGGGCGCAGGGTCTGTTCACGCTCGTGGTGGCCACCGCGTTCGCGCAGATCACCCCGGCCACCTGGCGGCTGGCCGAGGCGCGGATCGTGGACGTGGTGACCGGCAGCGCCATCGGTCTGCTGTGCGCGCTGCTCGCCTGGCCGGCCGGTGCCCGCCGGGAGGTGCGCAGGACCATGGCGGGGCTGCTGCGCGAGTGCGGGCCACTGATCAAGGGCACGGTCGGAGTGCTGACGACCGTGCCACCGGGCTCCGCCCCACCCCCGCCGACACTGGGCGTCCTGCACCGGATGCGCCTGGCCGAGTCCGCCTACGCCCAGTTCCGCAGTGAACCGGCCGCCCGGGCCTCCGCCGGCGCCGACTGGCACGGCGTACTGATCGCGGCCCACCAGGTCCTGCTCGGTGTCCACTGGCTGCCCCGCTTCGACCTGCCCGCGGGCGGCCTGCCTCCGGGCGCCACGGAACGGGCCCGGGCCGATGCGCGGGCGGCGGCCCGGACCACCGACCGGCTGGCCGCCCTGTGCGCCGGGGAACGGCCGCCGCCGGACGGATCGCGGCCGGAACCGGAGCCACCGCCCGCACCACCACCGCCGCTGCCGGCGCTGATCGACCTCGAGATGTGGCTGACCAGCCTGACCGCCCAGCTCTCCCACGTCGAAGCCGGCCTGCCCCGCGCCGGTGAGCACACGGACGACTCCGCCGGCCCCGCGACGGGCTCCCCCCGCCACTCGAACCACCCCCGCGAGCACGGAAGCCAGGGCGCCCGCCATGTCCCCCGAGAGCCTTGAGGCCGCACTGCGACCGCCGTCCCCGCGGCGGGGGGTGGGTGTGGTGGCTGCCGCTGATCGCGGTGACCTTCGACGTGCTCGTGGAGGTGATCGTCAGGGGCCGGGAACCGGTGAGTTTCATGCTCATCGCCGTGCCGCCGCTCGCGGCCGCGACGCGTGGCCCGCGGGGCACCGCGCTGTCGGCCGTGGTGTGTCTGGGCCTGCAGATGTGGATGGCGGCCCGTCGCCCCGGCCACTTCGACGAGCAGCACCATGTCGCGGTGTATGTCGGCACGTTCCTCATCGGGGTGGCCAGTGTCGCGCTGGCCCGGCAGCGGAAGCGGACCCGGCAGCATCTGATCCGGGCCAACTCGGTCGCGGAGGCCATGCAGCGGACCCTGCTGCGGCCCGTGCCGTGCCGGCTCGGCCCCGTCCGTGCGGCCGGCTTCTACGAGGCGGGGGAGGGCGGCACGCTCGTCGGCGGGGACCTGTACGACGTGTGCGAGACGCCGCCCTTCGGGGTCCGGGCGATCATCGGCGACGTCCGGGGCAAGGGGCTGGGCGCGGTGCAGACGGTCGCGGCGGTGCTGGGCAGCTTCCGGGTGTCGGCGCACGAGTGGCGGAGCCTGAGCCGTCTCGCGCAGCGGCTGGAGCTCAGCATCGCCCGCAACGGCCCGGCCGGTGAGGAGGGCGACCCCGAGCTCTTCGTGACCGCTCTGGTGCTGGAGTTCCCGCCGGGCGGCGGCGAGGTGCGGATCGTGGACCGTGGGCACCCCTCGCCGCTGGTGATCGGCCCGCGGGACGCCCGTCGGCTGGTCACGGCGCCCGGGCTGCCGCTGGGCCTGGGCGCCCTGGCGGCGGGCGGGGACGAGACGACGGTGCATCGGCTCGGGCCCGGCGAGGTGCTCGTCGCGCACACGGACGGGGTGAGCGAGGCACGCGACGCGGACGGTGTGTTCTATCCGGTCCTGCAGCGGCTCGGCGAACGGTTCCGCGGCGAGCGCGCCCCCGACCCGGAGGCGGTCGTGTCGTTCGTACGGACCGACTCCGAGCGCTGGTCGGCGAGTTCCGACAACGACGACCGGGCGGTCCTCGCGCTCCGGCTGGACGCTACTTGACCTGGGTCCTCACATCGGGCACGCGTCCCTCAGGCGCCGGCGGCCGCGCGCCGGATCGCGTCGAGGGCGCGGGTCACGTCGTCGTCGGTGGTCGACCAGTTGCTCACCGAGATCCGCATGACGCGCCGACCGCGCCACGTGGAACCGCTGATCCATGCCGTGCCGTCGTCGAGCAGACGGTCGAGCACCCGGTCCGTGCGGTCGTCGTCGCCGAACACGGCGCAGACCTGGGTGAAGACGACGTCGTTGAGGACACTCGCGCCGTCGATCCGGGCGATGCCGGTGGCGAACGAGGAGGCGTGCCGGCACAGCCGTTCGACGAGGTCGGTCACGCCCGCCCGGCCCAGGGACCGGAGCGCGGCCCACACGGTGAAGGCCCGGCCGCGCCGGGAGAGTTCGGGCACCTTGTCGACGGGGTCGCCGTGTTCGTGGTGGATGAGGTACTCGCCCTGCTGCGCCATCGCCGCCCGGAGCGCGTTCGGGTCGCGTACGACGGCGAGGCCGCAGTCGTAGGGGACGTTCAGGGTCTTGTGGGCGTCCGTCGCCCAGGAGTCGGCGTCGGCGCAGCCCGCCGTCAGGTGCGCGTACGCAGGGGAGGCGGCGGCCCAGAGCCCGAAGGCGCCGTCGATGTGCACCCAGGCGTCCGCCTCGCGGGCGGCGCGGATCGTCTCGGGGAAGGGGTCGAAGGCGCCGGAGTGGATGTCCCCGGCCTGGAGGATCACGATCGTGGGGCTCCGGCCGCCGGCCGCCAGGGCTCGCCGCAGGGCCTCGGGCCGGATGCGGCCCTGGTCGTCCGCGTCCACCAGGTCGGGCCTGCCGAGCCCCAGGTAGCGCAGTGACAGGTCGATGGCCATGTGCCGGTCCTGGCCCGCGAGGACGTGGACGGCCGGCCCACCCGCGAGTCCGTCGCGGGCGACGTCCCGGCCGTGGCGCCGCAGCACCGCGTCGCGTCCGGCGGCGAGGCAGGTGAAGTTCGCCATCGTGGCGCCCGTGGTGAAGCCGACGGCGCTGTCTCCCGGCAGGCCGAGCAGATCGAGCAGCCAGGCGCCGGCGATCTCCTCCGCCGCCGCGTAGGCGGGGGAGACGGCCCGCATCACGCAGTTCTGGTCCCAGGCGCTCACCAGCCAGTCCGTGGCCAGCGCGGCCGGTTCGGTGCCGCCGACGACGAACCCGTAGAAGCGGCCGCTGGGAAACGCGGTGAGCCCCGGCTCGCAGGCCGTGGCCAGCAGGTCGACGACGTCGGCGGGCGGGCTGGGACGCTCGGGCAGTTCGGTACCGAGCGCGCGCACGATCCCGTCGACCGAGGCGCGGGCGGGAACCGGGCGGTCGGCAAGGCTGGCCAGCCAGCGGACGGCGTGGTCGTATGCCTGCCGGAGCGCCGTCTCGCGCGCGTCCATACCTCGGACTATGGGACAGTCACCGGAGCCGTGCAAGCCCGCGGGCCGCGCGGCGGCTCCGGTGCCGCGTCGGTGCGTGCTCGCGTGCTCGCGTGCCCGTGGTGCGTGACCGCTTCACGCCCGCGTCGGGACCGGTCGCCGGAGCAGGTAGCCGACCGCGGTCGTCACCAGGACGGCCATGCACGCGATGAACACCAGTCCCGCGTCCTCCAGGCCGATCGAGACCGCCAGCACGCCCACGCCGATCACCGGCACCGAGATACCGGCGTACGCCACCACGAACAGGGTCGAGATGACCGCCGCGCGCCGGTCCGCGGGCGACGCCCCGGCCACCGCGGACAGCGCGCCGCGGAACGCCAGCCCCTGCCCGAACCCGCCGAAGACCGCGCTCAGCACGACCAGCGCCAGCAGGTCCCAGCGCAGCGCGCCCGCGAGCAGCGCCAGCCCGGCGAAGAGCCCCGTGCAGCCCAGCGGCAGCGACCGCCCCACCCCGACCCGGCCGACCGCCAGCTGCCCGGCGGTCGAGGCGAAGAAGGCCAGCGCGACGACCGCCCCGCTCACGGCGTGGTCGTCCACGTCCAGGGACTCCGCGAGGAACGCCGGGCTGACCGAGGTGAACACCCCGAACAGCGCGAACCCCACGAAGGAGGCGATCGCCGCGGGCACGAACACCGCCCGCACCTGCCGGGGCAGACCGGGCCGCTGCGGCCGTACGGTGCTCAGCGGCCGCGGATCCCGCACGGTCTCCGGAAGCCACAGCAGGGCGACGGCCGAGCCGGCCACCAAGGCGAGGTGCACGGCGAACGCCAGGTACAGCGGCCAGGCGGCGTACTGCGCGAGCAGTCCGGCGAGCAGGGGACCGCAGCCGAGGCCGCCCATGTTGGCGGCCGTCGCCACGAACGTGGCCCGGGAGGCGCCGCCGGGCGGTGCCAGGTCCATCACGTACGCCGTCGCGGCCCCGGTGAACAGCCCCGCGGACAGGCCCGACAGCAGCCGTCCCGCGTACAGGGCGCCCAGCCCGGCCGCCGACAGGAAGCAGACGGCGCTCGCCGCCGCGCACCCCAGGCCCGCGAACAGCACCGGACGCCTGCCCACGGTGTCCGAGGCGTTGCCCGCCAGCAGCAGCACGCCGATGACACCGAAGGCGTACACGGCGTAGACGACGGTGACCGTCAGCTCGGAGAATCCGAACTTCTCCTGGTAGAGGGGGTAGAGCGGGGTCGGCAGCGTGGTGCCGGCCATGCACACGGCGAACACCGCCCCGCTGAGCAGACACTGACCCCACCCTCGGCGATTACCGTCCACCCGCCGACGGTAACCCTGTGGACCGCCCCGGCCCGGCCCGACGTGCCGGACCACCACCTGACGGAGGGACCACCCCGGTCCGAGCCCGACCCTCTTGAATGCTTGATTCAACGACTCTAGCCTCATCCGGTGACTTCAATCACCCTTCCCCCACTCCGCCACAGATCCCGGCGTCTGCGCCGAGCCCTCCTCCTGACCCTGGCCCTGACCGTCCCCTCACTCCCGTCGGCCGCCGCCCCGGCTGTCGCGGCACCGGCCGTCACGGCGCCGCCCCAGGTGTGGCCGACGCCCCGGCACATCGAGGTGACGGGCCGTCACCTCACCGTCCCCGACCGCGTGGTCGAGGTCGTCGGCCCGCGCACCGACCCCTCGGCCCGCCGCGTCGTCGAGGCCGCGCTGCGCGCCGCCGGGGCCGACCGGATCGTCACCGTCACCTCGGGCGACCGTCCGCCGCCCGCCGCCGGCCTCACCGTCTACGTCGGCGGCCCCGGCGAGAACCCGGCCACCGGCGGGGCGTTGCAGCGCCTGGGCGCCAAGTCCCCGGCCGGACTGCCCGCGGAGGGATACGTCCTGGCCTCCGGCCGCCGCTCCGGCCGCGCCCTGCTCGCCCTGTCCGGCAAGGACACCACCGGCACCTTCTACGCGGCCCAGACACTCCGTCAGCTCCTCACCGGCCCGCGCCTGCCCGAAGTGACGGTCCGCGACTGGCCCACGGCCCGGCTGCGCGGGGTCGTCGAGGGCTTCTACGGCACCCCCTGGTCGCACGCCGAGCGGCTGAGCCAGCTCGACTTCTACGGCCGCACCAAGCAGAACGTGTACGTCTACTCCCCCAAGGACGACCCCTACCTGCGGGAGCGCTGGCGCGACGAGTACCCGGCCGCCGAGCTGGGGCGGTTGCGCGAACTCGTCGACCGCGCCGCGGCCGACCACGTCCGCTTCACCTACGCCCTCTCCCCCGGCCTGTCGGTCTGCTACTCCTCGGAGAGCGACATCGCCGCGCTGGTCCGCAAGTTCGCCTCGCTGTACGACATCGGCGTGCGGTCCTTCGCGATCCCGCTCGACGACATCAGCTACACGAAGTGGAACTGTCCGGCCGACGAGGAGAGGTTCGGCAGCGGCGGCGCGGCGGCCGGGGCCGCCCAGGCGCACCTGCTGAACAGGGTGTGGCAGGACTTCTCCGCCGGCCGCACCGGTCTCCAGCCGCTGGAGATGGTCCCCACGGAGTACTCCGACCTCGCCGACACCCCGTACAAGAAGGCGCTGCGCGAGCGGTTGGACGCGGACGTGGTCGTGGAGTGGACCGGCGTCGGCGTGATCGCGCCGACGGTCACCGCCGCGCAGGTGCGGCAGGCTCGCGAGGTCTACGGGCATCCGGTCCTGGTCTGGGACAACTACCCGGTCAACGACTACGTCACCAGCCGTCTGCTGCTTGGCCCCTACACCGGCAGGGAGGCGGACGTGGCGCGGGAGGCCGTCGGCGTCACCGCCAACCCGATGGTCCAGGGCGAGGCCAGCAGGCTCGCCCTGTTCACCTCGGCGGCCTATCTGTGGAACCCGGACGCCTACGACCCCCGGGCCGCGTTCCTCGCCTCCGTCCGCGACCTCGCGGGCGAGACACCGGCGGCCGGGAAATGGCTGCGGATCTTCGCCGAGAACAACTACTCCTCCCAGCTCGACACCACCGAGTCCCCCACGCTCACCGCGCTCATCGCCGACTTCCGCACGGCCTACGACCACGACAGCGGCCTCGACCGGGCCGCCGCCGCGCTGACGTCGTACTTCGACGACATGGCCGCCGCACCGGGCGAGTTGCGCGCCCGTCTGTCCAACGCCGGTTTCCTGGAGGAGACTTCGGCCTGGCTGGACAAGCTCGGCCGGTACGGCACCGCGGGCCGGACGGCCGTGGACCTGCTGCTGGCCGACAAGAAGGGCGACACCGACGCCGTGTCGACGTACTGGAACCGCCTCAAGACCGAGCGCAAGGAGCTCGACGCGATACCGCAGCAGGTCTCGCCCGGTGTGATGGACCAGTTCCTCTACAGGACGATGCTGGACTCCGCCCCCGACCCGGGTGTCGACGCCTCCTTCACCCCGGCCTCCCTCAGCCTCGAACCCGGCGCGACCGGCACCGTCACCCTCGACCTCTCCGACCGACGCTCCACCGCCGCCCGCACGGTGACCTGGAAGCTCGACGTGCCCGACGGCGTCACCGCGTCACCCACGGAGGGAAGCGTCACCGTCCCGGCCGGGGGCAGCGCCTCGGCGACGGTCACGATCGGCTCCGGTACGCCGGGGGTCCACTCGCTGGTGCTCTCCGGCTCAGGCGTCCTCACCCGGGCGATCCCGGTCAGGGTCACCGACGGCACGGGCACACCGAGGGCACTGACGGCAAACTTCAGTGGGGCATCGGTCAGTTCGATCGACCTGACCTCCGGAACGAGCACCGCCATCGCCGTCGGCGCCAACCCCGGCGAGGTGGTCGTGAGCGCCGACGGGCGCACGGCCTACGCCGCCAACCAGGGCTCGAACACGGTCAGCGTGATCGACGTGTCCGACGGCACGGTCACCGCCACGGTCCCCGTGGGCCGCGTCCCCGCCGGACTCGCCCTCACCCCGGACGGCCGCACCCTCTGGGTCGCCAACTACACGGACGGCACGGTCCAGCCGGTGGACACGGCCACCCTGACGGCGGGATCACCCGTGCCGGTCGGCTCCGGCCCGGAGAACATGGCGATCACACCGGACGGCCGGACGCTGTACGTGGCCAACATCCACGACAACACCGTCTCCCCCGTCGACCTCACCACCGCAAAGGCCGAACCCCCCGTCCCGGTCGGCCCGAGCCCCTTCAACGTGGTCGCCGCACCCGACGGGAGAACCGTGTACGTCTCCAACTCCGGCGGCTCGACGATCACCCCGATCGACACCGCGACGAACGACACCGAACCCACCCTCCTGGTCACCGGCCAGGCCTACGGCCTCGCCCTCTCCCCGGACGGCCGCACCCTGTGGGTCAGCGCCAGCACAGGAGACACCGTCACCCCGGTGGACACGGTGACCGGTGCGCCGGGAACACCGGTCAAGGTGGGGAAGTCAGCCTTCGATGTGGCACCGGACTGGAACGGCGCAACTGTGTACGTCACTACGGCCGACAGCAACACCTTGGTACCGGTCGATGTGGCCTCGGGGAAGACAGAGGCACCCCTCCCCACCGGCGCCTATCCACTGGCGGTCACCCTGACCCCCTAAGGGGCGCGGGGCTGTGTCGATATGCGGCTACCGCCGCGCGGGCGCGACAAGCCCCCACCGACCCGCAGACAAAAACGGCCCTCCCAGCGGAGCGCCTAGCTGGCGGTACGCCGGATCCGCCCGGCGTACCGCTTCTCCAGCTCCAGGTTCCCCTCGAACCCCCCCGGCACATTGGCGGAGACATAGACCGGCGGCCGATCGCCCGAGGCGAGAAGCCGCGCGGCCGTCTCGGCGACGGTCATCTGGACCAGCAGCACCCCGGTCAGCGTGGACAGCGCACAGACCGCGCCGCCACCGGGAAGCTCGAGCAGCGCGTCCCCGCTCGGGGCGGCGTTGTCGAGGACGACGTCGGCGAGGTCGGCGAGCTTCCTGCCGCTGGGGTGGGCGGCCGGTACGGACCGGGTGTGGCTGAGGGAGGTGACGGCCAGGAGGCGGTGGCCCCGCTCCTTGGCGTGCAGGGCCATCTCGACGACAACGTTGTTCACGCCGGAGTTGGAGATGACGACGAAGAGGTCCTGGGGGCGAGGGGCGGCGAGTTCGTACAGCCGGGCCGCGATGCCGGGCTTGCGTTCGAGCAGCGGGTCGTCGAGCACGCCGGGGTGGTCGCCGCCGTAGAGGACGAGGTCGGCCATGCTGAGGCGGTTGGTGGGCACGAGGCCGCCCGCGCGGCCGGCGAGTTCGAGGACGAGGGCCTGGGAGTGGCCGGTGCCGAAGGCGTGCACGACGCCGTCCTCGCGGACGCAGTCGGCGATCAGTGCGGCGGCGGCGCCCACGTCGGCGCGCGCGGACTCGGTGAGGCGGTTCAGGACGGCGAGGCTCTCGTGCGCGAAGCGGTCGGCGCTCACCGGTTCGGTCACGGACTCGTTGGCGGACTCGACGGACACCTGGTACTCCCCACTGATGGGCAACTGGTGGATTGAACCACCTCATACGTACATGCAGGTGAATCAATAAATCACAGGCTCGTGGCCACGGGCAATGAAGCAGCTCGTCCCGGGCGGCGGCGAGAGATCACCGGTCCTGGTATTCAGCCACTGTGTCAACGGGTGGCTGATACCTTCTCTGCATGCCCTCGACCGATGTCACCACCCTGATCCGCACCGAGCTGCCCCGGCTGGCCGGCTCCCTGCGGAAGGTCGGCGAGCTGATCCTGGAGGATCCCGCCGCCGTCACCCACTGCTCGGCCGCGGAGCTGGGCCGGCGCACCGGCACCTCCCAGGCCACCGTCACCCGGTTCTGCCGGGCCATCGGCCTCGACTCCTACCAGCACCTGCTGATCGAGCTGGCCCAGGAGCGCGGACGCGGCGAGTCCTCGGACTGGGGCAGCGCCGAGATCGGTCCGGACATCTCCCCCGACGACAGCCTGGAGCGGGTCGTGCAGGTCGTCGGCACCGCCGACCTGCGGGCGATCCAGCAGACCATCGACCGGATCGACCTGGACGCGATCGAGCGCGCCGCCCAGGCCGTGGCGCGCGCCCGGCGCATCGACGTCTACGGCGTCGGCGGCAGCGGCGCGGTCGCCCAGGAGACCGAGACCCGGCTGTTCCGGATCGGCTGCGCGGTGCGCGGCTGGACCGAGGTGCACGCGGCCACCACCTCGGCCGCCCTGCTCACCCCGGCGGACGTGGCGATCGGCATCTCCCACTCCGGCGCCACCCGGGAGACGATCGAACCGTTCGAGCTGGCCAAGGAGCGCGGCGCCACCACCGTCGCGGTCACCGCCGACCCGCGCTCGCCGCTGGCGCGCGCCGCCGACGTACGGCTGATCTCCTCCTCCTCGGAGACCAGCTTCCGCACCGGCAGCATCGGTGCCCGCCACTCGGTGCTGATGCTCATCGACTGCCTCTACGTCCGGGTCGGCCAGCTCTCCTACCAGCGCGCGAGCGCCTCCCTGGCGCTCACCGACCACATCGCCGGGGCGCACGCGGTGAAGTCCCGGCGGGCTCGCTGAGCCGACCGGGAATGCATGGATGAACCAACCAAGATGACAACAGATGGTTGATTGAACCACCCCTCGATGCCAGGATGGGGCTCCCCCGCGCACTCCTAGGAGCCTCATGCGTGTCATCTCCGTCGCGTCGACCGAGCTCTTCACCGGCACGGAGGACCGGCCGCACCAGGTGGTCGCCGTCGACGTCGAGCACGACCCGGGCCGACCGGTGCGGCTGAGCGTGGAAGGCCCGGGCGTCCGCGGCGTCGGGGAGACCGTCGTCACCGTCGGCGAGGACGGCACCGCACACGCCGAGATACCCGTGGCCACCGAGGGTCTCGTGCCCGGCGACCGCCGCGAGATCACCGTCACCGCCGCCGACGGAGACCGACGGGCCGAGCACACCGCCGAGTTCACGGCCGCCGAGCCCGGCTGGACCATGTTCATGGTCAGCCACTTCCACTACGACCCCGTCTGGTGGAACACCCAGGCCGCCTACACCGAGACCTGGGACGTCGCCGACGACCCCGCCGTCACCGGCCTGCCCGCACGGACCTTCGACTCGCGCGGCCAGTCCGGCATGAGCCTGGTCCGCGCCCACTGCGACCTGGCCCGGCGCGACCCCGCGTACACGTTCGTGCTCGCCGAGGTCGACTATCTCAAGCCCTACTGGGACGCCTTCCCCGAGGAACGGGCCTTTCTGCGCCAGCTGATCCGCACCGGCCGGGTCGAGATCATGGGCGGCACCTACAACGAGCCCAACACCAACCTCACCGGCGCCGAGGCCACCGTACGCAACGCGCTGTACGGCGACGGCTTCCAGCGCGGGATCATCGGGGCCTCCCCGCAGACCGCCTGGCAGCTGGACGCGTTCGGGCACGACCCGCAGTTCCCGGGCCTGATGGCCGACGCGGGGGTCACGTCCAGTTCGTGGGCGCGCGGCCCCTTCCATCAGTGGGGACCGACGCTGTCCGTCTTCGGCGAGGAGCCGCGCGATCCGCAACGGATGCAGTTCCCGGCCGAGTTCAGCTGGATCGCCCCCTCCGGACGCGGACTGCTCACCGCCTACATGGTCAACCACTACGGCGCCGGCTGGGCCATCGACAACGCGCCCACCCTGCCCGAGGCCGAGGCCGCCGCGCTCAAGCTGTTCCAGGGGCTGAAGAAGGTCGCGCTCACCCGCAACGTCCTGCTGCCCGTCGGCGGCGACTACGCACCGCCGTGCCGCTGGGTGATGGGCATCCACCGCGACTGGAACGCCCGGTACGTCTGGCCCCGGTTCGTCAGCGGCATCCCCCGAAACTTCTTCGCCGCGGTGCGCGCCGAGCTGGAGCGTGAGGGGCGCACGGCGTCCCCGCAGACCCGGGACATGAACCCGGTCTACACCGGCAAGGACGTCTCCTACATCGACACCAAGCAGGCCCAGCGGTACGGCGAGGCGCTGCTCGCCGACGCCGAGGCCTGGGCGACCCTCGCCTCCCTCGTCGCCGGGCACGCCTACCCGGACGCGGCCCTCGACAAGGCCTGGCGGCAGCTGATCTACGGCGCCCACCACGACGCCATCACCGGCTCCGAGTCGGACCAGGTCTACATCGACCTGCTGACCGGCTGGCGGGAGCTGTACGACCTGGCGGAGACCGTGCACGCCGACGCGACCGACGCGCTGGCCCGCCGGGTGGTGCCGCTGCCCGGCGGGGCGCCCGACCTGGTCGTCTTCAACTCCGCGACCTGGCAGCGCCGGGACGTGCTGACCGTGGCGGACCCGGGCCTCGTCCCCCTGGACGTCACCGGACTGCCGCTGCCCGCGGTGCGCGAGGACGGCGAACTGTGGGTCGTCGTACCGGACGTGCCCGGCATGGGCCTCAAGGCGCTCTCCCTCGCCGACGGCCGTGTGCCCGGCTGGACGGCGGGCGAGGGGACGACCGTCCGCAACGAGTTCTACGAGGTGACGGTCGACCCCGCCCGCGGCGGCGGCGTCAGCAGCCTGCGCGCGCTCGCCCAGGGCGGCCGCGAGCTGCTGCGCCCCGGGGACATCGGCAACGAACTGGTGGTGCAGGAGGAGTACCCGCGCCACCCCCGCTTCGGCGAGGGCCCCTGGCACCTCACGCCGACCGGGACCACCGCCGCGCGGAGCCGTGACGTGACGGCTGACATCGATGTCGAGCACTCCCCGGCAGGCTCCCGCATCACCGTCCGCGGCGACCTCGGCCTGTTCCGGTACACCCAGCGGCTCACGCTGTGGGCGGGCGTGGACCGGCTCGACGTGACGACGACCGTCGACGGCTACGACGGCGCCGACCGGCTGATCCGGGTGCGCTGGCCCTCCGACGTGCGGGGCGGGCTGCCGGTGCACGAGGTCGCGGACGCGGTGATCGGGCGCGGCTTCGGCTTCGTGGAGGTGGACAGCGAGCAGTTCCCGTGGACGCTGGACAACCCCGCCAACACCTGGTTCGGGCTCGGCTCCACGGCCCGGGTCGCCGTCCACGACGACACCGGTGCGCTGCTCGGGCACCGTTCGATCGGCGTCGCCGAGCTGGTGTTCGGCGACTGGTCCGCGGCCGGTGAGCTGGGCACTCCGCTGGCGGCCGCCCTGGTGCGCGCGGGTGTCACGGCCACCTCGACGATCGCGGGCGGCCCGCGCTACGGCGACCTGGAGGTCGACTCCAACCTGCCCGACATCCGGATCGCCGTCGGCGGCCCGCAGCGCAACCCCGTCGTCGCTGAGGCCCTCGGCTGGGACCCGGCGGCCGGCCGCGAACTGCGCCGTCGACTGGCCGAGAACGGGCTCGCCTCCGTGTGGGTGGCACCGCGCGCCTCGCTGCGCGAGGAGTGGGTACCGGGCGCCGATCTGCGCGACCTGGAACGGCTGCCGCTGCTCGTGGTGGCGGGCGCCCGCCCCGAGGACGACGCGAAGGCCGTCGACGCGCTGATCGCGGACCTGGACGACGCCACCGTACGGGCCACCGCGCCCGGCGCCGGGGAGGCACTGCCGCCGGGCGACGCCTGGGACGGCCGGGGCCTGGCGATCCTCAACCGGGGGACACCGGGCTGTGTGGTCACCTCCTCCGGCGACCTCTACATGTCGCTGATGCGCTCCTGCACCGGCTGGCCCTCCGGCATCTGGGTCGACCCACCCCGGCGCACGGCACCGGACGGCTCCGCCTTCCAGCTGCAGCGCTGGTCGCACACCTTCGCGTACGCGGTCGTCGCGGGCGAGGGCGACTGGCGCGACCTGGGCTGGCCGCGCGCCGGGCACGCCTTCAACCATCCGCTCACCGCACGGCTGCGGGAGCCGGCCGAGACACCGGCCGACCTGCCGAGGACCGCGGCCCTGCTGTCGCTTCAGCCCGAGGGCCGGGTGCTGCTGGACGCGCTCAAGCCGGCCGGTTCCCCGCTCGCCCGGGGCGGCGGCGTGCCCGTGGACCCCGCCCGCGGGGTCGTCGTACGGGCGCACGAGGTGGACGGACGTCCGGTGCGGGCCCGGCTGGCGGGTCCCTCGGGATGGGCGGAGGGCCGGCGGGCGGACGTACTGGAGCGACCCGGGGAGCCCGTGGCCCCCGGCGCGGACGGCGCGCTGGAGCTCGACCTGACGGGCTTCGAGGTGGCCACCGTCCTGGCCTCGCCGTCCGCCTCGGCCACCGCGACCGCGCCAACGCCCGGCCGACGGGACGAGAGCGCGGCTGCCACGGAAGCGGCCGACGCCGCCGCTGCCGCGGAAGCACCCGGCGGGCAGCCGGCCGGGAGGCCTGGGTGCGCCGAACTCCCCTGCGGGCGGCCGACGGGGATTCCCGGACCGGCCGAATCGGCCGGGAGCACCGCGGCCGCCGAACCGCCCTGCGGGCAGCCGACCGGGAGCCCCGGGGCCGCCGAACCACCCGGCGGGCAGCCGACCGGGAGCCCCCGGGCCGCCGAACCACCCCGCTTCCGGGCGGCCGGAAGGGCCGGGGTCGCCGCGTACGAGCCCGCGCAGCCCGTGCACACCCGCTACTGGCTGCACAACTCCGGCCCCGCTCCCCGCGGGAACCTGCCGGTGGCCGTGTATCTCTCCCCGGCCGCGCTCACGGCCGACGGCCCGGTCACGGCGACGGTCCGCGTCTCCTCCGAGCTCACCGACGCGCCCGTCTCGGGGACGGTGGCGCTGGAGGTCCCGGACGGCTGGAGCGCCGAGCCCGCCGAACTGCCGTACGCGCTCGGCCCGGGCGGCTTCACCCTCACCGAGGTCACCGTCACGCCCTCGCCGGACCCGGTGCCCGGCCGGTACCGGCTCGCCGCGCGACTGACGTACGGCGGGCAGACGTACGAGGACACAGTGGCCCTGGACGTGCCGGGCGAGGCCACGGAGGGCGGCCCCGACGGGCGGACCGGGCCGAGTCTGGTGCTGGAACTGGGCGTCGAGCGGATCGAGGTGCGCCGGGGCGAACGGGTGCGGCTGCCGGTGCGCGTGCGCAACACGACACGCGGCCCGGTGACCGGGACCCTGTGGGCGGTGTCGTCCTGGGGCACCTGGGCCGGCGTCGGACCGGGCTGCCAGGGGTTCAGCCTCGCCGCCGGGGAGAGCGGGGAGTGCGCGCTGGAGGTGGACGGCTCGGCGGTGCCGCCCGGGTCGTACTGGCTGATGACGAAGGCCGGCTGGCACGGCTGCGTGGCCTACACGGAGGCGGTCGTCCTGGAGGTGACGGAGTGAGCGGGCACGCGGCGGTGGTCGGCGGCGGGGCCGCGCCCGAAACCCACCCGCACGGCGGCGGCACCCACCCGGACGAACAACGGCAGGCGCACGGAGGCGATCGCGCCGCGAGCGGGTGCGCCGATGTGGTCGGCGGAGATGCGGTGTCGGTGGAGCGGGTGGACGCGTTGCTGGCGGCCGTCCCCGCGAGGGATCGGGAGGTGCGGCCGGAAGCCCTGGCACGGGCGGAGCGGCAGCGCAGACGGTGGGCCACGCAGGTCGTGGTCGTCGACGAACTCGCCCGCCGCGCCTGCGCCGAGCGGGGACTCGCGCCGCCGCCCGAGGTGTCCCCGGCGCGGGTGCTCGCGGTGTCCGGGACCGAGGTCGCCGACCTGGGCAGCATCGTGGCCGTGGCGCTCGCCCACTCCCCCGCCGTACGCGGCCTGCTGGCGGCCTTCGAGGCGGAGCAGCAGGTGCCCGAGCCGGCCGTACGGGACTACTACGACCGCAATCACGACCGGTTCCTCACCCCGGAGGCGCTACGGCTCGGGGTCGACCCCTTCGGCGCCGTACAGCCCTCCGATGTCCTGCCGTACGAGGAGGTCCGCGAGAGGGTGGCGCGGGAGCTGCGGAGGGCGTGGGCGCGGCAGGCGTTCCTCGACTGGCTCGACCGCGCCCGGGCCGGTGTGCGGTACGCGCCCGGCCATGAGCATCCGGGCGACCCTTCGCATCCGGACCACGAGCGCCGGCACTGAGCACCGCGGTCACGACACGGAACCGAAAAGCAACACGGCAGGGCATTGACCTCCGATGAATTCTGGTCCACCTTTTCATCAACCGAGGTCCAGGTTGGTGATTTGAACCAGCAACTCAGGGACCAGCAGCTCGCATCGGCGGCTGACGGATCGCAGGAGGCAACATGCGTGCGGGAAGACTGACCGGAACCGTGGCGGGCGTCATCGCCCTCGCCCTGACCGCCGCCGGCTGCGGCCTGTCGGGGGGCTCCGACAGCGGAGAGGCCACGGCCGGCGGCTGCAAGGTCGACAAGGCCAACGTCGGCACCGGGAAGCTCACCGGGGACGTCAAGGGCAAGATCACCTTCCAGACGACCAATCTGAAGAAAGACTTCGGGGATTTCTTCAACGGAGTGATCAAGGCGTTCGAGAAGGCCCACCCCGACACCTCGGTCAAGTGGATCGACGACCCGGGCGACAACACCTTCACCCAGCGCAACGTCGCCGACGCCCAGGCCTGTACGTTGCCCGACGTCATCAACCTCAACTCCGAGACGGCGACCGCCCTCACCAAGGCCGGGTACCTGCTGAACATCGGCGTCAAGGACCCGGACGCCGAGAAGCCGTTCGTGCCGGCGTTCTGGAACTCCAGCACCATGAAGGACTCCTCGGGCATGGCGCGGCACACCGTGCTGCCCTGGTACACCGGCGGCATCGTCCTCACGTACAACACGGACCTGCTGGAGAAGGCCGGGATCGACCCGGCGAAGCCGCCGACGACGATGTTCGGGCTGTTCGCCGACTACGAGAAGATCGCCAAGGCGGCCGACGGCAAGTTCTACGCGACGATGGCCAACCCGGTCTGGCGGATCCCGGCCGACTGGGACCAGATGGACATCAAGGTGCTGGCCGACAACGGCAAGTCCGCCGTCTTCGGCGACGACCCGAGGACCACCGAGTGGGTCGCCTGGATGGCGAAGCTGTACAAGGAGGGCGCGATGCCGAAGGACTCGCTGTCCTCCAGCAACGACCCCTCCACGCTGTACAGCCAGGGCAAGGTCGCCTACGGCTCGACGAACCCGAGCTTCGTCCGCTTCGTGAAGCAGAACAGCCCCTCGGTCTACGCCAAGACCGCCGTCGGCCAGCAGCCCTTCGACCAGCTCGGCCACACCACCGGTGCCCCGCAGTACATAGGGGTCGCCGCGACCAGCAAGCACGCGCCCGCGGCCCTCGCCTTCGCGGAGTTCCTCACCAACGCCGAGAACCAGACGGCCTGGTGCAAGGACCCGAACGTGGTGATCTTCCCGACGACGACGACCTCGCTGAACGACCCGTTCTTCCAGAAGGTCACCGGTGACGACCCGTTCGCCGAGGCCCGCAAGCTCGTCGCCGAGCAGCTGAAGACCGCCACCGCCTACCAGACGAACCTCTCGCCGGCGGCGCAGAACGCGATCGTCGCCCAGGTGCAGCTGGCCATGCAGGGCAAGAAGAGCCCCGCCCAGGCCGTGAAGGACGCCCAGGAGAAGGTCAATGAGCTGCTGAAGCAGGCGGGCTGATCGTGGCGACCCAGACCGTGAAGCCGGTGTCCGTGCCCGGTACGGAGCGCACAGCCTCCGTGCCGGGCCCGGCCCGCGCACGCCGGCTCGGCCGGGCGCTCCTGCCCGGCCGCACGCCCGGTGCCAACGGGGCGGCGATGTACCGCCGTTGGTGGCTGCCCTGGCTGTGGACCGCGCCCGCGATCGTCTGCGCGGTCGTGTTCGGCGTGTTCCCCTTCCTCAACACCGTCCTGCTGTCGTTCACCGACGCCAAGCCGCTCGGCGGCGCCGCGGGCTTCGTCGGGCTGGACAACTACACCCGGATGCTGGACGACTCCGACTTCTGGCTGGCGACCCGCAACAGCCTGCTGTACGCGCTGATCGTCGTCCCGCTGATGGTGCTGCTGCCGCTGCTGCTGGCCGTGCTGGTGGAGAAGAACCTGCCCGGCATCGGCTTCTTCCGCTCGGCCTTCTACACGCCCGTCCTCGCCTCCAGCGTGGTCGTGGGTCTGAGCTGGCAGTGGCTGCTGGCCGACGACGGGCTGGTCAACACCTGGCTGGAGAAGGCCCATCTGATCAGGAGCGCCATCCCGTTCCTGTCCGACTCGTGGCTGATCCTGCTGTCCGCGATGGGCCTGACGCTCTGGAAGGGCCTCGGCTGGTACATGGTGTTCTACCTGGCGGCCCTCGGGAACGTGCCCAGGGAACTGCACGAGGCGGCGTCCATGGACGGCGCGGGTGCCGTGCGCCGCTTCTGGCACATCACCGTACCCGGCGTGCGCCAGGCCATGATGCTGGTCGGCACGCTCACCGGCATCGGCTCGCTGCGGGTGTTCACCGAGATCTACATGCTCGGCAGTTCCACCGGCGGCCCCGGCGGCGCCGACCGCACCCTGCCGTTCTACATCAAGGACGTGGGCCTCGACCCGATCACCGGCAACGCCGGCTACGGCTCGGCGGTCAGTGTGGCGCTGTTCCTGCTGACGCTGGGGCTGACCCTGCTGGCGCAGCGGCTGACGAAGGAGGACGAGTCATGACGACCGCGCTGGAGAAGCCCCGGCGCCTGCTGCCGCGCTGGCGGGACTACGGCCGTCCCCGTGAGCTGGTCGTCCGCTACCTGCTGCTGTTCCTGGTGCTCGGCATCACCGTCGGACCGCTGGTCTGGCAGTTCCTGGCCTCGCTGAAGAGCACGAGCGAGGACGTCTTCGGCGCGGACGCCACCCTGCTGCCGCGCGACCCGACCCTGCGGGCCTACCGCGAGGTCTTCAGCCAGGTGCCGGTCGCCACGTACATCAGGAACAGCATGATCGTGGTGATCCTGTCGATCACCAGCCAGTTGCTGTTCTCCACCACGGCCGGCTACATGCTCTCCAAGCCGGGCTGGAAGGGCCGCAAGGCGGTCTGGGTCGTGCTGGTCGCCTCCATGATGTTCCCCTTCGAGTCGATCATGGTGTCCCTGTTCCTCAGCATCCGGGACCTGGGCCTGGTGGACAGTGTGGTGGGCGTGTGGCTGCCCGGGTTCGTCGGCGCCATCAACGTCCTGCTGATGCGCGGCGCGTTCCTCGCGGTGCCGCGCGAGATCGAGGACTCGGGCATGCTCGACGGCGCGAACGAGTGGCAGCGCTTCCGGTACCTGTATCTGCCGTCCGCGTGGGGCGCGATCATGGTGGTCGTCGTCAACACCTTCATCAGCGCCTGGGACGACTTCCTCTGGCCGCTGATCGTGCTGCGCTCCGAGGACCACATGACGCTGACGCTGGGTCTGTCCCGGCTGCAGAGCTCGTCGTTCGGCTACGACACACGGGTGGTGATGGCCGGTTCGGTGATCTCCGTGGTCCCGGTCCTCGTGCTGTTCGTGATCACCCAGCGGTGGTTCTACCGGGGCGTCTCGGCCGGGGCGGTCAAGCTCTGACCGACCACGAGCGGTACAGCGGTGAGGGCCTCCCGCGCGGACGCCGCGACCCTGATCTCCACCGCCTGTGACGGTACGACCGTCTCCAGGTCGGCGCCGACCAGCTCGAGTTGGTCGGCGCCGAGGTGTATCGCGACCGTGCGGCACTCCCCCGGCACGAGGTCCACGGCGTCGAACGCGCGCAGTTCGAGCGTGCGCGGCCAGACGGGCGTGCGCCGCCGGCGGACGTAGAGCTGCACCACGCCGCGGCCGGGCCGGGTGCCCGTGTTGGTGACGTCCACCTCGACCGTGTGCCCGGTCAGCCGGGGCGGGCCGTGGTGGAAGGTCGTGTACGACAGCCCGTGCCCGAAGGAGTACAGGGGCCCCGCGTCACCGTCGGCGTAGGAGCCGTACTCGGTGTCCTTGTGGTTGTAGTAGACGGGGAGTTGGGCGGCGGAGCGCGGCACGGAGACCGGCAGCCGGCCGGCCGGCTCGGTCAGCCCGAGGAGCACCTCGGCGATCGCCGTGCCGCCCCACGGGCCGGGGTACCAGGCGGTGAGCAGGGCGGCGGCCCGGTCCGCGGCCTCCGGGACGGCGTGCGGGCGGCCCTGGACCAGGACGACGACGGTGGGGGTGCCGGTGGCCGTCACCGCGTCCAGGAGGGCGCGCTGGGCGGCGCCGAGCCGCAGGCCCGCGAGGTCGACGCCCTCGCCGCAGGTCATCTCGGACACGACGGTGCGCGCGGCCCCGTTGGCGTCGAACTCCGTGTCGGGGGTGCGGGCGCTGCTGCCGCCCAGTACCAGCACGGCGAGGTCGGAGGCGGCTGCCGTCGCGACCGCCTCGGGGACGGAGGTGCGGTCGTCCCCGGTGAGGGCCGCGCCGCGGGCGTGGCGGACGTCCGTGCCGAGCGGGGCGAGGCGGCGCAGGGCGTCCAGGACGCTCACCCCGGTGCCGGGGCGCTGGGGGGCGGTGTAGTCGCCGAGTTGGTGGGCGGTGGTGGCGGCGTGCGGGCCGAGGACCGCGATACGGCGTACGGACGGCTGGACCGGGAGGACCCCGGCGTCGTTGTGCAGGAGGGTGACGCAGGCGCGGGCCAGCGCGGTGCTCAGCTCGCGTCCGCCCTCGAGCACCGGCGCGCGCCGGGTGTACGGGTGCTCGAAGAGGCCGAGACGGAACTTCAGCCGCAGGACGCGGGCGACGGCGGCGTCCACCGCGGCCTCGCTCACCAGTCCCCGCTCGACGGCCTCCTCCAGATGGGTGAAGCCCTCGTCCCAGAGGCTGAGGTCGACACCCGCGTCGAGGGCGAGAGCGCCGGCGGAGACCTTGTCGCCGGTGATGCGGGCCAGCCGGTCCACGGCCAGGCCGTCGGCCATGACCAGGCCCTCGAAGCCCCAGCGTTCCCTCAGGAGGCCGGTGAGCAGGGCACGGTTGCCGGAGCAGGGCAGTCCGTCGACCTCGTTGTAGGCCGCCATGACGGCGGCGGCCCCGGCGCGCACGCCGGCCCGGGCGGCCGGGAGGTGGATCTCGTGCAGTTCGCGCGGGCCGAGCTCGGACTCGGCGGAGTTGCGTCCGCCGACCGTGGCGCCCTGGCCGGCGAAGTGCTTGAGGACGACCGGGGCCTTGTCGGGGGCGAAGAACTCCCCTGCGCCTGTGCTCCCACCCGGAGCCGTGCCCGGACCCGTGTCCGTGTCCGTACCCGCACCCGTGCCCTGCATTCCGTGGACGAGGGCCTCCGTCAGCCGGGCCGCGAGGTACGGGTCCTCGCCGAAGCACTCCTCGGTACGTCCCCAGCGCGGGTCGCGGGCGATGTCCAGCGCGGAGACGAGCGCCACATGGCCGCCCCGGGCGCGCAGTTCGGCGGCGGCGTGCGCGGCGGCCCGCTCGTACAGGGCCGGGTCCCAGGTGGCGCCGACGGCCAGGTTGACGGGCAGGACCGTGCCGTCGAGGGCCATGTGGCCGTGCGGCACCTCCTCGACGAACAGGGCGGGGACACGGAGGCGGCTGTGCTCCAGGACGTGCCGCTGGACCAGGTCGGCGAGGTCGGCGCTGTCCTCGACGCCCGGCCCGTCGCCGTGGTCGACGCCGGACCAGGCGTCGGCGCGCATCAGTCCGTAGAGGGCGCCGAGCCCCTCGAAGCGTTCGGTCTCGGCACGCAGGGCCTCGGTGATCCGGAAGTCACCGTCCGGGGTGCGCCGGTAGGCGTGCCAGCCGTACATCCGCTGGTTGAGCTGGCCGACCTTCTCGCGCAGGGTCATCCGGGAGAGGAGGTCCGCGACGCGGGTGGCGAGGGGGGCGGCCGGGTCGAGGTACGGATGCGGGGCGAGGGCGGGGTCGTGCGGCGGCATGGGGACGTCCTTGGGGGCGTGCGTCAGCGTCTGGTGCGGTGGGCGAGGCGGGCCAGGGCCACGGCGCCCGGGGAACCGTCCGACACCGGGGTGATCGTGAGCGCGAGATGCGCCAGGCCTTCGGTGAGGGGGGTCAGGAGGGGGCCGTGCGGGGCGAGCAGGCCGCCGGTGACGACCAGGGGTTCGCCCGGGCGCGGTTCGAGCGCCGACACGGTCCGGGCCAGCCGGCGGGCTGCCTCCCGGAGGATCCCGGCGGCGACGGTGTCCTTCTCCTCGGCGGCCCCGACGACCAGCGGCGCGTGGTCGGCGAGCCGGACCGGCGGCCGGTCCATGACGGCGGGCAGCAGGTGGGCGCGGTAGGCGGTGCGCAGGGCGGCGCTCCAGTGGACGGTGTCCGTGACGCCGTAGTCCTCCGGGGGCAGGACGCTCGGCGGCAGCCCGAGTTCCCGGCCGACCGCGCGCACGAGCGCGGTGGGCGCGCCCCGGCCGTCGGCCGCTCGCAGGGCCGCGCGGACGGCCGCGCGGCCGATCCAGAAGCCGCTGCCGTCGTCGCCGAGGAGCCAGCCGTCGCCGCCGGAGGTCGCGGCCGGCACCCGTGCGGTGATCCGGGCCGCGACGGCGCCGGTGCCGGCCACCAGGACCAGTCCGTCGGCGGGGTGGCCTGGGGCGGCGGCGAACGTGGTCTCGATGTCGCTGTGGACGCCGACCGCGGCGGCGTCGATGCCCAGCCGGGCGAGCGCCGCGGCCAGGGCCGTACGGGCCCGCACCCGGCCGGGCTCGTCGGCGCCCTGGCCCTGGTGGCCGGCGCCGGCGAAACCGCCCGCCACCGCGGCCACCCGTCCGCGCAGCGGTTCGGGGACGGCCTGGGCGAGCGCCTCGGCGAGGTGGTCGGCGAGGTCCGGCCCGGCCACCGTGAGCGCGTTGCCCGGGCCGGAGGCCCCCTCGCCCCGGGGGCGGCCGTCGCCCAGGTCCGCCAGGACGGCACGGGTGCGGGTGCCGCCGGCGTCGAGACCGACCACGAGGTCCCGAGCGCCTTGGTTCAAATCACTATTCATTGCTCCCCATGGTGGTTGATACATTCGCCGCAGGCAAGGTCCGCAGACGAGGTCCACAGAAGGTCCGCCGTCGGAAGTCCGTCGCTCGAGGAGGACGCCATCGACACGCCCGCACTCCGCTTCGGGGTCAACTACACCCCACGTCGGGGCTGGTTCCACGCCTGGCACGACTTCGATCCCGGGCTCGCGCGGGAGGACCTGGCGCAGATCGCCGCGCTGGGCCTGGACCACGTCCGCGTGTTCCACCTGTGGCCCCTGCTCCAGCCCAACCGCACCCTGGTCCGTACGTCGGCCGTGGACCAGCTCGTCCGTCTGGTGGACCTGGCGGCCGAGTGCGGTCTGGACGTCCTCGTGGACGGCGTCCAGGGCCATCTGTCGAGCTTCGACTTCTACCCGGAGTGGACCCGCGGCTGGCACCACCGCAACGTGTTCACCGACCCCGAGGCGATCGAGGCCCAGGCGACGCTGCTGCGCACGCTGGGCCACGCCCTCTCCGGCCACCCCCGTCTCCTCGGCCTCCAGCTCGGCAACGAGCTCAACAACCTGGTCGAGCACAACCCGGTGACGCCGGCCGAGGTGGACCACTACCTGGACACGCTGCTGGCCGCCGCGCGGGAGGGACTGGGCGAGGGCGGCGGTCTGGTCACGCACTCGGCGTACGACGCCGCTTGGTACGGCGACGACCACCCCTTCACCCCGGAGGCCTCCGCCCGCAAGGGGGACCTGACCACCGTCCATCCCTGGGTGTTCTCCGCCGACTGCGCCCGCCGCTACGGCCCGCGCTCACCGCAGGTGCACCATCTCGCGGAGTACGGCACGGAGCTGGCGGCGGCCTACGCCACCGACCCGGGCCGCCCGGTCTGGGTCCAGGAGACCGGGGCTCCCGAGCCTCATGTCCCGGCCGCCGACGCCCCCGACTTCGCCCGCGCGACCCTGCGCAACGCGGCCGGCTGCGCACGGCTGTGGGGCGTCACCTGGTGGTGCTCGCACGACGTCGACCGATCCCTGGCCGACTTCCCCGAACTGGAGTACACGCTCGGCCTGTTCGACTCGGCCGGCCGCCCCAAGCCGATCGCCGGCGCCCTGTCCGCCACGGTGTCCGAACTCCGCGCCGCCCCGGCCACGCCGACGCCCCGCACCGCGGCCCTGGTCCTGGACTGCACGCCGTCCACACGGTCCGTCTCCGGTCCGGGCGGCGCCTTCTTCGAAGCGTGGATGCGGCTGCGTCAGGAGGGCACCCGCCCGGCGGTGGTCCTGGCGGACCGCGCGGAGGACTCCGCGTACCTCGCGGCGAGGGGGATCACGGAGCTGATCGACGCGAAGTGAGGGGAGCGGGGCGGCGGGATCCGGGGCCGGCCGGGACTCCGGCCCCGGATCCCTCCCCGCCCCCGGTCAGGACATCCGTCCCGTCAGGACCTCGGCCGTCGCGCGCAGATTGACGCGCCCCCTGCCGTACGCGCACACCGCGCTGCCCGGCTCCGGCAACCCGGTGGAGACCAGCACCGCGTCCGGCCGCGCGGCCACGAGTGCGTCGCGCAGCCGCGCCTGCCACGGATACAGCTCGGCATCGCACACGGCGACGACCAGCGGCCGCCCCTCCGCGGCCCGGAGCGCAGCTGTGATGAGGGCCCCGAAGGCCCCGGCGTCCCCCGGCTCCCCGGCGACCGCCGTCCCCGTGGCCGTCGGGTCGAGGGCGGTCAGCTCGGTCAGGAGGTCCTCGCCGCCCCAGTTGAGCGCGGGGTGCGGGGGCGGGAAGCAGTCGACGAGATGGGCGCCCGGCACGGGTTCCGGCAGAAACCCACCCCTCCGCACGGCCCGCCGCGCCGCGGCCGGCCCGGCCCCGGTGTCCCAGGCTGCCAGGTCGTCCGGCCGGTACGGCAGCACCGCGTACCGCAGCGCGAGCCGCCGTACCCGCTCCGCCGCCTCGGCCACCCGCTCCTCGGCCAGCTCGCCCGACCCCAGGGCGCCGAGCACGGCGTCCCGGCAGGCCAGGGTCACCTCCAGGTCCGGTACGGCGACGATGACCTGGTCCGCTCCGGCGGCGAGCGCGAGACGCGCGCCGGCCGCCTCGCCGTAGCGGTCGGCGATGGCCTTCATCTCCAGCGCGTCGCTGACCAGGACGCCGTCGAAGCCGAGTTCGCCGCGCAGCAGCTCGGAGAGGATGCGCGGGCTGAGGGTGGCGGGCCGGTCCGGGTCGAGGGCCGGGAAGACGACATGGGCGCTCATCAGCATGGGCACGCCCGCGTCCACGGCCGCCCGGAAGGGCGCGAGGTCGAGCCGGTCGTACGGCCGCGGGTCGACCGCCAGTTCGTGGTGGCTGTCGGTGACGGTCCCGCCGTGACCGGGGAAGTGCTTGGCGCAGGAGGCCACCCCCCGCGCCTCGGTGGCCTCGATCCAGGCCCGCAGGTGCCGGGAGACCAGCTCCGGGTCGGCGCCGAAGGAGCGGGTGCGCACGATCGGGTTCTCGGGCCGGCTCTGGACGTCGGCGACGGGGGCGTAGGAGGCGGTGATGCCGAGCGAGAGCAGATGTCCCGCCAGGGCGTCGGCACAGGCGGCGGTCAGCGCCGGGTCGTCGGCGACGCCGAGTGCCCAGGAGCCGGGCACCTCGGGCGCGTCCGCGGCCACCAGATGACCGATGCCGCCGCCCTCGTTGTCGATGGCGACCAGCAGGTCCGGGCGCAACGCCCGCAGCGTGCCGGTGAGCTGCCTGACCTGGTCGGCGTCGCGGACGTTGCGGGTGAAGAGGATGACCCCGCCCAGTCCACGGTCGATGAGCCGTTTCAGGGTGTCGGGGACGGTCGTCGTGCCGTCGAATCCGGCGACGAGGCAGCGGTGGGCCGCCTCGTCGAGGACGGCGGGGAGAACCGGGCCGACGGACCCGGGGGCGGAGTGCGTCACCCCCGGATCCTCTGGCTCACCGAGCCGAAAGTCAACCTCTCAATGGCTCAGTGATTCACTCCTTGGAGGGGTTCAGCTCACGACCTTCAGCGTCTTCGGCCAGCCGACCTGGTCGAGCACCCCGAACAGGGCCTTGATGTCGGCGGGCCGCAGCTTGATGCAGCCGTTGGAGTAGAAGTCGACCGGGTTGCGGTCGGTCCACCGCTCGCGCTCGATGCTGCCCTGGCCTCCGTTGCGGGTCATCTCGCTGTGGATGAACAGCTCGGTGCGCGAGGTGCCGTTGGAGCACTTCTTGTCGGCCAGCCGGATCACATAGCCCTTGATCAGGCTGCCGTTGTAGGTCCGGGAGTGCATGCCGATGGTGTAGGAGCCGTTGGGCAGCCAGCCCTTGTTCCTCGTGCACTCGTTCTTGGTGGTGCCGGAGCCGGCGCGGTAGCTTGCGACGACCGTGCTGCCGCGGAGCACATAGAGCTTCGACGACGTCTGGTCCGCGGGGTTCTTGTCGAACTTCAGCGTGACGGTACCGCTGGTGCTGCCGCCGCCGCTCACCAGCTTCGCCCAGGTGTTGGAACCGACGATGCCGTCCACGGTGAGCCCCTTGGCCCGCTGGAACGCCTTGACCTTGGCGGTCGTCCCCGAGCCGAAGACGCCGTCGGCGGTCAGGGCGTAGCCGTTGTCGGTGAGCTGGCGCTGTGCGGCCTTGACGGCGTTGCCTCTGGATCCCGACCTGACCGTGACGACCAGCTTGGCCCAGGTCTTGGGACCGACGATGCCGTCCGCGGTCAGGCCCTTGGCCCGCTGGAACGCCTTGACCTTGGAGACCGTGCCCGAGCCGAAGACACCGTCGGCCGTGGTGGCGTAGCCCCGCGCGGTCAGCAGGAGCTGGACCGTGACGACGTCCGCCCCGCGCTGACCGGACTTCACGGTCGGCCAGGAGGTGGCCTGGGCGGCGACGGCGGCCTCGCCCGACCGGGCCGTTGCCGCGTCGGCCGGGGCGGCCGCCAGGGCGCCACCGACGAGGGCGGC
The DNA here is from genome assembly GCF_044763345.1 of Streptomyces sp. NPDC096132. Classification (NCBI taxonomy): domain Bacteria; kingdom Bacillati; phylum Actinomycetota; class Actinomycetes; order Kitasatosporales; family Streptomycetaceae; genus Streptomyces; species Streptomyces sp. NPDC096132. The sequence continues at coordinate 91,908 of NZ_JBIWGA010000020.1, forward strand.
GGTGAGGAGGGCGGCGGAGGCGAGGTGACGCCGGTGCTGCCGCTTCGTCCCGTTGTCCATGGTGTTGTTCCCTTCCTTGATGGAATCGCGTCCTTGGCTCTGTTGAGGGGAGACCCGGGGCCGTCGGTCACGAGACGGTGCGTGCGTGGGCACAGTCGGGTCTCCGTCGGAACATGGAGGGGGCGTGCGGCGGGAGGAGGCCGCATCATCAGGTGGGGGTGACACCACCGTGCCCGTCTGTCTCCGGCGGACTCAACTCTCCCGCCGGATCAGCTGATTCATGCACACACGACGCTCTATGCACGCCGCCCAGGTGCGGTGATGCACGGGGTTCCAAGGGGGATGCATCAATGGGCGCTCTGCGCGACGAGTGTGAGAACAGACCGAGACGCGAACTCGCGCAGTTACTGCGCGGCTGGTGGAAGGAAGCGCCGGGGCGGATGACCCAGGAGGCGCTGGCCCGGCGGATCACCGAACGGGGGGTGAGGATCAGTCAGGAGATGCTCTCCCGCTATCTGCACCGGGTCCGGCCGACGGTCGCCCGGCCCGATGTGATCCGGGCGATGCACGAGGTGCTGGGGCGCTCACCGGAGGAGCTGACCCTCGCGCTGGGTCTGCACGGGGAGGCCGGTGACCGCCGTGGGGTGGGGCCGAAGACCGTTTCGGAGACGGTCCCGGAAGCTGCCGCGGGGGCCGCTTCCGGGACCGCCTCCGGGTCGGGCACGGTTGCGGCCGTCCCGGGCTCCGTGCGCGCGAGGTGGCAGTGGATCGTGATCGCGGTGCTCGCCGCCGTCCTGGGCTCCGTGCTCACCGCCGCGTTGACCCGGGGGGAGGGTTACAGCTCCGCCCGGGACCGACAACTCTCCCCCGCGGCCGCGTCGTCCCCTTCGCCCTTGCCCTCGTCTGCGCCCTCACCTTCCCCGTCGCCCTCCCCTTCCCACTCCACGACGGAGTGCCGGGGTGACCACGAGGACGGCACCCGGCCGCAACTGCACCTCGACCCCTTGCCCGGTCTGCTGTCCGGGCAAGGGTGAGGGGTCTCGTCCGCGAAACGCCCGAATGCGGGCGACACGCTCTTTAGGGATCCCGCCTCCGGGTGGGTCAGGCCATGGTCGATGATGGGCGGGTCATGACCGAGTTCCGAACGACGACGCACCACGCGCCCCTGCCCGCACTTCGGGCCGGTGTGTTCGCGACCGTCGGGACGGTGCTGGGGGTCAGCGCCCACCATCTGGTCGCGGGCGGACCGGCACCCTGGTGGCAGGGCGCAGTGGCGACGGCGCTGCTCTTCGGGGTCGGTCTCGTCGGTACCCGTCGGCCCCGCTCCCTGGCCACGGTCGTGGCGACCTGCGGTGCCGCTCAGGCAGGGTTGCACGTCTGGCTCATGGCGGGACACCGTGACGATCCGTCGGGCGGTGCCATGACGATGGCTCCGGCGCACCCGGGTCACGGGGCGGTCGTCCATGAAGCCTGGCACGGGCGGACGTACGCCTCCACGGCGATGACGGTGGCCCACGCGGTCGTGGCCGTGCTGGTCGCCCTGCTGCTGCATCGCGCCGACGCGGTGTGCTGGTCGCTGGCGCGCGGACTGACCGCCGCGGTGGACGCCGTACAGACGCGGATCGCCCTGGCGCGCGTGCTGTGGGAGGACCGGCCGGCGCCGGCCGGTCCTCGCCTCGGCGGGCCGGCCCTCGTGTGGCGGGAACGGAAGCCGCCCCAGGCGGCGGTGCTCACGGACGTGGTGGTACGGAGGGGTCCTCCCCGGGCGGGGTTCGCTCTCGCCAACTGACCCCGACCGGCGCGGCCTTCGCGAAGGAGTCGCCGCGCGGTCCCCCCTGCCTGGAGACACCCAACACCATGAACAAGCACAGCGCTGCCCGCCGTCTGACCCTGGCGACCGCCGTCGCCGCCACCGCCGTCCTGCTGACCGCAGGGCCGGCCGCCGCGCACGTGGAGATCGAGTCCGACAACGCGCAGGCCCTCGCCCAGAACGTCGAGATCGAGTTCGACGCGGAGTCGGAGTCGGCCACCGCCGGCGTCACCGAGATCCGGGTCGTCCTGCCCGAGGGCATCGCGCCGGCCGACGTGACGTACGGGGAAGGCCCCAAGGGCTGGGAGCTCACCGCGAGCGACGACGGCTACACCGTCAAGGGCCCGGCGCTGAAGGCCGGTGTCAACGCCGAGTACTCCATCGTCGTCAAGCAGCTTCCCGACGCGAAGGAGCTCGCGTTCAAGACGGTCCAGAGCTACAGCGACGGACAGACCGATCGCTGGATCGAGTTGGACGAGAACGGGGAGAACCCGGCCCCGGTCCTGAAGCTGAAGGCCGCCGCGGCGGGCGCGACGCCGATCGGGTCCCCCTCGCCCAGCGCGTCCGAGTCCGCGTCGCCGGCCCCGAGCGCCGAGGAGACGACGGCCTCCGCGTCCCCGCAGTCCGACGCCGCCGAGGAGAAGGAGGACGACGGCGGTCTGTCGGGCGGCGCCTGGGCCGGCATCGTCGCGGGCGTCCTCGTCGTCGCCGCGGCCGTGGTGTTCCTCGTACGGCGCAAGGGCGGCACCGCCGCGGAGTGACGTGCCGTGCCGAGGGCCCTCGCACGCCGGTCGCCCCGGGGTGCGGGGGCCCTCGCACGCGGCCGTGGATCAGTCGTGTGGGGCCTGCCCGCTCACCCGGTGGTCGGCGTGGCTGAGCGCCTCGAGGACCAGGCGTCGCAGATGTCCGTCGCTGAGGCGGTAGTAGATGTGCCGGCCCTCGCGACGCGTGTCGACGAGTCCGGCGAGGCGCAGCTTGCCGAGGTGCTGGCTGACCGCCGTGCGGGACGCCTCGCAGCGGTCGGTGAGCGAGCCGACGTCGGACTCGCCCTGGGCGAGCAGCCACAGCAGATGCAGCCGGGTGGCGTCCGACAGCATCGCGAAGACCCCGGTCGCCTCCGCGAGCCGTGCACTGTCCGGGGCGTGCAGATGCGCATCGGCCGCAGGTGAGACGAGGTGGCTTTCGGGCATGAGGCAAGCCTAGAGCCACGGGGACGGGCGGACGGACGCGTCCGGGAACGCGTACGGCCACGCCTGATCGCGGCCGGCGTGGGCGCGCTGCCGGGGCGTCAGTCGATGGTGACGGTCTTCGTACTGGTGGACTGGTCGACGTCCGAGACCCGCACGGTCACCGCCATCTTCCACTCACCGGCCGTGGGCAGCTGGAGGTTGCCGGTCTGCCAGTAGCCGCCCCGGTTCTCCAGGCCGGCGTCGAGCGGGCCCACGGCGCCGTCGGCGCTGGTGAAGGTGATGCGGAGTTCCGGGATGGAGACATAGCCGCCGTCGACGCCGTAGACGAGAGCTTGGACCTCGTTGCGGCCGACACTTCCGGGGCTGAGCGTGACGGTGACCTTGCCGCTGCCGTTCTCGGCGCCGGTGTCGAAGGGGACGGTGTGGCTGACGGTGTTCGGCTGGGCCCCGACGGTCACCGTCGAGGCCGTGGAGGCGTTGGCCTCGGTGCGGGCGGGGGTGGTCTCGGTCAGGACGGTGGTGATGCCGAGGACGACGAGGGCGAGGGCGGCCTCGACGGCGACGGAGCGGCGCAGCCCGCGCCTCGCCTCGGGGGTCCGCGGAGGAAGGTCCCGGGGAACGTCCTCGACGGGAAGGCGCTCGGCGTCCGCGTCGGAGCGCCCGGCGTCCGCCGTCGTCCCCGGTGAGGCGACCGTGGTGACGAGGGCGGGTTCCCTGACCTCCGGCGCCTGGGCGGGCTTTGCGGGCTCGCGCAGGCGGGCCGTCCAGCGCCGGGAGAACCACGCCACCGCCAGCACGAGCGCCACGGCCGCCGACTTCAGCAGCAGGAGTGTGCCGAAGCGGCTGGAGAGCAGGGCGTCCCAGGAGCCGACCAGCCGCCACGACTGGTACAGGCCGGTGCCGGCGAGGAGGGCCACCGAGACGAACGCGAGGCGGGAGAAGCGGACGACGGCCTCGGCGGGTACCTCACTGCCTTCGCGCGCGCGGAAGAGCACGGTGATCAGCGCGGCCAGTCCGCCCAGCCACAGGGCCACGGCCACCAGGTGCAGGGCGTCCACGGTGACGGCGAGTGCCGTGCGCGGTCCGGCGGCGGCGTGCCCGGTGATGGCCCAGGTGTAGGCGAGCGCCGCCGCGATGAGGCCACCGGCCACGATCACTGCGGGGGTGCGCTGTCCGGGCGACGGGCGGGTGCCCCTCGGCTCGCCGTCCGCCGTGTCCGCCGGACGGCCCTCGGAGCCCGCGACCACGACCAGGAACATCCCGGCTCCCGCCAGCAGCAGGAGCCGCACCATGAACGCGGAGCCGGCCTCGGTGTCGAGGGTGGCGCGCAGCGCGTCGAAGGCGACCGCGCGGCCGAGGCCCTCACCCGTGGTGTACGGCGCGCGCAGCGCCAGCAGGCCGAGGCCGGACAGGAGCAGGGTCGTCCAGCCGGCGAGGAGCAGCCGTCGCGTCCGGCGCAGCCGTGCGCCGGCCGGCCAGCACACGAGCAGGAAGGCCGCGGTGCCCACCATGAGGACGTAACCCAGGTACGCGACGAAGCGGGCCGCGGAGTAGAGGGTGCCGGCCAGGCCCCCGCCGGGTGTGGTGTCGGGGACGACGGCCTTCGTCGGGGACGGCTTGCCGATGGAGAACACGAAGGCCTCGCCGATGGGATGGCTGTCGGCCGACACCGCCTTCCACGACACGGTGTACGTGCCGTCGCCCAGGTCGCTCTGCAGGGCGACGCGGGCGGTGGCGCGGTCGGAGCCGACGTGCTCGGTGGTGCCCACGTCCACCCGCCTGCCGTCGGGGTCCAGGACCTTGATCGAGTCGTCGAGGAGGGTCATGTCCTCGGTGAAGGTCATGGTGACCTCGCTGGGGGCGGTCTTCACGACGCCGCCTTCGGCCGGGTCGGTGCCGCGCACCTTCGCGTGGGCGGCGGCGGGTCCGGCGCCCGCGAGGAGCAGTCCGAGGACCGCTCCCAGCAGCAGGACCAGGGCCCCCGCCCGGCGGCCCGGGCGGAAGACGGCGAAGGTACTCATGAACCGGACTCCAGGAGGTGGGGGTCACACTGTGCTCCACCTGTGACCTACGGCTGTCCCCGCGCGCGTGTTCAGTCCACGGCGGCCGCCGACGGGAGCCGACCGAGCCGCTGGTGAGCAACTCCCGGCAACCGGACCGCAGTTGACGGACAGCCAAGCCTCCGGGAGTCGGGCCGAATGCGAACCGGCGCGAGATTATTTAGGTTAGGCTAAGCTAAGAAATCTCGGCGATCCGGCGATGCCTCATCCGGGGAGGGAGATCACCCATGGGCTTGCCCGCCATCGATCCGTACCCCATGCCGGACCGCTCCTCCCTCCCCCGGTCGCGCGTCTCCTGGAGGATCGATCCGGACCGCGCCGCGCTGCTGGTCCACGACATGCAGAACCACTTCGTCGGAGCGTTCCCCGCGGGGCGTTCCCCCGTGGTGGAACTCGTCGACAACATCGCGGCGCTCAGGGAATTCGCGGGGACGCTGCACATGCCGGTCGTCTTCAGTGCCGAGCCGGCCGGACAGCCGCCGGACCGGCGCGGGCTCGTCGCCGACATGTGGGGTCCGGGCATCGGCGAGGAGCGGGAAGCCGCCGCGATCGTCGCCCCCCTCACCCCTCGCCCCGGCGAGCATCTGCTGGCGAACGTGCGCCACAACGCGTTCCTGCGCAGCCATCTGGGCAGGCTGCTGCGATCGAAGGGCCGCGACCAGCTGATCGTCTGCGGGGTGTACGCACACCTCGGCGTCCTGCTCACGGCGGCGGACGCCTTCATGAACGACATCCAGCCGTTCGTCGTCGCCGACGCGGTGGCCGATTTCTCCACCGAGGACCACGCCCTGGCGCTTCGGTGGGCCGCGCGCAGCGGTGTGGTCTGCATGACGGACGGTCTGCTGCGTGCCCTGCTCCTGCGCAGAGAACCGAAGAACGCGTGAGCCACAGTGAACGGGGTGGGACAGACATGACAGCGGTCGGTACGGAGCACACGGACGCGGACCCGTCCCTTCGGCCACTTCCCTGGCCGGAGCACCTGCGAGGCAGCGCGGTCGTCGTCAAGTTCGGCGGCAACGCCATGGTGGACACGCACCTCCAACGGACGTTCGCCCAGGACGTCGTGGAGCTGTGGCAGGCGGGCCTGCGCCCGGTCGTCGTACACGGCGGCGGGCCGCAGATCAGCGCGATGCTCGACCGTCTCGGCCTGGAGAGCCGCTTCGAGGCGGGCCTGCGGGTGACGACGCGGGAGACCATGGAGGTCGTGCGCATGGTGCTGACCGGCCGGGTCCAGCGGGAACTGGTCGGCCACATCAACAGCCACGGGCCGTTCGCCGTCGGCATGACGGGCGAGGACGCCCACACCATGACCGCCGTACGACGGTCGGCCTGGGTGGACGGCCGGCCGGTGGACATCGGCCTCGTCGGCGACATCGTGGACGTGAACCCGGACATGGTGCGCGCGCTCCTGGAGCAGGGTCACATCCCGGTGGTCTCCCCCGTGGCACGCGGCGAGGACGGGGAGGTCTACAACGTCAACGCCGATCTCGCGGCGTCGGCGCTGGCCGTGGCCCTGGACGCCGAGCGGCTGGTGATGCTGACGGACGTGGAGGGGCTGTACGCCGACTGGCCGCACAGCACCGAGGTGATCGAGCGCCTGACGGCCGATGCGCTGAGCGGGCTGTTGCCGGGGCTGGCGAGCGGGATGCTGCCGAAGATGGAGGGCTGTCTGCGGGCCGTGCGCGGCGGTGTCCGCAAGGCACACGTGCTCGACGGCCGGGTGCCGCACGCGGTGCTGCGCGGCGTCCTCGGCGAGACCAGCCCCGGCACCACCGTGGTTCCCGACAGCGTCTGACAGGCCGGTCTCTCGCGTCAGGGACGCCGGCTGTCACCGGCGTCCGCACGCGAGCCCGGAGTCACAGGATCCTCGCGAGGATCCGCGCGTCGCGCCGGGGATCCAGGGAGTCCGCCCAGGACGGAGGCGCCAGGCGGGCGGCGGACGGCGCGAACCCGTGCCGGAGGAACAGGTCGCCCCCGCCGGTCGTCGCCGTGAACAGGGAACCGAGCGACCGGGCGCGCGCCCTGGCCACCGCCGCCCGCAGGAGCCCGGCCCCCACTCCGCCTCCCTGCCGGTGCCCGGCCACGCAGAAGTTGTACAGAACGCCCGCGGGTCCGCGCCCCTCCTCCGAACCGGCCGGGTACTCGCGCAGGCCCACGCAGCCCTCGAGAGTGCCGTCGGGCGCCTCCGTCACGAGGAAGTCGGCCGCGTGGACGGCGAACAGGGCGAGGGGCCGCTCCCGCAGCGCCCCCGAGCGCACGAACGGCAGGGACAGGTCGGCGAGTGCGACGGCGTCCCTCCGACGTCCGGTCCGCACGGAGGGCGTCGGTACGGGAGCGGTGGGGCGCGGCGGAGCAGGGCGCGGCGTAGCCGTGATCAAGGGTGTCCTTCCTCAGCCGTCCGTCGCGGCCGAGAGGGATCGGGGGCGCAGATCGGTCCAGTGGGTCTCGATGAACTCCAGGCACGCGTCCCGGGTGTTCTCACCGAAGACGGTCCTCCACCCCCCGGGCACTTCGGCGAAGGACGGCCAGAGCGAGTGCTGCCCCTCGCCGTTCACAAGGACGAGGAAACGGCCGTCGGCGTCGTCGAAGGGGTTCGTGCTCATGCGCGGTGCCTCCTGGAAAAATTAGGTTAGGCTCGCCTAATAAAAGGCGAGCTTAGCCTTCTCGCATTCCGCTCCACAAGGAGACGTTCATGGGGTTGGCGGGGGAAGACACCTTCGTCGCGTTCGGACTGCCCGGCACACCCGGCACCGACGCGTTCTGGGCGGCCGCGAGGACACCGGTGTCGATACCGGACGGCGACGGTTGGGTGACCCTGTTCCTGCGGCGCGGGTCCGAAGCGGCGAGCGTCGGCTTCGAGAGCTGGTCGGAGCCGGTGCCCCTGCGCCGGTGGGCCGCCACGGACTGCTGGTACGCCGAGGTGCGCATGCCCGCGCGGCTGCGGGTGACCTATCAGTTCCTCGTGGGCGACGCGGCGTACGCCGATCCGTACAACCCGGTCGGTGCGGGCGGTGACCGGTCCATCGCCGCGACCCCGGACGCGCCCGCCCAGCCGCACTGGCCCCTCATCGGCTCCGGCACCGACGTCGTACTGCCCCTCCCGCGCACCCGGCTCCGCTGGGCCAGCGAACGGCTCGGCGGGCGGCGCACCGTACGCGTCCACCCGGCGGGCGGTGGTGGACCGGTGGTCCTGCTGCTCGACGGGGACGACTGGCTGTATCTGCACCCGGCCATGACCGCGTTCGACTCGGCCGTCGCCCGTGGCGAGATGCCACCGGTCACGCTCGTCTTCCTGCCGGCCAAGGACAGGGCGGGCGAGTTCACGTGCCGGCCCGAGCTGTGGCAGGCGGTCCGGGACGAACTGCTGCCGCTGGTGGCGGAGACCGGCGTACCCGCCGAGCGGGACCGGCTGGTGGTCGCGGGACAGAGCCTCGGCGGGCTGAGCGCCCTGTACGCGGCCTTGGAACTCCCGGACCTGGTGTCCCGCGTCGCCTGCCAGTCGGGGTCGTTCTGGTGGACGCCCGACGCCATGGACCTGCCGGACCCGCTGGGCGGACCGGTCGGCGGCGCCGTCGCCGCGCGCCTGCGGGAGCGGCCCGATCTGTCCGGTCTGCGGGTCGCGTTCGACGTGGGGGAACACGAGACGGAGATGCTCCCCCACTGCGGCCTGGTGGAGACCCTGGCCGAACAGGCCGGTGCGACCGTACGGGTGTCGCGGTCGGCGTCGGGCCACGACCGGGCGGGCTGGCGGCACGCCCTGCTCAGGGATGTCGCCTGGGCCCTGGCCTGAGGCCCGGACCCGGGCCGGACCGGAGGGCGGCCTCGGGGAGCCCGAGTCCGCTCAGCGGGTCACCTGGCCACCGCCAGGCAGTAGTCCTCGTCGGTGGCGAGGAGGTTGCGATGGGTGTCCTCGGCCGTGATGACTCCGTCGTCCAGGACGAGGACCCGGTCGGCGGCGTCCAGCAGGGCCGGACTGCTGGTGATGACGAGGGTGGTGCGGCCCCGGCGCAGCTTCGCCACGTTGCGCGCGATGAGCTGTTCGGTGACCGCGTCGACGGCCGTCGTCGGATCGTGCAGCACGAGGATGTCGGCGTCGGCCGCCAACGCCCGGGCCAGGGACAGCCGTTGGCGCTGCCCCCCGGAGAGGTTCGCGCCGCGGTCGCGCACGCCGTAGTCGAGTCCCTCGCGGTGCAGGGCGACGACGTCGGTCAGCATGGACGCCTCGACGGCCTCCGGGACCATCCGGCTGGTGCCCGAGGGGTCGATGTTCGTGCGGAGGGTGCCGGCGAAGATCTCGCCGTCGTACGGGTTCACCAGCAGGTGCTCCCGGACCGCCTCGATCGACAGGTCCGCGAGTTCCTGTCCGCCGACCCGCACCACCCCCTCGTACGCGTCGGGCGGGACGTTCGCCGCCAGGACCGCCGCGAGGTCGGCGGCCGCGCGCGGCTGGTAGGCGGCGATCGCCACGAACTCACCGGCGGACACCCGGAACCTCAGCTTGCGCAGCAGCCCGTGGCGCACGCAGTCGATCTCCAGGTCGCCGCCCGCGGCCGGCCGCTCGGACCCCGGGGTCGTCACCGGCGGCGCGGACAGCACCAGCGCCATCCGCTCGGCCGACGCGCGCGCGATCATCACGTACTTGGGCATCTCCGAGAACAGTCTGAGCGGTTCCATGATGAACTGCGCCAGCCCGACGGCCATGACGAGTTCCCCGATGGTGATGCGGTCGTCGAAGGCCAGCCAGCCCGCCGTCAGCGTCACCGCGCCGGCGAGGACCGCGTTGAGGGCCAGCGCGGTTCCCGCGTACGCCCCGTTCACCCTGGCTACGGTGATCGCCTGGACCTTCGCCTCCGTGCTGACCCTCCGATAGGACCGGAACGCCGCGTGGTTGCCGCCGAACCCGTGCAGCGGGCGCAGGCCGGTGATCAGGTCGGCGACCTTCGCGCCCGCCCGTGCCACCCGGGCCTGCTGTTCCTGGGTACTGGAACCGATCCGCTTGGACAGCACGCTCAGGATCGACATGATCGCGACGGTTCCCACGATCACCAGCAGGCCGAGCCGGATGTCGGCCAGGCCCAGCGCGACCGCCGCGACCACCACCGCGACCAGTGAACTGATCAGCAGCGGCACCACCTCGATGATGTCAGCGGTCTGGTCCGCGTCCTCGGTGGCGATGGTCAGCACCTCGCCGGACTTCAGGTCGACGTCCCGGGCCACCGGCTGCAGTCCGCAGGCCGCGACCCTCACCCGCCAGCGGTGCGCCTCGGTCGTGTTGGCCTTCTGCAGGACGCGCATCCCGAACCGCCACGACAGCGACACGGTCGTGATGATCACCGCCAGCGCGGCGATCGACAGGCCGAGCGAGCCGAGGCTGCGACTGCGCATCGTGTGTTCGACGATCAGGCCGAGGGCGATGGGGAAGGCGGTCTCGCCCGCCTGGTACAGACCCATGAGGACGGTGCCCGAGACCATGGCGCCGACATTGCGGCGCAGCGCGGTCCTCAGGATGTCGGACCCCGGGCGGGGCCGCTTCGTGTCAGGAGTGGTCATCGATGTGGCGGGCCATCGCTTCCGGGGTTCGCAGGGTGAACAGGTCACGGATCGTGATCACGGGGCCGAACTCCCGGCGGAGCAGCCCGATCAGACGTACCGCCAGCATGGAGTGTCCTCCCAGGGACACGAAGTCGCTCACCGCGCTCACCTCGTCGTCGTCCAGGTCCAGTGCCTCGGCGAAGAACTCGCACACCACGGTCTCGGTCCCGGTCTCCGGCCCGCGCTCCCCCGCCGTGGTCAGCGCGCCCAGCGGCTTGGCCTCAGGCAGCGCCTTGGTGTCAGCCTTCCCGTTCACCGTCAGCGGGATGCTGTCGACCTGGGCGTAGTGCGTCGGACGCAGGAAGTCCGGCAGCCCGGCGCCCACTTCGGCCGTCACGGACACCAACTCCGCCCCGTCCAGCACCAGATAGGCGGCCAACCGGTACGCGCCGTCGACCTGCGGGTCGGGCTGGGCGACCGCGGCGACGAACCGCACCGCCGGGTGCGCCGCGAACACGGCCTCGACCTCGCCCAGTTCGACCCGGTGACCCCGGATCTTGACCTGCTGGTCGGTGCGGCCGAGATACGTCAGGTTCCCGTCGGGCCGCCGGACCACCAGGTCCCCGGTGCGGTACATACGCTCGCCGGGCTCACCGAACGGACACGCGACGAAGCGGTGCGCGGTCTGACCGGGCTGCCCGAGATAACCGCGCGCGATGCCGATGCCCGACACGTACAGCTCACCGGGAATCCCGTCCGGCAGGGGCCGCAGCCACGGGTCCAGCACATAGACGTCGGTGTTGTCGATCGCCACACCGACCACCGGGTCCTCGCACGCGAACGTGCCGACGCCGAGGGTGTTGATGGTGTACTCGGTGGGTCCGTACAGGTTGTAGCCGACCGTCCCCTCGGTCTCGGCGAGCCGCTGCCACAACGTCGGGGTGACGGCCTCACCGCCCAGCAGCACCAGCGCCGGTCGCCGCGCCGGGTTGCCGAGCAGCCCCTCGGCCACCAGCTGCTGCGCGTACGTCGGGGTCACGTTGATGACGTCGATGCCGTGCTCGAGGCAGTACTCGACCAGCCGGGGCGCGTCGCGGCGCAGTTCCTCGTCGCAGATGTGCACCTCGTGGCCGTCGGCGAGCCACAGCAGCTCCTCCCACGACATGTCGAACGCGAACGACACGGTGTGCGCGATCCGGAAGACCCGGTGGCCGTGCTCCGCCAGCACCGGCTCGAAGATCCGGCGCTGATGGTTGATCAGCATGTTGGTGAGGCCCGCGTACTCGGTCACCACGCCCTTCGGCTTCCCGGTCGATCCGGAGGTGTAGATCGTGTACGCGGGATGGCGCAGACGGTGCGGGTCGTCCGGCGCGAACGTCACGAACGGCTCGGCCTCGGGCAGCGGGCGGTCCAGTTCGATGAGGTCGCCGGTCGGGCCGGGCAGCCGGGGCGACACGGAGCTCACGGTGAGGACCACGTCCGGGCGGGCGTCGGCGACGATCGCGGCGATCCGCTCGTCCGGGTGGTCCAGCTCCAGCGGCACATACGCGGCGCCCGCCCGCAGCACGGCGAACAGCGCCACGATCGAGTCGAGGGAGCGCGGGATCGCGAGCCCCACGGTCGTCTCGGGCCCGATGCCGCGCGCGGCGAGCACACCGGCCACCGCGCGGCTGCGGTCCCGGAGCCCCGCGAAGGTCAGGGTCGCGCCGTCGGCGACGAGTGCCACCCTTTCCGGATCGCGGTCCGCCGCCCGGTCGAACCGGTCGACGACGGTGTCCGTGCCGATGTCCGTGCGCTCGCCGCGCGAGGGCTCCGGCCCCAGCCCCCGCAACGCGCCGAGCGGTCCGGTCGAGCGGGCCAGGTCCTCGAGCACGTGGAGGTAGTCGTCGAGGAGACGCCGGGCGTTGTCGGCGTCGTCGTCGCGGTACTCCAGCTTGACGGTGAGGCGGTCGCCGGGCGTGACGACCCAGGTGAACGGGTAGTGGGTGGAGTCGTCCGCCTTCACCGAGGTGATGCCGTGCCGGGCGTTCATCTCGGCGAACGCGTCCAGGTCCAGGAAGTTCTGGAGCACGAACAGGTTGTCGAACAGGGTGTCGTGCCCGCTGGCCCGCTGGATCTCGCCGAGTCCGAGGTGCTCGTGCTCCATCGCCTCGACCCTGGCCGCCTGTACGGCCGACAGGTACTCCCGGACCGTGTCGTCGGGCCGGGCCCGCGTCCACATCGGCACGGTGTTGAGCAGCACGCCGACGATGCCGTCCAGGCCTTCGCCGTCCCGGCCGGAGACGGTGACGCCGAACACGGCGTCGCCGCGCCCCGTGTGTGCGCCCAGCAGGAGGCCGAAGGCCGCGGTCAGCACCGAGTTCAGGGTGACGCCGTGCACCCGGGCCGCTTCCCGCAGCAGGTCGGACTGTTCGGCGGAGAGCGTGTGCACCAGTGCGCGCGGCAGTTCGTCCGACAGGACCGGCGCCGGTCCGGCGAGCAGGGTCGGGCCCGTGAGGCCGGCCAGGTGATCCGCCCAGAAGCGTTCCGACACGGCGGGGTCCCTGGCGTCGAGCGCCCGGGCGTGGTCCTCGAAGCCCGGCGTGGCCGGGGACGGGTCGAGCGGCTCGCCCGCGACGACGGCCCGGTAGGCCTCGAACAGGTCCCGCAGCACGATCTCGCGGGACCAGCCGTCCCACAGCAGCAGGTGGTAGCTGAGCAGCAGGCCGTCGCGGTCGTCGGGCAGACGCACCACGGTCAGCCGGATCAGCGGCGGCTCACCCGGGTCGAAGCCGGTGTCGCGGTCCCGGGCGCGCAACGCGTCGACCTCGGCATCCGTCGACAGCTCGACCGTACGCACGTCGACCCGCCGGCCCGCCCTGAGGACCTGCACCGGGTTTCCGTCGTCGTCGGTGGTGAAGCCGGCCCCCACCACCGGGTGCCGTGCGATCACGTGCGCCATCGCCTCGGCGAGCGCGTCGGTGTCCAGGCGCCGGTCGAAGGTGAACCAGCTCTGCGCGACGTAGTGTCCGGCCGAGCCCGCCAGCTGGGCCTGGAAGAACAGGCCTCGCTGGAGCGGGGTGACCGGTGCCGTGCGCTCGGCCGACGCGGAGGCGTCCGCGACGCGTCCCAGGGCGGTGAGCCAGTGGTCGGTGACCTCGTCGGGGATGCCCTCGGCGAGGGTGAAGGCCGCGTGCAGGCTCCCGGTGGTGTCGTCGAGCCAGGCGTTGACCTCGACGGCGTACTGGCTGCCCTGGTCGCCGCCGGTGAGGTGCAGCGCCTGGGACTCGCTGCCCCGGCCGAGGTAGTTGAACAGCACCTGCGGGCGGGCGGTCAGGAGCGGTGCCGTCTGCGGGTCGAGGTACCTGAGCCGGCCGTAGCCGACGTGCGCGCGCTCGTCCGGCTGGCGTGCGGCGATCTCTCGTGCCGCCGCGACGGGGTCGGTGTGCGCCGTGAGCCGCACGGGTGCGATCGACGTGAACCAGCCGACCGTGCGGGTGTAGTCGTGGTGTCCGAGGACCGGGACCCGGCCGTGCCGCTCCAGGTCGACCACGAGGTCGGTGGGTGAGGGCTGGACATGGGTCAGCGCGGTGCGCAGCGCGCCGCACAGCAGCTCGGTGAGGCCGACGCCGAGCGCGGCGGGCGCGGTCCGGGTGACGCGGTCGCTCACGTCGGCGGGCAGGACGACCGTGGTCTCCCGCAGCCCGGCGACCGTGGGCAGCAGCGGGGGCGCCTGGAGGGTGGTGATCCAGTGTCCGAGGTCGTCGAGGGAGTGGGCGGAGGGGAGGGTCAGTGCCTCGGCGTACTCGGCGTACGACGTGGTGGCGGGCGCCAGTGCCTCCCCGCGCAGCGCGGCCGCCAGGTCGTCCAGCAGGACCAGCCAGGACACCGAGTCGACGGCGAGGTGGTGCACGGTGACCACCAGGGTGCGGGTCGGTTCCAGCCACGAGAACGCGACGACGTCCCCGGCTTCGGGATCGAGCCGCGCGGCGGCCTCGTTCGCCGCCGTCGTCGCATCGGTCGTGCCGGGCCGTACGACGGTGACCTCGCGGTCGGGTTCGGTGCGCAGCGCCCATACGCCGTGCTCGACGCGCAGCCGCAGCCGCAGCAGCGGATGCGTGGCGACGACGGCGTGCGCGGCGCGCTCGATGTCGGCGAACCCGGTGCCCTCGGGGACGGTCATCATCCTGGCCTGGGCGAACCGGGCGAGCGAGCCGCCCAGTTCCCGCTGACGCAGGATGATCGGCGTCGGGGCGAGCGGGCCGTCCTCGTGGCGGGCCGGGGCGTACGTGGTGGCCTGCGGTGCGCGGGTCGCCAGGTGTGCGGCGAGCGCGCGCGGGGTCCGCAGCAGGAAGACGTCCCGGGGCGCGATCGGCAGGCCGAGGGCCCGGGCCCGGTTGATCACGGTGATGGCGACGATGCTGTCGCCCCCGGCCCGGAAGAAGTCGGTGTCCGCGTCCACGGCGGCACCGGGCAGCGTCTCGGCGAAGACGCCGACCAGCGCGGCGAGCGCGGTATCGCCCGCGGCCACCGGGGTGTCGCCGGATGGATCGACGGCCGCCGGGGTGTCGTCCTGGGCCTGCGCGGCCCGTGCGGCCAGGGCCTTGCGGTCGAGTTTGCCGTTGACCGTCAGCGGCAGCGCGTCGACCGGCAGCACGCGGCTCGGCACCATGTGCGCGGGCAGCTTCGCGGACAGCAGAGCGGTGAGGTCGCCGGGCACCCGGCCGACGACGTGCGCGACGAGATGGTCCCCGCCGTCCGCCACGGTGACGGCCACGTCGACCACGCCGTCGAGTTCCCTGATCGCGCTCTCCACCTCGGCGGGCTCGATCCGGAAACCCTTGAGCTGGACCTGGTCGTCGGCGCGGCCGAGGAACTCCAGTTCGCCGTCGAGTGTGCGGCGGGCGAGGTCGCCCGTGTGGTACATGCGGGAGCCGTCGCCCGCGAACGGGTTCGCCACGAAGCGGCCCGCGGTCAGGGCCGGCCTGCCGAGGTAGCCGAGCGACACCTGGTCGCCCGCGACGTAGATGGCGCCCGCCCGCCCCGGCGGCACGGGCCGGAGCCGGTCGTCGAGCAGGTGGGTGACCAGGCCGGGGATCGGGCCGCCGATGGGGCTGACGTCGTCGCCGGGGCCGAAGTCCTCGTCGGTCAGCACCCGGTGGGTGACGTGGACGGTGGTCTCGGTGATGCCGTACATGTTGACCAGTTCGGGCGAGGCGGTGCCGTGCCGTTCGACCCAGCCGCGCAGCCGTCCGAGATCCAGCGCCTCGCCTCCGAAGACGACCCGGCGCAGTGCGGTGAGCGGCTCGCCGGCCTGCCGGTCGGCCTCGATGAACTGGTAGAACGCGGAGGGGGTCTGGTTGAGCACGGTCACTCCGCGCTCGCGGACCAGCCGGTGGAAGTCGACCGGGGAGCGGGTGAGCCCGTACTCCGGCACGAGCAGTTCACCGCCGTGCGCCAGCGCGCCCCACAGCTCCCAGACCGCGAAGTCGAAGGAGAAGGAGTGGAACTGGACCCACACGTCGTGCGGGCCGAAGTCCATGGCGGGCCGGGTGCGGGAGAGCAGTGTCACCACGCTGGAGTGCGGGACGACGACGCCCTTGGGCCGGCCGGTCGATCCGGAGGTGTAGATCACGTAGGCGGGGTCGTGCCACCTCACCTCGGGCCGAGTGGTGTCCCCGACCGGCGGTTCGTCTCCCTGCACGAGGACCCGGGCCGGCACACCCGTCCGGGCCAAAAGCTCCGTGAAACGGTCCCGCTGCTCGCGGTCCACGAGGACGACCTGGGGAGCGGCGTCGGTGAGGATGTACTCCAGGCGTTCGTCCGGGTACGCCAGGTCCAGCGGCACGTACGCGCCGCCCGCGCTGACGATCGCGACCAGGGCGACGACCTGCTCGACGGAGCGCGGGAGGGCGACGGCGACCCGTCGGCCCGGTCCGACCCCGGCCACGCGCAGGGCCGAGGCCAACTCGTCCTTCGCGGCGGCCAGTTCGCCGTACGTCAGTGAGTGCGTGGCGCCGTCGAGACCGCACTGGGTGACGGCGGTGGCGGCCGGGTCGCGGTGCGCGGCGGCGTCGAACAGTGCGCCCAGGGTCGTCGGGGTGACGGGGGCGAGCCGGTCGCTCTCGGCTGTCAGGTCGTCGACCAGGGCGTCCGGCCGGCCGAGCAGGGCGGTGAGGGTCCGGGTGAACGTGCGCAGGATCTCCCGGGCGCTCGTCTCCCCCAGCAGGACGCCGTCGTAGATCAGGTTGAAGCGCGGACGGCCGTCGAGCGCGCGTTCCACCACCAGCGTCAGCGGGTAGTGCGGGGCGCCCTCGTTCACGAGGTCGGTGATGACGAGCGTGTCGTCGGGCCGCCGGAGGGCGTCGACGTCGGTCGCCACGTCGAAGACCACGAGCGTGTCGAACAGGGAGCCGGCACCGGCCTGGCGGCCGATCCGCGCGAGCGAGACGTGCTGGTGCGGCAGCACCGCGCTCTGGTGCTCGCGTACCGAGGCGAGCAGGTCGTGCGCCGTGGTGGCGGCGGTCCACCGGGCGCGCACGGGGATCGTGTTGATGAACAGACCCACCATGTCCTCGATGCCGGGCACCTCGGCGTCGCGCCCGGACACCGTGGAACCGAACAGCACGTCCCTGCCCCGCAGGAGGGAGCCCAGCGTCACGGCCCAGGCGCTGTGCACGGCGACGCTCAGCGGTACGCCGGCCGACCGGGCGGCCGCGTCGATGTCGTTCTCCGGCTCCAGGGCGGTGTCGGCGAACCGGTCGGACGGGGTGTGTCCCTCGGCGACCAGCGAGGGGCCGGGCAGTTCGGCGAGCTGTTCGCGCCACACCCGGTCGCTCTCGTCGTCGTCGCGTCCGGCGAGCCAGTGCACGTAGTCGGGGAAGCCGCCGACCGGGTACACGGTGCCCGGTGCGTGGTACTCGGCCAGCAGCGCGCGCAGCATCGGCGGCACCGACCAGCCGTCGGCGACGATGTGGTGGACGGTCTGCACCAGCACGGTCCGTCCGGAGCCCGCGCGGATCAGCGTGTACCGCATCAGCGGGCCGGTGGCGAGGTCGAACCCGGCGCGGCGGTCCCGTTCGGCGAGCGCGCGTATCTCGTCGTCGGTGATACCGGGGCGGTCCAGTGTGGTGAAGGGCGCCAGCACCCCGTTCTCCAGCACGGAGACCACCCGGCCGTCGGCGAGGGCCGTGAACCGCGCGGCCAGGTTCGGGTACAGCGTGAGCAGCCGGGTGGCCGCCGCGGCCAGCCGGTCGGCGTCCACCTCGCCGTCGAGCGTGAGCAGTTGCTGCTCGACGTAGGCGCCCGCCGAGTCGTCGTCGAAGACCGAGTGGAAGTAGAGGCCCTCCTGCAGCGGGGTCAGCGGCAGGATGTCCCTGAGGGCCGGGCCGTCCAGTGCGTCGACGTCGGCCTGGGTGAGCGGCACGAGGCGGAAGTCGCTGGGCGAGTGGCCGCCCTGGCCGAGCGCGGCCAGCCCGGTCAGGGCGTCCTGGAAGTACGCGGCGAGCGTCGCGATGTCGTCGTCGCCGAACATCCCGTCGGGCCAGGAGATGGTGGTGACCAGTTCGTACGCGCCGGTGGCGGCGGGTTCGGCGATGGCGTTGAACTCGAGGGGGCGCGGCAGACGCATCCTCGGGTCCCGCTTCTCGCCCAACTGGCCTGTGGTGCAGGCGAGTTCCCAGTCCCCCGAGGCGCCCGCGTCGAAGCGGCCCAGGTAGTTGAACAGCACCTGCGGGGCGGGCGCGTCGAACTCGGTGCCGGTCAGGTACCGCAGGGCGCCGTAGGAGACGCCGTTGTCCGGTACCCGGGTGAGGTCGTCCTTGACGGCCTTGAGCGCGGCGGCCAGGTACGCGGGCGCCGTGAGGTCGGCCGCCGCGCCGGGGTCCACGACCACGGGGAACAGGGTGGTGAACCAGCCCACGGTCCGCGACAGTTCCGGCTCGAAGCCGGCGGAGTCCGCCACGAACCCGCCCTCGCGGCCGTGGCCCTCGAGTTCGATGTAGGCGAACGTCTGGTCCTGCCCGAGGTCGCGGCGCCGGCGGGCGAGGGCGACGGCGAGGGCGGTGAGCAGGACGTCGTTGACACCCGCGTGGAACTTCGCGGGGATCTCGCCCAGCAGTGCGGCCGTGGTCTCTGGGCCGACCGTGACGGTCCGCAGTCGCTCGTGGGCGACGGTGTCGGCGGCGGACAGCGCGCGCCGGCCCACGGGTCGGTCGTCCGCCGGCAGGGGACGCCAGTAGTAGGAGCTGTCCGCGTCGAACGCCGCACGCTCCAGCAGCTGCGTCCAGCGCCGGAACGACGTGCCCACCGCGGGCAGTTCGATCGGTGTGCCCGAGGTGAACCGCCGCCAAGCCGTGGCCAGGTCGTCCATCAGGACCCGCCAGGACACGCCGTCGATCACCACATGGTGGGCGACCAGGACCAGTTGCCGTGCCGCGCGGCGCCACACGGCGCGCAGCATCACGCCGTCCGCCGGGTCCAGGCCGTCGGTGGCGAGGGCGACGCACGCGTCGAGCGGCCGGTCGCTCTCCTGCCACGCCGCGGTGGCCCGGTCCGCCTCCGGGATGTCGAAGCTCCAGCGGTCGCCGCGCACCAGTCTGGCGCGCAGCATGTCGTGCCGCCGGACCAGGGCGGTGAGGATCTCGTCGAGGGTGTCGGCGGTCAGGTCCGCCGGGGTGTTGAGCACCACCGACTGCACGAACCCGTCGATCGCGTCCGTGGTCTCGCCGAGCCACTGCACGATCGGCGATCCCACGACGGAACCGGTCGCGACGTCCCGGTGGTCCACGATGGCGACGTCCTCATGGCCGGCCACCGCCGCGAGCGCCCCGACGGTGGTGCTGGTGAAGATCTGCCGTGCCGTGACGTAGAGGCCCGCCTCGCGCAGTGCGCTCAGCAGCGAGATCGCCAGGATGCTGTCTCCGCCGAGCCGGAAGAAGTCCTGGTCGACACCGACCTCGTCCAGCCGCAGGACGGCCGCGACCGCCGCGCACACCGCGCGCTCGGTGTCGGTGGTGGGCCGGACGAGCGTGCCCGTGGTGACCGTGGGCTCCGGGAGCGCGTTGCGGTCGAGCTTGCCGTTCGCGGTGAGCGGGAACCGAGTCATCACGACGATGTGGGTGGGCACCATGTACTCCACCATGTGGTCGACGGCCCACGCCCTGACCTCGTCCGGCCGCAGGTCCTCGTGCCCGGCGGACGGGATCACGTACCCGACCAGGTAGGTGCCGCCTACGGCGTTCTTCTTCGCGACGACACAGGTGTGCCGTACGCCGGGGTGTTCCGCGAGGCCCACCTCGACGTCCTCGATCTCCAGCCGCATACCGCGGATCTTGATCTGGTTGTCGGCCCGGCCGAGGAAGTCCAGCGATCCGTCCGGGGCGAACCGGGCGAGGTCGCCGGTCCGGTACAGCCGGGAGCCGTCCGCGGCGAAGGGGTTCGCGACGAAACGGGACGCCGTCAGGCCGGGGGCGTTGACGTAGCCGCGCCCGAGGAGGAATCCGCCCACGTACAGTTCGCCGCCGACGCCGACCGGGACGGGGCGCAGTTCGTCGTCCAGGACGTACAGCTGGGTGTTGGGGTTGGCCTTGCCGATCGAGGTCGACAGGCGCTCCGCCGCGCCCCGGTAGATGACGTGCGAGACGCCGATCGTCGTCTCGGCGGGGCCGTAGCCGTGGTACAGGGGGATGTCGAGCTGGGTGCGGAACCGTTCGTACAGCTCCGGGGTGAGCACCTCGCCGCCGCACCACACGTGCCGCAGGCTGTCCAGGCGGCCGGAGTCGCCCGCCATCTCCAGCAGGACGTCCAGCATGGACGACACCAGGTAGGTGAAGGTGACGCGCTGCTCGGCGATCACGCCGAGGAGATGGTGCGGGTCGCGTTCGCCGCCGGGGCGCAGCACCACCAGTCGGGCGCCGCTCACCAGGGGCAGGAAGATCTCGTTGATGGAGATGTCGAACGACAACGGCGCCTTGAACAGGGACGCGTCGTCGTAGCCGAAGCCCAGGATCTCGTGGACCTGCCACAGCAGGCGCTCGCTGATCGCCTCGTGACGGATCATCGCGCCCTTGGGGCGCCCGGTCGAACCGGAGGTGAAGATCACGTACGCCAGGGCGTCGCCGAGGACGGTGACGTCGGTCCCTTCGGCGGGGTAGGAGCCGAACCGCCAGTCGCCGAGGTCGACGGCCACGGCTGCCGGTTCCTCGGGGTCGTGCTCGCCCGAGTCGTTGAGCTGGAGCACGACCCGGGCGTCCTGGATGACGACGGCCCGGCGCGCGGCGGGCCACTGCGGATCGAGCGGTACGAACGCGCAGCCCGCCTGGAGGACGGCGAGCAGCCCGATCACCATGTCGGCGGAGCGGGCCAGGGAGATGCCGACGACCTGTTCGGCGGTGAGCCCGCGCTCGATCAAGTGGTGGGCCAACTGGCTGGACAGCGCGGCTGTCTGACGATAGGTCAGCGACCGGTGCTCGTCGACGACGGCGATGGCGTCCGGCCTGGTCCGCGCCTGCTCGCGGAACATCTCCACGATGGTCGGGCGGACCCGGTCGGCCCGGGTGTCGTTCCACTCGGCCAGGGCCTCGAGCCTCGCCGCCACGCCGGACGGGCCGACGGTGCCGAGGGGCCGGTCCGGGAAGTCGGCCAGGTCGTCCAGTGCGAGCTGCGCGTCGGCCTGCTCGACGCCGTCCGGGACGCGGACGCCGCGGTCGTCGGCTCCGACCTCCCAACCGCCGGGCGCGGTACCGCCGTTGTCGACCCAACCGAGGACATCGGCGAAGTGCGTGCCCGGGGTGAGGTCGATGCCCTCGGGGCTGCGGCCCGTCGCCCAGTACGACAGGGCGATGGCACACGCTTCGGTGAGGATCCGGTCGGAGAAGTCCCCGGTGCGCCGGCGCAGATCGGCCAGCCGGGTGGGAGAAAGCAGTACGAGACGAGCGCGCGGTTCGATCATCGAAGACTCAGCGTCCCTTCCACGGTATGAAAGTTAGCCTAACCTAAGTAAGGATCACCTAACCAGGGTTGCCTAACTGCCCTCTCGCCAGGCCCGCCACAGTCGTGCGTACCGGCCGCCCAGGGCCACCAACTCCTCGTGCGTTCCCTGCTCCACCACGCGCCCCGCGTCCAGCACGGCGATGCGGTCCGCCGCCATCGCCTGCGTCAGCCGGTGCGCCACGAACAGCGTGGTCCGGCCCGCGCAGGCGGCCAGCACGGCCCGCTCCAGCTCGGCGGCGCCCTCGCTCCCCGCCTCGGCGGTCGACTCGTCGAGCACCACCACCGGCGCCCGGCCCAACACCAGCCGGGCCAGGGCGATCTGGGCGACCTTGGTGACGTCCAGGCGCTCACCGCCCTCACCGACAGGGGTGTCGAGCCCCTCGGGCAGCGCGTCGACCCAGTCGCCGGCACCCACCGTGCGCAACGCGTCCCCCAGCTCGGCGTCCGTCGCCTCCGGCGCGGCCAGCCGCAGGTCGTCGGCGAGCGGACCGGAGAACACATGGGTCTCCTGCGTCAGGATGCTCACCAGGGCCCGCGCCCCCGCCTCGTCCAGACCGGCGAGGTCGGTCGACCCGACGCGCACCGACCCCGCCTGCGGGGTCCCGATGCCCGCGATCAGCGCGGCCAGGGTCGTCTTGCCCGCGCCCGTCGCCCCCACCAGCGCGAGCGAACCGCCCGCCGGGATCGTCAGGCTGACATCTCTCAACACCGGTTCCTCGGCGCCGGGGTAACGGAACGTCAGCCCCTCCACCGTCACCGCGTACGGTCCGGCGTCCGGCGACTCGACGGCCGTGTCACCCACCAGCCGGTCCTGCGCGGACTCCCCCAGCACCCCGACCAGCCGGGTCAGGCTCGCCCCCGACTTCTGCGCCTCGTCGAAGGTGAACATGATGGCGCCCAGCGGGGTGAACAGCCGGTGGAACAGCAGCGGGGCCGCCGCCACCTCGCCCAGGCTGGCGGCATCGGCCTCCAGCAGGGCGTATCCCACCCCGAGGATCAGGACCAGCCCGATGAACTCGGCGCGGTTCTCCCTGCCGACGAACCGGCCGAAGAACCGGAAGACCTCGATGCCGAGGTCGCGCACCCGCCACGACTCCTGGGTGACCTTCTCGCGGAAGGCGCCCTCGAGGCGGTACGCCCGGACCGTGTCGATGCCGTTCAGACCGCTGATCAACGCCTGTGCGCGATCGGCCTGGGCCACCCGCTGCTGCTGGTAGAGCGGGGCGGACCTGGGCAGGTACCAGCGCAGGGCCAGCCCGTACGCGGGCAGCGCGCCGGCGCCCGCCAGGCCGAGCCGCCAGTCGAGGCCGAACATGCCGGCCGTGGCGATGACGACCAGCACGCCCGCCGAGAACACCGTGGGGATCGCCGTACGGATGCCCTTGGAGATGACGGCCACGTCGTCGCCGACCCGGGACAGGACGTCTCCCCGGCCGACCTGCTCGATCCGTGCGCTCGGCATCCCGAGGACCGCCCGGACGGCGCCTTCGCGCAGCCGCGCGAGCAGATCCGCGCCCAGCCGCCCGATCAGATAGGTCGACACCGCGGTGGCCGCCGCGCCGAGAAGCGCGGCGGCCGCCATCAGGGCCCCGATCGTGACCAGGACCGACTGCGATTCGCCTCCGGCCACCGCGTCGACCACCCGGCCGAGCAGGAGCACCGGGAGCACCTGGAGCGCCGCCCCGGCCACCGTGGTGAGCGCGGTGGCGGCCGTCAGCCAGGGCACCTCGCGGCAGTGCTCCGCGACCCATCGGGCGGCCTCGCGTCCGGTGGCCGTGCGCAGGGTGGACGGGGCGACGCTCGTGTCGGTGGTGCTCACTCCCTACTCGACCGACTTGACGAGCTCGTCGATCGCGTACGGCATGGACAGCAGCGTGCCCTGGGAGATGGCCGCGCCGACCGCCGGGCCCTCACTGTCGAGCAGGTACGACACGTTGCCCTTCTTCACGGCGTCCAGGTTGGCGAAGAGCTTGAACTTCTTCAGCGCTTCGGTGTCCGCCTTGTCGTTGATGACGAAGATGTGGTCGACGTCGACCAGGTCGACGCGCTCGGGCGAGAGCTTGGTGTAGAAGCTGCCGTCCGCGATCTTGTCGATCTCGGTCTGGTACTGGTAGCCGATGCCCGTCACCAGCCGTCCGCGCACGTCGGTGGAGGTGAACGGGGCCACCGAGTTCTCGTACCAGGACAGTGCGACGGCCTTCTGGTCCGCGAGTTCGGGGTGCGCCTTCTTGGCGGCGTCGAGCTGGCCCTGGATGTCCGTCACCATCTTCTCGCCCTCCTCGGCCTTGCCGAGGGCCTTGGCGATGTGCAGCGCGTTGTCCTGCCAGGGCGCGCTGAACGGCTCCTTCTCGGCCTTGGTGCGGCCCACCGTCGGAGCGATCTTGGAGAGCTTGTCGTAGGCGGCCTGGTCGATCTCGGAGTAGACCGCGATGATCAGGTCCGGCCGCAGGGCGGCGATCTTCTCGTAGTTGGGCCCGGAGTCACCGTTCTTCATGATGACCTCGGGCTTGGTGTCGCCCCACTTGTCCTTCACCCAGGGCCACTGGGTGTTGATGTCGGGGCTCTGGCCGGCCGGGTTCGGGTACTGGTCGACCATGCCGACCGGCTTGATGCCGAAGGCCAGGATGGTCTGGTCGTCCGTGTAGCCGACGGAGACGACCCGCTGGGGAGCCTTCTTGATCGTCGTGGATCCGAACGCGTGCTCCACGGTGACCGGGAACGCGCCGGCGTCGGCGGTCGCGGTGGAGTCGCTCGCCTTGTCCGCCGCGTCGGACGAGTCGGAACCGCATCCCGCGAGAAGACCGACGCCGAGGGCCGCGGCGGACAGTACCGCCGCGAACCGACGCCAGGACTTCCTACGCGTCGCTCTGTGGATGAGCATCCGGAATCCCCTTGCTTTCGTGCTGTCCAGTGCACCCCCGTCTAAGGGCAGGCAAACCTTATCCCGTGGAGGTGAGGTTAGCCTACCCTTACTTGCATAACTTTATTGCTGTCTAGTCGAGTTGGACGTGCGCACGGCCGATCGGCACGATGAGCGGGCGGTCGCCCACCGGGTCGTCGATCACCTTGGCCCGCAGTCCGAACGCCTCGTGCAGCAGCTCGGCGGTGAGGACGTCACGCGGGTGCCCCTGCGCGAGGATCGACCCCGCCTTCATCACGACGAGGTTGTCGCTGTAGCGCGCGGCCAGATTGAGGTCGTGCAGCACCATGACCACGGTGCATCCCGACTCGTGCAGATCGTCCACGAGGTCGAGCACGTCGATCGCGTGCGCCAGGTCCAGATAGGTGGTCGGCTCGTCGAGGAGCAGCAGGTCGGTGCCCTGAGCCAGTGTCATCGAGATCCACACGCGCTGGCGTTGCCCTCCGGACAGCGAGTCCACCGGCCGGTCGGCCAGGTCGGACACCCCGGTCATGGCCAGCGCGCGCTCCACCACGGAGGCGTCGTCGGACGACCACTGCCGCAGCCAGCTCTGGTGCGGATGGCGGCCCCTGGCGACCAGGTCGGACACCGTCAGCCCCTCCGGTGCGACCGGGGACTGCGGCAGCAGACCGAGCTTCTTCGCCACGTCCCTGGTCCGGAGCCTGCCGATGTCGTCGCCGTCCAGCACGACCGTCCCCCGGGTCGGCCTGAGCAGCCGGGACAGCGTGCGCAACAGGGTCGACTTCCCACAGCCGTTGGGGCCGATGATCGTGGTGACCACCCCGGGCGGGATCGCCACGTCGAGATCGTCGATGACGGTCCGGGCCCCGTACCCGACCGTGACGCCCCGGGCCGCCAGCCGTGAGGTGTCCTCGACCTCCGACTCGATCCCGGTGATGGACTGAGCGACCACAAGGCCCCCCTCATTCAGGCTTACCCAACTTCATACCAACTGTCTGCGGTTCGCCCGCACGAGCAGATACACGAGGAAGGGGCCGCCGATCGCGGCGGTGACCACGCCGACCGGCAGACCGACCGGCAGCGCCGTACGGGCGACCAGGTCGGCGCCGATCAGCAGCAGCGCTCCCGCCAGGCCGGAGGCCACCATCGGCGGCGTCGGGTACCTGGTCAGACGCATCGCCACCTGCGGCGCCACCAGGGCGACGAACGGGACCGGGCCCGACGCGCTCACCGCCACGCCGGCCAGCAGCACCGCGCACAGCAGCAGGACCGCCCGCACCGTCGAGTACCGGACGCCCAGGCCCGCGGCGATCTCGTCGCCGAAGTGCAGCGGCTTGAACTGGAAGGCGACACCCGCCACGACGACCAGGAGGGCGAGCGTGCACCACAGCGCCACCCACACCTCGCCCCAGGACCGGTTGTCGAGCGAGCCGACCAGCCAGGCCTGGGCCCGGGCCACGTCCCTGATGTCGGCCGTGGCCAGCAGCCAGGTCGTGATCGCCTCCATCACGGCGCTCACCGAGATGCCGATGAGGATGAGCCGGAAGCCGTCGATGCCGCGCCGCCAGGCCAGGAAGTACACCAGCAGACCCGTGCCGAGACCGCCCGCGAGCGCCGCCGCGGACAGGCCCACGGAGTCGACGACCGCGGTCGCGGTCCCGCCCGACACCGTCACCAGGAACACCGCGACCGCGCTGGCGCCCCCGGTGATCCCCAGGACGTCCGGGCTGGCCAGCGGATTGCGCGCGATGGACTGCGTGATCGCCCCGGACACCCCCAGCGCGATCCCCACGACGAGCCCGGCCAGGGCACGCGGCATCCGCAGGTCCATGATGACGAACTCGTCGATCTGCTCGCCCCGGCCGAGGATCGTGGAGATCACCTGGGGCAGGGCGATGGGGAAGTCGCCGACACCGATGGACAGACAGAACAGCAGAAAGGTCGCCGTGGCCAGCAGCAGCGTGACGCACAGGATCCAGGGCCGCCACACGAACGACACGAGGCCGAGCCGTACGCCCGGCGCCACCGAGGGCTTCACATCCGTCCCGTTCATGCGTTCTTGAACTTTCCGAGCCAGACCAGGGCCGCGAAGAACGGGGCACCGAGGAGAGCGACGACGACACCGGCGTCCAGCTCGCCCGGCCGCACCACCAGGCGGCCCACGATGTCGCAGACCAGCAGGACGACGGCGCCGAGCAGACCCGCGTACGGCACCAGCCAGCGGTAGTCCGGTCCGGTCAGATAGCGGGCGACGTGGGCGACCATGAGCCCGAGGAACGCGATGGGGCCGCAGGCGGCCGTCGCCGCGCCCGCCATCAGGGTGATGGCGACGATGCCGACGGTCCGGCTCCGCGCGATGTTCACACCCAGTCCCCGTGCCACGTCGTCGCCCAGGTTGAGCAGGTTGACGGCCGGCAGCGTGGTCAGCGCCAGCAACAGGCCGAGCGCGATGAACGCGGTCACCGGCCAGATGACGTCGAAGCCGACTCCGGCCACGGAGCCCGCGTTCCAGAACCGCAGCGCGTTCAGCGCCGCCTTCTCCGACAGCGAGACCGCCGTGGTCATCGCCGCGAGGAACACCGTGACCCCCTGACCGGCCAGGGCGAGCGTCAACGGGTTGCCGGCGCCCCGGCCGATGCTGGACAGCCCGAACACCACGACACCGGCGACCGCCGCGCCCAGGAAGGCGAACCAGACGTACTGGAACGGGTTGGAGAACCCGAACACGGCGATCGCCGTCACCACCGCGAACGAGGCGCCGGAGTTCACCCCCAGCAGGCCCGTGTCGGCGATCGGGTTGCGGGTGTACCCCTGGATCAGCGCCCCGCCGACCCCCAGGGCGATGCCCGCCACGATCGCGAGCACCGTCCTGGGCACCCGCACGGTCTGCACGATGAGCCTGATCTCGGTGAGCCGTTGGTCGGACTCCGGCGCCGCGAACAGTCCGTGCCACACCTCGGCGGGACTCAACGCGCGCGCACCGACGGCCAACGACACCGCTCCCGCGATCACGAGGATCACCACGAGCGTCATCAGACCCACAACACGCCGCCGACGGGCCTCTGTTGGGCCTCTGGACGTGGGGCGCTCCACTGCAGTCGTGACCATGTCGACGTACGTTATCCGGTGGGCGCGCTAGCGGGCGGTGCTGCCGGTACCGTCGGTGACGGTCCGGACCTCGTCGGAGGCGGACTTGAGGCCCCGGTCGAGCAGCGAGTCCAGGATCTCGCCGACCCTGATGGCGGTGTTGGACAGCAGGGACGACGTGATGCCGTGGGTGTGTTCCGTGCCGCCCTGCAGATAGATGCCGCAGCGCAGGTCGGAGTCCGTCGCGATGCGGTAGTCGCGCTCGACGCGGACGCGGCCCTCGGCGTCGCGCAGGCAGCGGTCCGCGACCTCGCCGAGGAGGCCGAGGGGGTCGGCGGGGCTGTAGCCGGTGGCGAAGACCACGACGTCCGCGTCGAGGGGCGTCTCCTCACCGGTGACGAGGGACGTCACGGTGGCACGGACGCCGGCCGGCGTCTCCTGGACGCCGGTGAGCCGGGACACGTTGAGGAAGCGGAGCCGCTCGGTGCCGAGGACCTTCTCCTGGTACATCTGCCGGTACAGGTCGTCGATCAGGTCGATGTCCACCACGGAGTAGTTGGTGTTGCCGTGGTAGTCCATCAGCCGGCGTTTGACGTTCTCGGGCGCTTCGAAGTACTCGTCGACCGCCCCGGGGTCGAAGATCCGGTTGGCGAAGCCGCTGTCGTCGGCGGGGCTGTAGCCGTAGCGGGAGAACACCGCGCAGATCTCGGCCTCCGGGAAGCGGCGGTGCAGGTAGGCGACGTTCTCGGCGGCGCTCTGCCCGGCGCCCACGACGACGAACCGGGAGGGCGCGGTGCCCGCCAACTCGTCGACTTTCGCAAGCAGTTCGGAGTTGTGCCAGATGCGGTCGCTGCGCTCCACACCCTCCGGCATGAGGGGGCGCAGACCGGTGCCGATGACGAGGTTGCGGGCCCGGTGCACCACCAGCCCCTCCCCCGAACGGACCGTCACTTCCAGGTACTCCACGGCTCCGTCCCGCATGACGGGCGCCACGCCGACGACCTCGTGGCCGTAGGAGACCATGTCCTCGACCTTGGCGGCGGCCCACTCGAAGTAGTCGTGGAACTCCACCCGCAGCGGGAAGAGGCTCTTGTGGTTGATGAAGTCGATCAGCCGTCCCCTGCTCTGGAGGTAGCAGAGGAAGCTGAACTCGCTGGTGGGGTTGCGGAGCGTCACCAGGTCCTTGAGGAAGGACACTTGCATCGTCGCGTCGTCGATGAGCATGCCACGGTGCCAGCCGAAGCACGGCTGCTGTTCGAAGAAGTGAGCGGTGATCGCCTCCTGCCTGCCGGCGCGTGCGTTGTGCTCGCTGAGTGCGATCGCCATGGCCACATTGGACGGTCCGAAGCCGATGCCCATGAGGTCGTGGACCGGTGTCGCGTCACCAGGAAGAACCTGTGACATGTCTCTCCCATCGTGCGGGGCCGTCGCCTGTCAGGCGTGAAGGTGTGCGAAAAAGGGCACGCTGACGGAGCGGCAAACCGGGAACTTAGGTGAGCCTAAGCTAATCCTGTGGAGCTGTCGATAGGGTCGCGCTGCACAACAGGGCGCCGACGCCCACTCAACTGCCAGTCCAGATATGCCCGTTGCCAACTAAGGTAAGCCTTGCTTTACTTTTCCCGGTCCATCCCTGCTTCGAGGAGGAACTCCATGCGGGTCGTCATGTTCGGTTACCAGACCTGGGGCCATCGCACCCTGCAAGCCCTGCTGGACTCCGAACACGACGTGGTCCTGGTCGTCACGCACCCCAAGAGCGAGCACGCGTACGAGAAGATCTGGAGCGACTCCGTCGCCGACCTCGCCGAGGAGCACGGCGTCCCGGTGCTGATCCGCAACCGCCCCGACGACGACGAGCTGTTCGACCGCCTCAAGGAGGCGGATCCGGACATCATCGTGGCCAACAACTGGCGGACGTGGATCCCCCCGCGCATCTTCGGCCTGCCGCGCCGCGGCACCCTGAACGTGCACGACTCGCTGCTGCCGAAGTACGCGGGCTTCTCCCCGCTGATCTGGGCGCTGATCAACGGCGAGTCCGAAGTGGGCGTCACCGCGCACATGATGAACGACGAGCTCGACGCCGGCGACATCGTCCGGCAGGAGGCGGTGCCGGTCGGGCCGACGGACACCGCCACCGACCTCTTCCACAAGACCGTCGATCTCATCGCCCCGGTCACCATCGGCGCGCTCGACCTCATCGCCTCCGGGCAGACGGAGTTCACCCGGCAGGACCGGTCGCAGGCGAGTTTCTTCCACAAGCGGTCCCTCGAGGACATCCGCATCGACTGGAACTGGCCGGCGGAGGACCTCCAGCGCCTGATCCGCGCCCAGTCCGAGCCGTACCCCAGCGCCTTCACCTTCCACAAGGGCAAGCGACTCGAGGTCCTCGCCGCCGTGGTCTCCGAGGGCCGCTACGGCGGTACGCCCGGCCGCGTCTTCTACCGCGAGGGCGACGGCGTGGTGATCGTCGCCGGAGCCGACGCCCGCACCGGCCGCAACCAGGGCCTGGCCATCACGCGCGTACGGACGGAGGACGGCCGTGAGCTGGCCGCGACCGAGTACTTCACCGCCATGGGCGGCTATCTCACCGGCCACCCCTGAGCCGCCTCACCTCCGTCGGAGGTTCTAGGCTGCCCCGAACTCATCCGCAGGGTGGGCGTTCGAGGGCGGGGGAACGGGATGTCCGAGTCGGTCGTGGTGTCGGCGTCGATCACCATCGCGCGTCCCCGCCTGCGGGCCTTCCTCGCGGCGCCGGTCACTCCGTCGGCCGCGTGGGCCGAGCAGGAGTGGGCGGGGATCTGTGATCCGTGGAGTGACGGCGGGGAGCGGCATCGGTACCGCGCCGAACTCCCCGCCGCGATCGCGGAGTGCGACAGCTGGATCGACGGCGACTACGCGAGCCTGCTCTGCGAACTCGCCGACGGCGAGGGCGGCTTGACGTTCTGCTTCGACGACGCCACCGGCTCGCTCGCGGTCAACTTCTCGTCCAGGGTGGACTTTCGCCTGCCCACGCTGGTCTGGGCGTTCACGGTCCTGCGCGGTGTCACCGCCTTCATGGCCGACGACGACAGCGGCCTCGTGAGCGTCGACGTCGACTGGAACGGCGACACGGCGCTGATGCGCCTCGGGCCGGACCGGTCGTCGTTCATCGACTCACGGCGGGAACCCGAGGCAGGCGCCGAAGCCAGGAGCCGGGCGCTCGACGTGCGGTGGGCGGCCTCGGACGCCGATGAGGGCGAGCCCGCCACGGAGATCGTCGCGCGCCTGCTGGGGCGGTGACGTCACCCTACGACTGGTCGTACGGCTTCGACTTCGAGGCCAACGACTGCCAGATCCTGGACTCCGACTACGAGACCGTACGCAAGGGCACCCTCGCCCTGGCAACGGTCGAGCCCGACTTCCACGCCCTCGGCCAGCCCGGAGCCCTGGCACCGAAGCTGGGCCTTCTCGCCCAGCTGTCCCGATACCGGGCGCAGACCGGTTGCCGCACACCGGCCCCACGACGCCATCTTGAAAGTGAATTCACTTCATATAGCGCCTCAAGGGTAGTGCTCCCCCCTACGGTCGTGCACCCTGGTACCGCCACTTCAGGTGTGCGACGTCGGGACACGGACACGATGTGAAGTCACCTCAGGTGAGGAGAAGGGACTGAGCGCGGATGTCGGATCAACAGATGGTCGACCTGCTCGTCATCGGGGCCGGGATGGCCGGGCTGACCGCGGGCGCGAGAGCCGTACGCGACGGGCTGTCCGTCGTCGTCACCGAGATCGGCGACGAGGTCGGAGGATCCGCGCGCTACGCCGGTTACGCCTGGACCGCCCCGAGCCACGAGGTCATGGAGCGGCACAACCCCCGCGGCGAGACCTCGCTCAAGAACGCCCTCGTGGACCGCTTCGCGGACGGCATCACATGGATCAGGGACACGGGGGTCGACGTCAAGGGCGCTCAGCCCATCCTGGGTTTCGGTCAGGGCCACCAGTTCGACACGAACCACTACCTCGACACCTGCCGTCGTCTCGTCACCGCGTCGGGAGGCGAGGTGCTGACGGCCACCGACACCGAGCGGCTCCTGCTGGAGGACGGGGCCGTGACCGGAGCGGAGCTCGTCACGGGCGACGGCACCCGACGCGTCGTGCGTGCCGCTTCGACGCTTCTGGCCACAGGGGGTTTCCAGGGGGACACGGAACTCCGCAACAAGTTCGTCCATCCCCACGCCGACCGCATGGAACTTCGCTCCAACCCCCACAGCCGCGGCGCCGGATACCGCCTGGCGGCGTCCGCCGGCGCGTCGACCGGGTCCAACGGAGCCGGCTTCTACGGGCATCTCATCCCGAGCGGCATCCCGTTCGCGGACCCGTCGGACTTCGTCGCCCTGTCGCTGTACTACAGCGAGCACGCGCTGCTGCTCAACCTGCACAGCAGGCGATTCACCGACGAGACGCTGGGCGATCACCTCACGACCATGGCACTGCTGGAGCAGCCCGAGAGCCGAGGGCTTCTCATCGCCGACTCCCGGGTCTTCCGCGACTGGGTGGTGGGGTCGTACGTGCAGGGGGCGGTCGCCGTCGACAAGTTCGCGCTGGCCGCCGGACGGGGCGGGCTGGTCGGCTTCGCCGAGAGCCTCGACGAACTCGA
This sequence comes from Streptomyces sp. NPDC096132, assembly GCF_044763345.1. Classification (NCBI taxonomy): domain Bacteria; kingdom Bacillati; phylum Actinomycetota; class Actinomycetes; order Kitasatosporales; family Streptomycetaceae; genus Streptomyces; species Streptomyces sp. NPDC096132. Next base: position 124,071 of record NZ_JBIWGA010000020.1, read on the forward strand.
CTGCCTTCCCGAGGAGTGGGGTTACGACGGGCCGGCCGTCCGCGCGGCGGTGGAGGAGTTCAACGCCCTGACGGTGGCGGGCGAGGAGCCGACGCCGGGCCGACGGCTGGACCGGACGCCGCTCGACCGGCCTCCCTATTACGTGGTCGAGGCGGTGCCGGCCATCACCTTCCCGTTCCACGGGGTCCGCATCGACGACCGGGCCCGCGTCCTGGGCGAGGACGGACGCCCCGTGGCAGGGCTCCTCGCGGCCGGCTCGGACACCGGCGGCCTGTGGCACCGGGCCTACGCCGGCGGCATCGCGTCGGCCCTCGTGTTCGGACTCGTCGCGGCCGAGACGGCGGCGCGCGCCGCGTCCCACGGGCGGGGGTGAGGCGCGTGGCGAGGCTCGGCCGTGAGGTCCGGCCCGTCTCCTATCCCCGCGGCGAGATCCGGGCGTCGGACTTCCGGGTCGTCGAAGTCGAGGTCCGGCCACTACGGCGCGGCGAGGTGCTGGTCCGCAACACCTGGACCTCCGTCGACGCCGCTCTCCGGTTGCGGCTCCGGGAGCGGGCGCCGGCGGGATACTTCCCGGCCTTCCCCCTCGACGAGCCGATGGACGGCATCATGACCGTCGGGGAGGTCGTCGAGTCCCGCGCCGACGGATTCACCTCCGGCGACACGGTGTGGCACGCCTCCGGCTGGCGTGACTACGCGGTCGTCGAGGCGGAGAGGCCGGCGCTCGGCGGTGTCGGCACGCTCACCAAGCTCGACGTGCGCAGTGCGCCGCCCCAGGCCCACCTCGGTCCGCTCGGGGCCAGCGGGCTCACCGCCTACGCAGGTCTCTTCCATGTCGCGGGCCTGCGCGAGGGGGACGTGGTCTGGGTCTCCGCCGCGGCCGGCGCCGTCGGCAGCCTCGTCGTACAGCTGGCGAAGCTCGGCGGGCACCGGGTCATCGGCAGCGCGGGCTCCGACGACAAGGTGCGCCATCTCGTGGCGGACCTGGGCGTGGACGCCGCGTTCAACCACCACGACGGCCCCCTCCCCGACCTCCTGCGCGAGGCCGCCCCCGACGGCATCGACGTGTACTTCGACAATGTCGGCGGCGATCATCTCGAGGCCGCTCTCGGGGCGTTGCGCAGGGCGGGCCGTGTCGTGATCTGTGGGATGGTCTCGGAGTACGGCGCGCAGACGCCGCCGCCCGGCCCCGGAAACCTCATGCTGGCGGTGACGAAGGGCCTGACGATCCGTGGCTTCCGCGGCAGCGACCACACGTTCCTGCTGCCCGAGATGAGGCGGCGGATGGGCTCCTGGCTGCGCGAGGGCCGTCTCCGCCACCGGGAAACCGTCGTCGAGGGGCTGGCGCAGGCGCCGGCGGCGTTGGCGGCGCTCCTCAGGGGCGACAACACCGGCAAGACGCTTGTGCGGATCGAGGACGTCCCGCATCGTGGGAACGCCGACCACTGATCCGGCCCCCCAGCAGCAATCTTGAACTGAAATGAGTTCAAGATGACGTTCTCGCCTCGACCATACAGTCCGCATCCCCTGCCGCGCTCGGTCTCCACCCTTGCAGCAGTGGGCCGAAGCGGACACAGCCGCCCCCGAACGAACCCCCCGCACGAGTGCGCACTCTATTGCCTAACCTAGTTCAGTTTGGTAATTTCCCTGAAATCTTGGCCGTGCGGTTTCAGGCAAGGGAGCCGTGAATGAGATCCGATCCGCGACGGCGCGGGACTTTGCTCATCCTGCTGTCGATCACCACACTGCTGGCCGCCGGATGCGGCGGCGGCACAGACACCAACGCCCAGCCCAAGGTCGTACCCGCGTCGGCGAGCACGAGCGAACTGGTCGCCGCAGCGAAGAAGGAAGGACAGGTCACCGTCTACTCGGCACAGGACCTGACCTCCCTCAACAACCTCGCGAAGGCCTTCGAGGCCAAGTACCCGGGGATCGACGTCAAGACCGTCCGGGGCGTCGACGGCGACCTCGGGGTGAAGGTCGAGACGGAGTTCAACACCGGCAAGGGCATCGCCGACATGTATGTCAGCGCGAGCCTGTCCTGGGTGGAGCCGCAGGCCGAGGCGGGACGGTTCCTCGAGCCGGTCGGTCCCGAACTGACCGGCAAGGGCGCCTACGACGCCAAGAAGTACGTCCACAAGGGCAACTACTTCGAGACCAACGCCGCGGTGCTGACGTTCGGTTGGAACACCAAGCTCTATCCCAAGGGTCTGACCGACTACACGGGGCTGCTGGACCCGGCACTCGCCGGCGGGAAGATCGGCGTCATCGAGCCGACGGCGCCCTCGATCGTGGACTTCTACCTGTGGCTGGAGGAGACGTACGGGGCCGACTTCGTGAAGAAGCTGGCCGCCCAGAAGCCGCGCATCTACCCCAGCTCGCTTCCGATGGGCGAGGCGCTCCAGTCCGGTGAGATCGCCGCCGGCAGTTTCGTGGCGCCGATCGCGCTCGACCCCGCCAAGAAGAAGGGCGCTCCGGTCGACTACCGCATGCCGCCGGACGGCGCGTGGGGCGCCCGGTACTACGGCATGATCCTGCAGACCGCCCCGCATCCCAACGCCGGCCAGCTCTTCGCCAACTTCATGGTGACCGCACAGGGGCAGAAGCTGATCACGCCGTCGGCCGGCTCGGTGCTGCCGAACGTCCCCGGCACCGTGATCACCAACGACAAGGTGCGGATCCAGGACCCGGCGAAGCTCACCCCGGACGCCGTGGCCGCGTACCAGAAGAAGTGGAAGTCCCTCTTCCAGTAGAAGTCCCTCCGCCCGGTGCGGGCTGATCTTCGGATGTAAGGAGTCCTCCGTGTCCCACGTGCGCATCGAGGGTCTGACGAAAAGGTTCGCCGGCAAACCGCCCGCGGTCGCCGTGGACGACCTGTCACTGGAGATCGAGCCGGGCGAGTTCATCGTGCTGCTCGGCCCGAGCGGCTGTGGGAAGACCACGACCCTGCGCTGTCTGGCCGGTCTGGAGACGCCCGACGAGGGACGGATCTCGCTGGGCGACCGGACCGTGCTGGACCTGCGCGAAAAGGTCGACCTTCCGCCGAACAAGCGGAACATCGGGATGGTGTTCCAGTCGTACGCGCTGTGGCCGCACATGACCGTGCGCCGCAACATCGGCTATCCGCTGCGAACCCGGCGGGTGGCCCGGGAGGAGGCGCGCGGGCGGATCGAGGAGGCGGCCCGGCTCGTCGACTGCGCCGCCCTCCTCGACCGCTATCCGGCACAGCTCAGCGGCGGTCAGCAGCAGCGGGTCGCCCTGGCCCGGGGCATCGCCGCCCGGCCCGACCTGGTGCTCTTCGACGAGCCGCTGAGCAACCTGGACGCCCGACTGCGCGACCAGGTCCGCGCCCAACTGCACGAACTTCACGCGCGGTTGGGCTTCACCGCCGTGTTCGTCACCCACGACCAGAGCGAGGCGCTGGCACTCGGCGACCGCCTGGCGATCATGACGGCGGGACGGATCGAGCAACTCGACACACCGGAACGTGTCTTCGAGCAGCCGGCCACCGAGTACGTCGCCGGCTTCATCGGCATGTCGAACCGCCTCGCTCTGCGCCGCGCGGGCGACGGGTGGACGGTCGCCGAGGGACCTGCCGCGGCGGGCGAGGCCGTCGTGGGCGAACTCCCGGTGCCCCGTGCGCATGCGGAGGTCACCGTCCGGCTGCGCCCCGACGACCTCCAGCTCTGTCCGGCCGAGGAGAACCCGCCGGCCCATGGCGTGGGCCTCGCGGCGGAGGTCGTGGACGCTCAGTTCGGCGGGCGTCACATGGACGTGGTCGTCACGATCGCGGACAGCCGACTGCACGCCCGGGCGCCCCTCAACGGCACGCCCTGGGCCCGGAGTCTGGCGCGCGGACAGCGGGTGACCGCCTGGTTCGCCAGGGACGCGGCCCTCTACTACGACGCCGACGGGGTACGGACAGCCGCGCACACCCCCGCCGCGGTGAGGGCGTGACACCGTGACCGCACCCGCCCCGCCCGCTCCCTCCCCCACGACGACCCCGCCGCGGCCGAACCCACCGCGCCCCGGCGCGCTGACACAGCTGCGACGCCATCTCCCCCGGCTCGGCGCGCTCGTCTTCCTCGCCGCGATCGGCTATCTGGTGATCGCGCCGCTCGTGGGACTGCAACGGCTGGCCTTCGAGAACGACGCCCGAGGCTACAGCGCCGCCTTCGACGACCCGGACATGGCGAAGACGCTGTGGACGACGGCCGGTCTCGCGCTGGGCTCGCTGGCCATCGCACTCGTCCTCGGCACGTTCCTGGCCTGGGCCGCGACCCGGCTGCCCCGCCGGCTGCGGCTGCTGCGCGTCCTGCCCATCCTGCCCATCGTGGTCCCGGCCGTGGCCTCGGTGACGGGCTGGGCCTTCCTGTTCTCGCCCCGTCCCGGCTACCTCAACGCGGCACTGCGCCGGCTGCCCTGGTGGAACCACCTCCAGGAAGGCCCGGTCGACATCTACACGCTGCCGTGGATCGTGCTCATCACCGGCTTCGGACTGACCGCCTTCGTCTATCTGTTCGTCAGCGCCGGCTTCGGCAACATCAACGCGGAGCTGATCGAGGCGGCGCAGGTCAACGGCTCCTCGCCCGCGGGGGTGTTCTTCCGGGTGACGCTGCCGCTGCTGCGCCCCACCCTGGTGTACGGCGGGTTCGTCGCCCTGCTGCTGGGGCTCGGCCAGTTCACGGGACCTCTGCTGCTCGGCAGGAACAACGGCATCGACGTCCTCACCACCGACATGTACGTCGCCGTGTCGCAGAGCCCCGTCGACTACGGCCGGGCCGCGGCCATCGGTTCACCGCTGCTGCTCTTCGGCATCGCCGTCGTCCTCTTCCAGAAGGTGATCCTCGGCGACCACAGCCGTTTCGTCACGCACGGCGGCAAGGCGTTCCGGTCCGGCGGGCGGCCCTCATGGGTGGCGGTCACCGGCATCGTCCTGTACGCCCTGGTGGCGCTCGCCCTGCCGCTGGCCGCGCTCACGGTGGTGTCGCTGTCCGCCTACTGGAGCGGGAAGATCGATCCGAGCGGATTCACCCTGGGCAACTTCCGGCAGGTGTTCCAGGAGTCGGGGATCACCGACGCGATCGTCAACAGCCTGATCACATCGGTCATCTCCGTAGCGATCGCGCTGCCGCTCGGCTTCGTCGCCGCCTCGCTGCTGCTCAAGGGGCGCCGCTTCCGGATCATCCGGGCGGCGGTCGACTTCATCGTCGCGATGCCACTCGGGATCCCGGCGGTCGTCTTCGGCGCGGGCTTCCTGCTGACGTACAGCCGCGAGCCGTTCATCCTGTACGGCACCCGCACGGTGATCGTCCTCGTCTATGTGACGCTGATGCTGCCCTTCGCCACCCGTATGCAGTTGTCCGGGATGGTGTCGCTCGGCGACACGTATCTGGAGGCGTCCCGGACCAGCGGGGCCGGCGCGCTGCGGACCAACACCGCGATCGTGCTGCCGCTGCTGCGACCCACCCTAGCGGGCGCCGCCGCGCTGATGTTCGTCCTGCTCACCCACGAGTTCACCGCCTCGCTGCTGGTGCGGGCGCCCACGACACAGGTGATGGGCACGATCCTGTTCGACTACTGGTCCAACGGCTCCTATCCCCTGGTGGCTGCCATCGCGCTGGTCATGACGCTGGTGACGTCGGCGGGCGTCTTCGTGGCCATGTCGGTCGCGGGCTCCGACATCTTCGAGAAGCTCTGAGCGGGGAGGGACATGAGCACGGGCATGGGCTCACTCGACGGCAGGACGTGTCTGGTGACGGGCGCGGGACAGGGCATCGGACGGGCCATCGCCGTGGAGATGGCGCGGCGGGGAGCGGCGGCGGTCGCGGTCGCCGACCTCGACGGGACGACCGCGGCCGAGACCGCCGGCCTGGTGCGCGCCGCCGGCGCCGAGGCGGAGGCGATCGTGTGCGACCTGCGGGACCGCGACCGGATCGAGGCCATGGTGGCGCGCACGGTGGAACGGTTCGGCGGGCTGGACGTCCTCGTGAACAACGCCGGGGTGATCGAGTCGGCGTTCGTGGACCGGCCCGAGGACCGCGCGGTGGACACCCTCCCCGAGGAGGTGTGGGACGCGGTCTACGAGGTCAATCTCAAGGCCGTCTGGCTCACCACGAAGTTCGCCGCGCCCCATCTGCGGCGCTCCACGCGCGGCCCGTCGATCGTCAACACGGCGTCGGTGTCCGGGCTCACGGGCTTCGCCCGGGCCCCGGTCTACGGCACCACCAAGGCGGGCGTCATCCATCTCACCAAGGTCACCGCCGTCGATCTGGCGCCGGTGCGCTGCAACTGCCTCTGCCCCGGTGTCATCGAGACGCCCCTGGCGCGGGACTTCTTCGCGGCCGCCGACGACCGCGAGGCCATGGAACGGGAGCTGACCGCACCGCAGTTGGTGCGGCGGCTCGGCCGGCCGGAGGAGGTGGCGCGGCTCGCCTGTTTCCTGGCCTCCGACGACGCGGCGTTCAGCACCGGGGCGTCGTACGTCGTCGACGGGGGCGCGCTCGCGTGGCGCGGGGTCAAGGACTGAACCGGAGAGGGGCCGTATGGCCATCGAGTTCGAGATCGACCAGGAGGTCGCCGACATCGCGCGGCGGACCGCCGTGTTCGTCCGGGACACCGTGCTGCCCGCGGAGGAGGAGTGCCACGGTGATGTGCACGCGGGTCCGGAGCCGCTGCGGCGCGGGCTCCAGGAGGCGGCCCGTGCCGCAGGGTTGTTCGCACCCCATGTGGCTCCCCGGTGGGGCGGGCTCGGTCTGGATCTGCGCGGCCAGGCGGTCGTCTTCGAGGCCGCCGGGTACGCGCTGCTGGGCCCGCTGGCGCTGAACTGCGCCGCGCCCGACGAGGGCAACATGCATCTGCTCGAAGCCGTCGCCACCGAGGAGCAGAAGGCCCGGTTCCTCGCTCCTCTCGCGGCCGGGGAGACCCGGTCGTGCTTCGCGATGACCGAGCCCGTTCCCGGCGCGGGCTCCGACCCGAGGGCGCTGGCCACGACGGCGGTCCGGGTGCCGGGCGGCTGGCTCGTCAACGGCCGCAAGTGGTTCATCAGCGGGGCGGACGGCGCCGCGTTCACGATCTGCATGGCGCGCACCGGCGGCGAGCCCGGCGACCCGGGCGGAGCGACCATGTTCCTGATCGACTCGGGCAATCCGGGGATGAAGGTGGTCCGCGCCATCGGCACCCTCGACCGGGCCCTGTTCGCCGGTCACAGCGAACTCCTCTTCGAGGACTGCGAGGTGACCGACGACGCGGTGCTCGGCGAGGTCGACCAGGGCTTCGACTACGCGCAGGTGCGCCTCGGGCCCGCCCGGCTGACTCACTGCATGCGGTGGCTCGGGGTGGCCCGCCGGGCGCAGGACATCGCTCTCGACCGGGCCGCCCGACGCCGGGCCTTCGGCGGGCCGCTGGCCGAACTCGGCATGGTGCAACAGCAGCTGGCCGACTCGGAGATCGACATCGAGACCGGCCGGGCCCTGTTGTGGCGGGCCTGCTGGGAACTCGACCGGGGTATGCCGGGCGGCCGGCTCACCTCCATCGCGAAGACCTTCGTGTCGGAGGCCGTGGGCCGGGTCGTGGACCGGTCGGTCCAGATCTGCGGAGCGCTCGGTATCTCGGAGGACGCGCCCCTGGCCGCTCTCTACCGCGAGGTCCGGCCGTTCCGCGTCTACGACGGGCCGTCGGAGACCCATCGGTGGGCCATCGCCAGGCGTGCGGTCCGTGCCGCGCGGGAGCGAGGGGGCGTGGCGTGACGGCCACCGCGGCCGGGGTCGACCTCCCCGCGCTCCGGCGCTTCTTCGAGCGCGAGGTCCCGGGGTACGCCGGCCCCCTGGACGTCCGTCCACTGTTCGGCGGACGATCGAATCTCACATACCGGGTGACGGACGGGACCCACGCGTGGGTGCTGCGCAGGCCGCCGCTGGGCACGCTCACCCCGACCGCGCACGACATGGACCGTGAGTACCGCGTCATGGCCGCGCTCGCCGCCACCGGGGTGCCGGTGCCGCGGACCGTGGTGTCGTGCGCCGACACGTCCGTGATCGGGGCGCCGTTCACCGTCGTCTCCTTCGTCGAGGGCGTCGTGCTGCGGGACAGCGGACAGGCGGCCGGGCTGTCGACGGCGGACGCGCGGCGGTGCTCCGAGGCCCTGGTCGACCAGCTGGTCGCGCTGCACGCGCTCGATCCGCGGGAGGTCGGGCTCGGCTCGTTCGGCCGCCCGGCCGGATACCTGGAACGGCAGGTGCGGCGGTGGCGCGGCCAGTGGGACCGGGTCGCCACCCGTGAGCTTCCCGAACTGGACGCGCTGCACAGGAAGTTGGAGGCCGCGCTGCCCGGCGTGCGGGACGACGGCGCCGCACCGGCGGTGCTGCACGGGGACTACCGGCTCGACAACGTCATCCTGAGCGCCGGAGATCCCGGGCGGATCGCCGCGATCGTCGACTGGGAGATGGCCGCCCTGGGCGATCCGCTCGCGGACCTCGGTCTGCTCCTCGTCTACTGGGACCCGGCGAGCGAGCCGGTCCTCGGCGGGGGACACGTCCCGGCCGCGGGCCCGGGCTTCCTCTCCGCGCGGGAGCTGACGCTGCGCTACGCGGACCGGTCCGGCCGCGACGTCTCCGTGCTCCCCTTCCACCTGGCCCTCGGCTATTTCAAGCTGGCGGTCGTCGCGGAGGGCGTGCACGCCCGCCATCTCGCCGGGAGCACCGTCGGCCCCGGCTTCGAGCGGGTCGGCTCGGCCGTGCCCGCGCTGTTGCGCACCGGTCTGTCGGTCGACGTCCGGGCCCACTCGTGAAGGGATGTGAGCAGTGGTCACGCAGGACAGGCTCGCGGAGAGGGTGGCGCTGGTGACGGGTGCCACGGGAGGCATAGGCGAGGCGATCGTGCGGCGGCTTGCCGCAGAGGGCGCGACGGTCGTCGTGACCGACCTGGACGCCGAGCGGTGCGAGAAGCTCGCCGGGGAGCTGCCCGGCGGCGCGCTGGGGCGGCGCCTGGACGTCACCGACGAGACCGCCTGGGAGACGCTGGTCGCCGAGGTGACCGATCGGCTGGGCGGCCTGTCGGTGCTGGTCAACAATGCGGGGATCGCCACGATGAACACCGTGGAGACCGAGACCCGGGAGACCTGGGACCGGGTCATCGGGGTGACGCAGACCGGGGTGTGGCTCGGGATGAAGCACGGCGGTCCGGCCATCGAGCGCTCCGGCGGCGGCTCGATCGTCAACGTCGCCTCGATCTTCGGCACGGTCGGCGGCTTCGGCGCGCAGTTCTCCTACCACGCGGCCAAGGGCGCCGTACGGCTGATGACCAAGAACGCGGCGCTGCACTGGGCGAAGCGAGGTGTGCGCGTCAACTCGCTGCATCCCGGTTTCATCGAGACGCCCCTGTCGCGGGAGCTGTGGCGGGGCACGCCGCGGCTGACCGCGATGATCGAGGGCACCCCGCTCGGCCGGCTGGGCACGACCGAGGAGGTGGCGGCGGCCGTGGCGTTCCTCGCCTCGGACGACGCGGGCTTCATGACCGGCTCGGAGCTGTACGTCGACGGAGGCTGGACGGCGCGCTGAGGCGGCTGCCCACTATGCCGACGCCGGGAGCGAGTCCTGGTCACCGGTGCGGCGCGTGTACCGGTGCGTGCCGTCCACCGAGGCCCGGCCTGCCCGCCCTCGGGCCACCAGGACGTCCAGGTGGGCCGCGGTCTCGTTGACGGCCAGCATCCGGTTGAAGGGGTCAAGGTCCTCGAAGGGCACCTTGCGCCTGGTCCAGCCGAGTTCCCGGGCCACGGCGTGGGCGTCGAGGGTGCGCCCGCCGAGCACGGCGAGCGTCTCGTCGAGCCGGTCGTCGTGGTGGGCGAGCAGCTCCTCGACCCTGGTGTGGACGCTGTCGCCGACGGGTCCGTGGGCGGGCAGCAGCGCCGCGTCGGCCAGTGTGGTCATCAGGCGCAGCGAGGCCAGGTAGTCGCCCAGCGGCAGTCCGGGACCGTCGCCCAGCTCGAAGCCGATGGACGGGGTGATGTGCGGCAGCACGTGGTCCCCGGAGAACAGCAGCCCACGAGCCTCGTCGAGGTAGACGACATGGCCCCGGGTGTGGCCGGGGGTCGGGACGACGCGCAGCGTGCGGTCCCCGAAGCGCAGTTCCTCCGCCTCCAGCCAGCGGTCGGGCGCCTCCCACACGGACGGGTCGAAGCCTCCGTGGTCCATCGCCTCGATACGGTCGGCCAGTTCGTGGGCGCCGGCCAGGCGCAGCGTCCGCAGCGATCCGACGGGCTGGTCGGTGCGCAGTTCGTCGAGCAGCTCCAGGCCGCGCCGCTCGCCGGCGCCGAGGTAGACGCGGGAGCCGAGCAGCCGGCGCAGTTCCACGGCCTGGGTGTAGTGGTCGCGGTGGATGTGGGTGACCAGGACGTGGGTGATCTCGGCGAGGTCGTGGCCGAGGCCCGCGAGGGCGTCCTCGAGCGCCTTGCGGGACTCGGGGATCGACCATCCGCCGTCGATCAGGACCAGGCCGTCCTTCTCCTGAAGCACGTACACGTTCACGGCCCGCAGCCCGTCCTCCGGCAGCGGGAGCGGTACGCGGTGCACCCCGGGCCGTACGGTCTGGGCTCCGTCCTGCGCCCACTGTCCTCGGTCGAAACGGGTCGTCATACGTCTCCCAGTCGATGGTGTGCGGGGTGCGCCTCGGAGAGCCGCTCGTACAGGTCGCGTACGAGGTCCCTGGCGCCCCCTCGGTCGAGCTTGCCGACCCTGGTCTGCGGCAGCTCGGTCACGGTGAAGGCGAACTCGGGCCACTTCGCCTTGGACAGGCCGGTGCGTTCCAGGTGGGCGGTGATCTCGTCGAGACGGAGGTCGCCGCCGTCGGCCTCGGGGACGACGAGCACGGCCGGTCGTTCCCCGAGAAGGGGGTCCGGGACCGGGGCGACGCAGACCCGGGCCACCTTCGGGTGGCTGGCGACGGCGCGTTCGATCTCGGTGATGTCGAGGTTGCGGCCGCCCCGGATGATGACGTCCTTCTCCCGGCCCATGACGGTGACGGTGCCGTCGGGGGCGGTCATGAGCAGGTCTCCGGTGGGCAGGAAACCGTCGGAGGTGAGGGCGGGCGGCTCCACCGCGCCGTCGCGGGCGTAGCCGAGGAAGAGGGAGGGGCCGCGCACCTGCGCACGTCCCGTCTCGCCCGGCCCGAGGACGGTTCCGTCGACACCGACGGCTCTCAGCTCGGTACCGGGGAAGGGGCGGCCGTCCCTGCCGAGTCTGATCTCCTCGGGGTCGTCGGGGCGCGGCGAGGTGTGGCCGAGGCATTCGGACATGCCGAAGACGCGCAGGATGCGCGTACCGAGCGAGCGCTCGGCGCGGGCGAGTGCGCCCCGGTCCATGGGGCCGCCGCCGACCGTGATCGAGCGGACTCCTTCGAGCGCCCGCGAGCCGGAGGCCGCCGAGCCCATCTGCAGGGCCATCGTCGGGACGCACATGGTCCACCGGGCGCGGTGCTCGGTCATCCGCTCGACCGCGACGCCGGGATCCCACCGGCCCGTCAGCACCAGCGGACCGGCGAGCATGAGGGACATGCAGACCCCGAAGCAGTACGCGGCGGTGGAGGAGAGCGGGACGACGGCGGCCACCGCGTCGCCCGGGCGCAGACCGTTGATCTCCCGCGTGCGGGCGCAGGCGTAGCGCAGGGCCGCCTCCGACTGGACGACGCCCTTGGGGCGCCCCGTGGAGCCGGAGGTGAAGCCGATGACGGCACCTCCGTTCCAGCGAGTGACGTCTCTCGGCCCCCGGTTGGACAGCACGGTCCAGCCGTCGAGCGCCTCCGCCTTCCCGCCCGTCGGCATGCCCGGCCCGTGCCACTCCCACAGCGCGGACGGCTCGGCGACGACGACGTCCGGCCGGATGTCGTCCAGGGCCGCCTCGAACTCGGCCGCCGTGGTGTGCCGGTTGACCACGGCGAGCACGCCGCCGGTCATCCCCACGGCCAGGGCGGCCACGACGGTACGCCAGGAGTTGTCGGCCTGGACGAGCACCGTGCCGCCGGGCGTCCCGTCCGGGGTCATCGCCTCCGCCAGGGTCACGGCGGCGTCGAGGAGGTCCCGCGCGGCATGGCTGCCGCGGTCGTCGATGACGGCGGTGAAGTCGCCCTCTTCCGCGAGCTGTTGGAACTCCCGCACTGTCTGTCGCATCCGGTTCCCGCCTTCTCGCTCGTCGTGCGTGTCAGCCCGGGTACATCTCCCGCTCGCCGCCCATGACGGCGATCCGGCGGCCCTTCATGTCGCCGACCTGGGCGACGGCCGCCGCCCACTCCGGGCTGTCGAGGGCCTTGCGCAGATCCTCGGCGGTGTCGAAGCCCAGGACCGAGACCCCGTCCCAGCCTTCGGAGCGTGGCTCCAGGGCCGCGTCCAGGTCGGTGTGCCGCCAGGACCGCAACCCCGGGAGCCGGCACGTCAGTTCGGCGTGTTCGCCCCGCCACCAGTCGATGAAGCGCTCATGGGTCCAGTCGGGCGGGCGCGCGGCCAGCAGAACGAGGTTGTACATCGCACCTCCCGGTGAGAGCGGGTGAGTCAGGCGAAGAGCACGGCCGGCGAGCGGCCGATGAGCAGCCGGCGGACCTTGCCCGACTCGTCCAGCCGCGCCGAGGCCACGAACGTCGCCTCGGGGACGCCGGACCGGCGGACCTCGCCGAGGAACAGTTCGTCGCGGCCGTCGGCACTGGCGGCCAGCAGGTGATGGGTCCGGGTGCCCTGCTCGCGCTGCGCGAGGTAGCCCTCCATCGCGGCGCGCCCGCCGTGGAAGTCGGTGGCGCCGTCGCCGCCGGTGGAGAAGAGGATGGAGAACGAGAAGTCGTCGCTGATCAGATCGAGGATCCGGGACGCGTCCGCGCTGTCGAGGAGCGCGAACCACGCGCTCAGGAACGGTGCGGGCGTCGACGGTTGCGTCTGTGTCGCGGGCATCTGCGGTGCGCCTCCTGCTCAGGGCCGGTCGACCAGGTGGAAGACAGGGGTGAAGAAGGACTGATAACGGGCCATCAGCCCGGACGGCGAGACGACGGCGGCCGACAGGAACGCGCCGGTCGTCGTGCCCCCCTCCACCACGAAGCCGTAGACGGTCTCGAGGTCCCGGTCCACGGAGGACCGCACGATCTCGTGCACCCGGCCCACGGCGTTCCGGCCGGCGATGTACGCGGCGAAGTCGGCCTTCGAGTCCCCGGTCCGCTCGCCGCCGGGAAGGGCGATGAGGAAGCGGAAACCGGGCTCCAGGAGCTCCAGGGCCTTCTCCGGGTCCTGACCGTCCATTCGGGCCATGTACTCGCGAAGCACCACGGTCCTCGCCCCTTCCCCGCCGGAGACTTCAACCTGAGTTCAGTTCAGTTTGAGGATAATGTGGGTGCCCCGCCCCCACAAGAGGCGGGGCACACCCGTCCCGGCGCTACTCCTCCCCGACCATGCGCACCACGCATCCCTCGATCAGCTCGCTGATCTCCGGCAGCGGGATCGCCCCGGTCGGGCGGTACCAGCGCCACACACTCACGATCATCCCGAGCACGGCCAGGCCGAGCATATGGGCGTCCCGCACCGGGAACGCGCCCTTCGCCATGCCGCGCACCAGCAGGTTCGTCCAGTCCCGCTCGACCATCTGCACCAGCTGCCGGGCGGCGATCCGCTCGGTCTCCTCGCGCTTGGACTTCCGCGGCGTGGCGAGCAGCGACATGTTGGCCTGGAGGACGCGCATCTGCCGGATCTCGTGCTCGGACACCGCGAAGGCCGCGCGGACACCGGCCCTGAGCGCCTCGACGGGATCCTCCTCGCCGGCCGTCGCCTCGGTGAACATGTCGTGGGAACGCTGGAGTTCCAGGCGCATGATGGTGAGCAGGCAGTGGGCCTTGGACTCGAAGTAGTGGTAGAGCGCGGTCTGCCCGATACCGACCCGGTCCGCGACGTCCGACCATTTCGTGGTCTCGTAGCCGGTCTCGCCGAAGTACTCGACCGCGGCCTCCAGAATGGCCGCACGCTTGGACCTGGGCCCCTGGTCCGGATCCACGATCCGCGCCCTCGCCATCGGCTCTCCCTGCACTCCAGGACCGGCGCCGGTCGCCGATCGGATGTCTGAGGGTAGACCTACTTGAACTCGGTTACGAAGTCAGGTGGCCCGGGAAACCCCGGGGTCCGGCCCGCGCCGGGCCAGGAAGGCCGCCACACCCTCGCGGCCCTCGTCCGACACCGCGGCGTCGGCGAGGCGGCGGGCCTCCGCGTCGAGGTGGGCGTCGAGGCCCGTCGACAGTCCCGCCGCGACGAGTCTGCGGGTGGCGCCGAACGCCCCGGTGGCTCCACGGGCGAGCAGCTCGGCGGTCTTCCCGGCCTCCTCGGTCAGCCGGCCGGCGTCGACGACCCTGCTGACCAGGCCCAGCTCCGCCGCCTCGGACGCCGTGACCCTCCGATTGGTCAGCAGCAGGTCCAGCGCCCGCTTGGGACCGACGAGCCGTGGCAGCGACCAGCTGACCCCGGCGTCCGGGGAGTACCCGATGCCGGTGTAGGCGGCGACGAAGACGGCGTCGGACGCGGCGAGGGTCAGATCGGACGCCGCCGCGAGTCCGAGTCCGGCGCCCGCGGCGGCCCCCTGTACGGCCGCCACCAGCGGCGCGTCCAGTCCGGCGAACACCCGCAGCGCGCCGTGCAGGGCGTCGGTGACCCGGCCGAGGTGCGCGGCCAGCCGGTCGCCGGGCAGCTCGGCGAACTCCCGCAGGTCGCCGCCGACGCAGAAGGACCGTCCCCGTCCGGTGAGCAGCACCGCCCGTACCCCGTCGGCCTGCGCACAGGTCCTGGCGGCGTCGAGGAGGCCCGTCGCCATGGCGAGCCCGATGGCGTTGCCCGCCTCCGCGCGGCACATCTCGACATGCGCCACGCCCTTGTCGTCGATGCGGACCGTGACGCCGCTCATCGTGCCGTCCATCCGCCGTCGACGGTGAGCACCTGGCCGGTGCAGTAGGAGGAGGCGTCCGAGGCGAGGAAGAGCAGCGCCCCGTCCAGTTCGCCCGGCCGGCCGCCCCGGCCCAGCATGGTTCCCCGTTCGACCCAGCGGCGGGAGCGGTCGTCCGCGAAGAGGTCCTCGGTCATCTCCGAGTGGAACCAGCCGGGGGCGAGCGCGTTGACCCGGATCCCCGCCGGGCCCCACTGGCCGGCGAGTTCACGGGTGAGCCCGATCAGGCCCGCCTTGGACGCGGCGTAGGACGCGCCGCCCAGCGGGGCCCCGGCGACCAGGCCCAGGACGGACGAGACGTTCACGACCGACCGGCCCTCGGCGTCCGAGGACTCGGCCATCAGCCGCGCCAGGTGGAAGGGCGCGACGAGGTTGACCGCGAGGACCGCCGCGAAGTCGTCGGCGCTCTCCTCCTCGGCCCGTACCGCGCCGGGCGCGCCCGCGTTGTTGACCAGCACGTCGAACCCTCCGGTCGCCGCGAGCGCGGTCTCGGCCAGCCGCACCCGGTCCTCGTCGCGCGCGACGTCGCAGCACACCGGGTGGATACGGGGATCGTCGTCCGCCAGCTCCTTCAGCCGGTCCAGCCGCCGGGCCGCGGCGAACACGGTCGCGCCGGCCCCGGCGAGTACGGCGGCGAACCGCGCGCCGAGCCCCGAGGACGCGCCCGTGACCACCGCCGTACGGCCTTCCAGGGACAGGAGTCCGGCCGCCGCCGTCATTCCTCCACCCCGATCGGCAGTACCGTGGCGCCGCCGTCCAGGACCAGGGTCTGCCCGGTCATCCAGGACGACGCGTCGGACGCCAGGAACAGCGCCGCGTTCGCCACGTCCTCGACCGTGCCCAGCCTGCGCAGCGGCAGCCGCGCGGTGAGGATCGGCTCCCTGGGCTCCCACACGGCCCTGGCGAGCTCGGTCTTGATCAGGCCGGGCGCGATGGCGTTCACCCGTGCCCTCGGGCCGAGTTCGTAGGCGAGCTGCCGGGTCAGGTGCAGCATCGCCGCCTTGGTGGCGTTGTACCAGCCGATGTGGGGGTCGACGATCAGGCCGCCGACGGAGGCGATGTTGACCACCGCTCCCCCGTGCTCGGCCATCCACGCCCGCCAGGCGTACCGCGTCCAGGCGATCATCCCGTACTGGTTGACGCGTACCGTCTTCTCCGCGCGCGGCGGATCGAGGCCGAGCAGGTCGCCCATGTAGGGGTTGGTGGCCGCGTTGTTGACCAGGACGTCGAGCCGGCCGAACCGGACCATGGTCTCCTCGACGCACCGCTCGGCCTGTTCCGGCTCCCCGGCGTTGGCGACGACCTCGTGGACGTCACCGTCGCCCTTGACGCGCAGCAGCTCCGCCCGCGCCTCGGCGAGTCCGTCCGGTTTGCGGGCGGCGATCACGACATGGGCGCCCGCCTCGCGGTAGGCCCTGGCGATGCCCAGGCCGATCCCGCGCGAGCCGCCGGTGATCACGGCGACCCGGCCGGGCAAACTCTGTCCGTTCACGCCTTCTCCTTCGGGTACTTGGCCAGCTCCCGCCGGGCCACCGTGCGCAGATGGACCTCGTCCGGTCCGTCCGCGATGCGCAGTGCCCGGGTGATGGCGTACAGGCGGGCCAGTACGGTGTCGTCGCTGACACCGGCCGCGCCGTGGGCCTGCACCGCCCGGTCCACGACCCGGTGGGCGACCTCCAGCGCGGCCACCTTGATCGCGGCGACCTCGGTACGGGCCGCCGCGTTGCCCCGGGTGTCCATCAGCCAGGCCGACTTGAGGACCAGCAGCCGGAGCTGCTCGATCTCGATGCGGCTGCGGGCGATCCACTCGCGTACGACGCCCTGCTCGGCGAGCGGTCCGCCGAAGGCGGTCCGGCTCAGGGTGCGGCGGCACATCAGGTCGAGGGCCCGCTCGGCGAAGCCGACGGCGCGCATCGCGTAGTGCATCCTTCCGGGTCCGAGCCGCCCCTGGGCGAGCGCGAAGCCCTCCCCCTCGTCGCCGAGGAGGTTGCCGACCGGTACGCGTACGTCCTCGAACAGCACGTCCCCGTGGCCGCAGCGGTCGGTGTAGCCGAACATCGGCAGATCGCGCAGGACGGTGATTCCGGGGGTGTCTCGCGGGATCAGCAGCATGCTCTGCTGCCGGTAGGTCTCCGCCCGCGGGTCGGTCACGCCCATGAGGACGATCAGCGCGCAGTCGGGGTCGAGGATCCCGGAGGTGTACCACTTGTGGCCGTTGACCACGTAGGAGTCGCCGTCGCGGGTGATCCGGGTGCGGATGTTGCGGGCGTCGGAGCTGGCGACCTCGGGCTCGGTCATGGCGAAGCAGGACCGGATGCCGGCCGCGAGGAGGGGCCGCAGCCAGCGGTCCTGCTGCTCGGGCGTGCCGTAGAGGGCGAGCAGTTCCATGTTGCCGGTGTCGGGCGCGGAGCAGTTGAACACCTCGGGGCCCATGACGGACCGCCCGGCCAGCTCGGCGAGCGGGGCGTATTCGAGATTGGTCAGGCCGGCGCCCAGGTCGCCGTGCGCCAGGAACAGGTTCCACAGTCCTTCGGCACGCGCCTTTTCCTGCAACTCACGCATGACGGGGGGCTGTTGATGAGGATGGTCACCCTGGGCGAGCTGCCGGTCGTAGACGGCCTCGGCGGGCAGGACGTACTCGTCCATGAACGCGCTCATCCGGGTGTGCAGTTCCCGTGTCCTCGGGGAGAACGCGAAGTCCATGTGTGTGCTCCTTCAGCCGAGGATGTCCCGTGCGGTGCGGATCATCGCCGCGATGGTCGGCGGCAGCCGTTCCTGGTCGGGGTCGTGGCGCCGGCCCTCGCGGTGGCGGCGCAGGTTGTGGCCCATGATCGCGGCCATCTTGGTGCGGGCCAGGGCGCGGAACCAGTCGAGGTCGGGCGGGGCCGGGCGGCCGTCGAGGTAGGCGGTGAGCAGTGCGTCCTCCGTGGGCAGGCCGGGGATCTCGCGGCCGAGGCGGGGGAAGTTGCGGTGGTCGGCGAAGAGAAGGAACCAGGCGAGGTCGATGCGCGGATCGCCGTAGCCCCAGATCTCCCAGTCGACGACGGCCGCGGGCCGTTCGCCCGCGCACAGGACGTTGCCCAGCCGGAAGTCCCCGTGGGTCAGGACCGGCGGCAGGCCCGTGGGCACGCTCGCGGCGAGCGATCGCATCAAGTCCTCGGCGCCTTCCCGGAGTTCGGGCGGTACGGCGCTCATCGTGCGGCTCCACCGGTCGAGTTCGGCGGCCGGGTCGAAGGGGGCCGCCGCCTCCAGGGCGGGCGGACCCGACCGGTGCAGCTCGCGCAGGACGGCCGGGAGCGCCAGCATCCTGGCGCGGCACAGGTCCGCGTCGAGCCGGTGGTCGTCGAGGACGGGCTCGATCGCCTCGCCCGTGACGAACTCCATGGCGAACCAAGCCGGTTGGCGCCGGTCGACGGCGACGACCCCGGGCACGGGCACCGAGCCGGCTTCGGCGAGCGCGCGCAGGACGCGGGCCTGACGCAGGACGTCGTTGCGGCCGCCCGGCCGCCGGCCGGGCGGAACGGCCTTGACCACGTACGACGCCGGACCCGCGGTGATGGAGAAGGTGAGGCCCGAGTGGCCGCCGGGCAGCGTCTCCAACTCCCCCAGCGGTGCGCCGAGATGGAGCACGGACAGACGTTCGCGTACCCGCGCGGCCAGTTCGTTCAGCTCGGTGAGAGTGCTCAACGCGCCGCCTTCTCCCCGTACTTGGGTTCCCTGGGCAGGCCCAGCACGCGCTCGGCGAGGATGTTGCGCTGGATCTCGTCGCTGCCGCCCGCGATGCTGTAGCCGGGCGCGCCGAGCAGATGTTCGGTCCACGCGAAGGTGCCCCACTCCCCCGTGTCGGCGGCGAGACGCGGTCCGAGCAGCTGTTGCACGAGGTCGGTGGTGGCCCGCATGGTCGCGGTGGCGTAAAGCTTGCCGACGGACGCCTCGGCGCCGGGCTCCCGGCCGGCGACCAGGGCCGCGGTGACCCGCAGGCCGATGAGCCGCTGGACGAGGGTACGGACGAACAGGTCGCCCGCCTGCTGCTGTTCGCCGCCGGTGAGCGGCCGGCCCAGGTTGCGGGCGAGGTCCAGGGCACGGTCGGCGTTGTCCAGGCCGAGGGTGCCGGAGTCCAGCCGCTCGGCGGCGAGGACGGTGAGCGTCACCCGCCAGCCCTGGCCGACCGGACCGAGCCGGTCGGCGTCGGGGACCCGGACGTCGTCCAGGTACACCTCGTTGAAGCTGGACCCTCCGGTCATCTGACGGATCGGCCGGATCGTGACGCCGGGGGCGTCCATCCGGACCAGGAAGACCGTGATGCCGGCGTGTTTGGGCACGTCCGGGTCGGTGCGGCACACGGCGACGCCCCAGGTCGCGACGCGGGCGCCGGACGTCCAGATCTTGTGGCCGCGCAGCACCCAGCCGTCGCCGTCCTTGTCACGGACCGCTCGGGTGCGGACGGCGGCGAGGTCGGAGCCGGCCTCGGTCTCGGAGAAGAGCTGGCAGGCGAGTTCGTCGGTGCGCAGCATGGGGCGCAGCCGGCGCCGCCGCTGCTCCTCGGTGCCCCAGATGCGGATCGCGGGGGCGACGAGCTGCTGGGTGACGGGGAAGACCTCGGTGCGGCGGGGCACGTCGAAGGCGGCCTCCTCGGCGCGGTACAGCTGCTCGTAGGAGGCGGGCAGCTCGCGTCCGCCGTGCTCCTCGGGCCAGCCTAGGGCGCCCCAGCCCTGGTCGTAGCGGGTGCGCTCCCAGGCGCGGATGCGCTCGGTGTGGGCGCGTTCCTCGTCCTCGGTCCAGTTCTCGAACACGGCCACGGAGTCGTCGCCGCTGCCCCACCGCCGCCCCTCGCGCCGCTCCGCCACGCCGGACAGCCAGCGGCGGGCCGCGGTGCGGAACTCCTCGGGCGTCGGCACCGGATGCGCGCTGTTCACCGCGCCCCTCCCTTCAACGAGTCGATTCAGCGAGTCGAATTCAGCGGGTCAGTACGGTGCAGGCGCTGACGCCCGGTGCTCCGTAGACGTGGGTGAAGCCGGTGCGGGGCTCGCCCGGCACCTGGTGTTCGCCGGCCCGGCCGCGCAGTTGCTGGACGATCTCGTGCACCTGGCGCAGTCCGGAGGCGCCGATGGGCTCGCCGTTGGCGATGCAGCCGCCGTCCGTGTTGACCGGCAGCGCCCCGCCGATCGCGGTCGCGCCCGACGCGACGAGCCGTTCCTGTTCGCCGTGCTCGCAGAATCCGCACTCGGCCATGTGCATCACCTCGGCGCCGCTCTCGGTGTCCTGGAGCTGGCACACGTCGATGTCGTCCGGACCGATCCCGGCCTCCTCGAAGGCGGCCGCCGCGGCGTCCGCGCTGACACTGGTCGGGGTGCCGCCGGGCGCCCAGGGGCTGAACACCTCGAAGGAGCCGAAGCGCCGGGTGCGGACGACCGCGGCGCGCAGCGCGACCGGGTCGGCGGCGCGCAGTTCGCGGGCGGCCGTGCGGTCGCACAGCACGAGGGCGACCGCGCCCTGCCCCGGCGAGCAGAACATGTAGCGGGTCAGGGGGTCGTTGACCATGCCCGAGGCCAGGATCGTGTCCGCGTCCAGCGGCTCGCGTCGCCAGGCGTGGGGGTTGCGGACGCCGTTGGCGTACGCCTTCTCGGCGACCAGGGCGAGGGTGCGCGCGGTGATGCCGTGGTCGTGCATGTACCGCTGGATCTTCATGGCGAAGAACTGGGTGGTCACCATCAGGCCCTCGCTGCCGTACGCCTCGTCCAGTCCCCAGTCGGCGGGTCGTGGGTCGAAGGCTCCGCGCGGGTGCTTGTCGAAGCCGACGGCGAGGGCGACGTCCGCCGCGCCCGAGCGGATCGCGTGGACGGCGGACACCAGGGCGCTGCCGCCCGTGGCGCAGCCGTTGCGGACGTTCGTGAACGGCACTCCGGTCAGGCCGAGCCGGGTGACGAGGGTGTCGGCGTTGCCGGCGGCGTCGCTGCCGCCGAACGCCGACCGTACCCGGGTCCAGGGCAGCCCGGCGTCGGCCAGCGCCGCGTTCACGGCGTCCGTCGCGAGCTGCAGCCCCGTGGCCTGCGAGCGGCCGAAGGGGGTGATGCCGACGCCGCAGACCAGGACGTCTGTGGTGCTTCCCGGGGCCGTCGCGCTCATGCCGCCGCTCCCGCCGGGCGAGCGTGCGGCACCGGCCCGTCGCCCGCCGTGACGGTGACCGGCATGCCGATCCTCACGTCCTCGGGGCGTGCGCCGTCCAGGACCGCCAGGACCCGTACGCCTTCGGGCAGTTCGACGTAGCCGACCACGAAGGGCCGGAACCCCTCCTCGGGCGCCGCGTACGGCGGCGACTTGGGCGCGTAGCGCTGGACGGTCCAGGTCCACAGCGTGCCCGTGGCGGACAGGACCACCGGCGCGGCCGGCCCTCCGCAGTTCGGGCACGCGGTGTCCGACGGGTAGACGGCGACCTCGCATCGCGAGCAGCGGGATCCGCGCAACGCGTGGGCGGGCACGGCCGTCAGCGCCCCTTCCACTGCGGTTCGCGCTTCTCGAGGAACGCGGAGACTCCTTCCGCCGCGTCCTCGGAGTTGAGCATCACGCCGACGGCGAGGTGCTCCATGACCATCAGGGACTGGATGTCGGCGTCCAGGCTCCGGTCGATGGTCATCTTGGTGATCCACATGGTGAACGGGCTCTTGTCCGTGAGCTGATCCGCGAACTCCTCGACCGTCGCGTCCAGCTTGTCGGCGGGCGCCGAGGCGTTGATGAGACCGAAGTCGGCGGCCTCGACGCCGGTCAGGAGCTTGCCCGTGAGCATGAGCTCCTTGGTCTTGCGGACGCCGATCATGCGGGGCACCCGGTAGATCGGGCCCGCGCCGCCGAACAGCGCCCGGCGGATGTGGAAGTCGCCGATGAGGGCGTCGTCCGCGGCGATCGCGAAGTCGCAGGAGATCATCAGCTCGAACCCGCCTGCCGTCACATGCCCTTCGAGCACCGCGATCGACGGGGTCTTCATCGAGTACAGCCGGTCGCACACCTTCGCCGACAGCACGGCGACGTCGATGGCGGTGGAGCTGCCGATGAAGTCGGCCTTGAGGCTGTCCAGGTCGAACCCGGAGCAGAAGGTGTTGCCCCGGCCGCGCAGCACCAGCACGCGCAGTTCGGGATCGGCGTCGACCTCGGTGATGATCTCGTCCAGCCGGTTCAGGATCGGCACGGTCACGCAGTTCTTCTTGTGCGGCCGGTTGAGCCAGACACGGGCCACGTGGCCGTCCCGCTCGAACTGGATCTCGTCCTCGACAGCCATCCAGCGCCTCCCTCGGATCGAACTATGAACTGAACTGAATTCACTTAATCTTCGGGGCGGGTCGCCGCCCTGTCAACCGTCCGGTCCCGACGCCCGGTGAGACCGAGGATTCCGGCCAGTCGGAGCCGGTGGTCGTCCGCCGTGCCGAAGAGCGCGTCGTCGGCCCGCGCCCTGCGCACATAGAGGTGGGCCGGGTGCTCCCAGGTGAAGCCGATGCCACCGTGGAGCTGCACATATTCGGCCACTGCCCGCCGGTAGGCGGCCGAGCACGCCACCGCTGCGGCGCTCGCCGCCACGCGCGGTTCACCTGCGCCCGGGTCCGCGAGACAGGCGCCGGCGTACCCGGACGCGGACCTGGCCGCCTCGACCTCGACCAGCAGATCGGCCAGCCGGTGCCTGACGGCCTGGAACGATCCGATCGGACGCCCGAACTGAGTTCGGTGGGACACGAAATCCAGGACCGCCTCCAGCGCGTGCGCACTGCCACCGAGCTGCTCGGCGGCCAGTGCCGTCCGGCCGGCGTCCAGCACGGTGTCGACGACACGGGGGGCCTCGCCCGCGTCGCCGACCGGTTCGGCGGGCGTCCCGCGGAAGCGGAGCAGCGCCTGGCGGCGCGTGGGATCCAGCACCCGGCGCGGCGTACGGTCGAGGTCACCGGCGCCCGGTCCACAGGCGAAGAGCCGTGGGCCGTCCGGCGCCCGGGCCGCCACCAGGAGCAGGTCCGCGCCCTCGCCGTCCGGCACGAAGTCCGTCTCGCCGCGCAGCAGCCAGCCGCCCGGCCCGTGCTCGGCGGCGACCGTCCCGGGGTGCAGGAACCCGGCGACGGTCGCGGTGAGGGCGCCGCCGGCGATGCCCGGCAGCCAGCGCTCGCAGGCCCGGCGGTCGCGGGAGGCCAGCAGGGTGTGCGCGGCGAGGACGACGGTCGAGAGCAGCGGTGCGGGACACAGGACGCGCCCGGTCTCCTCCAGGGCCACGGCGAGTTCGCGGAAGGAGCCGCCGGCGCCCCCGTACTCCTCCGGGAGCGCGAGTCCGTGCACGCCGATCTCCCCGGCCAGCCGGCCCCACAGCACCTGGTCGAAGCCGCGCGGACCGGCCGCCTGCTCACGCACCTCCTCGGGCCCACAGGCCGCCGCCAGGAACTCCCGCAGCACGTCCCGCAACTGCCGTTGTTCGTCCGTCTCCCTCAGCAGCTCGGGGTCGACATCGAGCCGGAACATCAGGGCCTCCCGCATCGCAGTCATCTGTGGCCTCCGGGGCCGATCTGTGGTCTCGGGGGCCGATCCGTGGTCCCCGGGGCCGCTCCATGGCTCCGGTCGCCGCGGCGCAGCCGCTCGCTACGCCGTGAAACGCCCGCCGTTGGCGAGCAGCACCGCGCCGACAAGGTTGGCGGCCGCGTCGCTCGCCAGGAACAGCGCGACGTCGGCGATCTCCTCAGGGGTGGCGTACGGGCGCACGCGGGGGTCGGCGAAGCCCTCGCGCAGCACTGCCGGGGTGTGGGCGGCCATGCCGGTCTCGGTCGGACCGGGGGCCACGGTGTTGACGCGCACGCCGAACGCGATGGCCTCCTTGGCGACGGACTGGCTCAGTGCGTGCACCCCGGCCTTGGAGGCCGCGTAGTGCGGATATCCGGTGAGCGCGTCGAAGGCCGCGGAGGAGCCGAAGGTGACGACGGCTCCCGCCCGGTTCGGCCGCATCGCGCGCAGGGCGGCGCGCAGGACGTGGAAGGTGCCGTCCAGGTTGACCCGCAGGACCCGTCGCCAGGCCTCGTCGTCGAGGCGCGGGGTCACTTCGGGCGGCCGGCCGGCGAGGACCGCGTCGGCCAGCCACTGCTTCACGGTGGGGTCGTCGACCCCCGCGGCGTGCACCACGACGTCCAGCCGGCCGTGCGTGCGCACGACCTCCTCGACGGCCCGGTCGACCTGCCCGGCGTCCGTCACGTCCAGCGTCACCGCACGCCCCGCCGCCATCCCCTTCGCCACCGATCCGGCCGCCGGACCGTCGATGTCCGCGAGGACGACGGCCTCGGCGCCCCGCGCGGCCAGTCCGCGCGCCACCGCCGCGCCGATGCCGGAGCCCGCTCCGGTGACGAACGCGACCCGTCCGGTGAAACCGCCGCACTCCGCGCCCTCGTCGCCCATCCGAGTCACCCGCCCCTTCGGCACCACGCGAGCCTTATTGAACTGACTTCATTTTTGCTACCGTGAGTGGGCCGCTGTCAACAGGCGGCTTCGGGAGGATGCGATGCGAGCGGTCCGGTTGACGCACTGGGGCGGCCCCCCGGTGGTGACGGAAGCGGAACGGCCCTCGCCCCGGGGCGAGGCGGTTCTCGTACGGGTCGAGGCAGCCGGACTGTGCGGCTCCGACCTGCACATCATGGACGCGGCACCCGACGCCCTGCCCTACCGGACGCCCTTCACCCTCGGTCACGAGGTCGCCGGCCGGGTGGCCGAGCGCGGCCCGGACGCCACCGGACCGGAAGTCGGGGAACGCGTGGTGGTCTACGGCCCGTGGGGCTGCGGACGTTGCGGCCACTGCGTGGCAGGGGCGGACAACTACTGCGACCGGCGCTCCGCACTGGACACCGCCCGCACCGGGACCGGGGCGGGACTCGGGCGCGACGGCGGCCTGGCCGACTTTCTCCTCGTACCCTCCGGACGCCTCCTCCTGCCGGTGGGCGCTCTGGCCCCCGCGCAGGCGGCGCCGTTGTCCGACGCGGGGCTCACGTCCTACCACGCGATCGCCGGCATCCGACCGGCACTCGGTGACCCCGAAACGGGCACCGCGAGTGTGGCCGTCATCGGCGTCGGCGGCCTCGGGCACCTCGCGGTCCAGATCCTGCGCGCGACCACCTCCGCCCAGGTGCTCGCGGTGGACGTACGGGAGGAGGCGCTCGCCCTCGCCGCCGACTGCGGCGCGCACTTCGGCACCCTCGTACGGCCGGACACGGCCGAGGCGCTGCGGAGACGGACCGGCGGAACGGGGGCGGACGCCGTACTCGACTTCGTCGGCACGTCCGCCACGCTCCGGTTGGGCGTGAGTGCCGTACGCCCGGGTGGAGCGCTCGCCGTGGTCGGCAGTGGCGGCGGCGAACTACTGGTCCGCAAACCGGGCGCGCTGCCGCCGGGCCTGCGGATCTCCCTGCCCTTCTGGGGCACCCGCACCGACCTGGAGCAGGTCATGGCCCTCGCCCGGGCAGGCGCCGTCAAGGTCGCGACCGAGCGGTTCCCACTGTCCCGCGCCCTCGACGCGATCGACGCCCTCCGCTCCGGCAGGGTGCGCGGGCGGGCCGTACTGGTCCCCGACGAAGAGCTACTCCGGGCATGAACTGAACTCAGAAAGGGTGCCCGGCGGGCGATGCAGGCAGGTATGCACCCGATGAGGCTCCTGTAGAGGGTCCGACGGCACCGTCATGGTGGCCACGCGCACTTCCACGGGCAGAGCTGTGGCGTCCCACCACATGTGCCGCCGCCCTGCGGATTCCTACGGTGTGACGACACGAAACGTCCCCGCCAACCGCTTGGAAGTGGTGCCGATGTCCTCCCCCGCGACCGCTCCCCCACCCCCCGCCGACCTCAAGCGCATCGTCGCCGCCAGTCTCATCGGCACCACCATCGAGTGGTACGACAACTCACTCGATCGGGGCTAGAGCCTGCGGGTTTGGCTGATCTCTGGCGTTCGAGTCAGCACCGAACCAGCACCGGGATCTTGCCGTGCCAGTAGCGACCCGCTCGACGTTCCAGGACGCGTCTTGTGGCGCTCCCACCAGCTCAGCCAGCGGTTACAGAGTGTATTCACATCACCGAAGTCGCCGATGCACCCAGCTTCCCCCTTGGGCATGTCCAACGCGCCGCCGTTCTACCTTTCCGGAGAAGCCCGTCCGCGACGCTCGCGCCCAGGCGGCCCGACGGCTCGACTCGGGCGGCGCCCTCGGCCTGGAGGCGCGACCCCGACGACCCTATAATTGAAGAGTTCTTCAATTGGCTAGTTGCGGTGATCGATAGGTGATCGATGATTCAGGCTACGGAGGTCGGGGTGGGCGCAGTCGTCGAGGCGCTGATGGCACGGGTGCGGGCGGCTCGGGCCGGGCTGGCGGCCGCGGTGGCGGCGGAGGACCCGTACGCCGTGGCGGTGGCACAGGACGAACTGGACGACGCGCTGCGGGTGGCCCGCAGGCACGGGCTCGATGTCGGGGTCGAGCGCGCGGACGAGGAGTGATCGGGATGCCGGTTCCGCTGTACGAGGCGAAGGCGGAGTTCTTCCGGATGCTCGGGCATCCTGTGCGGATAAGGGTGCTGGAGCTCCTCCAGGACGGGCCGCAGCCGGTGCGCGACCTGTTGGCCGCGATCGAGGTCGAGCCGTCGAACCTGTCCCAGCAGCTCGCCGTGCTGCGCCGCTCGGGCATTGTGACCGCCACGCGCACCGGCTCCACGGTGGTGTACGAGCTGGCCGGCGGTGATGTGGCGGAGCTGCTCGCCGCCGCGCGGCGGATCCTGACGGTCCTGTGGTCCGGTCAGCGGGATCTGCTGAAAGAGTTGCAGGCCGCGGAGCCCTCACGGTGACGAGCGGGGGAGGGTTTCGGCTGCCGTGGCGGCGGGGTCGGTCGGTAGCCGCGGTCGAGCATGTGCTCCCGGCGGTACAGCGGCACATCGTCTCGCTGAAGCTGGGGCCGGACATGGTCGGGCGGACTCGCGAGGCGGTGGCCCGGCATCTGCCGGACGTGGGCGTCGCCCTGGACTCGGCGTTCGCGGACGCCGTACTGCTGGTGACCAGTGAGCTGGTCACCAATGTGCTGCGGCATGCCGCCCGCTCGCCGGTGATCGACGTCGGCCTGACGAGCGGGGCCGGACAGCTCGTCATCAGCGTCGCGGACGCCGAACCCCGCCTGCCCGACTTCACCGACGGCGGGATGGGGGCAGGACTGCGGATGGTCACTGAGATCGCCGCCGACTACGACGGTGGCCTCGGTGCCGAACCAGCCGTCGACCACGACGGCAAGGTCGTCCTCGTACGGCTCCGGATGCCTTCTTAAAGCACCGGACCGATCAAGAAGGGAGGCACTCAAGTGGCCAAAGAAAAGAAGAAGCCGCTGGATCGCGAGAGCCGGGAGGAACGCGGTATGTGGCTGCGCGCCTTCTATTACATCTTCGGCACCCACATCATCGCGGGCTGGGTGATGCTGCTGTTCTACCTGGCGGAACACTCCGGCAAGTGACCCCCTCCGGTGCGGGATGGACGGGGGCTCCCGGTGGTCTTCGGCCGGGTCGCTCAAGCGGCGGAACCTGCGGATGGCGATGTTGCGCCCGCTGAGCTGCTCCACCCCTCTCTGACTCGCGCTTTCGCCAAAGGCGATGTGTACCCCTCGTCCAAGACGGTGCTGTCAGCTTTACCACGCGACCGGATGATGCCAAGGAGCCTGCGCGCAGGGCATCTGCCGGACACACCGGCGAGCGTGGGAACAGCACTGTAGAGCGCAGGCGCCTGTAGATCTTTCCGGCGTAGGAAGGTCGAAGCTTTCGTGGTCAGGGGGAAGTCCGGAACGATCATGTCCGCGAGGGCGACCGGCAGGGCGGGCCAGTTGAAGAAGAACGGGTCGCCGGGCTTGATCCGGGCCAGGGTATCCACACACTCACATACGCCCTCACATACGCCCCGACGTCGGCGCTCAACCCACGACACCAACCAGACGCCACAACACCACGAACCACCACGGTTCCCTAAGGAAACACGTAAGCCTACGAAGGGGCCCACGAGGCGCTGCAGGCCGACAAATCCCGGGGCGCCGCCTCCGAAATGCACGTCGGGCGATGGCTCGTCCTGGGACCTGCTGGGGCGGTTGCTCGACCACCCGGACCAGGGCCACCAAGGACCTCTGCACCTGGGCACGCGACAACCGTTTCGAAAAGAACGGGAGCGTCGTGCGCCCCTTGCACAAAGCGCCCTTGTTCCGGAGGAGTTGAGGGGGCCGCGCACCCGGGTGATCGCCCCTCAGAGGTCGTTGCCCGCGTAGGAGAGGTTGAAGCTCTTGTTGGTCAGGGGGAAGTCCGGGACGATCGTGTCCCTCAACGCCACCGGAAGCGCTGGCCAGTTGAAGAATGAGGGGTCGACCGGCTTGACGCGCGTCAGGGTGCCGTCGGGTGCCAGTTCGACGCGGGTGGCGATGGTGCCGCGCCAGCCCTCGACCAGACCCACTCCGCTGTGTGGGCCCGCGCCGGGCGGCTGAGGTGCCAGTACCGCCCCGGGGGCTTCCAGCCCTTCGCCGAACCGTAGGATCAGGGCGAGGGAGATCTCGATCTCCTGGACGCGGACCAGGAAGCGGGCCAGGACGTCGCCACTGTCGTGGACGGGCACGGTGAGCCTGGTGTCGTCGTACGGCGTGAAGGGGTGAGTGATGCGGGCGTCGTCGCCGATGCCGCTGGCGCGGGCGACGTAGCCGAGGCAGCCGATCTCCCGGGCGTCCGCGGTGTGCAGGATCGCGGTGCCGGTGAAGCGGTCACGGACCGTGGAGTGGCCGAGGGCGAGGTCGGCGATCTCGCGGATGTCCGCGCCGATCGCCGTCAGCCGGGCCGGGTCGGGCAGGGCGCGCAGGGCCGCACCGCCGGGGACGATGCCGCCGCGCAGCAGCCGATGCCCGGTGATCTCCTCGTTGAGGCGCAGGAGTTGCTCGCGCACTCGCTGGGCGTGGGCGTTGAGGATGCCGTGGCCGACGTCGTTGCAGAGCATGCCGAGGTCGGCGACGTGGTTGTGGACGCGTTCCAGTTCCAGGAGCATCGCCCGGGCGCGTTGGGCCTGCTCGGGGACCTCGGTGCCGGTGGCCTCCTCGACGGCCAGACAGTACGCGAGGGCGTGGCCGACGGCCGTGTCGCCGCTGATGCGTTCCGCGAGGGGCAGGCCGGCGGCGATGGAACGGCCCTCGAAGAGCTTCTCGATGCCCTTGTGGACGAACCAGAGGCGGGCCTTGAGCTTGAGGATGGTCTCGCCGACGACGGAGAAGCGGAAGTGGCCGGGTTCGATCAGTCCGGCGTGTACCGGGCCGACCGGGATCTCGTAGACACCGTCCCCCTCCACCTCCAGGAACGGGTAGGGGCCTTCCTGTTCGCCGAAGGCCGGTGGCGGTCCGGCGTCGGGGCGCATCGGGTACCAGCCGCGCGGCCAGTGGAAGTGGCGCACGAGGCGGCGCGGGAGGGGGTGGTCGAGGGGGACGATGCCGAAGAGGTCGCGCATCTCCCGCTCGAACCGGCCTGCCGCGAAGGAGAGATGGGCCAGCGACGGGACTTCCGGGTGGTCGGGGTCGAGGCGGATGTGAAGCTCCAGCCGGGTGTCGGGAGGGCCCGAGGTGAACAGGTACACCACGCGTGGCCCGGCCTCGTCGAAGTGGGCGGCGACCAGGGCGAGCCGGTGGCCCTGGGCGAGCAGCTGCTCGGCGTGCTGGGGCAGGGTGACGGCACTGCTCTGGTACGTCCTGCGCATCGCTCAGCCTCCGATCGCCTGGGCGGCCGCGTGCAACAGGCCGGTGAGGGGGCCAGTGGAGACACCGAGGGCGGCACAGGCGGCCAGGCCCAGGCCGAGGGGCCACACGGCCGTTGGGCGTTCCTCGGCCGGTGATCCGCTTCCCGGTCCGAGCAGCATCCGGGCGGTACGGGCGGCCAGCGCCGCGAAGGCCACCAGAACGAGCAGCAGGGCTGCCGCGGTGATGCAGGCAAGGGCGGTACCGGCGGCGAACCCGGCGCGGGCGATGCCCAGTTCGGAGGCGAACAGGCTGAAGGGCGGAAACGCCATCAGCGCCACCACCGCGAGCCCGAACAGCCCGGCCGTCGCGGGCGCTCGGGCGAGCAGCCCGCGTACTCGGCCGATCTTCGCGGTGCCGGTGAGGTGGAGGATGCGGCCGGAGGCGCAGAACGCGACCGACTTGGCGAGTCCGTGGCCGGCGATGTGGAGCAGTGCGGCGGACAGGGCGAGCGTGCTGCCGATCGCCGTGGCGAGGGCGATCAGGCTCATGTGTTCCATGCTGGAGTAGGCGAGCATCCGCTTGTAGTCGCGCTGGGCCAGCAGCAGTCCGGCCGCCAGGGCAAGGGTGAGCAGGGCGATCCCGGCCAGCAGGACGCGGGTGAAGTCGGGGCCGAGGGCGGCGTCGGCGATGACCCGGTAGCGCAGGATCGCGGTGAAGGCGACGGACAGCAGCACGCCGGACATGAGGGCGGAGACGGGTGCGGGGGCCTGGCTGTGGGCGTCGGGCAGCCAGGCGTGCAGCGGGATCAGGCCCGCCTTGGCGCCGAAGCCGAGCACGATCAGGGTGATGCCGAGCCGGGTGACCGCCGGGTCGAGACGGTCGGCGTGGGCGACGAGCGTGGGCCAGTCCAGCGCCCACGCCTCGGTGATGCCGGCCTGCCGGGCGGCGTAGTAGATCAGGACCGTGCCGAGGAAGGCGAGCGCGATGCCCGCCGAGCAGATGACGACGTACTTCCAGGCTGCCTCCACCGAGGTGCGGGTGTGGCGGTGGCCGACGAGGAACGCGGTGACGATGGTGGTGGCCTCGACGGCGATCCACAGCACGCCGAGGTTCGCCGTCACCACGGCCAGGCACATGGCTCCCAGGAACGCCTG
Organism: Streptomyces sp. NPDC096132; assembly: GCF_044763345.1. Taxonomy (NCBI): domain Bacteria; kingdom Bacillati; phylum Actinomycetota; class Actinomycetes; order Kitasatosporales; family Streptomycetaceae; genus Streptomyces; species Streptomyces sp. NPDC096132. Next base: position 154,893 of record NZ_JBIWGA010000020.1, read on the forward strand.
GACCAGGACGTGGTAGCTCCCCCGCTCCCGGCTTCGCTCGAGCGGGGAGACCCCCGTCACGGTCCGCTCGTCGTCCCGCCCGGAGTCCCGTTCGCCGCGCAAATACACGGGGGCGAAGCCGCAGGCGATGAGGGCGACCGCGCCGACGACCAGCAGCATCCAGGCGGTCAGCGCGTCCGCGCGCAGCAACCCGGAGTACGCGGTACGCGGGCCGTCGTCGACGACATCCGCCGCGAGCAGGCTTCCGCAGGTGAGGATCACGGCGGGTGAGACGAGACCGGCCCAGTCCATCGGATACCGCTGGGGCGCCTTGCCCGGCTCGGGTGCCTCCGCCACCAGGACGGAGCCCTGGGCGGCCGCCTGCCGCCGGGGGGCGGTGAGTGCCGCAGCGGGCGAGCGGGAGCGCAGTGCGGTCAGCGCGTACACCCCGGCGACCAGCAGCGGCACGGCGGCGGGTGCGGTGAGCAGCAACGCGGTCTCGACAGGGCTCATCAGTCGTGCAACTCCCGCAGGTCGTCGATGTCGGTGGTGCCGAACGCCGCCCGCATCCGGGTGGTGAGGATCTGCAGCACCAGCACCGCCAGCAGTACGTCGAAGGAGACGCCGAGTTCGACGATGAGCGGCACTCCGGAGGTGGCCAGGAACGCGGTGGCGGTGATGCCGTTGTCCAGCAGCAGGAAGCCCACCACCTGGGCGAGCGCCCGGCGCCGGGTGACCAGGACGAAGAAGCCGATCAGGACGACGGCGAGGCCGACGGGCAGGGCCCGGGTGGCGGGCGTCGGGTTCAGCGCGGTCAGCGGCCGCGCGACGGCGTAGGCCAGCAGGGTCAGCAGGGCGGCGGTCAGCAGTGAGGCGGCGACGTTGACCAGCGGCTGGGTCTCCCGTACCTCCTCGCTGTACGCGTGCCCGGCGCCGGGCCCTGCCAGGGTGCGACGCATCAGGTACGGCAGGACACCCGCCCGCAGCACCCCGATGCCGGCGCCGACGGCGATCAGGTCCCCGCGCCCCTCGTGTACGCCGAGCACGACCGCGATGACGGCCAGAGCGACGCCCTGCACCGCGAAGACGCGGACGATCGCGGCGAGTTCGCGTCGCCACAGGACGATCACCGCCGCGAGCAGGAAGGCTCCGCAGGCCAGGTCGAGGAGCTGGGTGTACAGGCCGCCGCTCATGAGGCTCCGGTCAGGAAGTAGGAGGCGGCCACCGCGAGCAGCGCCAGCAGGAAGGACCCGGCGAGCAGTTCCGGTACCCGGAACAGGCGCACCTTGGCCCAGAAGACCTCGGCCGCCGCCAACACCGCGCCCAGGGCGGCGGCCTTCACCACGAACAGCACCAGGGCGATCGCCAGGGCGGCCCAAGAAGCGCTGGTGGCGATGCCCCAGGGCATGAACAGCGAGGCCAGCAAACCCAGGAGCAGGGTGAGGCGCATCTGGGCGCCGAGTTCGACCAGCGCCAGGTCGGGGCCGGCGTACTCCAGGACCATCGCCTCGTGGATCATCGTCAGTTCGAGGTGGGTGGAGGGGTTGTCCACGGGGATCCGCCCGGTCTCCGCGAGTACGGCGACGGCGAGCGCGGCCGTGGCGAGCAGTCCGGCCGGGGAGGCGAGGCGGGCCGGTTCGTCGACGGCGCCGGTGACGATGGCCGGGATGTTGGTCGTGCCGGCCGGTATCGACAGGGCGAACACCGACAGCAGGATGGTGGGTTCGACGAGCGCGGCCACGGTCATCTCCCGGGAGGCGCCCATCCCGCCGAACGCGGTACCGGTGTCCAGACCGGCCAGGGCGAGAGCCAGGGTGCCGAGCGCGATCAGGGCGACGACCAGGATCAGATCGGCATGGCCGCTGACGGGGGTGTCGGTGGACAGCAGCGGCACGAGTGCGGCGGCAACCAGGGTGGTGGCGACCAGCAAGGCGGGCGCGGCACGGAAGGCGGGCCCGGTGCCCACGGGGATGATCGCCTCCTTGCGCAGCAGTTTGCGGGCGTCGCGCCAGGGCTGGAGCACCCCGGCCCCGGCCCTCCCCTCCAGCCGGGCCCGCACCTGCCGCATCCACCCGGTCAGCAGCGGCGCCCCCGCGCCCACCACGACGACCTGGCCGACCACGGCCGCGTATCCGATCCCGTTGTTCATCACCAGCCCACCGCCAGTACCACCAGCAGGACGACCAGCCCCGCGAAGCCGTAGCCGAGATACAGGTGCACGCTGCCGCCCGCCAGCCGCCGGGCCGCCTGCCCGGTGCCGGCCAGGGCCCGCAGCACCGGCTCGTACAGCCGGTGTTCGATCCGGTCGGGCACCCGGTGCTGGAAGCGCACCCTTTCCACCAGGTACGCGGACTCGCGCACCGGTGTGACGTCCACGTCCTGCTCGGGCGCGAGGACGTCGTCGAAGACCCGCTGCAGCGGTTCGGCGAACGAGGTCGCCGTGTAGGCCATGCGCGGGCTCGGCGCCCCGCCGCCGCAGTCCCACAGCCGGGTGTTCACCCGGCGCCGCCGCCGCTGGTACAGCCGGGGCAGCCCCACGGCCAGCAGGAGCGCACCGGCCAGGGCGGCCACCACCCACAGCGGTGACAGCGTCGCGGAGACCTCGGCCAGCCTGACCCGCAGGCCGCCGCCCGACACCGCCCTGCTGCCGGGCAGCCCCGTCGCGGCCACGGCACGGTCCAGTCCGTCGCCCAGCAGCCCGGGCATCAGCGCCAGTGCCCCGCACGCGGCCGCGAGCAGCCCCATTCCGGCCAGCATCAGGGGCGGTGCCTCCTTCGCTCCGGCGGCCGGTTCGCTGCGCGGCCGGGCGAAGAAGCCCACGCCGAGTGCCTTGACGAACACCGCCGCCGCGATTCCGGCGGACAGCGCGACCAGCGCCACCGACAGCGGCAGGACGACGGCCACGGCGACGCCCGGCACGTCCAGGCCGTGGATCAGGGACTGCAGCAGCAGCCACTCGCTGATGAACCCGTTGCCGGGCGGCAGGGCCACGGCACCCAACGCGGCCAGCGCGAACAGCCCGGCCGTGGCCGGCATCCGGGCCCGCAGCCCGCCCAGCCGGTCGAGGTCACGGACCCCGGTCGCCCGCAGCACCGACCCGGCAGCGCAGAACAACAGCGCCTTGAAGGCGGCGTGGTTGACGACGTGGAGCAGGGCCGCCGCCAACGCCAGTGCCGCGAGCGGCTCGTCGCCGTAGGCGGCGAACAGCCCGGACGCCCCCACGCCGATCAGGACGAGCCCCATGTTCTCCGAGGTCGAGTACGCGAGCAGCCGCTTCAGGTCGGAGGCCATCGCCGCCTGCAGGATCCCGTACACCGCGCTCGCGCCGCCCACCGCCATCAGCCCCAGCCACCACCACGCCGGTCCACCGCCGAGCAGGTCCAGACCGGTGCGGACGAGGCCGTAGATCCCGAGGTTGACCATCGCGGCACTCATCAGCGCCGAGACGGGGCTCGGCGCCTCCGGATGGGCGCGCGGCAGCCAGGCGTGCAGCGGCACCGCGCCCGCCTTCGACGCGAACGCCGCCGCGACCAGCACGAACACCAGCCCGCGAACCGTCGGCGACAGCGACGGGGCGCCCTCCCGCAGCGCGGTGAACGTCTCCCCGCCGGCCTGCGCGGCGAACAGGGCGAACCCCGCGAGGAGCAGCACCAGTCCGAGGTGGGTCATCACCGCGTACCAGACCCCGGCCTGCCGCACCGAGGCCCGCTCACGATGCTCGGCCAGGACCAGCAGCAGGGAGGCGAGCGCCATCAGTTCCCACAGCAGCAGGAACGTCGACACCGACGCCGCCACGGGCACCAGGACCAGCGTCAGCGCGAACAGCGGCAGCACCGCCTGCGCCGTACGGGAGGCGAGCGCGTACGGCCCGTGCCCGGCCGCGTAGCCGATCCCGTACACCGCGACCGCCGCTACGACCGCCCCCGCGACCGCCATGAACAGGCCCGCGAGCGCGTCCACCGTCAGATACGTCCCCGCCAGCGGCAGCACCCCGGGGAGCGTGGCCGCCCACCGGCTTCCGCCCAGTGCGGCCACACCGGCCGCGCCACCGCTCACCCCCACACCCGCCGTCAGAACCCCCACCACCGCGCCGCGCATCCGGTACGGCAGCACGCTCCCGGCCAGCGCCCCCGCGCCGCCCAGCGAAGTGGCCGTCGCCAGGGCGGCCGGGATCACGCTCACCGGCCGGTCACCCTCCTCAGGGCCGCCACGATCTCCGCCGGCTGCGGCGGGCACCCGGGCACCGCCAGATCGACCGGTACGACGTCGGCAACCGCGCCCTCGACGCCGTAGCCGCCGGCGAACTCCCCGCAGTCGATCGCGCAGTCCCCCACCGCGACCACCAGCCGCGGCTCCCCCATCGCGGCGACCGTCCGGCGCAGCGGCTCCGCCATGTTCCGTGTCACCGGCCCGGTGACCAGGGCCACGTCCGCGTGCCGGGGTGAGGCCACCAGCCGGGCGCCGTAGCGTTCGGCGTCATGCACCGGGTTGAAGGCCGCCGCGATCTCGATCTCGCAGCCGTTGCAGGAACCCGCGTCCACGCACCGCACCTGCGCCGAACCGCCCAGCTCCCGTGCCTTGGCCGGCACGTCGCCCGCCGGGCGCGGCGGAGCGGGCTCGGCCACCCGCCCCGTGTCACGGATCTTGCGCAACAGGCCCATGAACCTCTCCTCGTTACGGTGAGGACTTTCCCGCAGGCGCCTAACGAGGCGTCCCACGGCCGGAGTTACGGCACTTTCCGGCGCTTTTACCTGGAGGGAGAAGGCGGCCGCCTCCCTGACCCTTGAGCGCTGTCCAACTCACGGGAGACGGCCGCCGTATATGGGCCGTCGTCTACGACGGCGGTTCGGCCTGGGTCCGGGCGGCCTGGAGGTCGGCGAGCAGCTCGGCCTGGCCGGTCAGCACACCGGACAGGATGGTGCGGGCCACCCGCAGGAGCTCCGCGACATGCGGGCTGGTCAGCGAGTAGTACACCGTGGAGCCTTCCCTGCGCGTCACGACCAGGTTGGCCCGCCGCAGCACCGCCAGCTGCTGGGAGAGGTGCGCGGGCTCGATGCCCACCTCCGGCAGCATTTCCGCGACCGCGTGCTCGCGCTCGCTCAGCAGCTCCAGGACCCGGATGCGTGCCGGATGCCCGAGCGTCTTGAAGAACTCGGCCTTCAGTTGGTACAGCGGTGTACTCACCGGGCCCTCCCTCCCCCGCAACAGCACGGCACCGCTGGCCGGACCTCGGCGCATCGCATCCACCCACTTGTCATACACATGCGGCCCATCCTCACCCGCGGAGCCGGCCACACCGAATCCGCGCCGAGACACCGGGCCACCGATTCCAGCAGTGATGAACTCAGGAATTGCTAACATTAGCAATTACCTAGGTTACGTGAGGGAGGTTTGCATGAGGATCACTCCGCTCCGCGGTATCGGCGTCACGTGGTACAAGTGCCCCGCCTGCCGCCTGAAGTGCCGCCCGGCCGCCGTCGGCCCGGATGGCAACTGCCCGGGCTGCGGCCACGCCCGCATGCTGAAGCTCTCCTTCGGCGGCGGCGCCACGCGACAGCCCGCGCAGAACGACCGCGACTGATCCACGCACGGCAGGGCGACGGGGAGGGGTGCGATGAGCGGCTGGGAGTCCCAGTCCGGCAGCGGGATCCGTTTCGAGTGGGGCCCCTCGGGTGCGGCCCGCCTCGCCGGTCAGGCCGCGTGCCTGGCCGTCGTCGACGTGCTGTCCTTCACCACGGCGGTGAGCGTCGCCACCGAGAAGGGCATCCGTGTCCTTCCCTTCTGGTGGCCGCCCTCGGGCGCTGGTGACACCGAACACGCCGGCGCGGCCATGGCCGCCGAGGCGTACGCCCGCCAGTCGGGCGCCCGTCTGGCCGCCGGACGCCATGCCGTCACGCCCGACACCCCGTGGTCGCTCTCGCCCGCGCACCTGCGCACCGCTCCGTTCGTGGCCCGTCTGGTGCTGCCCTCCCCCAACGGCGCGTCCATCGCGGCCACCACCCCGCGCAGGGTGCCGCTGGTCGCCGCGTGCCTGCGCAACATCACCGCCGTCGGCAGCTGGCTCACCGAGCGCGGCTACGGCTCCCCCAACCACCCGGTCGCCGTCATCGCCGCCGGAGAGCAGTGGCCCGACGGCCGGCTGCGCCCCGCCGTCGAGGACCTCCTCGGCGCCGGAGCCCTCATCAGCGACCTGCACGCGCAGGGCGCGGGCCCGCTCTCCGTCGAGGCCGCCGCCGCGAAGGCAGCCTACGACGGCACGGCCGACCTCGCCCACGCGGTCGCCGCCGGCGCCTCGGGCCGCGAGCTGACAGAGCTGGGCTTCGCCGAGGACATCGCCATCGCGACGCAGGAGGACGCCTGCGCACTCGTACCCGTACGGGACCGCGACGGCGCCTTCGCCCGCGGATGACCCGGCAACGTCAGCGGTCGACATCTTGCGTCGGCCGGCCCGTCGTACGCTCCAGAAACTCCACCGACCGGTCGGGAAACACGCACTGATGCGGGCGGGCCTGCTTGGCCACCGTCCGCAGCGGCAGGCTGCCGGCCAGCCCGATGATCACGGCGTGGACGAAATCCAGGGCGAGGGTGGCGACCGCGGTGAGGACGAGGATCAGCAGGTCGGAGCGGGCGGCCCGGGCCATGGCCCGCAGGGAGCCGACCTCGACCATGCGGATCGCGGTTACCGGCAGCACACCCGTCGGCGCGGCCGGCGGAATTCTCGCCTTGACACAGTCCGCCGTCCGCGCCGCGGCGTCCTCACCGCCACGCGGCCTGTCAGAACCCGATGGCCTCACGCAGCAGCAGAACAGTGCTGCGCCCGGGCTGTGGCTCGGCGTTGAGGACGAGCAGACGGTTGACCGCGCTCGGCTGCCCGTAGACCGCCTGAGCCCTGGCGTTTTCCAGCGGGAGAGCGTGCTCCTCGACCCGGCGCAGCGCGGTGCTCAGGTCGGGCACCACCTTCTGCGCCCCCACGATCCAGATCACCTGTGCGGCGCCTCCCGCGGCGGCGGGCAGCTGGCTGCCGCTGCCCGAGGCGATGACGAGCGAGCCGGTCTCGGTCACGGCCGCGACGCTGGCGACGAAGACGTCCGGAGCGGCCGCCAGTCGGCGGATCCGGTCGGACTCGATGGCGCGGTCCATCTTCAACAGGCGTGGCCGGATGGCCTGGTAGCGGTCGCTCTCCTCGATGTCCTGCGCGACGCCGGAGAGCCGAAGCGTCTCGCTGGCCCCGGTGAACACGCCCGCGCCCTGCGGTATCAGTTCCTCGATGCGGGCGCGAGCCGCCGAGGCGTCGTCGAGCAGTTCGGCGGTGAAGCCGTTCGCTCGCAGCGCCGCGACCGCCCGGTCCAGCCGCTCGGCGGACCTCGGTGCGCCGAAGTCGTCGGCCGCACCCGCAGCCGACGCGTCCGCCTCACCGGCCTCCGAGGCCAGAGCGGCGTCCCCTGCCTCACTGGGCGCGTGATCCTGAACGTCGGGGCCGGGCGAAGAACCCCGCAGCGGGGTCGTGTCGATGTACCTGACCTCATAGACGCGCTCGGCGAACTTCCACCCCTCCGGCGTCCGCTGGTAGCTGTCGTGGTATACGGCGAAGTTCAGGCCTGAGCGGCCGTCGAGCACCCGTGCGATCTCGTGCATGTAGGTGCGGCCCGTGGCCGTGTCGCCGTCGAGACGGATCGTGCCCGGGTGGCTGTTCTGCACGAAGAAGTCCCACTGGGCTTGCAGACGTTCGCCTTCGGTCCGGATCTCCTCGCGCCCGACGAGCTCGACCGGGATGTTGGGCATGCGCAGCACGCCGTCGGGGGTGAACAGTGCGGCGAGGCGGGCGCGGTCGCGCATCATCGCCGCGTCGGTGAACTCGCCGCGCAACGCCTCGATCTCAACGCGGTCGACTGTCTCCTGGAAGTCGTTCATGTCCGGCGGTCCTGTTCTGTTGCTGGTGTGTTCCTCTTCACCAGTCCGACAACGCAGCCCCGCCGAATGTGAGGCGCGCCGCCGACCTCACACTCCGCCGCTCTGATCTGTCGTAATGGAGAGGTACCTAGGACGAGGGAGCCGGAGAGCGTATGACCACCCCTGGGGAACAGGCACAGCGGCAGGCGGACGAGCAACACGACCCGGGCCTGAGTGCGATCATGAGCGAGCGTCGGCATCTGCTCAATCTCGCCTATCGGCTGCTCGGGTCCCTGGCCGACGCGGAGGACGTCGTCCAGGAGACCTACACCCGTTGGTACGTGATGTCCCAGGCGCAGCGGGCGGCCGTCGAGTCCCCGGGCGCCTGGCTGACGACGGTTGCCAGCCGTATCTGTCTGAACCTGCTCGGCTCGGCACGCAGCCGAAGGGAGACGTACGTCGGGGAATGGGTCCCGGAGCCGCTGCCCGACCCGGCCGAGTGGATCGCCGGGGCGGCGGGCGGTGCCGGCGGGGATCCGGCCGACCGGATCACGCTCGACGAGTCGGTGACCATGGCCTTCCTGGTCGTGTTCGAGTCGATGACCCCGGCTCAGCGCGTCGCGTTCGTGCTGCACGACATCTTCCGCTACCCGTTCGCCGAGGTGGCCGAGATCATCGGCCGCAGGCCGGCGGCGTGCCGTCAGCTGGCGTCATCGGCCCGCCGTCGTATCGCCGCGCGGGCGCAGGCGAGCCCGGACGCGGCCCGGCAGGCGAGCGTCGTCCGGCGATTCAGGGCGGCCTGGGAGGCCCAGGACATCGAGGCCCTGCTCGGACTGCTCGACCCGGGCGCCACCGCGATTTCCGACGGTGGTGGCCGCGCCATCGCCCACCTGCTGCCGATCGAGGGCGCGGAGCAGATCGCCCACCTCTATCTCACGATCGCCCGACTCGCGCCGCGCCGGACGATCCTCGAACGCACCGTCAACGGGCTGCCGGGCCTGGTGATCGAGTCGGGAGGTCGGATCGAGACGGTGTTCGCGTTCGAGGTTGCCGAGGACGACCGGATCACGCGCATCTGGGCGGTGCGCAACCCGGACAAACTCCAGCCGTGGCGACTGTCCTGAGCGTCCCGCGCCGCGTGTGCCGCTCCGGGGCCTCAGCGATCCCCTGCCTTCGCCGAAGGGCGAGGTGCCAAGGTTGTCCACATGCTCCGCCGGAGTCATGCGGGGATGAAGTCCGGCCACCAGGGTGGAACGTGTCCTGCGATGACGTTTCCCGAGGGTGCGGTGTAGGAGCACCTGCGGAACCGCAGCGGCGACCCATATAAAGGGCGCAAGAAACACCAGCCCCAAGCTGTTGGCTGCTGCGTTGATGCCGGTGTCACAAGCAGCCCATGCTTTTCCGATGACAGCAACGGTTCCCACCGCGGTCAGCCCGCCGAAGAGAACCCCGAAGCCAACTCCGCTGAACCAGCGGGTCTCAGGACTCGACGACTCTGCTCCCACGATCTTCGATCAGCGGGCGATTTCACGGTTCGTCAGGACCAGCAGGGCCCTGACCAGAGTGGTCGTCAAGGTCGGGTCGGTGCGGACCTTGCCCAGGACCCTCCAGTTCTTCGGGTGGGCGAAGGTGCTCGACCGGGGTGCGGACCGCGGCCAGCGCTTTGTCGGACAGCTTCTGACCGCGAGTCAGGGGTGAGATGGTCTGCTTGGACACACCTGGGCCATGGACCTCGGCCAAGCTGGGCGGGGATGTCACCGTGTGTCAGCCCCCGCGCGGACAGCGGCAGGACCATCTCGTCGACGCCGGTCGGCCGCCGCCACCTCTCCTTGACGATCTACGGCTCGCAACTGCCGTCGCGGTCACGCAGCACCGTGCACTCCACCAAGCGGGCGCAGCCAAGGCCACGGCCAACCTCGCTGCCGAGGCAGAGATGCGCGACGACATGGTCGAGGCCGAGAAGTGGTGGCGCAAGGCGGCCGAACAGGGCGAGCCGGAGGGCATGCGAGGGGTGGGCGTCCGCGCCTATCACCGCGGCGACCTGGCCGAGGCCGAGAAGTGGCTGACCCGTGCGGCAGACATGGGCGACAGGGAGGCCACCCGCTACCTTGCCGTCGTACGCAGCAAGCGGAGAGCCGGGGAAGCCAGGCAGGAGCCGGAGGAAGAGACGCTGACAAAAGAAGCAATCCTCGCCCGGCTGATGGAGGGCGATACGGACCTCGCCGAGAGGCTCTTCCGTCGGCCTGCGATGGAAGGCAACGCCGAAGCCGCCTACAACCTCGGGGCGTTCTACCAGCAGGCGGGGAATCTGGAGCGGGCCCACCCCCTGTGGCTGCTCGCGGCCGAGCTCGGCCAGTCAGTGCCGTCCGGCCGCCATCGGCGAGGACGGCGACTGCCCGGGCTGCGGTCACGGGTCAGCGGCCGGTTGCGGGCGGCCTTGTAGCCGGTGATCACAGCCGGGTCGGCGTCCGGACCGGCATCGTCGAGTCCACGAACCCCAGGTCGGCGATCGCGCCGAGACCGGCCGCCCGCAAGTGAGCGGTGAGTTTGTCGTGCCGGCAGGCGGTGATGCTCTCCGAGTAGGCCCGCGTCCGCAGCGCGGGTCGGGAAGCCACGCCTGTGCTCAGCGTAGTCACCGACGATGGCTCTACCCGGTCCGGCTGCCTGACCGACGAGATCGTCCGCGAAGGCGGGCACCAAGGAGCTGATCGCGCTCGCCGAGGGCCTGCGGGAGTCCACCGAGTCGTGGGCCGACCTACGGCGCGCCTGCCGCCGACGCGGCATGCTACCAAAGTCGGCGCAGCCAGGCGCGACGAAGGCGATGCAGGAGACCTACGCAGAAGACCGCGCCCCAGAAGGCGATCGACGCGTTCGCGAGGACCCAGTTTTAGAGGCAGGAGTTGCCAGGTTATGTCGTTGCAGGGGACGAACAAGATGCCCTGTAGGCAGGGCCGGTCCGACAACTGACTGCGGCCACAGCGGCAGTAACGGCTCGGTCAACGCGCACAACTCATCGTCACGATCCACGGTCGACTACCCACGCCGGCCGAACCGCCGAACCGTCACAACGGTCACGCCCGACCAGGGCATCTCAACCGATCGTGTGACGTGCCCCTGGCAAGTCCGTCCCTGCCGTCTGAAGTGCCGTCCGGCCGCCATCGGCGAGGACGGCGACTGCCCGGGCTGCGGTCATGACCGCACGCTGAGGCTCTCCTTCGGCCTCCGTTCCATCCAACGGCCGGCTCAGAAGGCGCGCGGCTGATCCGTGCACGGCAGCCCGGTGGGGAGAGCGCGATGAACGGCTTGGATCCCCTGTCCAGCAGTCGATGTGCTTCGTTCACCACAGTGGTGTGCCTCGCCGCGGAGAGGGGTGTCCGTGTTGGGGCCTCACCGAGGACAACGCGATCGCCACGCAGGAGGCGGCCTGCCCGCTTGTACCGGTACGGGACGGCGACCGGGCCTTTGCCTGCGGATGACGTGGCCGCGGTCAGTGGCCGGCGTTCTGTGCGGGCCAGCCCGTGGTACGCCACTCCTGGATCTCCTCGCCCTGACCGGTCTTCCGCGCACTGCCGTGTGCGGCAAGCGCGGATGCCAGGTCCGCGTGAACCGGGATGGGCGGGCAGTCGCCGGCCGGGACGAGTGAGCCGTCGGCGGGGATCGCGGCCAGCTGCAGGCTGCGGCCCGCCCCGGCGAGGCGGTGGGCGGCGTCGGTGATGGCCAGCTGCCCCTCGGCCGACCAGCCGCGCAGCCCGGTGAGGTCGACGACGACCGGGCCGGTACCGCGGGCCAGGACCCAGCCGATGGCTCCACTGAAGCGGTGTACGGCATCGGGGCCGAGGTGTCCGGCGACCGAGAGGACGCAGAGACGGTCCTGAACGGTGTAGCGCCAGTCGATGGTCATGGGCGATGCACTTCCTTGCGCGAGTCGGGTGGCGGGTGGCGGGGGCGCCGCGGTCAGAGGGGAAGGGTGATCCAGATGCTCTTGCCCCGGCCGTCGGCGTCACCGCGGACGACGGCGGTGCCACCGAGGCCCATGACGATTTCCATGACGGTGCCCAGGCCGCCTCCCGCTGCATCGGTGACCGCCCCGTACAGCGCCGGCTGGTAGGGGTGGCGGTCGTGCACGGCGAAGGCCAGGCAGCCCGGGCCCGCCGCGAAGACCACGGTGAGCTGCGGAGAGAGCATGGCGGCGTGCCGGACGCCATTGGTCACCAGCTCGCTCAGGACCAGCAGCGCCGGATCCACCGAGGGGTGGCGCAGGCCGATGCCCCACTCGACCAGCACCTGTTCCGCGGTCTCTCGCGCGAGGCGGACAGCGGGCGGCTCGCAGGGCACAGTGAGCACATGCCGACGGGGCAGCGCTTCGAGGCCGGCGGACATCAGCTCTCCGCCCGGGCGAGGCGGAAGCCGGTCACCGTGTAGGGGTGGATGCGCAGCACGGTGTCGTGCGGGCCGTGGCTCCAGCCGGCCAGGGTGCGCCGGTAGTGGGCGGCTTCGTTCGGGTCGCTGATCACTTCGGCGGGGCCGGACAGGGTCACCGTCCAGCCGGTGCCGGTCACGACGCGGATCTCGTCCACCTGATACGTCACCGCCTCGGGTACAACGGCCACTTGGACGGGGGCCCGGACGATCAGACGCCCGTACTCCCACACATGCCGGGCGGGCCGTACGACGGTCTGCTCCCGCTGCGTGTACACCAGCCGTCCCAGGCTGCTGCCCTCCACCAGCCACAGCGCCTCCGCGCCGGAGACCTCGCCCATGCGCAGGGCCGCAGGGGGAAGCGTCATCGGGCCGGCTCCTCACGGGATTCGGGGGACGTCTTGGCTTTCGGGATCATCGTCCGCGGGGTGACACCGGCCGGCATGACTCCGGCCAGCTCCAGGTGATCGCGGGCACCCCGGATCGCCTCCGGGGTGGTGGCGTACTCCCGGCCCTCATGCAGCAGGAGGTCCAACGCGCCCACGGAGTCCAGAACCTGCCGCTGGCCGGGCCGTATCCCGGAGGCGAGGACGAGGATGCCGCGCCGGGTCAGCTTCTCCACCGCGTCCTTCAGGACAAGGGCGCCGGTGGCGTCCATCGTCGACACGCGCGACATGCGCAGGATCACCACCCGGACGTCCGCGACCTCGGTCAGTTCCAGCAGGAAGCGGTGCGCGGCGGCGAAGAACAGCGGCCCGTCGATACGGTACGCCACGATGTGCTCGGCGAGCAGGGCATGCTCCTCGGCGCTGTGGTCGCCGGGGTCGAGCGGCACCCGGTCGAAGCGGGCCTGTTTGGCGACGGCACGCAGGGCCAGGGCGCCGGCCACGGCCAGGCCGATGATCACGGCGTACACGAGGTCGAGGACGAGCGTCGCGACCGCGGTGAGCACGAGGATCAGCGCGTCGGATCGGGTGGCCTTGGCCATCGCCCTCAGCGAGCCCACCTCGACCATGCGGATCGCGGTGGCCAGCAGCACACCCGCCAGCGCGGCCAGCGGAATTCTGGAGACGAGGGGTGCCGCGGCGAAGACGATCACCGCGAGGACCGCGGCGTGGGTCAGGGAGGCGAGCCGTGAGCTCGCGCCGGTGCGGACGTTGACCGCGGTGCGGGCGATCGCTCCGGTGGCCGGGACACCGCCGAACAGCGGGGCGGCGATGTTGGCCAGGCCCTGCCCGAAGAGCTCACGGTCGGGGTCGTGCTTCTGGCCGACCGTCATGCCGTCGGCGACCGAGGCCGACAACAGGGACTCCAGGGCCGCCAGCGCCGCCACGGCGAGCGCCGGGGCGAGCAGGGAGCCGAGCGCGCCCGGGTCGAGGAAGGCGAGCGAGGGGGCCGGCAGGCCGGACGGCAGGTCACCGATCGGCTTCGCCGCGTCCAGGTCGGCCGCCCGGGCCACGACGGTCGCCGCGATCACCGCGAGGATGGAGAAGGGGACGGTCGGCCGCCAGCGGGCGCCGGCCAGCATCACCGCGGCCACTGCCAGGGCGAAGGCGACGGCGGTCCAGTTCGGGCGCTGCGCGAACTCCTCCAGCGCGCGCCACGTCACCACGAGAACGCGGTCGCCCTCGGGCTTGGACACGCCCAGGGCGTTCGGGATCTGCTGCAGGCCGATGACGCAGGCGATGCCGAGCGTGAAGCCCTCGACGACGGGCGCGGGCACGTACTGCATGTACCTGCCGGCCCGCAGCAGCGCCAGCACGACGAGCATCACGCCCGCCATCAGCCCGACGGTCAGCACCCCGCCCGGGCCGTGCTCGGCGACGATCGGCATCAGCACCACCGTCATCGCCCCGGTCGGCCCGGACACCTGCAGATTCGAACCGCCGAACACCGCCGCGAGCGCGCCGGCGACCACCGCGGTCGCCAGCCCCGCCTCGGCGCCGAGCCCGGAGGAGACGCCGAAACCGAGGGCGAGCGGCAGCGCGACGATCGCGACCGTCAGGCCGGCCAGCAGGTCCCGGCGCGGATCCCGGCGTATCTCCGTCAGATCGTTGCGGCCGGGCAGCAGCACGGTGAGCCGGACCCCGGCCCGGCCCAGGCCGAAGGACGTCCTCATGACGCGGCGACCTCGGTTTCCCGCAGCTCGGCCAGCAGCTCGTTCTGCCAGGTGAGCATCTCGGTCAGGATCCGGCGAGCGGCCTGCATCAGGTCGGCGACGTCTTTGCTCGCGAGGGCATAGACCACGCTCGAGCCCTCCCGCCGGGACGTGACGATGCCAGAGCGGCGCAGGAGCGCCAGCTGCTGCGACAGGCTGGGGGGCTCGACCTCGATCGCCGCGAGCAGGTCACGTACCGGCATCGGGCCGTCCCTCAACAGCTCCAGCACCCGTATCCGTACCGGGTGCCCCAGCATGCGGAAGAACTCGGCCTTGGCCTGGTACAGCGGAACGGACACGGCCCCTCGTCTTCCCCGGCGACACCCCTCACTGGGGGCAGGAACGGAAGGCTGCGCCTGCGGCAGCCTGCGGATACATCCAACACAGCATCTAACGAATTGCAAAACTTTGCAATTCAGCAGCCGACTGCACCCCGGAGTGATGACTTCCGGCAAGGGGCGGCGAGCCGGACGACGGGGAACGGACGCGGGCCAGGTGAGGGATTTAGCCACCCGTCACCGGGTGGACTCAGGCCTTCCTGACCACGCTGGACTTGAGCTGCATCGCTCCGAAGCCGTCGATCCTGCAGTCGATGTCGTGGCCGTCGACGCCGTCGACCAGTCTGATGCCGCGCACCTTGGTGCCGGCCTTGATGCCCGATGGGCTGCCCTTGACCTTGAGGGCCTTGACGACGACCACACTGTCGCCGTCCTGCAGCACATTGCCCACGGAGTCCTTGACGACCCGCTCGGCGCCGGCGTCCCCGGCCGTGGCCCCGTTCTCGGCCGGAACCCATTCGTGGCCGCACTGCGGGCACACCACCAGGGCGTTCATCTCGTAGGTGTACTCGCACGAGCACTTCGGACAGGGAGGAAGATTCTCAAGCATCCCGTCAGCGTATCCAGCCAGGCGGACCGGGCCGCGACCTGGTCCGGGAGAACAGGATCTTGTTGACGGGGCAGTCCCGGTCGCCGAAGGTTTCGACGGCCTCCCTTTCGACGGCCTCTATGGAATGCCGCCTTTGACGATGAGGTCGGCCAGCTTGTGCTGGCTGAGATAGTGGCCGGCCGCATGAGGCTCCGCGCGCCCGTTGTAGACCGGTTCGTCGCGGACGGCGGGGGCGATGCCGGCAAGGCCGGTGACGGCCACGATGTCGCCCGCGGCGTGGAGGTTGACCCAGTCGACGCCGCCCGGCAGGTCCAGGACATCGCGGCCGAGGGAACGGCGGACGGTGGGCCAGGCGAGCGGGGACCCGCAGGTGACCAGCGTGGTCAGGCCGTCCGGGCCCGGTCCGATGTCGGGGCGGGTGAGCATGTCGAAGGCGATGACGCTGCCCAGCGAGTGGGCGATGACCAGGCGCGGTCCGGGGCGGTGGAGGACAGCACGGACCTCGGTACGGATGCGGTCGCCGATGTCGTGGTGCAGGTAGCGGTAGACCTGACGGATCAGACGCAGCAGCAGGCGGCCCATGGCCGGTGCATCGTGCGGTCGAGGGCGGCGAGCCGCCGGGCGATCGGCTGCGGGGTGTAGGGAAGGCCCGGGCCGAGGGTTTCGCGCGGGAACCGGTCGTCGTCGGTGCCGGGCGGCGCGTAGAAGGAGAGGGTGTCCACGACGAAGGCTTGCTCGTCGGTGGTGTAGGGGTCGGTGTCCTTGACGAGGACGGCGTCGTCGTCGGCGCCGAGATGCCGACTCGGGGAGCGAAACAGGTCGCCGTAGTAGGCGACATCGAGGGGCGGGACGGGGCAGTCCGAGCCGTGATGGGTGCGCAGCCCCTTGGTCAGCGCCGCGGACCAGTCGGCCGAGAGTTCGACCTTGTTGGTGTTGCCCTGCCAGATTCCGTGGATGCCGACGATGTGGACGCTCACGGTGCGCTCCCCCTGATGCTGTCTCCCGGCCGGTGCGGGCCGACGCCGCCTGCCCGGATCCTATCGGCGAGGAGAGCGAAGGGCATGGCCGAAGTGGCTAGAGTGCAAAGGGTTTTACGGTGCGAGGGGGCATGAGGCCGGATTCCTCGCCCACTACAACACCAGCCCCGAGGACTTCCAGCTCCCCGCCCGCGCCGTCGGCTACCCGCCCGTCTTCGACTACCGCCGGAGGTCGGCTCGACGTCCAAGCCGACACCGCCGGAACCCGGCTCCGAGGGCACACCTGGTACTGCCCCGCCCTCCCATCAAGCCTGGGCACCACCAGCGACCTCCACAGCAAGGGCATCGACCAAGAGACATGGGTTCGCCGGATCGCCGCCCGGATTTCGTTGCAGCTCGTCTCCAAAGAGCACCGCGAACACGAAGGCCACCAGCCCATGCCGTGCCCAGCCGCCGCTGGACGCATCCAGTGCCCGCTGAAGGCCTCCAGCCTCGGCCGAGACTCCCGCCTGCCCCTTGCCGGCCCAGAGCCGAGCCCGGCCGGACCGGCCAAGACCTGCGTCCAGCAGTCGATCACCATCCCGCCCGAGGCTGGCGCCCGGCACCACCAAGCCCTCCCCTACGGCAGCGCAGACTGGCAACGCGTCTACGGTGCCCCTGTCGGAAGCGGATCCAGAACGTTACCGGGACAGCAGAAGCATCCCGAACGCGCAGAACAACAAGGTTGCGGCGGTGAGCGCGAATGCCAGCCACTTCTGCCAGCGGCGGCGTGCGGCGATGTGGCCGGTGATCTGCACGGGGGTCATTGCGGTTACGCCGTCGCGGTGCCCTTCACGGGCGGTCAGCACGAGCGTCCTTCCGACCGCAGTGGCGCCCCCGATGACCAGGACGTCGGTGTCGGGCCGGACGACATCCTCAGTGCGAGCAGGATGTTGTTGCGCAGCAGGCAGTCATCGTTGGTCGTGAAGTCGATTTCGAGTTTGACGACACCTGTCATATCCACGGTCACGTCCTGCGGGCGGTTGATCTCTGTGCTCACGGTCTTCAGCACATGGTCGTCGCCCTCGATCGTCACAGTGATCAGTTTGGCTGTGCTGTTGTCGTCCAATCCGATGGTCAAAGTGAGTGACTGGTATCTCTCATTGATGCTGTACTCGAGTGGACCCGCGTCACAGGGGTTGAACGCCATGGCCTGTTCATACGGCTTCGACCCCATAGTCACTGACTGGAGGTTGAACGAGCCGCTGCCACGCACGGGAGAAAGGCCGGTCAGCGGCACCGTGCCCGGGGGAAGGGGTGCCAGGCTCGAGGGGGTCGCCGAGGCTTCGCCGTCGGAACCGGACGGGATCGGGGCGGGCGCGGTCACCGTGACCGTTGCCGTCGCGGTGGCCGTCACTGTCCGTGCCGTGGGCGAGTCGATCACAGTCGGCAGACCGAAGAAGCCGAGCAGCAAACCGACCACGGCCGCGAAGGCCGAGATCAGCGCCGCAACGTCGCTCCTGCAGACCCGGCTGCGGGAGGCCGAGACGCACCTCGACTCCTCGCGATCACCCGCGAGACCGTCACCGGCCTCGCTGACCGGCTCCCCACATCCCCGCCCGAGCTGCCCGACCACCCGGACCACCCGCGCATCCTCGCCGCCTTCAACGAGACGACCGGCCCCCTGCGAGCCAAGGACGTCTGCCGGCTCCTCGGCCGTGAACCGCTGCCGAAGCACGTCGAAGGCACCCGGGCCAAGCTGAAGCGCCTGGTCAAACTCGGCATCCTCACCGAAGCCGACACCGGCAACTTCGCCCGGAAGCAATAGCCGGCACCCCTTCCCAAGCATCACTTCGAAACGGACATCAACTCACGAACCGTCCACTAAGGCGCGATCTTGGGTCATCCTGGGTCAATGACCTGGGGCGGCCTTGGGGGCCGCCCCAGCTGCAATCCGCCACTGGTGCCTATTAGGACTCTGTTAGGTCTTCCGGTCGGGCCTGTTCGGGCGAAGTTGGCGCTGTGGACGCCACTCAGCGCGCGTCCTGGTTCAACCAACCCACCAGTCAGCCGGGCGGCCGCCGCATGCGACGAAACCCCTGAGCCGTATGTCGCGTCCCCGGCAGACACAACCGGACACTGGTGACACCCTCGCCCGGTCCGTTCAGTGGATGCTCAACGGCGGGCACATGGAGGCATGGGTGGGACCGCGCTGGGCACTGGAGACGGCCGTCACAGCAGCAGTGATGGCCCATGCCGCCCGTCCCGCCCCTCCGTGAAATCCCAGCCACACGCCGAACAGCAGCGATCACCGGTATCACATCATCCGACTTTTCTGAGGTTCCCTCAGCCATTACCGGAACAACAGGGCTGCCGACCGTGGGCCCTACGTAGGGTCCGGAGGCACCAGCGGGAGGGCGATGCCCGAGCCGCGCAGCGAAAAGGAGGAAGTCCTGGAATGAGCGATGTGGAGATTTCCCTGAAGGAGATCATGACGTCGATCGAGGGCGCGTTGGGAACTGCTCTGGTCGACTACACCAGCGGTATGGCGCTGGGCACGCTGGGGGGCGGCAAGGACCTCGACCTGGCGGTCGCGGCGGCGGGCAACACGGACGTGATCCGCGCCAAGACCCGCACCATGGAACACCTCGGGCTCAAGGGCGAGATCGAGGACGTGCTGATCACACTCAGCAGCCAGTACCACCTCCTCCGGCCGCTTTCAGGCCGTGGCGGCAACGGCTTGTTCCTCTACCTCGTGCTCGACAGGAAGAAATCGAACCTCGCCATGGCCCGCCACCAGCTCAAGCGCATCGAGACCCAGCTGGACGTGTAGAAACCCGCGTGCTCCATGGCCCCGCATGCCCACGACTTGAAGATTTCTTCAACTGAACACATCCAGATCAAGTCAATGCCATGGGTGTGCGGGGCCGGATGCACAAGGATCGGTCCGCGAACACCACCTGAGGTGTCACGTCCGGTGCCACCGTGCCCGAACACAGCCCGTCAAGTGCCGCAGGGAGCAAGCGCCTCGCCCCCCAGGTCCCCCTCGACATCCCTCAGGGAAGGCTCTACCGCCGGCTATGCCCTGGCCCGCGGCAATGTGGCCAAGCTCGTGCGCACGGCTCGCCGAATCCTGACCGAATGGGTCCCCACCACGGCGATTTGGGCGCCATACCACAGTCGGCGGAACTCCAGCCGACCTTCGCCTCGGGCGGTGCCGCCCGGTGCTCCTGACTCCAAGGAAGCCGTGATGCGGCCGGTCAGCAGGCTGGGTTCGGTGGTGCTGCGCGAGCTGGGGCTGTGCCGTGATCCGGAGCACGAAGTCGGAGTGAATGAGGTGGCCGAGGCGCTGCCGGCGTGGGTGCAGCAGGCCCGGGTCGGCCTTGATGACGCTGGTTGAAAACCGGCTCTGGCCGCAGTTCCGTGATCCCGTTGATCGTCAACGTTTGGACGGCGGGACAGCCCAGGGGTATCCATCTGGTGCACTGTTTGCCGGCCGTCCGGCCACCACATAGTCGAGATACTCGTCCTGGACCACGCCAGCGTTGACCCACCTTCCGCGTCCCGCTCCGGTGAGGGCTTCGGCGGCTGCGAGGGCGCCGAGCGGGTCATCGCGAGTCGCGACAAGCCGGCCGAACTCCTCTTCCTCATCGTCGGTGTAAAGAGGAGGGAACTCGACTACGTCCACGAAGGTCTCATGACCGACGTCTTCCAGGGTGTGCAGGTAGATCTCGTAGTGGATCCTGGTCGGCCTGACCTCGATGTAGCGGATGCCGGGACGCTCGGGTGAGCCAGCAGGGCCGAGGAACTGCTCGACCGGTCGGCCACGCCTCAGGGCGCCAAGGGCGAAGGACTCCGTCAGATAGCGCACGTGAGAAGCGTAGAGGTCCTGTCGGGACGGCCAGTGTGCTGCTCATGGCTGGGTGAGGATGCGGGTCCGGAGCAGATCGAAGGAGGCCCGGCCATACATTGCTCTCTTGAGAGTTTTCACCCGGTTCACATGGCCTTCGACCACCCCGGAACTCCACGGCAGGGTGAGTCCGGCGGTGACGGCATCGAGGTCTTGGCGGAGGAAGCTGGCGAAGCCCTTCATCGGCTTCGGCGCGTCCTGTTCGGCCTGCCGGATCCACTCCAGCAGGAGGTATCCGCGCTGGTGGCGGAGCAGGTCGGCGAAAGCGCGGGCGAGGTCGCAGGCTCGGGTGATGTCCGGGCAGTTGAGCCGGACCTGAAGGAGGCGCTCGTTCTGGCTTTCGGTGAGCGTCTCGCGGGGCCGCATGATCCAGGAGGTGATCTTTCGAGGGCTCGGGATGTCGGCCAGCACCGGTTCGGCAGTGCCCGCGCGCAGGGCGGCGAGGTGTTTGCGGACTACCTGGCGGCTGCCGCGGTAGCCGCGAGCCTGGATCTCCAGGAACAATCGGGTGCCGCTGACCTGGCCTTGGGCCTCGGTGAAGCGGGTGTTCAGGTATGCCTTGAAGGGCTCCAGGACGCCGTTGGGGCGGCGTTCGCGGGCGGAGAGGAGTAGTTCGTCGAGGTCGGTGTCACGGAAGCGGCGGACTGTCTTGCGGTCGAGGTTCAGGCGGCGGCCAATGGCGCTGATCGTCCAGCGCTTCTCCAGCAGGCGGTGGATGTCCTCGTAGCGGTGGCGGGTGCGCTCGATGATCTGGGTGGGGGGCAGTTCCGCGGGCGGTAACAGCATCGGGACCGCCTCCGGCACCTCGGTCACCGTCTCCTCCTCGGCACGTTTGCGCAGGCAGTCGCGGTGCTGGTGGCAGGTCTTCTCCACCGCGGCGGACAGGTTCTGCAGCAGGTGCCAGCGATCCGCGACTTCCAGGGCGTTACCGGTAGTTCGTTAAATCCGGCTGTAGAGGTCAATGCCGTGTCCGGTGGTGACCGCGTCGATCAGGGCCTGGAGCTCGGAAGGTGGGTCCT
>NZ_JBIWGA010000021.1:0-173666 GCF_044763345.1 Streptomyces sp. NPDC096132
GTGTTGGGTGTTTTGTGGTTTTTTTCTCTTTCACGCCCCCCCCCCCCGCCGGGGCCCCCCCCCCCCCCGCGCGCGGGGGGGGGGGGGGGCCCGCGCCCCCCCCCCCCCCCCCCCCGGGCCGGGCGTCAGCGGCCGGCGGGGACCTCGGTGGGCACGTCGAACCAGGAGCCGGAGAGCTCCTCCACCTGGCTGTCGTCGAGAGCGCCCTGGAAGATCCAGACGTCGTCGATCGCGCCGGGGAAGTACTCGGCACCGGTGCCGGCGACCTTGGTGCGGCCGATCTGCAGCGACTTGCCGGCCTTGGCGGTCAGCACGTTCTCGCCCCAGGCGAACAGGTCCTGGCAGGAGGAGTCGTCCGGCGCGCCGTCACCGTCGGTGTCGTCGCACGGGACCTCCTGGAGGACGCCGTTCACGTACAGCCGGGCCTGCTTGGCGAAGCCGTCGTAGACCAGGGCCAGATGGTTCCAGTCCTTCACGCTGCTGAACTCGGTGTTGGACGGCCGGGCCGTGGTGGCGTCCGTGCCGTCCTTGTTCGGCAGGGCGATCTCCCAGCTGCCGAGGCCCTCGGCGTCCGTGGCGTCGGGCACGAAGCGCACGGCGAAGGGGCTCTGGCTCGTGCCCTCGGCGCTGACCACCGCCGCGTTCTGGGTGGGCGTCGAGGCCGCCTGGGCCCAGGCGGTGACGGTGAAGCTGGCGCCGGTGTCGACGGGGACCGTCGGCGCGGTGGCGTAACCGGCCGTGCCGTCCAGTTCCAGGCCGCCCTCCATGAACCCGGCGCCGATCTTCGCTCCGCCCTGCAGGGACAGGGCCGAGGCCCGGCCCGCGTCGTCCGGCGACGAGGCGTTGGCCGCCGCGTCCAGCTTCCAGCGCGCGTTCAGCAGGGGGCGCTGCTTGAACAGCTGCTGCACCTCGCCGGCGGACACCGGCCGGTCGAACAGCCGTACGTCGTCGATCTGGCCGGCGAAGAACGAGGTGGGCGAACCCTCGAACGAGCTGGCGCCGATCTGCAGCCCGCCCCCGGCGTACCAGGTCGACGGCAGGGCGGTGGTGCCCGCCAGGGTGCCGTTGACGTACAGCGAGAGCGTGTCGGCCACGGTGTCCTGGACACCGACCAGGTGCGTCCACTCACCGCCGTAGGCGGTGGTGCCCTCGGGCTGCATGGCCCGCACCACCGTGGAGTCGGCGGTGTCGGCGCTGTGCTGGTTGAACACCCAACGGTCGTAGGAGCTGGAGTAGTACAGCTCCGGTCCCGTCACCTTGGTCCCGGTCTGTGAGGCGATGCTCGCGGCGTGGGTCGGCTTGGTCTTCGGCAGCTTGGCCCAGGCGGAGACGGCGAAGCTGCGCTGGGTGTCCAGCAGCGGCCGGCCGGTGCTCGCGTGGTCGTCGGTGCCGTCGAAGGTGAGCGCCTTGCCCGCGACTCCCGCGGCACCGGGGGTCAGACCGCCGGCGTAGGAGGCGTCCGGGACCTCCGCCCGGCCGGTGATCCGGGTGGCGTCGGCGGGTTCGTCCATCGGGAACACCGCCCGCGCCGGGCGGCCGGCGATCAGCGACTCCTTGCCGTACAGACGGGTCACCTCGCCGCTGGAGAGCGGCTTGTCGAAGAGCTGCACCTCGTCGATCGCGCCGGGGAAGAAGGAGCCGGGCTGTCCGCTGTACGAGCCCGCGCCGATCTGCAGGCCGCGTCGCGCGTCCCACGGCGCGTCGTAGGCCGCGGTGCCCGCGAGGGTCCCGTTGACGTACAGGCTGAGCTGGTCGCTGCCGGTGCTCAGGGTGCCCACCAGGTGCGTCCACTCACCGGCCTTGGCGCCGCCCGCGGCGGACTGCATGGCCCGGACGATGCCCGCGCCCGCGGCGTCGGACTTGTACTGGTTGAACACCCAGCGGTCGTAGGAGCTGGAGTAGTACAGCTCGAAGCCCGGGGCGTGGTTGCCGGGCTGTGCCGCGATGATGGCCGCGTGGTCCGGCAGCGTGGAGAGTTTCGCCCACGCGGAGACGGAGAAACCGGCCGAGGTGTCCACGGTGGGGATGTCGGTGACGGCGTAGTCGTCCACTCCGTCGAACGACACGGCGGTGCCCTTGGCGCCCTCCACGTGCGGGGTGGCGCCGCCGCGCAGTTCGGCGGTGCGCTCCGGGGCCGCGCCCTTGGCGGCGCTCGCGCCGGCGGGCTCGTCGAGCTGCCAGGCGGCGCGCTCCGGCTGGCCGGCCTTGACGCGGAACTGGTAGGTGCGGATCTCGCTGCCGTTGCCCGCCGCGTCGAACGCCCGGGCCGTGATGAAGTTCAGGCCCGGCTTGGCCGGCAGGACCTGCGCGGCCTTGACGGCGCCCCCCGACGTGGTGACGGTGTTCTTCGAGGTGGGGTCGCCGTTGACGCCGAACCAGTACTTGGTCACGTCCGTGTCGGCGGCCTTGATGTCGAACGAGCCGTACTTGCCCACGCCGTCGAACCACGGGTCGTCCGGGTTCTCCGGGTCGGAGGCCGGGTACTCGTCGGAGGTGACGGAGGGGGCCTTCGGGACCTTGGTGTCGTAGGTGAAGTAGCAGGCCGTCGGATCGCCCGCGTGGGACCAGGGCGAGTACTGCGCGCCGTCGTAACTGCGCACGTACCAGCTGACCTGCTTGCTGTCCGGTATCGAGGAGGGCAGGGTGATCGAGAAGTCGGAGCCGGACTTCTTGTAACCCGTGCGGGCCGGCTTCCAGCGCGGGACCACGCCCTTGCCGTCGCCGGTGTCCCAGGAGGCCTCGAACTGCAGGGCGATGTTGTCGCCGTCCGGGTCGGTGACGTTGTTGGCGTAGATCTTGCCCAGGGTGCGCACCCGCGGCGCGTCGGAGGGCCTCTTGCAGGTGCCGCCGTACTCCATGGTCAGCTGCGACATCTTGACCTGCGCCGGCGGGCGGTTGTACTTCACCCGCAGGTACCCCTTGTCGGAGAACCGCTTCCAGCCGTAGCCGTCGGTCTCACTGGCGGCCTGCATGCCGAAGGTCATGGTCGCCGACTTGGCGTTGGCCGCCGACTGCACGGCCGCCTTCACGTCGAACTCGGCGTCCTTGGCCGCGCAGCCCTCGTAGCCGTAGGCGAAGGAGTCCGTCTTCAGCTTGTCGATCCAGAAGCCGCTCGCCGTCTGGGAGTTCCAGGTGGTCGACGAGGAGATGTCCTTCGTCCGCCACAGCTCCACGCTGCGCGCGCTGCAGGACGCCGACCACACGTTCCGTACGACGAACTCGGCCTGCAGGATGGTCTTGCCCGCGAACCTCGACACCGGGACTCGGTAGAAGAGCCGCTTGGTGTCGTTCGGCTGGCAGTAGGACCAGTTGCAGTAGCCGAGGCCGGCGTTGTTCTCGCCGTTGAACTTCCACTGGGGCGACGAGGCCCAGTACTTCGACACCATCGTCCACGCGGAGGCGCGCGGCGAGTACCACTGGGGGTCGATGAAGACCGGGTACGTGGTGTCCCTGCCCTTCAGGACGTTCATGTCCGGGGTGAGGACGAGTTCCTTGCCGCCGGACGGGAGGTCGACGCCGACCGGGGCGAGCTTGGCGGACTCACCGGGCGCGGGCTCACCGGCCTCGGGGCCGGTGGCGCGGGGCTCGTCGGCCTTGGGCTGGTCGGCCTGGGACTGGTCGGCCTGGGACTGATCGGCCTGGGACTGATCGGCCTGGGACTGATCGGTCTTGGCCTGGTCGGCCGATGTGGCGGCCGCCAGGGACCTCTGCTTCGCCGAGGCGGTCTGCTTCGGTGCGGCCGTCTGCTTCGGCGCCGTGGTCGCGGCGGCGTCGCCGCCCTTGCCGGAGTCCCACATCACGGGCTTGGGCGCCTCGAAGACCGGGCTTCCGGCGCCCTGGTCGACGGCCTCCAGGCCGCCCTCCGCGGTCTCGCGGACGTCCATGCCGTCCGCGGACAGCTTCAGCCGCAGCTTGGCCAGGTCCGCACTGGCCGCCGCCTCGGCGGACTTGACGACCAGCAGCTGGGTGAAGCCGTCCTCCTGGGCGCCCATCCGCAGATCGACGTCCGGAAGCACGTTCCGGTAGGTCGCCGTGGCGCCGTCGAGGACCGGGGCGGGCAGCTCGTCCGGCCAGGACAGGGCCAGTTCACGGCCCGCCTTCGTCATCCGCACCAGCGGCGCGTCGCCGCCGGCGGAGAACTCCAGTCCGACGGTGGTCACCTCCGGGGCGACCGTACCCTGCGAGGTCTTCACCAGATCGGTGTCGACCGTCTTCCACTCTCCGTCCACCCGGGCCCGCACGGGGCGCAGATATTCACGCGCCTCCAGGTTCCCGTCGGGCGTGGCGTAGACGTCGCTGCTCTCGTTCCGCAGAGCTCCGACCTCGACGCTCCTGCCGGTGCTCTTCGCCTCGGCCAGCGCCTGCTCGGTGGTCGCCGCCGCGCCCGGACCGGCCGTGTCCCCTGTTGTCGTGCCCGCGCCGGCCGGTGCCGTGGGGGAGGCCGCGACCGCGGCGGTCGCAGGCATCACCCCCATCGCGGTCACCAGCGCCAGCGTCCAGGCCGTCGTTCTTCCACGTCTCCGCGTGTACACGCGCCCCCGCATTCACACTCCGCAACACAGCTCATGGCGAACCATGAGAAAAAAATGAGAAAGATGGTCAAGAACGGAGGCTATGTAAGAGGGAGATGAAGATCTACTCTCACTATTCGGACAACCATGACGAGGCACCCTTTGCGTATGTGACACCTGCCACGGTTGCGGCGAAACATGTGAAGATTTTGCGCAGACGGTGGACCGGGCCCCCGCCCAGCCGATCAATGCCTCCCACGGCTTGCTGCGCACCGACCTGCGGCAGGACCCTGATAGGGCGGCCACTGCCCGCCCTGCGACCGGAGTGAGGAGCTACCCGTTGTTCTATTACGTGCTCAAGTACGTCTTGCTGGGCCCCTTGTTGAAGCTGGCCTTCCGCCCGCGCATCGAGGGACTGGAGCACGTACCGGAGTCGGGGGCTGCGATCGTCGCCGGCAACCATCTGTCGTTCTCGGACCACTTCCTGATGCCGGCGGTCCTCAAGCGGCGCATCACCTTCCTCGCCAAGGCCGAGTACTTCACGGGGCCCGGCCTCAAGGGCAGACTCACGGCCACCTTCTTCCGCAGCGCGGGGCAGATCCCGGTGGACCGCTCGGGCAAGGAGGCGGGCCAGGCGGCGATCCGCGAGGGCCTCGGCGTCCTGAGCAAGGACGAGTTGCTGGGCATCTACCCGGAGGGCACCCGCTCGCACGACGGCCGCCTCTACAAGGGCAAGGTGGGCGTCGCGGTGATGGCCCTGAAGGCCGGGGTCCCGGTGATCCCCTGCGCGATGATCGGCACCTTCGAGGCCCAGCCGCCCGGCAAGATAGTCCCCAACCTCCACCCGGTGGTCATTCGCTTCGGCAAGCCCCTGGACTTCTCTCGCTACGCCGGGATGGAGAACGAGAAGGCGATCCTGCGCGCGATCACCGACGAGATCATGTACGCGATCCTGACGCTCTCCGAGCAGGAGTACGTCGACCAGTACGCGGCGGTCGTGAAGGCTGAGGAGACCGCGGCGAAGGCCGAGAAGCAGCGCAGGTTCCCGAAGATGCCGCTGAGCTGACGCGGGGTCGACATGACGAAGGGCGGCCGGAGTCGTTCCGGCCGCCCTTCACCTTCGTACCGCTCGTTACGGCTTCGGCGTGGCGTGCGGGGTGCAGGTCACGTCCTTGCCGTCCAGCTTGCCGGTGAGGAGGTAGGCGTCCACCCGGGTGTTGATGCAGGAGTTGGCGAGGCTCGTCACACCGTGGGAGCCGGCGTCCTTCTCGGTGATCAGACGGGAGCCCTTGAACCGCTTGTGCAGTTCGACGGCGCCCTCGTACGGGGTGGCCGCGTCACGCTCGGACTGCACGATCAGCACGCCCGGCAGGCCCTGGTGGGTCTTGACGTCCACCGGGGTCTGCTGCTTGACCGGCCAGAAGGCGCACGGCAGGTTCATCCAGGCGTTGGCCCAGGTCAGGAACGGGTAGTCCTTGTTGAGCCGCGTGTTGTCGCGGTTCCACTTGCTCCAGCTGGTGGGCCACTTGGCGTCGGTGCACTCGACGGCCGTGTAGACGGCGTTGCCGTTCTCCGAGGTGATGTTGCCGGCCGTGTCGGTGAGGTCCGGGGCGGCCGCGTCCACGAGCGCCTGGGTGTCACCGGCGAAGTACTTGCTGAAGACGGTGGCGACCGGGATCCACGACGAGTCGTAGTACGGGGCGCCCTGGAAGAAGGAGATCAGCTCGGCGGGGCCGACGACGCCGCCGATGGGGTTCTTCTTGGCGGTGGCGCGCAGCTCCAGCCACTTCGCCTGGACGGCGGCGCGGGTGGTGCCGAGGTGGAAGGTGGCGTCGTTGGCGGCGACCCAGTCCTGCCAGTCCTTCCAACGGCCCTCGAAGGCGACGTCCTGGTCGAGGTTGGCCTCGTACCAGATCTTCTCCCGGGACGGGTTGACCACGCTGTCCACGACCATCCGGCGGACGTGGCCCGGGAAGAGGGTGCCGTAGACGGCACCGATGTAGGTGCCGTAGGAGACGCCCAGGTAGTTGAGCTTCTTCTCACCGAGGGCGGCGCGGATGACGTCCAGGTCGCGCACGGTGTTCGGCGTGGTCATGTACGGCAGCATCTCGCCGCTGCGCTCGTAGCAGCCGTCCGCGTACTCGCGGGCGAGCTTGATCTGGGCGAGCTTGTCGGCCTCGTTGTCCGGGACCGGGTCGGCCTTGGGCGCCTTGACGAACTCCTGCGGGTCGGCGCAGGAGATGGGCGCGGAGTGGCCGACACCGCGCGGGTCGAAGCCCACGAAGTCGTAGGCCTTGGCCGCGTTCGCCCAGATGGCGTTCTTGGTGGTGACCCGGCGCGGGAAGCGCATCCCGGAGCCGCCGGGGCCACCCGGGTTGTAGACGAGCGCGCCCTGGCGCTCCTCCTTCGTGCCGGTGTTGCCGATGCGGTCCACGGCGATCTTGATCTGCTTGCCGTCGGGCCGTGCGTAGTCCAGCGGCACGGTGACCCAGCCGCACTGGATCGGCTTCTCCAGGCCCCAGTCGGCCGGACAGTCCTGCCAGTCGATACCGGCCTTGGCGGCGCGCTCCGCGGCGATCGCCGCGCCCCGCTGCTCCCTGTCCTGCCCCGAACGGCCGCTGGTCGCGCTCGCGGTCGGCGCCGCGACGGCACCGGCCAGCAGCGTGGCGGCGACGAGCGCTCCGGCCGAACCGAGCGCAGCGGTCCTTGTGTTCGGACGTATGTCCCTCAAGTGGGCTTCTCCCCTACCTTGTTTGGCGGTACGGCGAAACGGCGGTAGGGGGATCCTCTCGGCTGTGAGGTGCCTGAGAACAGGTGTGGTTGACCTTCTTTGCCAATCCGATAACCGGAGAGGAACGTACCGCTCACCGGATGTCGAACAGCTCCAGGGCCTCGTCCAGCACCCGCCGCAGCCTCAGCCCGTCCTGCGCGACGGCGGTCACCAGGGCGGCGGGCCCCGCGAGCGGTACGACGGAGGCGTGCTCGCCGAGCAGTTGGGCGTCCATCGGCTTGTCCTCGAACTCCGGCCGCACCACGAGGAGTTGTCCGACGGCCCGATGTCCCGCGAGCACGGCGGGCCCGTCCCAGCCGCCGGGCGCCCCCGGCCCGCAGCCCAGCTCCTGGTCGAGGACGACCCGGCCCGCGACCCGGAGGACGAGCCGGCTGCCGAGCCGCCCCGGCTCCTCCCCGACCCGGCCGAGGACCTGCTCCTCGCGCAGCACGAGCCGGGCGCCGGCGGCGAGGTCGGCACGGGTGCCGACGCGCAGGTCGCTCCCGCGCGCGGAGATCAACGGCTCGGGCAGCCAGCGCAGTTCGGCGCCCTCGGCGACCCTGAGCCGTACGTCGTAGTACGCGGCGTCCTTGATCTGCCCCGGCAGGGCGATCGTGGCGGCGGCGGAGCCGACGTGCAGCCGCGCTCCGCTCTCGACCTCCGCCTCGACGGCGAAGCGGTCCCCGCCGAGGGGCCCGCTCATCGCCCCCACGAGCATGACGCGGGCCTCGTCGCCGCTGCCGCGGGTGCGGCGCAGTGCGAGGGGTCCGTCGCTCTCCAGGACGGGCAGGGAGGTTCCGCCGCGCCCGTCCTCCGTCGCCCGGATCCTGGCGACGGCGTGCACACCGCTCATGTCACGCCGTCCAGCCGGCGAGCTGCGCGCGCACCCAGGCGGCGACGTCCGCGACGCCCGTCTCGCTCCGCAACGACTGGAACACGACCGGCAGTTCGGCGCGCTGCGCCTTGGCGTCGGCGGCCATCCGGGCGAGGTCGGACCCGACGTACGGGGCGAGGTCGGTCTTGTTGACGACGAGCAGGTCGGCGGTGGTGACGCCCGGGCCGCCCTTCCTCGGAATGTCGTCGCCACCCGCGACGTCGATGACGAAGATCTGCGCGTCGACGAGTCCCTTGGAGAAGGTGGCGGTGAGGTTGTCCCCACCGGACTCCACGAGGACGAGGTCGAGCGGTCCTACGGCGTCCTCCAGGTCCTCCACGGCTTCCAGGTTCGCGGAGATGTCGTCCCGGATCGCGGTGTGCGGGCAGGCCCCGGTCTCCACGGCCGTGATCCGCTCGGGCGGCAACACGGCCTCCCGCAAGAGGAACTCGGCGTCCTCGCGGGTGTAGATGTCGTTGGTCACGACGGCGAGCGACAACTCGTCACGCAGCGCCCGGCAGAGCGCGGCGACGGTGGCGGTCTTGCCCGAGCCGACGGGTCCGCCGAGCCCGATCCGCAGCGCCCGCCGCGAGCCGTCGACGCGATGAGCGTCGGCACTGATCGCGGCGGAACCGTCGTGGGAGTGGTCGAAGTGCATCAGGCGGCTCCTTCTCGGGGTGTTTCAGCAGGTCATGGGAGTCAGGAGGCGAACAGGCGGACCGGCCATGCGGCATGTGCCTCCGCCCCGATCTCCAGCAGCGGCGCCGACGCCGCCGGCAGGGCGTCGGCGCCGGTGGTCCGTACGGCGGTGCCCGCTGTCGCCGCCCGGTCGACGACCAGGTCCAGCTCCGGCGCCAGCCGGGCCAGTACCGCCGTGGCCTCGAAGGGGTCGAGGCTGAGCAGCCGCACCACGGCCGTCGCCGGGCCGCTCACGCTCTCGTACGCCGCGCAGTACGCCGCGTCCTCGGCGCCGAGACCCGCCGCGCGCGCCGTCAGCCCGAGCACCACCGGCTGATGGGCGCCCTTGGGGAACTCCCGGGCCAGGGCGTCCAGTTCGGCACTCGGCCAGGTGGCCCGTGCGGCCCGCATCAGCTGGCGCCCCAGCTTGCGCGCGACCAGCCGCAGCGCCGGGGACGGGGTGCGGGCGTCCGCCGCGGCGTCCAGCTCGGCCGGGTCCGCCCCGGCGGCGGCAGCGGCGGCGAGCGCCGCGGCCACCAGTCCGGCCGTGTGCAGCCGGCCCCGGCAGAAGGCCTCCAGGGTCGCCGCGCCGGTGATCCGCCCCGCCTTGACCGCCTCCTCCGCGCCGCCGGAGTGCGCGTGCCCTCCGGCGGGGAAGCGCCCGTCGGCGAGGACCAGCAGTGCCGCCCTGCCCATCACATCCCGCCCATCAGAACAGGAAGTAGCGCTGGGCCATGGGCAGCTCGGCGGCCGGAGTCGCCTCGACCAGTTCGCCGTCGATGTGCACGGCGAAGCTGTCGGGGTCGACCTGGACGCGCGGCCGGGCGTCGTTCTCCCGCATGTCCGCCTTGGTCAGGCCCCGGGTGGACTCGATGGCGACGAACCTCTTGCCCAGCTGCAGCCGCTCCGGCAGCCCGTCCTCGATCGCGAGCGGTGCGACGAAGTTGAACGAGTTCGAAGCCGGCGCCCGCCCGATCGCGCCGTACATCGGCCGCGGAAGGATCGGCTGCGGGGTCGGGATCGAGGCGTTCGCATCACCCATCTGGGCGTAGGCGATCTGACCCCCCTTGATGACGAGGTGCGGTTTGACACCGAAGAAGGCGGGCTCCCACAGGACGAGGTCGGCGAGCTTGCCCGTCTCGACGGAACCGATCTCGTGGGCCAGCCCCTGCGCCACCGCCGGGTTGATCGTGTACTTGGCGACATAGCGCCGTACCCGACGGTTGTCCGCGCGGCCGTCCCCGGGCAGGGCGCCCCGCCGCCGCTTCATGACGTGCGCGGTCTGCCAGGTCCGCAGGATCACCTCGCCGACCCGGCCCATGGCCTGCGCGTCGGAGGAGATGATCGAGATGGCGCCGAGGTCGTGCAGTATGTCCTCCGCGCCGATGGTGGACGGCCGGATCCGGGACTCCGCGAAGGCCAGGTCCTCCGGAACCGCCGGGTTGAGGTGGTGGCACACCATCAGCATGTCGAGGTGTTCCTCGGCGGTGTTCACCGTGTACGGACGGGTCGGGTTCGTGGAGCTCGGCAGGACGTACGGCTCGGAGACCACCGTCATGATGTCCGGCGCGTGCCCGCCGCCCGCACCCTCGGTGTGGTAGGCGTGGATGCCCCGTCCGGCGATCGCGGCGAGCGTGTCGCCGACGAAGCCGGCCTCGTTCAGGGTGTCCGTGTGGATGGCGACCTGGATGCCCGTACGGTCCGCGACGGTCAGGGACGCGTCGATGACGGCCGGGGTGGAACCCCAGTCCTCGTGCAGCTTCAGGCCCAGTGCCCCGCCCCGGATCTGGGAGAGCATCGCCTCGTGCGAGACGGTGTTGCCCTTGCCGAGGAAGCCGATGTTCAGCGGGTACTGCTCCATCGCCTCCAGCATGCGGGCGAGGTGCCAGGGGCCGGGTGTCACCGTGGTGGCCTTGGAGCCCTCGGCGGGACCGGTGCCGCCGCCGACCAGGGTGGTGACCCCGGCGGACAGTGCCTCGTCGGCGATCTGCGGGCAGATGAAGTGGACGTGCGCGTCGACCGCGCCGGCGGTCAGGATCCGTCCGTTGCCCGCGATGACCTCGGTCTCCGGGCCGAGGACCAGGTCCGGGTGGACGCCGTCCATGGTGTCGGGGTTGCCGGCCTTGCCGATCGCGGTGATGCGCCCGTCGCGGATACCGACGTCCGCCTTGACGATCCCCCAGTGGTCGACGACGACGGCACCGGTGATGACGGTGTCCGGCGTGCCGTCTGCGCGCGTAGCACGCGCCTGGCCCATGGACTCCCGGATGACCTTGCCGCCGCCGAAGACGGCCTCGTCACCGGCGAGCCCGGGGCCGCCGGAACGGTCCTCCTCGATCTCGATCAGCAGATCGGTGTCCGCCAGCCGGATCCGGTCCCCGGTGGTCGGGCCGAACAGGTCGGCGTAGGCGGCACGAGAGATCTCAGGCATCGAGGGCACCTCCGGTCTCCCCGCGCAGCCCCGGCACGATCCGGGCGCCCGTGAGCGGGACGAGTTCGACGTCGACGGGGATTCCGGGCTCGAAGCGCACGGCGGTGCCGGCGGCGACGTTCAGCCGCTTGCCGCGCGCCGCGGCGCGGTCGAACTCCAGACCGGGGTTGGCCTCGGCGAAGTGGTAGTGGGAACCGACCTGGACGGGCCGGTCGGCGGCGTTGAGGACGGTGAGCCGGGTGACCTCGCGTCCCTCGTTGTAGACGATCGGGTCCTCGGCGAACAGGATCTCTCCGGGAATCATCGCGGCCTCCCCCGTCAGACGATCGGGTCGTGGACGGTGACGAGCTTGGTGCCGTCGGGGAAGGTGGCCTCGACCTGGACGTCGTGGATCATCTCGGGGATGCCCTCCATGACGTCGTCCCGGGTGAGCAGCTTGCGGCCGGACGCCATGAGCTCGGCGACCGTACGTCCGTCCCGCGCACCCTCGAGGATGTGCGAGGTGATGAGGGCCACGGCCTCGGGATGGTTCAGCTTCAGCCCTCGGGCCCGGCGTTTCTCGGCGACGTCGGCCGCGACATGGATCAGCAGCCTCTCCTGCTCGTGCGGGGTCAGTTGCACGTCCCACCTCACATCCTCGCTCCGGACCGTGCGGGGCCCGGTTGCCGCAGCCACGAGGAAAAGCCCTGGTGGCGTGGAGGGGCAGGCTAGTTGGACCTGATTTCAAGCAAGTTAACCAACCCGTGATCCATCAGGCTTCCGGCTGCGGCTGCGGCATGCTCATCAACGCGCGTAGGCCGTCCCTCAGCACCTCGACCGGCGCGGGCCCGAACAGGGACTGCTGGGTGATGAAGCCGACCGCGGCCGCGATCATCGTGCGCGCGACATGGTCCGGGGGTACGTCCTTCCGCATCATCCCCGCCTCCTGGTAGGCCTCGACGATCCGCCCCCATGCCGCGCGCACCGAGCAGTACCCCTCCCGCAGGACGACCGCGAGTTCGTCGTTGCGCAGGGTCTCCGTCCAGACCTGGACGACGAGGCGCGGGAAGGCGGGCTCCCCGTCGACGGTCAGGGACTCGCGGGAGCCGAGGGTGCGTCCGAGGACCGAGGCGACCAGGACGTCGGGGGCCGGCGGCGGGTCGAGCTCGGCCGCCTCCTCGAAGGCCGTACGGACCTGGCCGAGCGTCTCGGAGACGATCGCGGCGATGAGTTCGTCCTTGCCGCGGAAGTAGCGGTACACCGCGCCGGCCGAGAGGTCGACCTCCTTCAGGACGTCGTGCATGGAGGTGGCGTGGAAACCGTTGCGGGCGAAGCAGACCGCTGCGCCGTCGAGGATCTGCCGGCGGCGGGCGTCGAGGTGGGCCTGGGATACGCGTGCCATGGCCGCAAAAGTAAAACGAACATTCCTTCTTGACAAGCGGCCGACATGCCCGCACGGTGAGAGGCGCAAGTAAAACGAACGATCCTTCTTTTTTATCCGACCCGCCCCTGGGGGAACCCATGTCCGCCACCCGGCGCCTGATCGCCGTCGTCCTGCTCGTCCCCACCCTCACCGCCGTCGCCCTGTGGGCCTTCGCCTGGCCCGCCGCCCGCACCGCGCCCCGCGACCTGCCGCTCGGCGTGGCGGGCCCGGCCGCCGCGACGGCACAGGTGGAGAAGCAGCTCGCCCAGCACGAGGGCGCCTTCGAGATCCACCGCTACGCCGACGAGGCCGCCGCCCGCGACGCCATCGAGGACCGGACCGTATACGGCGCCGTGGTCGTCACCGCCCAGGGCCCCGAACTGCTGACCGCCTCGGCCGCGAGCCCGGTCGTCGCCCAGCTCCTCCAGCAGGCGGTGGCGCAGCAGGCGGCCGCCGAGGGCACCCAGGTGAAGACGGTGGACGTGGTCCCGGCCCCGTCGGCCGACCCGCGCGGCGCGGCCCTGAACGCGAGCGTGCTGCCGCTGGCGCTGGCCGGGATCATCGCGGGCGCCGTGGTGACCTTCCTGGGGCTGCGCGGGTGGCGTGCGGTGGCCGCGCTGCTCGGCGCCGCCGCCCTGGTCGGCGTGGTCGCGGCGGCGCTGGCGCACAGCTGGCTGGAGGTGCTCACCGGTGACTGGTGGGCGGAGGCCGGGGTGCTGGGGCTGTCGACGCTGGCGGTGAGCGCGGCCGTGGCCGGCTGCGCCGCGCTGGTCGGCACCGCGGGGGTCGGTGTCGTGGCCTTCGTGGTGATGTTCCTCGGCAACCCGTTCTCCGGGGCGGCCTCGGCCCCCCGGATGCTGCCCGAGCCGGCCGGGGCGATCGGTCAGTGGCTGCCGCCGGGCGCGGGCACGACCCTGCTGCGCTCGGTCTCCTTCTTCGACGGCGCGGCGGCGACCGGCCCCGCCCTCACCCTGCTGTGGTGGGCCGCCTTCGGTCTCGGGGCGGTACTGCTGGGCGCGCAGCTGAAGGCACGGTCGGCCCGGACCGAGCCGGCCCCCGAGGAGCGGGAACCCGCGCTCGTCGGCTGACCACGCCTTTCGCGAAGGCCGTGCACCCCGGTGGTGCGCGGCCTTCGCCGTGACTACGACGGGTTCGGGCCCCGGTGTTCGGCCGCGATGCCGCCCCGGTGTTCCGCCGCGATCCCGAACCGGTGCGGTTCGCGCGGAGCGGAACGGACCTCGCGCACGGCGGAGACCGAGCTGATCACCTGCTCCTCCGCCGGCCGGTCCAGCTCGTCGAGTCGCTCCAGGTCGGCGGCGGAGACGAGGGCGACGAGGGGCTTGCCGTGCCGTGTCACCACGACGCGCTCGCCGCCGTACACCACCCGGTTGATCAGGTCGGCGAGTTCAGCCCTGGCTTGCGTCACCGGAATCTCGTAGGCCATACCCCCATTCTAACGGCACGTACATCCTGTACATTTTTTACAGATGAGCCAGCCGTCGAAGGAGGGGGTTGCCCATGACCCGGCCGTCCGCCCGTTATGTCCTGCCCGAGTTCACCGAGCGCACGAGCTTCGGGACGCGGACGATGGATCCGTACTCGAAGCTCCTGGAGGAACGGATCGTCTTCCTGGGCACGCCGATCGACGACACCTCGGCCAACGACGTGATGGCCCAGCTCATGTACCTGGAGCACAAGGACCCGGACCGGGACATCGCGCTCTACATCAACTCTCCCGGCGGCTCGTTCAGCGCGATGACCGCGCTCTACGACACGATCCGGTACGTCACCTGTGACGTGGAGACGACCTGCCTGGGCCAGGCCGGCTCGTCCGCGGCGGTGCTGCTGGCGGCGGGCGCCCCCGGCAAGCGGTTCGCGCTGCCGGGCGCCCGGATGGTGATCCAGCAGCCGGCGCTGCCCGAACCGGTCGAGGGGCAGGCCAGCGACCTGGCCATCCAGGCCGATGAGCTGGCCCGCACCCGGGACCTGCTGGAGGAGATGCTCGTACGGCACACCGGCCGCAGCCCCGGACAGGTGACCGCGGACATCGAGCGCGACCTGATCCTGACGGCGCCCGGGGCCGTGGAGTACGGCCTGATCGACGGGGTCGTCCCCAGCCGCCGGGACCTGTCCGGCGGACGCGGTGGGCGGTGAGCCGCCGATGCTGCCTCCCGAGCTGCCGCCGCTGCCCGCGCTCACCCGCGCCGAGGCCGAGCTGATCGACCGTTATCTGGACGTGGTGGACCTGCTCGGGCGGATCAACCCCGCGCATCACGGGGACACGTACCGCGGGCTGAGGGCCGCCCAGGCGCTGGTGGCGAGGGCGGCGGAGCTGCGCGACGCGCTGACGCTGATGCACCAGCGGGGCGAGAGCGAGCTGCACGCGCCGACCCTCGCGCGGGCGCTGCGCGTGCTGGACGGGGAGCGCCGTACGGCGCGCGTCACGGTGCCTCCGCTCTCCGACAGTTGACCCACGGTCGTCCGGCCCTGAGCGCCCGCGTCACGAACGCGACGTCCGGGCCGGAGTTGAAACGCACCAGACGGGTTACCCCCGTTCGGCGGAGCGGCGGCTCCTTTTGCGAGCGCGCGCATTGTGCCGAAGGCGCCGTTTCCCGGGGCGGCTCAAGGGGTAGCGGCGCAGGTCGGGGGGTCTTTGGCACCCTTGACTCCTGATCGCCCATCAGGGTGTCCACCCGAACGGGTGAGTGGTGAGTAACCCCACAAATCCCCGGTTGCGTTGGGATTTTTGGTCAACGGTGAGTCAAGATCCGTGTCTGACGACAAGTCCCCGCCACAAGCGGCGGGGCGGTCCGGGCGGACGCCGAGTCCTGCCGCTGCCCGGATTGACCGGTCGACAGAAGTGCATCGGCAGGAGTGGAGGACCCAAGCACGACGGGTCGCCGGAACGGTCACGCCATGACCGGGTCGAGCAGCCCTTGGGGTGAAGCCGCGCGAGCGGCCGGGCACCTTTGTCAGCCCGAATCCGACAGGTCATCCTTCACAGGCGGTTGACGAAGGGTTGCGCATGACTGCGCTCAATCGTGTCCCGTCGCTCATGGCCCGGGCCGGTACGGCCTCGGCCTTCGCCATCGCCGCCGTGGGCGGCTCGATCGTGATCCCCGGGGTCGCCTCCGACGCGGCGGCCGCCACCCCGGCGACGAAGGCACTTCAGGTCGCGGCCTCCAAGAAGGGCTCCCCGTACAAGTACGGGGCCACCGGACCGAAGAGGTTCGACTGCTCGGGTCTCACGCTGTACTCGTACAAGAAGGCGGGCAAGACCCTGCCGCGTACGGCGGCGCAGCAGTACAACAAGACCCGCCACATCTCGGCCTCCAACCGCAAGGCCGGCGACCTCGTGTTCTTCCACTCGGGGTCGTACGTGTACCACGTCGGGATCTACGCGGGTAAGGGCAAGATCTGGCACTCGCCGAAGACCGGTGACGTGGTGAAGCTGCAGAAGATCTGGACCAAGAGCGTCTGGTACGGCCGGGTCCGCTGACCCCCGTTGTCCTCCCGGGCGGTGACGGCGTCCCTGACGCGTCGTCACCGGCCCGGGAGCTCTCCCGCCGGTGGGGTGGTCAGGGCCCCGGCCACCGGCTCCGCCGGGACGGTCCACGGCAGCTCGACCGTGACCGTCTTGCCGCCCTCGCGCGTGGGGCGGACTCTGAGCTTGCCGCCGTACTCGGCGGTCAGCCAGCGAATGATCACCAGGCCTCGGCCGTTGTCCTGCTGGACGGCGGCCGGCAGTCGTTTGGGGAAGCGCGGGTGGCTGTCGGTGACGCCGATCAGCAGGCGTTCGTCACGGTCGAGGACCAGGGACACCGTGAAGGTGGGTGACTGCCCGAAGGTGTGCTGTACGGCGTTGGTGGCGAGTTCGGAAACGATCAGCCGGATGGTGTCGGCCGCCTCGCTGTCCGCCGGCAGACCCCATTCGACGAGGGTGCCGGCCACGAAGCCGCGGGCCGTGGAGACCGAGGCGGGATCGCTCGGCAGAGTGACGGATGCTTCCAGATGGTCTGCCATGGCGACCTCGTCCCTTTCCCACGGGACCGGAGTCCGACACGCTGCGGATGGTTCGAGTACGGTCCCGGACTGGTGCTTCTTCGCCAGACTGCCATTACCGCGCCGGTCACGGGTGGCGATCCACCAAGATATGCATATATCTGTCGCCCAATGCGGTGAACTCTGCCACGGCAGAGCGTTTTTGGACGGCCCCCGAGGAGTAAGGAGGAGCCCATGCAGCACGGTCCCGCGGTGCGCCGCCGGAAGCTGGGCGCCGAACTGCGCAGTCTGCGCGCCCGGGCGGGGCTCACCAGCGGTGAGGCGGCCCGGCTCGTCGGCTGGCACCAGTCCAAGGTGAGCCGCATCGAGACCGGCACCAGTGGTACGAAACCGGCCGATGTACGGTTACTTCTCGACGCCTACGGGGTGACCGACCCGCAACTGCGGGAGCTGATGCTGGCGTTGGCCGGCTCGGAGGAGAGCGGCGGCCGGGACCACTGGTGGCACGCCTACCGCGGGGTCCTGCCGGCCGCCTACCGGGACTTCATCAGCCTGGAGTCGCAGGCCGGAGCGATGCGCACGCTGGAGACGACCGTGGTCCCGGGACTGCTGCAGACGCCCGAGTACGCGCGCGCCGTGACCCGGGCGGCGGTGGAGGGCGCGGACGAGGACCAGCTGGACACGCTGGTGGAGGTGCGGATCGCCCGCCAGGACGTCCTGCGCAGGCAGCCGCCGCTGCGGCTGAGCGCGGTGCTGGACGAGGCGGTGCTGCGGCGGGAGGTGGGCGGCCCCGAGGTCATGGCCCGTCAGCTTCTTCGGCTGACGGAGGCGGCCCGGCTGCCCCAAGTGCGCTTGCAGGTCCTGCCGTTCGCGGCCGGCGCCCATATCGGAGTGACCGGCCCTTTCGTTATCTTCTCATTTTCGAGCGGTTCCGATCTGGACGTGGTTGTTCTCGACCACTTGACGAGTAGCCTCTATCTCGAACGGAAAGAAGACCTCGAGGCCTACACCGAGGCCTTCAACGCCCTTCGGGCCCATGCCCTTTCGCCCGAGGAAACACTGGAATACATCGCCGCGATAGCTGACGGCGCGTAGGGAGGCACCATGTCTGCACTGCCTCGGAACGTACCCCGCAGCACCGATCCCCACGCTCTCCCGGAGGTGCGGTGGCTGCGCAGCAGCTACAGCACGGGAGCGAACAACTGCGTGGAAACGGCCCGGCCGGCCTCCGGGCCCTGGGCCGGGCTGCTCGCCGTACGCGACTCCAAGGACCCGTCCGGGCCCGCCCTGCTCTTCTCCCCCGAGAGCTGGTCGGGATTCACGGCCGCGTTCCGCTGACCACGGCGTCGAACACCGTCGCCTGATCACCGTCATCCGCCATCAGGGGCGACCCACGGCCGTGTCACGCCGACTCATGGTCGTGTCTCCCCGATCACCCGTACAGCGCGTTCCAGCTCGGCCCCGGAGAGGTCCGCGCGGGCGGTCAGCCTGAGGCGCGAGATGCCGTCGGGCACGGAGGGAGGACGGAAGCAGCCCACGGCCAGCCCTGCCGACCGGCAGTCCGCCGCCCATCGCACGGCCCCCTCCGGGGACGGCGCACGCACGGAGACGACCGCGGCGTCCGGACGTACCGCTTCCAGGCCCTCGGCCGTCAGCCGGGAGTGCAGCTCGGCCGCCACCGCACGCGCGCGCGCCGCCCGCTGCGGCTCCCTGCGCAGCAGCCTCAGCGCGGCCAGTGCCGCGCCCGCCGCCGCCGGGGCCAGTCCGGTGTCGAAGATGAACGTCCGGGCCGCGTTGACCAGATGGTCGATCACGCGCGCGGGACCCAGCACGGCCCCGCCCTGGCTGCCGAGCGACTTCGACAGCGTCACCGTGACGACGACGTCCTCGGCGCCCGCGAGACCCGCCGCGTACGGGGCACCGCGCCCGCCGTCGCCGAGCACACCCAGCCCATGGGCGTCGTCCACCACGAGCCCGGCGCCGTGCTCCCGGCAGGCGGCCGCGAGTCCGGCCAGCGGGGCGGCGTCGCCGTCGACCGAGAAGACCGTGTCGGAGACCGCCACGGCCGGGCCGTCGTGCGTGCCGAGGGCCTTGCGCACGGCGTCCAGGTCGGCGTGCGCGACGACCTGGGTGGTGCCCCGGGCCAGCCGGCAGCCGTCGATGAGCGAGGCGTGGTTGCCCGCGTCGGAGACGATCAGGGAGCCGTGCGGGGCCAGCGCGGTGACCGCGGCGAGGTTGGCGGCGTACCCCGAGGAGAAGACCAGGGCCGCCTCCACCCCGCAGAAGTCGGCGAGCTCGCGCTCGAGCTCGGTGTGCAGTTCGGTGGTGCCGGTGACCAGCCGCGAGCCGGTCGCGCCGCCGCCCCAGGTCCGCGCGGCCGCCGCGGCGCCCTCCGTGATCTCCGGGTGCCGGGACAGGCCCAGGTAGTCGTTGCTCGCGAGATCGAGCAGCGGAGAGTCGGACGGGCGGGGGCGCAGCGTCCGTACGAGTCCGGCCCGGCGGCGCAGTTCCGCCTGTTCGTCGATCCAGCCGAACGCCATGGGTCCTCCGGTGCTTTTGTAGGTAGCGGACAGACACTAGCGGCAGCAATCGCTACCCACGGTGTGGCAATACCCACACGTCGAACCGGGTGTGTTGTGTGATCCCTACCTTGGCCCGAGGCGGGTCGGTAGGACAGGATCGGCTCTCATGGACCTGCTGAACACGCTGGTGGACAAGGGGCTTCGGCGCGAGCTGCCGACCCGCGAGGAAGCGCTGGCCGTCCTCGCCACTTCCGACGACGACGTGCTGGACGTGGTGGCCGCGGCCGGGAAGGTGCGCCGGCACTGGTTCGGCCGACGGGTGAAACTCAACTACCTCGTCAACCTCAAGTCGGGGCTGTGCCCCGAGGACTGCTCGTACTGCTCGCAGCGGCTCGGCTCCACCGCCGGGATCCTGAAGTACACCTGGCTCAAGCCCGACGAGGCGTCCGAGGCGGCCGCGGCCGGGCTCGCGGGCGGGGCCAAGCGGGTGTGTCTGGTGGCGTCCGGACGCGGTCCGACGGACCGTGACGTGGACCGGGTCTCCGAGACCATCAAGGCCATCAAGGACCAGAACGAGGGCGTCGAGGTGTGCGCCTGTCTGGGCCTGCTCTCCGACGGCCAGGCCGAACGGCTGCGCGAGGCGGGCGCGGACGCCTACAACCACAACCTCAACACGTCCGAGTCGACGTACGGGGACATCACGACCACCCACACGTACGCCGACCGGGTGGACACCGTCACCAAGGCGCACGCGGCGGGCCTGTCGGCCTGCTCGGGCCTGATCGCCGGCATGGGCGAGAGCGACGAGGACCTGGTCGACGTGGTCTACTCGCTGCGCGCGCTGGACCCGGACTCGGTGCCGGTCAACTTCCTCATCCCGGTCGAGGGCACGCCGCTGGCCAAGGAGTGGAACCTCACCCCGCAGCGCTGTCTGCGGATCCTGGCGATGGTCCGGTTCGTCTGCCCGGACGTCGAGGTGCGCATCGCCGGCGGCCGCGAGGTCCATCTGCGCACGATGCAGCCGCTCGCGCTGCACCTGGCCAACTCGATCTTCCTCGGCGACTACCTGACGACCGAGGGCCAGGCCGGCAAGGCCGACCTGGAGATGATCGCGGACGCGGGCTTCGAGGTGGAGGGCGCGGGCGAGGTCACGCTGCCGGAGCACCGGGTGGCCGTGGGCGGGGGCGGCTGCGGCTCGCACGCCGAGGCCGGCTGCGGTTCGGGCTGCGGGTCCCACGCCGAGGACGCCGGGGGCTGCGGGTCCCACGAGGGGGGCGGTGTGTGCGGTTCCGTCGCCACGGCGACCGCCGCCGAGCCCCGTACGGACCTGGTCGCCGTACGCCGCCGCGGCGCCGGCACCGACCTCGCGCCCAATGCCTGAGCTGCCCTCCCTGAGCGTGCCCGAGCTGCTGGAGCTGGACCGGCGGCACGTCTGGCATCCGTACGGTCCGATGCCCGGCCGCGTCGACCCGCTCGTCGTGGAGTCGGCGAGCGGGGTCAGGCTGCGCCTGGCCGACGGCTCGGGCGAGCTGGTCGACGGCATGTCGTCCTGGTGGTCGGCGATCCACGGCTACAACCATCCGGTGCTGAACGAGGCCGCGCGCGAGCAGCTCGGGCGGATGAGCCATGTGATGTTCGGCGGGCTCACGCACGAGCCCGCCGTGCGGCTGGCGAAGCTCCTTGTCGACATGTCGCCCGAGGGCCTCGATCACGTCTTCCTCGCCGACTCCGGTTCGGTGTCGGTCGAGGTCGCGGTGAAGATGTGTCTGCAGTACTGGCGCTCGCTGGGCCGTCCCGGCAAGCAGCGGCTGCTGACCTGGCGCGGTGGCTATCACGGCGACACCTGGCAGCCGATGTCCGTGTGCGACCCCGAGGGCGGGATGCACGAGCTGTGGAGCGGGGTGCTGCCCCGTCAGGTCTTCGTGGACCCGCCTCCGGTCGACTACGAGGAGGCGTACGCGGAGCAATTGCGCGCGGCGATCGAGCGGCACGCGGACGAACTGGCCGCGGTGATCGTGGAGCCGGTGGTGCAGGGCGCGGGCGGCATGCGCTTCCACTCCCCCGCCTATCTGCGGGTGCTGCGCGAGGCGTGCGACGCGCACGACGTGCTGCTGGTGTTCGACGAGATCGCGACCGGGTTCGGGCGCACGGGCGCGCTGTTCGCGGCGGGGCACGCGGCGGTGACGCCGGACGTGATGTGTGTGGGCAAGGCGCTGACCGGCGGTTACCTGACGATGGCCGCGACCCTGTGCACCGCCCGGGTGGCCGACGGCATCTCGCGCGGCGAAGTGCCGGTCCTCGCCCACGGACCGACGTTCATGGGCAACCCCCTCGCCGCCGCCGTGGCCTGTGCCTCGATCGGGCTGCTGCTCGGTCAGGACTGGCTCGCGGAGGTCAAGCGGATCGAGGCGGGACTGCGGGACGGGCTTGCGGCGGCGACGGAGATTCCCGGGGTGCGGGACGTCCGCGTCCTCGGCGCGATCGGCGTCGTACAGCTCGATCACGCGGTGGACATGAAGGCCGCCACGGCGGCGGCCGTCCGGGAGGGCGTCTGGCTGCGGCCGTTCCGCGACCTGGTCTACACGATGCCGCCGTACGTCACGGGCGACGCGGACGTGGCACGGATCGCGCGCGCGGTGTGCGCCGCGGCGCGGGAGGGATGAACATGCCGATCCTGGTGATCACGGGGACGGGTACGGAGGTCGGCAAGACCGTCACCACCGCGGCCGTCGCCGCCTCGGCGCTCGCGGCGGGCCGCTCGGTGGCCGTGCTGAAGGCCGCGCAGACCGGCGTACGGCCGGACGAGCGCGGGGACGCCGACGAGGTCGCGCGGCTCGCGGGCGCGGTGACGACGGCCGAGATCGCCCGCTATCCCGAACCGCTGGCCCCGGCGACGGCGGCCCGGCGGGCGGGCCTGCCGCCGGTGCGGCCGTACGACGTCGTGGAGGCCGCGCAGAAGCTGGCCGCCGCGCACGACCTGGTGCTCGTCGAGGGGGCCGGCGGGCTGCTCGTACGGTTCGACGAGGCGGGCGGGACGCTGGCCGACGCGGCCCAGGCGCTGCGGGCGCCGGTGCTGGTGGTGGCCTCGGCGGGCCTGGGCACGCTGAACACCACGGAACTCACGTCCCGTGAACTGCGCTCGCGTGGCGTGGAGTTGCTGGGCGTCGTGATCGGCGGCTGGCCCGACTCACCGGATCTGGCGATGCGCTGCAACGTCACGGACCTGCCGGACGTCGCCGGGGCCCCGCTGCTGGGGGCCCTGCCGATGGGGGTGGGTGCGCTCCCGCCCGCCGAGTTCCGTACGGCGGCGCCGGGTTGGCTGGCGCCGCGACTGGACGGAACGTGGGAGGCGGAGGCCTTCCGGGAGGGGGCGGCGTCCTAGTCGGCCTCCGCCAGCAGCCGTACCAGTTCGATGCGGGAGCGGATGCCGAGGCGGGTGAAGACGCCGCGCAGGTGGTGG
This sequence comes from Streptomyces sp. NPDC096132, assembly GCF_044763345.1. Taxonomy (NCBI): domain Bacteria; kingdom Bacillati; phylum Actinomycetota; class Actinomycetes; order Kitasatosporales; family Streptomycetaceae; genus Streptomyces; species Streptomyces sp. NPDC096132. Next base: position 22,651 of record NZ_JBIWGA010000021.1, read on the forward strand.
TCGATGGTGCGGGGGCTGAGGGCGAGGCGGGCGGCGATCTCGCGGTTCGTGGCGCCCTCGGCGGCCATGCGGGCGACCATGAGCTGCTGGGCGGTCAGACGGGTGGTGGGGGTGTCGGTGCCGTGGGCCGGGGTGGCGGGGGCGCCCAGGGCGCGGAGTTCGGCGCGGGCCGCCTCGGCGCAGTGCGGGGCGCCGAAGGACTCGAAGGCCTCCCGGGCGCTGTGCAGCCGGTCGCGGGCCTCGGCGCGGTGGCGCAGCCTGCGCAGGGCGCTACCGAACAGCAGTTCGGTGCGGGCGCGTTCGAAGGCGCGGGTGCCGTCCGTGTGCAGGTCGAGGGCCGTGCGGTAGTGCTCGACGGCGTCGGCGCCGGGAGTGAGCAGGGCCCGGCAGCGGGCGCTGAGGGCGAGGTCGTCGGGGCTGCGGACGGCACGGGCCCAGCGGTCGTAGTCCGCGTGCGCGGCCCGGGCGATCCGGGTGTCGCCGGCCCGGACGGCGGCCTCGACGTAGTGCGGGGTGGCCAGGTGGCGGATGGCGCGGTGGCCGTGCCCGGGGCCGAAGGCGGCGAGGGCGCGCAGCCGGGCCGCGGCGGCGCCGAAGCGTCCGGCGCCCAGGTCGAGGAAGGCGAGCGCCCACTGGGCGAGGGCGGCGGGCAGGCCGAGGCCGTGCGCGAGGGCGTAGGAGCGGGCGGCGTCGGCGCGCTCGCGGCACAGGTCGCCGTCGCCGGTGAGCGCGGCGAACATCGCGAGGGCGGCCTGCAGATGGCAGGCGCCGTTGTCCTGTCCGGTGGCGTACGCCTGCCGTAGCGCGTCCAGGGCGGCCGTCTCGGCGGCGCGGGGGCGGCCGGTCCAGAAGTCGGCGTAGGCGCGGAACTCCATCGCCTGGGACACGGTCGCGGTGAGGCCGTGGGACCGGGCGGCGGCCGCTGCCCGGACGGTGGCGGTGGCGGCGCGGGTGTGGTCGCCGAGCATCAGGGCGGCGATGCCGGCGTGCAGCAGAAGGGTGGGGTCACCGCCCGGACCGCACCGCCCCGCGGTCGCCTCCAGCAGGTCACGGGCGTCCTCGTACCGCCCGTCGACGGCGGCGGCGATCCCCCCGAGCACTCCCGGCGCCGCGACCCCCGACCGCCGCGCCAGGACCATGGCTTCCCTACATCGACGCAGGTCGCCCGTGTAGACGGCGGCTTCGGTGGCACGGGCGAGGAGGTGCTCGACGAGCGGGAGGGACGGTGGGGTGGTGCGACTTTCCGTCGCTGTGTCCGTCGTACGTGCCGCCCCTGCCAGCAGGGCGTCGAACGCTTCCCCCGCCTGGCCGGTGCGCAGGGCGAGTACGCCGGTCAGGGCGTCGGCGTCGGTGTGGGCGGCGAGGGTGCGGGAGCGGTCGGAGTCGCCGGAGTTCCAGGCGTCGGCCGCCGCGCGGGCGAGGAGGCGGGACTGTTCGCGGGGGTCGGTGCCGAGTGCGGCGGCGCGTTCGGCGAGGGTGGCGGCCAGGGCGGGGTCGGCGGCGCGGCGGGCCCGGTCGGCCGCCGCCGTCAGCTCCGCCGCGAGCCGCCCGCTGGGGCCGAGCGCGGCCGCGCCCCGGTGCCAGGAGCGGCGGGGCAGTTCGGCGTCGTCGTGCAGGACGCGGGCCAGCAGCCGGTGGGCGTCACGCCGGTCGGCCGGTGCGGCCGTCTCGTACGCGGCGATCCGGGTCCAGGCGTCACGGAAGCCGACCCCGCCCGCCGTGGCGTACGCGATGCCGGCCGTCTCGGCGGTCTCCAGCGGCCGGGTGTCCAGTCGGGCCGCGGCGACGGCGCGCAGGAAGGCGTGGGTGGCCACCGGGTACTGGTCGGCGGCGGCGAGGAGCAGGAGCAGCCGGGTGTCGTCGGGCAGGGCGCGGATCTCCCGGCGGTAGCCGTGCAGGAGGCCGGGGGCGAGGTCGGTGGGGTCGGTCGGCAGCGGGTCGAGGCCGGCCGCCTGCCGGTCGGTGAGCCGCGCCGTGAGTTCGGCGGCGGCACGCTGGTCGCCGTATACGAGACGCAGCACCCGTACCCGGACGCCTTCCGGGAGGGAAAGGGCCGGGCGCTGCCACGCGTCCGGGAGCGGCGGTGGCGAAGTGCGGTCATGGCGTGGGGGGTTCACTCGAGTCACCACGCAACTGACGTTACTGGCGAGTTACTTGAACAGTAAAGACCGGCGATTTCACCGATGCGGCGCGCGTAGAACCGATCGGACACTCCTGGCAACCCCACCCGTTTCAGGAGGCATCATGCAGCGCTCCAGGCGTCGCATCGCCGCGGTCCTTACGGCCGTGGTCTCCACGCTCCTTCTGTCACTGTCGTTCTCCGCCCCCACCGCCCAGGCCGCGACCCACAATCCGGTCGTCTTCGTCCACGGCCTCAGCAGCGACTCCAGCAGCTGGGACGACTGGGTCGCCGACTTCAAGGCCGACGGCTACACGGCCACCGAGCTGGACGCGGCGTCGTACAGCTGGACCAAGTCGAACGTCACCATCGCCTCGCAGGTGGCCACCCAGGTCAAGAACGTGCTGGCGAGAACCGGCGCGAGCAAGGTCGACGTGGTCGTCCACTCCATGGGCGCGCTGAGCGCCCGCTACTACCTCAAGAACCTCGGCGGGACCGCCTACGTGGACGACTTCGTCTCCGTCGCCGGCGTCAACCACGGCACGTCGGTCGCCTCCTGGTGCAGCTGGCTCTACACCTCCTGCGCCGAGATGGTCACCGGCAGTTCGTTCCTCACCGCGCTCAACTCCGGTGACGAGACACCGGGCAGCGTGTCCTACGCGACCTACTGGTCCAACTGCGACGCCGCCATCGACCCGGACTCCTCGGCCCTGCTGAGCGGGGCCACCAACGTCGGCGTCGGATGCATCTCGCACAACGACATGAACAACGACTACGGCGTGTACGAACAGGTGCGCGACTTCATCCAGTGACCGGTGGGTGAGGGACAGCGGGGGTGCGACGGGTCCGTACGGGGGAGAATCCCCCGTAGGCCCGTCCTGTCCGGGAGGTCGCCATGCCGATACGGTCCGCCGGCTCCGGCCGGGTGCCCGGTGATCCCGTCCACCACCCGCTGTTCGCCCGCTGCTATGCCCTGCTGGGCACGGTCGCGGAGACCCGGGCCGGTCTCGCCGGTGTGCGGGACCGGCTGCTGGCCGGGCTCTCCGGCCGGGTCATCGAGATCGGCGCGGGCAACGGTCTGAACTTCGCCCACTATCCGGGGGCCGTCTCGGAGGTCGTCGCGATCGAACCGGAGCGCCGGATGCGCCGGCTGGCGCTGGAGGCGGCCCTGCGCGCCGAGGTGCCCGTCGATGTCGTGCCGGGTGCGGCGGAGGCGCTGCCGGTGAAGAGCGAGGCGTTCGACGCGGCGGTGGTCTCGCTGGTGCTGTGCAGTGTGCGGGACGTGCCGCGCACGCTCGGTGAGCTGCGGCGGGTGCTGCGGCCCGGCGGCGAGCTGCGGTTCTTCGAACACGGTCCCGGCGGCGGCCGGGCGATGCGCGCCACCCAGCGCGCGCTGGACCGCACGGTCTGGCCGTCCCTCGCCGGCGGCTGTCACCTCACGCGTGACGCGGTCGGCGCGATCCGGGACGCCGGGTTCGAACTCGGCCCGTACCGGCGGGTGCTGCTGCCGGAGAAGGGGCCGAGTTTCCCGTTCTCGTACTGCGTGCTCGGCAGCGCCCGGCGCCCCTCATAGGCTCCACTGGCGCAGTTCCCGGGCGATGTCGGACACCGACGCCTCACCGCTCTTGACCAACTGGGCCAGATCACGCACCTGTTCGGGCGAGGTGACGACCTTCAGGCCGCTCGCGACGAGGTAGGCGTACGCGACCGCGCAGGCGAAGAGTGCGTTGGAGCGCTCCAACGCGGGGACGTGGATGAGGAGTTGGAGCAGCGCGGCAGCGCGGGCCTGCGGGTCGTCGTAGACGGGGACGTCGAAGATCTCGGCCTGGTGGCGTGCGACGGCCGCGACGAGTGCTCCCCAGTCGGTGACCTGGGGGTCACCCGGGGTCTTCTGTTCGGCGAGCATGAGGAGCCAGGCGAGATCGATCCGGAGATTGCTCAAGGGATCAGCGGCGACCTTCGCGCGTGCCGCCTTCGCGCGTGCCGCCTTCGCGCACCCCGCCCTCGCGGTCCCCGCCGAACTCCTCGGCGAAGACGCTCTCGTACTGCTTCATGAAGTCGGCCGCGGCCTCCACGAAGGTGTGGCCCACTTCCCCGGCGTCCTGTCTGACCAGCTCCTCGATATAGCGGTTGACGCTCATGCCGCGGGCCGTGGCGCGCTCGCGGGCGGCCCGGGCCGTGCCCTCGTCGACGCGTACGTTCAGCTGGGTCTTCGCCATACCTCGACGCTAGCGCCGGTGCGCTAGCAGCGGCAAGGGCGCGCCGGAATCGAAAAGAGATACCGGCTGTGCGCCGGGTCACACTAGTCTCGGCACGTCGACGCGAGCGAGGAGGCAGCCTTGTCCACACCGGCCCTGTCCACACCCGACGGGATCGCGGCCCGCGCCCACGGCCTGACCAAGGCGTACGGCTCCGGCGAGACCACGGTGCTGGCCCTGGACTCGGTGGACGTGAACATCGCCCGGGGCCGCTTCACGGCGGTCATGGGGCCCTCGGGGTCCGGGAAGTCCACTCTGATGCACTGCCTGGCCGGTCTGGACACCGTCTCCGCCGGTCAGGTGTGGCTCGGCGACACGGAGATCACCGGGCTCAAGGAGCGCGAGCTGACCCGGCTCAGGAGGGACCGGATCGGGTTCATGTTCCAGTCGTTCAATCTGATTCCGACACTGAACGCGGCGGAGAACATCACCCTGCCCATGGACATCGCGGGCCGCAAACCCGACGAGAAGTGGCTGGACCAGGTCATCGACACGCTCGGTCTGCGGGAGCGGCTGAAGCACCGGCCCTCCCAGCTCTCCGGCGGTCAGCAGCAGCGGGTGGCCTGCGCCCGGGCGCTCGTCTCCCGCCCCGAGCTGATCTTCGCGGACGAGCCGACCGGCAACCTGGACTCACGGGCCGGCCTCGAGGTCCTCGCGTTCCTGCGCCAGGCGGTGGACGACCTCGGCCAGACGGTCGTCATGGTCACCCACGACCCGGGTGCCGCCGCCCACTCGGACCTGGTCCTCTTCCTGGCGGACGGCCGGATAGTGGACGAGATGGAGCGACCTACGGCGGACGCCGTACTGGAACGCATGAAGCGGTTCGACGTCGGTCGCGCCCAGGTCGACGGCACCGCTCCCGAGGAGGACTGACCCGGTGCTGAAGGCGACGCTCAGGAGTTTCCTCGCGCACAAGGGACGGCTGCTGCTGTCGGCCCTCGCCGTCGTGCTGTCCGTGGCGTTCGTCGCGGGCAGTCTGATCTTCTCGGACACGGTGACCCGTACCTTCGACCGGCTCTTCGCGTCCACCTCGGCGGACGTCACGGTCGAGCCCAGGGACGATCTCAACTCCCAGGTCCCGAGCGGGGCCGTCCAGACGGTGCCGGCCTCCCTCGCCGGCCGGGTCACCCAGGTCGACGGGGTCGCCTCCGCCCACGCGGACGTCAGCGTGGAGAACATCACGGTCGTCGACAGCGACCACAAGTCCGTCGGCCCGACCACGGGCGCCCCCACCATCGCCACCGACTGGTACGTCACCGACCGCAGCCCCGTGGAGCTGACCTCCGGCCACGCCCCGAGGGGCGCCGGCGAGGCCATGCTCGACGCCGACACCGCCGACAAGAAGCATGTGAAGATCGGCGACACGCTCACCGTGATGGCCCAGCCGGGCTCCTTCGAGGTGAAGATCGTCGGCATCGTCACCTTCACCACCACCAACCCCGGCGCGGCGCTGGTCTTCCTCGACCCCGAGGTGGCCGCGACCGAACTGCTGGGCTCGGCGGACAAGGCCACGAGCATCTCGATCGACGCGGCGCCGGGCGTCTCCGACACCGTGCTCAAGCGGCGCGTCACGGCCGCGCTCGGCTCCGGACCGTACGACGTGAAGACCGCCGACGAACAGGCGGAGTCCTCGGCGGAGTCCCTGGGGGGCTTCCTCGACGTCATCAAGTACGTGATGCTCGGGTTCGCCGGCATCGCCGTCCTGGTCGGCGTGTTCCTGATCGTCAACACCTTCTCGATGCTGATCGCGCAGCGCACGCGCGAGCTGGGACTGCTGCGCGCGCTCGGCGCCGACCGCCGTCAGGTGCGGCGCTCCGTGCTCACCGAGGCGGTGCTGCTCGGGCTGGTCGGCTCCACGCTGGGCCTCGCGGCCGGCATCGGTCTCGCGGCCGGGCTGATCAAGCTGATGAGCGCGTTCGGCATGAACCTCAAGACCACGGAGATGGTCGTCGGCTGGGCCACCCCGGTGGCCTCGTACGTCGTCGGCGTCGGCGTCACCTTCGTGGCCGCCTACCTCCCGGCGCGGCGCGCGGCCACGGTGTCGCCCATGGCGGCCCTCGCGGACGCGGACATCGCCGGGGTGGGCCGGCCGCTGAAGGTGCGCGCGATCGTCGGGTCGGTCGTCGGGGCGCTCGGCGCGGCCGCGCTGGTGGGCTGCGTGACCTCCTCGAAGACGGCGTCCGCGGCCTCCCTGCTGGGTCTGGGCGTGGTCCTGACGCTGATCGCGACCGTGATCGCGGGACCGCTGCTGGTGCGCCCGGTCATCCGGGTGCTCGGCGCGGCCTTCCCGGCGCTGTTCGGCTCCGTCGGCCGGATGAGCCAGCGCAACGCCCTGCGCAATCCGCGCCGCACCGGTGCCACCGCCGCCGCGCTGATGGTGGGCCTGGCCCTGGTCGGCGGCATGTCGGTGGCGAGCGCCTCGATGTCGAAGTCCTTCGACGAACAGATCGACAAGACGCTCGGCGCGGACTTCGTGATCCAGAACGCCAACTTCACGCCGTTCTCCCAGGAGGTGACGGACGCGGTCCGGGACACCGACGGCGTCGGCCTCGTCGTACGGCAGCGGTTCGCGCCCCTCGCCGTCCGGCTGCCCGACGGCAAGCGCGTCGAGACCACCGCCTCCGGATACGACGACCAGGTCGACGACGTCGCCCATGTCACGTACGCCGAGGGGAACTCGGCGGCGGCACTGGCGGACGGCGCGATCGGCATGGACGTGGACTTCGCCGAGGACCACGGGGTGCGGCTGGGCAGTGTGCTCCCGGTCGAGTTCCCCGGCGACCGCACGACCTCGCTGAAGGTGGGCGCGCTCACCGACCAGGAGGCCGCCGACGGGTTCGGCATGGAGGGCGGGCTGTTCCTCGGCCTGGGGACCGTCGAGAAGTACGTGCCGGACGGCCAGGACTCCGCGCTGTACGTGAACGCGGCCCCGGGCACGAGCGCCGACCAGCTGCGGCCCCGGCTGGAGCGGACGCTCGACCCGTATCCGCAGGTCCAGGTGCGCGACCAGGCCGACTACAAGAAGCTGGTCCACGACCAGATCGCGGTCCTGCTCTACCTCGTCTACGCGCTGCTCGGCCTCGCGATCGTCATCGCGGTGCTCGGTGTGGTCAACACCCTGGCGCTGTCGGTGGTGGAGCGGACCCGGGAGATCGGGCTGCTGCGGGCGATCGGCCTGGCCCGGCGGCAGCTGCGCCGGATGATCCGGCTGGAGTCGGTGGTGATCGCGGTGTTCGGCGCCGTCCTGGGCCTGGCGCTGGGGCTGGTGTGGGGCGTGTGCATACAGCAGGTGCTCGCCCTGCAGGGCATGAAGGCACTGGCGGTCCCGTGGGGCACGGTCGTCGCGGTCGTCGTCGGCTCAGCGGTGGTCGGCGTGGTGGCGGCGCTGCTGCCCGCGCTGCGGGCGTCCCGGATGAACGTGCTGGCGGCGATCGCGCACGAGTGAGGGAAGCGGCCGCAGGCGGCCACCCGCGCGTGAGGGAGGAGGCGGACCACACCCGCCTCCTCCCTCAGCCGTTCCAGGACCAGTAGTCGAGTAACCGTTTACTCGTGATCGGGTGAGAGCTTCCCGCTCGCAATATGGCTACAACCTGCCCAAACGCACCCCACCCTCCCCTCACGGCCGCTTCCCGCGAGCCGAACTCCAGGCATGCACGACCGTTGACCGCCCAAGAAGCAGCTCACTAGCGTGGAATACGTTTACTATGCCACCCGCCGGCTCGAGAGGAACGTTCGTCGTGTCCGAATCCCTTCAGCGCAGATCCCTTCTGAAGATGGCCGTGGGCACCGCCACCGCGGGCGTGCTGTGGCAGGGCGGCACCGCCCGGGCCGCGGAGTCGCCCGGTGCGCAAACAGCGGCCTGCCCCCTCGACACACTCGTCCTCGGCGACGCCGCCTCGGAGGCCGCGCACGGCCTGACCACCACCCTGTCCGACGTGGTCACCGGCGGACTCGGCCAGGCCGCCCGGGTGCTCAACGCCCCGGAGACCCCGGGCTTCTGGGGCGGCACCCTGTCCGCGACCCTGGCCTGCAGGCCCAAGGGCGCCACCTACGTCACCATCAAGCTGTGGGGCTCGGAGAGCGGCGCGGAACTCGGCCGGCTCCAGCTCTTCGCCGAGGGCAGGCAGATCGGGCACTACCATCTCGGCGCCGTCGACCCGCTGGACATCGCGAGCGACGACCCGCGCACGCCGGAACGATTCTTCTTCCACACCCTGCCGCTGCCCCTCGACCTCACGGCGGGCCGGACGTCGGTCTCCCTGGAGGTCCGCTCCATGGGGCGCATCGCCGGCTACGCGAGCACGGCCGACGCGTACTACAAGGACATGGAGGGTCCCAGCCGCACGATCTACCGCCTCTACACCCACGGCGAACCCTCCTTCGACCCCACCGACGACGACGTCACCGGCACCCTGCCCCCGCTCACCGCCCGCACCTCCCCCGGCGCCGGGATCGTCGACACGATCAACGAGCGGGTCCTGGCCAGGGCCGCGTCCGAGGCCTCCCGCACCAGCGCCCAGCTCGACCTGTGGTACCTGGACTTCCTCGCCCGCGCCTACGGCATGCCGGCGACCGCCGCCTACCGGAACATCGCCGTGCCGCCGCAGATCGCCCGGAGCCTGGACGGCGTCTACTGGAAGTACCTCGGCGACCCCACCGTGCTGACCGGCTCCAGCCAGCAGTGGATGGGCCTGGGCCGCGCCGGGCTGGTCATGCTGGCGCTCGCCGACGACCTGGAGCCACTGCTCGACGAGCCGGTGCTCGGGTCGCCGTACGGCCTGAGCAACCCGGGCTTCGAGTTCGGCACGACCGGCTGGAAGGCGTCCACCTGGTCCGGCAGCGGCACCGCCTCCCGCGACACCGCCGTCCACCGCACCGGCCATGCCTCCGCGAAGGTGATGATCCCGGGCTCCGGCACGGTCGGCTACACCACCTCGGCGAAACTCCCGGTGGACCAGGGCACGTACACCTACGGCGCCTGGATCAGGACCGAGGGCGTCGGGAGCGACGGCGCCTACCTGGACGTCCTGTTCCACGACGCGAACGGCACCCTGGTCGGCAAGGACAACAAGGTCCACGCCTCGTCCGGCACCCATGACTGGGAGCAGGTGACGGTCGCCCTCACCACCCCGGCCACGGCCACCCAGGTCACCCTGAGCGTCCGTCTGTCGGGAGCGGGCACCGCCTGGTTCGACGACCTGACCATGGCCGCGCCCAACGGCTCGGAGTACGCGCCCGTCGTGCGCCGGGACGCCTGGACGAAGATGCTGCTGGACAGCCGCGAGTACTGGCGGCAGCGCATCCCGCAGTACACCAACCAGGCCATCATCTGCTCCCTCGGCCTCTACCTCGCCGACCGCGGCCTCGCCTGGCTCGGCGCCGAGGAGGCCTGGGGCGAGGAGAAGGCCCGCGACCACCTCCACCAGGCCGTCGGTCTGGTCCCCTGGCTGGGCCCGGAGGACGAGGACGGCACCCCGACCAGGCCACTGGGCGGCTCGTACTACCAGGTCACGAAGAAGGGCATCTCCAAGGAACTCGGTTACGCGGGCAGCTACGGCGAGCTCCAGGAGTGGCTGTCGTTCGTGTACGACGCGGTGACGGGCATCGGCGGCGTCGAGGACGGCACGCTCCGCGACCACCTGGTCAAGATGGCCAAGGCGCGGATGGTCTTCCGCCACCCGGCGGTGGACCGGGACGGCTACCGGGCGATGCGCCTGGAGACCATGGTCGGATGGCGTGACACCGAGTACCCGGGCAAGGTCGCCTACGACGAGGACACCAAGTGGGACGGGCACGCGCTGAAGTTCGCCGCGCTGGTCAAGGACCCCGACCTCACCTCGTACGCGCGGCAGTCCCTCGCCGACGGCCAGGCGTTCCAGTCCCTCACGGACTCCCACGCGATGACGGTCTCCGCCCGGACCAACCTGAACCTGCTGAGCACCGCCGACGACTACGCGTACATCAGCGGCGCCACCGGCAGCGGCGCGCGGCTCCCCATGACGGCCGGACAGCCCGACTTCGTCTTCTCCGACGAGGAGAACGGCCTCGTCGCGGTCAAGCACGGCGAGGAGATCCTGTACGCCTCGCTGTACTGGCGGGCCCGCTGGGGCGTCAACCGGCTCGCCCGCGTCCACCTCATCGACGCGGCGGGCGTGGAGCGGTCGGGCACGGTCTGGCAGGACGTGAAGTACCTCGCGGACGGGCGGTCCTTCACCGAGCCCGACTGGGTCAACTGGGAGTTCTCGGCGGGCGATCTCGACATCCCGGCGGGCGGTTTCGCCCCGCCCGGTGACGCGCTGGAGCAGGCGTTCGCCGGTCAGGTCCTGCCGCTGGCCAAGGCCCCGGACGACGTGCCGCAGCGCGCCGCGGGCGTGGAGAGCCCGTACGCCGGACGCGCCTCCTTCTACCGGTGTGTGTACGGCCCGTACCTGATCGCCATGAACACCACCGGCGATCGCACCTTCACGTTCACCACCCAGGGCTTCGGCGCCTCCACGAACCTGGTGACCGGGGCGAAGGTGGGCGGGAACGCCGAGCTGCGCGTGCGGCCGGGGAGCACGGTGGTGCTGCGCAGGCGCTGAGCGTCCGCATCCTGGAATTCCGCATCCGGGCACTGCGGCCGTGATGGGATCACCGCATGTCTGATCTGCGGATACGGGCCGCGACGCCCGATGACCTGGACACCGTCCTCGCCTTCTGGAAGACCGCCGCCGAGGGCACGAGCATCAGCGACGACCGTGCCGGAGTGGAGCGGCTGGTCGGCCGGGACCCCGAGGCGCTGATCCTGGCCGAGCGGGGAGGTGAGCTGGTGGGCACGGTGATCGCCGGGTTCGACGGGTGGCGGTGCCATCTCTACCGGCTGGCGGTGCATCCGCGGCACCGCCGCCAGGGCATCGGGTCGGCCCTGCTCGCCGCCGCGGAGGAGAGGTTCGTACGGCTCGGCGGGCGGCGCGGGGACGCGATGGTGCTCACCCGGAACGAGACGGCGCATCATGCGTGGCGCGCCGCGGGGTACGCGCCGGAGGAGACGTGGCGGCGCTGGGTGAAGCCACTGGTCGGCTGATCGGCGCCCACCGCTCGGAGCAACTTTGCTGATCCTTTACCATTGGGGGACCGTGCGAGACCGTGCGGTCCCCCTGCGAGTCATTGAAAGGTGTGAGCGTCCGCCCATGGGCGAGCCTCCCAGTAGCCGTGCGCGACATCGCGCGATCCTCCCTGCCCTGCCGGACCATGGGACGGAGGTGAACCGATGACGGAAGTGCTCCTGCTGCTGGTGGCGATCCTGCTGTCGTTCGCCTGCGGTGCCTTCGTTGCCGCCGAGTTCTCGCTGACCACGGTCGAGCGCAGCGAGCTGGAGCGGGCGGTGGCGCGCGGCGAGCGGGGTGCGTCCGGCGCGCTCAAGGCCGTACGGAACCTCACCTTCCAGCTCTCCGGCGCCCAACTCGGCATCACCGTCACCAATCTGGTGGTCGGCATGCTCGCCGAGCCGTCGATCGCCAAGCTGATCGCGGGGCCGCTGGAGTCGATGGGGCTGTCGGACACCGCGTCGCATTCGGTCGCACTGGTGCTGGGTACGGCGCTGTCGACGGTCTTCCTGATGGTCGTCGGCGAGCTGGTGCCGAAGAACTGGGCGATCTCCTCGCCGCTGCCCGTGGCCAAGACCGTGGGCAACGCGCAGCGCTGGTTCAGCGCCGCCTTCCGGCCCTTCATCACGCATCTGAACAACACCGCGAACCGGGTGGTGCGCCGCCTGGGCGTGGAGCCGACGGAGGAGCTGGCCGCCGCGCGCGGCCCCCAGGAGCTCGCGGCCCTGGCCCGGCACTCGGCCCGGGAGGGCGCCCTGGAGGCGGACACCGCCGAGCTGTTCGTGCGCACCCTGAACCTCGCCGACCTGACCGCGGAGAACGTGATGACCCCGCGCGTCCAGGTCATCTCCCTCGACGCCCTTGCGACCTGCGAGGACGTGGCGAACGCGACCCGGGCGACCGGTCTGTCCCGCTTCCCCGTCCACCGCGGCACCCTGGACGCGGTCGTCGGCACCGCGCACATCAAGGACGCGCTGGCGGTACCCGCTGACCGACGCGCGCGCGTGCCCGTCTCGGAGATCATGCGTGAGCCGCTGCTCGTCCCCGAGTCGCTGACCGTGGACCGGCTGCTCGACCGGCTGGGCGGCAAGCGGACGATGGCCGTGGTCATCGACGAGTACGGCGGTACGGCGGGCGTGGCCACCCTGGAGGACATCGTCGAGGAGGTCGTCGGCGAGGTCCGCGACGAGCACGACCCCCACGAGACGCCCGACCTGGCCCCCGCGGGCACGGACGACGACGGACGCGCCCTGTACTCGGCCGACGGCGCCGCCCGTACGGACCAGCTCGCGCGCGTGGGCCTGCACGCCCCCGAGGGCCCGTACGAGACGCTCGCCGGCCTGGTCGCCACCGAGCTGGGCCGCATACCGGCCGTCGGTGACAGCGTCGACATCGCCGGCTGGCGGATGGACGTGGTCGACGCGTCCGGCCGCCGTGCCGCGCGCGTGCTGCTGCACGCGCCGCTCGCCGAGGACCACGTGGAAGGGGCGGACCAGTGACCGCTGTCCAGCTGCTGATCGCCCTGGCGACCCTCGTCGTCAACGCGTTCTTCGTCGGCGCGGAGTTCGCGCTGATCTCCGTACGCCGCGCCCAGATCGAGCCGTACGCCGAGCAGGGCGACCGGCGCGCCAAGAGCGTGCTGTGGGGCCTGCGGCACGTGTCCGCGCTGATGGCGGCCGCGCAGCTCGGCATCACCCTGTGCACGCTGGTCCTGGGTGTCGTCGCCGAACCGGCGATCGCGCACCTGCTGGAGCCGGTGTTCCACGCGATCGGTGTGCCCGAGGGCGCGGGCCACGCGGTGTCCTTCGTGATCGCGCTGGCGCTCGCCACCTACCTGCACATGCTGCTCGGCGAGATGGTCCCGAAGAACATCGCGCTCGCGGAACCGGTGCGCACCGCGCTGCTGCTCGGACCGCCGCTGGTCACGCTGTCGCGGGCGCTGCGCCCGGTGATCTTCGCGATCAACGCCTTCGCCAACGCTCTGCTGAAGCTGATGCGGATCGAGACCAAGGACGAGGTCGCGGCGGCCTTCTCGGACGCGCAGCTCGCCCAGATCGTGAGGGACGCCGGCGAGGCCGGGCTCATCGACGACCGCGCCCAGGAGCGGCTGCGCGACGCCTTGGAGCTGGGCCGCCGCCCGGTGCGGGACGTCGTCCTGCCGCTGGAACGCGTCGTCTACGCGCGCGTGGGCGTGACGCCGGAGGAACTGGAGGGGCTCGCGGCCGAGTCCGGGTTCTCCCGCTTCCCCGTGGTGGACGAGGGGCGCCGGATCGTCGGCTATCTGCACGTGAAGGACGCGCTGGACGCCTCACCGCGGGACGTGCCGTTCCGGCTGCGGGACATGCGGCCCATCGCGCGCGTGCGGGAGGCGACGCCGCTGGACGACGTCCTCACCGCGATGCGGGGCAGCCGTACCCACCTGGCGGCCGTACTCGGCTCCGACGGACGGCTGGCCGGGCTGGTGACGATGGAGGACGTGCTGCGGGAGCTGTTCGGGCAGCGGGCGTGAGGCCGCGTGCTGGGAGTCGCCCACCGGGGATCGCGACCGGAGGCCGCGTACCGGGCAGGGGGACCGACCGGTGGGTATGAGACTCGGGCTACCATCTATGTCGCCATGCAGACGAATCCCACACACACCAGCCTGGTCGCGGTCGGCGACTCCTTCACCGAGGGCATGTCGGACCTGCTGCCCGACGGCTCCTACCGGGGCTGGGCCGACCTCCTGGCGGGCCGGATGGCGGCCCGCGCGCCCGGCTTCCGGTACGCCAACCTGGCGGTGCGCGGCAAGCTGATCGGGCAGATCGTCGAGGAGCAGGTGGACGTGGCGGCCGCGATGGACGCCGATGTGATCACCCTGGTCGGCGGCCTGAACGACACGCTGCGCCCGAAGTGCGACATGGGCCGGGTCAAGGACCTGCTGACGGAGGCGGTGGAGCGGCTGGCCCCGTCCTGCAAGCAGCTCGTGCTGATGCGCAGCCCGGGCCGGCAGGGTCCGGTCCTGGAGCGGTTCCGGCCGCGCATGGAGGAGCTGTTCGTCTGCGTCGAGGAGCTGGCCGAGCGGCACGGCGCCCTCGTCGTCGACCTGTACGGCGCTCCGTCACTCTCCGACCCGCGCCTGTGGGACGTGGACCGGCTGCACCTGACGCCCGAGGGGCACCGCCGGGTCGCCGAGGCGGTCTGGCAGACCCTCGGATACGACCCGGAGGACACCGAGTGGCGTACGCCGATACCGGCGACCCTGCCGCCCGGCTGGGCCGCCCGTCGGGTCGCGGACGCCCGGTTCGCCAAGCAGCATCTGCTCCCGTGGATCGGCCGCCGCCTGACCGGCCGGTCGTCCGGCGACGGCCGTCCGGCCAAGCGCCCGGAACTGCTGCCGTACGAGGGCCCGGCCTAGGCAGTCGCCGTGACCACGCGGGTGATCAATCTCCGGGGCCGGATCCACGAGTTCGGCCCCCGGCTGGAGCTCGCCCCCGAGGACGTGGTCTATGTCGGCCGCCGCTGGACGCTCGGGGGCCGGGACCTCCCCCGGCACCCGCTGTACAACCCGTTCGCCTACGACACCCCGAAGAAGAAGCGGGACGGCATGCGCGCGGAGGTGATGGCGATGTACCGGGCGTATCTGCTGGAGCGGCCCGCGCTGCTGGAGCAGGTCGCGGAACTGCGCGGAAGGACCCTGGCCTGCTGGTGCGTGCCGGAGCCCTGCCGTGCGGAGGTGCCGGCGAAGCTCGCCGAGGCCACGGCGTGACGCGGGTCTCGTAGGTTCCGCCGAACGGGAGGGTGGCCCTGGCCTGCAGGAATCGCCAGTACACTCCGTACACGTGACTTCTGCGCCCGCCAAGCCCCGCATCCCCAACGTCCTCGCCGGACGGTACGCCTCCGCCGAGCTCGCCACGCTCTGGTCGCCCGAGCAGAAGGTGAGGCTGGAGCGTCAGCTCTGGCTCGCCGTGCTGCGGGCCCAGAAGGACCTCGGGATCGAGGTGCCCGAGCAGGCGCTCGCCGACTACGAGCGAGTCCTGGACACCGTCGACCTGGCCTCCATCGCCGAGCGCGAGAAGGTCACGCGGCACGACGTGAAGGCGCGGATCGAGGAGTTCAACGACCTCGCCGGGCACGAGCAGGTCCACAAGGGCATGACCTCCCGCGACCTGACGGAGAACGTCGAGCAGCTGCAGATCCGGCTCTCCCTGGAGCTGGTCCGCGACCGAACGGTGGCCGTCCTCGCCCGGCTGGGCAAGCTGAGCGCCGAGTACGGCGAGCTGGTCATGGCCGGCCGCTCGCACAACGTCGCCGCGCAGGCCACCACCCTCGGCAAGCGCTTCGCGACCGCCGCCGACGAGCTGCTCGTGGCGTACGGCCGGGTCGAGGAACTGCTCGGCCGCTACCCGCTGCGCGGCATCAAGGGCCCCGTCGGCACCGCGCAGGACATGCTCGACCTGCTGGGCGGCGACGCGGGCAAGCTGGCCGAGCTGGAGGACCGGATCGCGGCCCACCTGGGCTTCTCGCAGGCGTTCACCTCCGTCGGCCAGGTCTACCCGCGCTCGCTGGACTACGAGGTCGTGACGGCGCTGGTGCAGCTCGCGGCCGCCCCCTCCTCGCTGGCGAAGACGATCCGGCTGATGGCCGGGCACGAGCTGGTGACCGAGGGCTTCAAGCCCGGCCAGGTCGGTTCCTCGGCGATGCCGCACAAGATGAACACCCGCTCCTGCGAGCGCGTCAACGGCCTCATGGTCATCCTGCGCGGCTACGCGTCGATGACCGGCGAGCTGGCGGGCGACCAGTGGAACGAGGGTGACGTGTCCTGCTCGGTGGTGCGGCGGGTGGCCCTTCCCGACGCGTTCTTCGCGCTCGACGGCCTGCTGGAGACGTTCCTGACGGTCCTCGACGAGTTCGGCGCCTTCCCCGCCGTCGTCGCCCGGGAGCTGGACCGCTATCTGCCGTTCCTCGCCACCACCAAGGTCCTGATGGGCGCGGTGCGCGCGGGCGTGGGCCGTGAGCTCGCGCACGAGGCGATCAAGGAGAACGCCGTCGCCTCCGCGCTGGCCATGCGGGAGCAGGGTGCCGAGCGCAACGAACTGCTGGACAAGCTGGCCGCCGACGAGCGCCTTCCGCTGGACCGCGACCGGCTGGACGCGCTGATGGCCGACAAGCTGTCCTTCACGGGCGCGGCAGCCGCCCAGGTGGCCACGGTCGTCGCCCGGATCGAGGAGATCGTGAAGCAGCGCCCGGAGGCCGCCGGCTACGCCCCCGGAGCGATCCTCTGACACGCTCGCCCCGCTTCACCCAGGCGGAGCTGGAGGCCGCCCGCGACCGTCTCGTACCGGACGTCGTCGCGGGCGGCCTGCGCGTGCTGTTCTGCGGCATCAACCCGGGGCTGATGACGGCGGCGACCGGCCACCACTTCGCCCGCCCCGGCAACCGCTTCTGGCCGGTCCTGCACCTGTCCGGTTTCACGCCGAGGCTGATGAAGCCGGCGGAGCAGCGGGAGCTGCTGTCGTACGGGCTCGGCATCACCAACGTGGTGGCACGGGCGACCGCCCGGGCCGACGAGCTGAGCGCCGAGGAGTACCGCGAGGGCGGGCGGCTGCTGACGGACAAGGTGACGCGGCTGAAGCCCCGCTGGCTGGCGGTGGTCGGTGTGACCGCCTACCGGGCCGCCTTCGACGACCGGAAGGCCTCGGTGGGGCCGCAGGAGCGGGTGATCGGCGAGGCCCGGATATGGGTGCTGCCGAATCCCAGCGGCCTCAACGCCCACTGGACGGCGGCGACCATGGCGCAGGAGTTCGCCCGGCTGCGGGAGGCGGCGGAGGGCTGAGCCGCACGGTCTGGGCGGGTCGGTCAGGGCGGGTCGGTTTCCGTGACGACCAGGAGCAGCTCCATCTCGTCGTCCGGGTCCTGGTCGGCGACGCCCAGGGCCACCCAGCGGCCGTGCTCCGCGACCTTCCAGAGGTACACGCTTCCCACGCGCAGGCTCAACTCGGCCCAGGGCTCGGGTATCTCCTCGCTCGCGGTCCGCAGCCGTACCGTCTGCAGGCCGATGTGCTCCGGCTCGCCCCATCTCCGCGTCAGTTTCCCGACCATGTCCTCCTTGTCCTCGTGGAACCGCTCCGCCTCCGCGACGCGCACCGCGGCGTCCGCCGCCCTGAGACCGTGACTGGTCGCTAAGGCGGCGGTGCGGTCGCCGGGGCCGGCGAGCAGGCTCTCGATGTCCATGGGATCCAGTAAACCCGCCGCCACTGACAATTGGCGGCCCGTCAGCGGGCCCTTGTCCTCAGGCGTCCCGGCGGTGCAGCCGCCAGGCCCCCGCGGTGACCGCCGCCACCACCCAGAGCAGGGCGACCGCGAGCCCCGTCCAGGCGTTCAGGATGCCGTCCCACGTGCTGTGGAGCACCACTTGACCGGCCCGGTCCGGCAGGAAGTCCGCCGCGTTGCCGGACAGGTCGCCCACGACGAAGGACACGATCAGGAGCAAGGGGATCAGGATGCTCAGTGTGGCCACGCCGCTGCGCAGAACGGCCGTGAGACCGGCGGCGAGCAGGGCCATGAGCGTCAGGTAGACGGCACAGCCCAAGGCTCCGCGCACGCTCTCCGCCGCGCTCGGAGCGGTCGGCAGCAGGGCGCTGCCCATCGCCGCCGTCGCCAGTCCGGTCGCCAGTCCGACGAGGAGCACCGGCAGGGCGACCATGGCCAGTTTGGCGGCGAACCAGCGGCCCCGGCGGGGCACCGCGGACAGCGACACGCGCAGGGCACCGCCGTGGAACTCGCTCGAGAGGGCGGTCGTACCGAAGGCGATGGCCGCGATCTGCCCGAAGTTCACGCCGAAGAAAGCGGAGAAGAGCGGGTCGGCGTCGGCGCCCTCGGTGTCGAGGCCGGCCAGTGCGGAGAACGCGACGGTGGTGAGCGGGATCGCGCACAGGGCGCCGATCTGCGACCGGAGCGTGCGCGTCTTGATCCATTCGGCGTGGAGGGCGGTCACGGTCGGGCCTCCTGGTGCGGGTGGGCCGCGAACTCGGCGTCGGCGGCGGTGAGGTCGAGGTAGGCCTGCTCCAGCGTGCCTTCCTCCGTGGTCAGTTCGAGCAGGGGAACTCCGGCGGCGGAGACGAGCGGGCCGATGTCGTCCACACGCGCGTGGGACACGCTCCAGTGCCCCTCGGGATGCTCCACCGCGTCGTGGCCGTGCCGGGCCAGAGCGCCCTTGAGGGCGGTCGGGTCGGTCGTGCGGATACGGACACGGGGGTGCACACGCGCGTCGATGAAGTCCCGCATCGGGGTGTCGGCCAGCAGGCGGCCCCGGCCGAGGACGACGAGGTGGTCGGCGTAGGACGCCGTCTCGTTCATGAGGTGGCTGGAGACCAGCACGGTGCGGCCTTCCCCCGCGAGCCGGCGCAGCAACCCGCGGATCCAGACGATGCCTTCGGGGTCGAGACCGTTGGACGGCTCGTCGAGCAGGACCACTTCGGGGTCGCCGAGCAGGGCCGCGGCGATGCCGAGTCGCTGGCGCATGCCGAGGGAGTACGTCCTCACCCGGCGGCGGGCGGCGGGGGCGAGCCCGGTCTCCTCCAGCACCTCGTCGACCCGGCGGACGGGGACGCGGTTGCTCGCGGCGAGGGCGAGGAGGTGGTCGCGGCCCGTGCGGGAGCCGTGCGCGGCCTGGGCGTCCAGCAGGGCGCCGACATGGCGGAGCGGGTCGGGGAGGGTGACGTAGGGGCGGCCGCCGACGGTGGCGGTGCCGGAGGTCGGCCGGTCGAGGCCGAGGACGAGGCGCAGGGTGGTGGACTTGCCGGCGCCGTTGGGGCCCAGGAAGCCGGTGACACGGCCGGGCAGGACACGGAAGGTCAGGCGGTCCACGGCCCGCCGGGGGCCGTACTCCTTGGTCAGGTCGCGGACGTCGATGCTGGTCATGGCCACGACTCTCGCCCTTCGCAGGGGTGTGGGGCCTCCCCCGCCCGGGGATGCCGTCTCCCCCGCTCGGGGGAGGTCCGTTGTCAGTGGGGGCTGGCAGGCTTGTCGCCATGGGCCGCTTGCTGCGCCCGCTGCTGCGGGGGACGACGTACACACGACTCGTGCACCTCTGGGTGCCGGTACTGCTGCAGAGCGTGTGGATGTTCATCGACATGTCGAAACCGTGGGTGCCCGCGCTGCTCCTGCTGCCGGTCGGGCTGATCCCGGGGGTGCGCAGGGGAGAGGGTGTTCAGGCACGGCTGCTGCTCCTGCCCGCCGAAACCGATCCCGGGCTGTCGGTGGCGCCGTCGGCGAACTGGCGGGACCGGCTGCGGACCATGCTGTGGCTGGAGGCGCGGATGGTCCTGGGCGCGGTCACCGCGTTCAGCTGCGTGTGGCTGCCGATCATCGCGATCGTGCTGTTCGATCTCGCGCGCGGCCACGTACAGGACGACGTTCCGGTACTCGACACCGCGACACCGCACTGGTGGTACGCCCTGCTGGCGCCGCTCCCCCTCCTCGCGCTCTACGGCGTCGTCGTCGGCCTGGGCGAGGTGGTGACCGTCGTGGCGCGAGCCCTGCTCGGCCCGTCGGCGGCCGAGCAGCTCGCCGCCCTGGAAGAGAGGACCGAGCGACTGCTGGAGCGCAACCGGATCGCCCGGGAGCTGCACGACTCCATCGGGCACGCGCTGACGGTGGCGGTGGTGCAGGCGGGCGCGGCGCGGGCGGCGGGCGACCCTGGGTTCACGGATCGTGCGCTGGAGGCCATCGAGGACAGCGGCCGGGCGGCGCTCGCGGACCTGGAGCGGGTGCTCGGGGTGCTGCGGGAGTCGGACCGTCCGGTGAGCGCCCGGCCGACGCTCGCCGAGGCCGACGGGCTGCTGGAGTCGGCGCGGGCGTCCGGCGCGAAGGTCGACGCGGAGCTGACCGGCCCGCTGGAGACGGTGCCGGGGCCGGTGTCCCGGGAGGGCTACCGCATCCTCCAGGAGGCACTGACCAATGTCCTGCGCCATGCGGGAGCCGTGCCGGTCCGGATTCATATACGGGTCGCCGACGGGCTGCTGTGCCTGGAGGTCCGCAATCCGCTGCCGGCCGACATACCCGGCCCGGGGCGGGGCAGCGGGCTGCGCGGGATACGCGAGCGGGCGGCCCTGCTCGGGGGGCGGGCCCTGACCGGTCCGGACTCCGGCGACTGGCAGGTGCGTGCCGAGCTGCCGCTGAGTTGATCTACGCTGGCCGGATGCCGGTGACCGTACTTCTCGTCGACGACGAACCCCTGGTCCGTGCCGGGCTGCGAGCCGTGCTGGAGGCGCAGGGCGACATCGAGGTCGTCGGGGAGGCTGCGGACGGGGCGGCGGTGATCCCGCTGGTGCGTCAGCTGCGCCCGGACGTCGTCGCCATGGACGTACGCATGCCGCTGATGGACGGCATCGAGGCCACGCGCGCGGTGCTGCGGACGGTGGACGGGCCGCCGAAGATCCTGGTCGTGACGACCTTCGAGAACGACGAGTACGTCTACGAGGCGCTGCGGGCGGGCGCGGACGGGTTCCTGCTGAAGCGGGCCCGGCCCGCCGAGATCGTGCACGCGGTGCGGCTGGTGGCGGAGGGTGAGTCGCTGCTGTTCCCGGCGTCGGTGCGGCGGCTGGCCGCCGAGTACGGCGAGACGGGCGGCAACCGCGCGGCCCGGGACGTGCTGGACCGGGCCCGGCTGACCGACCGGGAGGCCGAGGTGCTGCGGCTGATGACGCGCGGGCTGTCCAACGCGGAGATCGCCGCGCGGCTCGTCGTCGGCACGGAGACGGTGAAGTCGCATGTGAGCGCGGTGCTGGCGAAGTTGGGGGCGCGGGACCGCACTCAGGCGGTGATCACGGCGTACGAGTCGGGGTTCGTGGCACCGGGTTGAGACGGTGTGTGACGGCATCGGTACGGATTCGGCACTCGCCCGGCTCCTCCCCGCCGAGTACGATCCGCCCAACACGCGCACGAGCTGGGAGGACGGACGTTGGGGCGGCTGACCGGCGGGGATCCCTCGCTGCTGCGAAGGATCAACTCCGCGGTGGTGCTGCACGCGCTGCGTGCCGCGGACTGCGCGACCCTCACGGAGATCACACGGGTGACCGGGCTGTCCCGGCCGACCGTCGAGGGGGTCGTCGAGGACCTCATCCAGGCGGGGCTCGTCGTGGAGAAGGCGGCCGACGAGAGCGTCGCCCGGCGACAGGGGCGACCGGCACGGCGGTTCCGGTTCCGTGCGGAGGCCGGGCATCTGCTGGGCCTGGAGATCGGCCCGCACCGGGTGGCGGCGCTGCTGGCCGATCTGGACGGGCGGCTGCTGGGCTCGCAGGCCAAGGACGTCGACCAGACGATGTCGGCCGACGAGCGGCTGGAGCGGCTGCGCTCGGCGGTCGCCGAACTGCTGCGCCGGGCGGGCGTGCCGCGCAACTCCTTGCGGGCGGTGGGCGTCGCCACACCCGGGATCGTCGAGGCGGACGGGACCGTACGGCTGGGCACGGCGCTGCCCGAGTGGACCGGGCTGCGGCTGGGCGAGCGACTGAGCCGTTCCTTCAAGTGCCCGGTGCTGGTGGAGAACGACGCCAACGCGGCGGCCGTGGCCGAGCACTGGAAGGGGTCGGCGACCGAGTCCGACGACGTCGTGTTCGTGCTGGCCGGGCTGAGTCCGGGCGCCGGGTCGCTGATCGGCGGGCGGTTGCACCGAGGGTACGGCGGGGCGGCCGGTGAGATCGGGGCGCTGCATCTGCTGGGGCGGGAGGTGACTCCGGAGACGCTGCTGTCGACGACCGACGTTCCGCTGCCCCCGCTGGACGAGCAGGCCGTGGCCAAGGTGTTCACCCGGGCCCGCGAGGGCGACCAGGGGGCGCGGGCCGCCGTGGACCGCTTCTTCCAGCGGCTCGTGCACGACGTGGCCGCCCTGGTGCTGGCCCTCGACCCGGAACTGGTCGTCGTGGGCGGCTGGGCGACCGGCATAGACGAGGTACTGGAGCCGCTGCGGCAGGAGTTGGCCCGCTACTGTCTGCGGCCGCCGAAGGTGGCGCTGTCGCTGCTCGGTGAGGCGGCGGTGGCGACCGGGGCGCTGCGGCTGGCCCTGGACCATGTGGAGGAGCAGTTGTTCGCGGTGGAGGGGACGGTGACGGCCCGTCGGTGACGGGTCCGGGTCATCAGCCGTCCGTCCGCGAACGCGTCGCGCCCCGGAGGGATTCCGGGGCGCGGGGGACGTCTACCGCGTCTACCGCCCGGCGTTCAGGACGCCTGGCGTTCCGGGCCGTGGTGTATCTCCACGCCGCCCGCGGCGCCGAAGGTCAGGCGGCACGTGTCAGCGCGATACGTGGCGACCGAGAGGGCGGCGGTGCGGCCCCCGGCGAAGAACCGGGTGGTGACGACGAGGACGGGGGCGCCGGGCAGCCGGTCGAGTTCCCTGGCGTCGTCCGCGCGGGCCGAGCCCAGCTCCACCGCGCGGTCCTCGCCCTGCAGCTCCAGGTGCTGCAGTTCGCGCAGCACGGCACGCGCGCGTGCCGCCTCGGACGGGGTGTCGATCGCGGTCAGGTCGGGCACCGACGACCGCGGGACGTAGAGGAGTTCCGCGGCGACCGGCTGTCCGTGGGAGACGCGTGAGCGGCGCACGATGTGCACGGCTTCCTCGCGCGGGGTCTCCAGGGCGGTGGCGACGGCCGCGGGCGGAGCCGCGAGCGCGCAGTCGACGCACTGCCAGGCGTCGTCGCCGCTCCCCGGCCAGACCTGCCCTTCCGTGCCGACGGCGACGCCCATCCGGGGCGGTGCGACGGTCGTGCCGACGCCGCGGCGGCGCTGCAGCCGGCCCTCGAGTTCGAGCTGCTCCAGGGCCTGCCGGAGTGTCGCGCGGGCGACGCCGAAGCGGGCGGCCAGCTCGCGTTCGTTCGGCAGGATCTCGCCGACGGTGAACTCGGAGTCGAGCGCCTCGCTGAGCACGGTCTTGAGATGCCAGTACTTCGGTTCCGGTACCGATTCCAGTTGCGTGGTCCCCACCCTGTCCTCCGCAATCCCCGTGGTCCGGCGGCGTTTTACGCGCCCTTGTTTATTAAAGGTTGTTGTACTTCTCTGCGACCATAGGGCGGCCCCCACCCTTGGTCAAGACCAATCCTCGATCCCTCGGCAGGCGAAACGGGCACCCGGCGGGAAAGCGTTCACTGGGCGTTCGTACAGGCCCGTTTTCGTGACACTCCGGCAAAGCCCCCGTCGTGAACGGGGGCCGGACACCGGAGTCACACGGTCAGCGTGCGCAGCTTGTCGGGGTTGCGGATGACGTAGACGGACTGGACGCGGCCGTCCGCCACGTCGAGCTGGAGGACGGAGTCCGGCTTGTCGCCGGACAGGACGAGCACCGCCGGGCCGCCGTTGATCTCCAGGAAGCGGAAGGACAGGTCCGGGGCACCCTTGCGGGCCACCCCGGCGAGGAAGCGGGCCACGTGGTCGGCGCTCTCCAGGACGCGCACGGGCGCCTTGGCCAGGCCTCCGCTGTCGCCGACGAGACGGGCGTCGGGGGCGAGCAGCGCCATCAGTCCCGCCAGGTCGCCGTCCGCGGCCGCGGCGAGGAACCGCTCGGTGAGTTCGCGGCGCTGGACGGGGTCGACCTCGTAGCGGGGCCGTCGCTCCTCGACATGCCGGCGGGCCCGGCCGGCCAGTTGGCGCACCGCGGCCTCGGTGCGGTCGAGGACGGTGGCGATCTCGGCGTACGGGTATCCGAAGGCCTCCCTGAGGACGAACACGGCGCGTTCCAGCGGGGAGAGCGACTCCAGGACGACCAGGACGGCGAGCGAGACGGAGTCGGCGAGGACGGCGCGTTCGGCGGTGTCCTGGACGGTGGCGCCGAAGTCGGTGACGTACGGCTCGGGGAGCCAGGGGCCGACGTAGGTCTCGCCGTGCGCCTTGATGCGGGCGAGGCGGTCGAGCGCGAGACGGGTGGTGACCCGGACGAGGTAGGCGCGCGGTATGCGGACGTCGTCGCGGTCGGCGGCCGACCAGCGCAGCCAGGCGTCCTGGACGACGTCCTCCGCGTCCGCCACCCGGCCCAGCATGCGGTAGGCGACGCCCAGGAGGAACGGGCGGTGCTCTTCGAAGGCGTCGGTCGCGGTGTCGGTGGTCACCGTGCCATCCCATCCGACCGCCTCCTGCACTGTCCAGGCGGAATCCACGCCTTCGGCACACAATGATCGAGTCGGAAGTCGTCCGCGGAACGGGAGGTCGCCATGCGGTACGCCGTGCTGGGCACGGGTCAGGTCGGTCGCACGCTGGGCGGGAAGCTGGTGGCGCTGGGGCACGAGGTGACCCTGGGCTCGCGCACCCAGGACAATCCGGTGGCCCTGGAGTGGGCCGCGAGCACCGGTGGGGGCGCCGGAACGTTCACGGAGGCGGCCTCCTCGGCCGAGGTCGTGGTGGTGGCCGTGGCCGGGCGCGTGGCGCTCACCGCGCTGGAGGCGGCCGGGGCGGACAACCTCGCCGGGAAGGTCGTGGTGGACGTCTCCAACCCGTTGGCGTTCGAGGACGGCGAGGCGCGGCTGTCACCCGTCGGGTCGGACAGCGTCGGCGAGCAGCTCCAGCGGGCGTTCCCGCAGGCGCGCGTGGTGAAGTCGCTGAACACGGTGAACTGCGAGGTGATGGTGGATCCCGCGCGCGTGCCGGGCGATCACCAGGTCTTCGTGTGCGGGGAGGACGCGGACGCCAAGGCCCGGGTCACGGAGATGCTGGGCGAGTTCGGCTGGCCGGCCGATCGGGTGATCGACCTGGGCGGCATCCAGGCGGCGCGGAGCGTGGAGATGTGGCTGCCGCTGTGGCTGAACCTCATGCGCCACTTCGGGCACGCGGACTTCAACCTGGAGTTGCGCACCCCTCGTTGACCCCGTACCCGGGTCACGCTCGTCGGCCCCGAGCGGGGGTCGCGACACCACGGGGCTACCCGTCGGTAGCAATTGCTGACAAGCTGTCTACGGCGTCCACCGGTCCGTCCAGACGAGGAGCTCCCCCATGCCCGCCACCGTCTCCTTCCCGGTCCCCACCCCGAGCGGCCCGCAGCCGGTCACCGTCTCCTACGAGCGGGTGGGCAGCGGCGACCCGCTCCTCCTGCTGCACGGGATCGGCCACCACCGGCAGGCCTGGGACCCGGTGGTGGACATCCTCGCCGCCGAGCGCGACGTCATCGCCGTGGACCTCCCCGGCTTCGGCGTCTCCCCGGCACTGCCGGACGGGCTCGCCTACGACCTGCCCACCACGACGTCCGTGTTCGCCGCGTTCTGCGAGGCGCTGGAACTCGAACGGCCCCATGTGGCGGGCAACTCCCTCGGCGGCCTGCTCGCCCTGGAACTCGGCCGCGAGAAGCTCGTACGGTCCGTCACCGCGTTGTCCCCCGCCGGGTTCTGGTCGGAGGCGGAGCGGCGGTACGCCTTCGGCGTCCTGCTGACGATGCGGCACATCTCCCGTCGGCTGCCGCTGCCCCTCGTCGCGCGGCTGTCCCGTACGGCGGCCGGCCGCACGGCCCTGACCAGCACGATCTACGCCCGCCCCGGCCGCCGTTCACCCGAGGCGGTGGTCGCCGAGACGCTCGCGCTGGCCCAGGCCACCGGGTTCGACCAGACACTGCGCGCGGGCACGACCGTCCAGTTCACCGACGACCTCCCCGGCATCCCGGTCACCGTCGGCTGGGGCACCCGGGACTGGCTGCTCGTACGCCGCCAGGGCATCCGCGCCAAGCAGATCATCCCCGCCGCCCGCCTGGTCCGTCTCCCCGGCTGCGGCCACTGCCCGATGAACGACGACCCGGCCCTGGTGGCCCGCGTGCTCCTCGACGGCAGCCGCTGAGCCGTCCGGGTGGGGCCGAGTCCGTCGGACTCCGCCGGGAGTACGGACAGTTGTTCACTTGGGGTTTCCGTGTGCGCTGCGGTGCACCAGTAGTTGTGAGGGTGCACATCGGCCGGATCCCGTCCCTGGAGGCCCCTCCATGTCACACCGTCCGCTCCCCGGGCGCCGCAGCGTCCTGCGCGGCTCGCTGGTCGCCTCGGTGGCCCTGACCCTGCCCGTCGCGGCCGGCGCGGCGCCGGCACTGGCCCTCTCGGGGCGGCCCCGGGCCGACTGGGGTGTGCAGACGGGGGACGTGACCGCCGACTCCGGGCTGGTGTGGGTGCGCGCGGACCGTCCGGCGCGGATGATCGTCGAGACCGCCGCCACCGAGTCGTTCCGGCACGTGCGCCGCTGGTACGGCCCGCTGCTCGGCGCGGGCACCGACTTCACCGGCACGACCCGGCTGCACGGGCTGCCCTCGGGCGAGCAGATCCACTACCGCGTACTGCTGGCCGACCCTGACGACCCCCGTCGCACCGGCGAGCCGGTGACCGGCACCTTCCGTACCGCCTCCGCGCGGCGGCGTGACGGCGTGCGCTTCGTGTGGTCCGGCGACCTGGCGGGGCAGGGCTGGGGCATCAACCCTGACTTCGGCGGCTACACCATCTACAACGCGATGGGCGCGCTGAACCCGGACTTCTTCCTGTGCAGCGGCGACAACATCTACGCCGACGGCCCGCTCACCCCGTCCGTCGCCCTGCCCGACGGCAGCACCTGGCGGAACATCACCACCGAGGAGAAGGCCAAGGTCGCCGAGACCCTGGCCGAGTTCCGCGGGAACTTCCGCTACAACCTGCTCGACGACAACCTCAGGCGGTTCAACGCCCAGGTGCCGTCGATCATCCAGTGGGACGACCACGAGGTGACCAACAACTGGTTCCCGGGCGAGATCTTCGCGGACACCCGTTACGCCGAGAAGAACGTCGACGTCCTGGCCGCGCGGGCCCGGCAGGCGTTCTCGGAGTACTTCCCGATCTCGACCCTGCGCCGGCCCGACGGCCGGGTGTACCGGGTGGTCCACCACGGGCCGCTCCTCGATGTGTTCGTGCTGGACATGCGGACCTACCGCAACGCCAACTCGGCCGACGACCAGACCACCGACCCGCAGGGCATCCTCGGCGCCGAGCAGTTGGCGTGGCTCAAGCGCGAGCTGGCCCGCTCCCGGGCGGTGTGGAAGGTGATCGCCTCGGACATGCCCATCGGCCTGGTGGTGCCGGACGCCACGGACGGCAGGCCGAACATCGAGGCGGTGGCGCAGGGCGACCCTGGCGCGCCGCTGGGGCGTGAGCTGCAGATCGCCGAGCTGCTGCGGTTCGTCAAGCACCGGCGGATCACCGGCACGGTGTGGCTGACCGCCGACGTGCACCACACCTCGGCCCAGCACTACCAGCCCTCGCGGGCCGCGTTCACCGACTTCGAGCCGTTCTGGGAGTTCGTCTCGGGACCGCTCAACGCGGGCGCCTTCCCGGCGAACGCGCTCGACAACACGTTCGGGCCGGAGCGGGTGTTCGTGAAGGCGCCGACCGTGGCCAACGTCTCCCCGGCCGGCGGCTACCAGTTCTTCGGCGAGGTCGACATCGACGGCGGCAGCGGCGAGCTGACGGTCCGGCTGCGCGAGCAGGACGGCAC
Organism: Streptomyces sp. NPDC096132; assembly: GCF_044763345.1. Classification (NCBI taxonomy): domain Bacteria; kingdom Bacillati; phylum Actinomycetota; class Actinomycetes; order Kitasatosporales; family Streptomycetaceae; genus Streptomyces; species Streptomyces sp. NPDC096132. Next base: position 50,562 of record NZ_JBIWGA010000021.1, read on the forward strand.
CGTGCTGTTCACTCAGGTGTTGCAGCCGGGGCGGGTGGGGCAGTGACGGCAGGGCAGCAGTCGTAGAAGAATTAACAAAACGGGCATTCGCGGCCTTTACCCGTCAGTCACAGATCGTTCGTGATCACGCAACACCGTTCCTCCACAGTGGTTGCATGAATCGAAACCTGACCGACCTGAAGATCGCCACACTTCTCAAGGCCCTGTGGGCACCACGACGCCACGAGGACCCGCCGCCCACGAGTGATACCGGTGCCCGGCCGCCCTCCCCGGAGGAGCAGGCCGGGCCCGCCGCCGTCGGCACGACGAGCACCCTCTGGCGCATGCGGACGACGGTCAGGGACACACCGGGATCACTGGCCGCGCTGTGCACGGCGCTGGCCGGACACCGGGTGGACATCCTGAGCCTGCAGACGCATCCGCTGGGCGAGGACACGGTGGACGAGTTTCTGCTGCGCGCCCCGGGGACGCTCGCGTCGGCCGACATCACCGGTGCCGTGGCCCGGGCGGGCGGTACGGGCACCTGGATCGAGCGGGCCGACGCCCACGACCTGGTGGACGCGCCGACCCGGGTCCTCGGCCTCGCCACCCGCACCGCCCTCGACGCGGCCGAACTGCCGCTCGCCCTACGGCAGTTGCTCGGCCGCTGCACGATACGATCACTTCCTGCCACGCCCGCGGGCGGCGGCCGGGGGCCGGCCGACGTGCCCGTCGAAGGGGTGCTGGAGGACACCGTGATGCGCCTGCGGGCGCCGGAAGGCGGAGCGATCACCGTGGAGCGGCCGTACCTGCCGTTCACCCCGACCGAGTTCGCACGCGCGCGTGCCCTGGTCGAACTGGACGCCCGGCTCGGCCCGCGCATCCCGCGCAGCCAGGACGTGCTGACGCTGCCCGAGGGCAACGACATCACCGTGCGCCGGGCCGACACCCGTGACCTGGAGGCGGCCAGGGCTATGCACGAGCGCTGCTCGGCACGCACGCTCGGCATGCGCTACCACGGGCCCGTCGGCGACGCCGACCGCTATCTCAACCACCTGCTCAGCCCGCGCTTCGGCCGCACGCTCGCGGTGCAGACGGCCTCCGGGCGCATCGTCGGGCTGGGACACCTCCTGTGGGACGGTGATGAGACCGAGGTCGCGCTGCTCGTCGAGGACGAGTGGCAGCGGCGCGGAATCGGCCGTGAACTGCTCGACCGGCTCGTCGCGCTGGCGGTCGAGGCGGGGTGCGAGAGCGTGTACGCGGTGACGCAGTCGTCCAACACCGGGATGGTTGCCGCGATGCGGGGTCTTGGGCTGCCCCTGGATTACCAGATCGAGGAGGGGACGCTGGTGATCACGGCTCGGCTGGAGGGTGCGGTCACGGGGCCGTTGTCGAGTGCGGGTGAGTTGGGGGCCGCCCAGGCGCCGTAGGGGTTGCGGAATGGCTGGCGGCTACCGGTTCGTTGTGGCTGGTCGCGCCCACGCGACGGAGCCGCATATGTCATCGCCCCGCGCCCCTTGGAGGGCGCATGCGCGCCTCCAAGGCCCCGTCCAGGTCCCGCCACAGGTCCTCTACGTCCTCCAACCCCACCGACAGCCGCAGCAACCGGTCGCTCACCCCTGCGCCCTTGCGGTCGTCCGCGTCCACGATCCGGTGGGAGATGGATGCCGGGTGCTGGATGAGGGTGTCGACGCTGCCCAGGCTGACCGCCGGGGTGATCAGGCCGACGCCCGCGATCACCTCGTGGGGATCGCCGTGGACCTCGAAGGCGATCATCGCGCCGCCGAGGCGCGGATAGTGGACGCGGGCGACGCGAGGGTCGGCCGCGAGGCGGCGGGCCAGTTCGGCGGCGGTGGCGGAGGCGGCACGGACCCGTACGGGCAGGGTGGACAGGCCGCGCAGCAGCAGATAGCCGGCGAGCGGGTGCAGGACACCGCCGGTGGCGAACCGTATCTGCCGCAGGCGTCCCGCGAACTCCTCGTCGCAGGCGACCACGCCCCCGAGCACGTCACCGTGCCCGCCGAGGTACTTGGTGGCGCTGTGCAGGACGAGTCGCGCCCCGTGTTCGGCGGGCCGTTGCAGCACGGGCGTCGCGAAGGTGTTGTCGGCGAGCAGCGGGACCGAGCCGCAGGCGTGGGCGACGGCCCGCAGGTCGACCTCGGCCAGGGTCGGGTTGGCGGGTGTCTCGACCATCACCAGCCCGGTGTCGGGGCGCAGCGCGTCCGCGATGCCGGCCGGGTCGGTCCAGGTGACCTCCGAGCCCAGCAGCCCGGCGGTGAGGAGATGGTCGCTGCAGCCGTACAGCGGGCGCACGGCCACGACGTGCCGCAGGCCCAGGGAGGCCCGCGCGAGCAGTACGGCGCTCAGCGCGGCCATCCCGCTGGCGAAGGCGACGGCGCTCTCGGTGCCCTCCAGGCGGGCCAGGGCCGTCTCGAAGCGGGCGACCGTCGGGTTGCCCAGCCGCCCGTAGACCGGCGGGCCCTGCGGGTCCGCGCCCGTCGCGGCGAACGCGTCGATGCGGGCGGCCTCGGCGCGGCTGTCGTGGGATGGGTAGGTGGTGGACAGGTCGATCGGCGGGGCGTGCAGTCCCTGCCGGGCCAGGTCGTCCCGCCCGGCGTGCACGGCCTCGGTGGCCAGTGCGCGGGGGGCCGAAGACGTGCGTACACCGTTGTACGCGTGCGCGTGCGTGCTCGCTGCGGCTGAGTCCATGGACCGCAGAGTGAACAATCGACGGGTCACAGAAATCGAACACCGTGCTACGTTCGGCCGATGGCCGAATCTGTCGTACTGGACCCGGTCGATCTCCAGCTGCTGCGGCTGCTGCAGAACGACGCCCGGACCACCTACCGCGACCTCGCGGCGCAGGTCGGGGTCGCGCCGTCGACGTGCCTGGACCGGGTGACGCGGCTGCGCCGTTCGGGGGTGATCCTCGGGCATCAGCTGCGGCTGGATCCGGCCAAGCTGGGGCGAGGGCTGCAGGCGTTGCTGTCGGTGCAGGTCAGACCGCATCGGCGGGAGCTGGTGGGGCCGTTCGTGGAGCGGATCCGGGCGCTGCCGGAGGCACTGACCGTGTTCCATCTCACCGGTCCCGACGACTACCTGGTGCATGTCGCGGTCGCCGACATGGCCGATCTCCAGCGGCTGGTCCTCGACGAGTTCACCGCCCGGCGGGAGGTGGCCCGGGTCGAGACCCGGCTGATCTTCCAGCAGTGGGACTGCGGGCCGCTGCTGCCTCCGCGGGAAGGCGCGGCTCAAACACCCTGACGGTGTCCTACGCCCTCAGCTCAAACGCCGTGCCGTGCGCGGACCCTCGTACGAGGATGGGGTGCATGTCACAGACCACCACTCCCCTTCCCCGTGCGGTCGCCGACGCCTACGTCGACGGCCTCGTCGCCCTCGACCCGATCACCGGTACCTATCTGGGCGTGGCGGAGAGCTCGAGCCGTCTGCCCGACCTCTCGCCAGCGGGCCAGGAAGAGCTCGCGCGGCTCATGCGGGACACCCTGGCGAAGCTCGACGAGGCGGAGCGGCAGCCGGGCGCGGACAGTGACATCGAGCGCCGGTGCGCGCGCCTGCTGCGCGAGCGCCTCAGCGCGGAGCTCGCGGTGCACGACGCCGACGAGGGCCTACGCGCGGTCGGCAACATGGGCACGCCCGCGCACCATGTCCGCGAGGTGTTCACCGTGACGCCCACGCAGACCGACGAGGACTGGGCGGCCGTCGCCGCACGGCTGCGCGCGGTACCGGCGGCCCTGGCCGGCTACCGGGAGTCCCTGGCGCTCGGTCTGGAGCGCAAGCTGTACGGGGCGCCGCGGCCGACCGCCACCTTCATCGAACAGCTCGCCGAGTGGTCGGACACGGACGGCACCGGCCGCGGCTGGTTCGAGGACTTCGTCACCCCCGGACCGGACGCGCTGCGGGCCGAGCTGGACGAGGCGGCCCGTGCGGCGACGGCGGCGCTCGTGAAGCTGCGGGACTGGATGCGCGAGGTGTACGCGCCGACCGTCGAGGGCGCGCCCGACACCGTGGGCCGGGAGCGGTACGCCCGCTGGTCGCGTTACTACAACGGCACCGACCTCGACCTGGACGAGGCGTACGCGTACGGCTGGGCGGAGTACCACCGGCTGCTCGGTGAGATGAAGACGGAGGCCGAGCGGATCCTGCCGGGCGCCGCGACGCCCTGGGTGGCGCTCGCGCACCTCGACGAGCACGGCAAGCACATCGAGGGCGTCGACGAGGTCCGCGACTGGCTGCAGGGCCTGATGGACCAGGCGATCGAGGCGCTGGACGGCACCCACTTCGAGCTCGCCGAGCGGGTCCGCAGGGTGGAGTCGCGGATCGCCCCGCCCGGCAGCGCGGCGGCCCCGTACTACACCTCCCCTTCGGAGGACTTCTCACGGCCGGGCCGCACCTGGCTGCCGACGATGGGCCTGACCCGCTTCCCGGTGTACGACCTCGTCTCGACCTGGTACCACGAGGGCGTCCCGGGCCACCACCTGCAGCTCGCGCAGTGGACGCACGTCGCCGGGGACCTCTCCCGCTACCAGGCCTCCGTCGGCATGGTCAGCGCCAACGCCGAGGGCTGGGCGCTGTACGCGGAGCGCCTGATGGACGAGCTGGGCTTCCTCACGGATCCGGAGCACCGGCTCGGCTACCTGGACGCGCAGATGATGCGGGCGGTGCGGGTCGTCGTCGACATCGGCATGCACCTGGAGCTGGCGATCCCGGCAGACTCGCCGTTCCACCCGGGCGAGCGGTGGACTCCCGAGCTGGCGCAGGAGTTCTTCGGGGCGCACAGCAGCCGGCCGGCGGACTTCGTGGAGAGCGAGCTGACCCGCTATCTGACCATCCCCGGCCAGGCGATCGGCTACAAGCTCGGCGAGCGGGCCTGGCTGCTGGGCCGGGAGAAGGCGCGGGAGCGCCACGGGGACGCCTTCGACCTCAAGTCCTGGCACATGGCGGCCCTTTCGCAGGGGTCGCTGGGTCTGGACGACCTGGTGGACGAGCTGGCGCGACTCTGACGTGGGGGGCGGGTCCTGGAAAACCGGTGTCTCCGGGGCCCGCTCGTACGGCAGTCTCCTCTCCCATGACGACCCCCCGGACCCTGTTCCTCTCCCCACGCGTCACCGCGACCGGCCACGCCCTCGCGGACGCGGCACGCCGGCGCGGGGCGCGTGTGGAGACGCTGCGCGACTGGCGGGTGCCTCAGGAGCGGCGGGCGATCCCGGGTGCCTCGCTGTACGCCGGCCCGCTGTTCGCGGACGCGGTCGCGCGGGAACTGGGAATCGGGCTGCTGGAGGCCCCGGAGGGCTGGCTGGCCCGGCTGCCGTACGAACTCACCCGGCGGGACGTGGAGTTCACCACGATCGGGGAGGCCTGGAAGCTGCGGCGTCCGGCCTTCGTGAAGCCGCCGAACGACAAGAGCTTCCCGGCCCGTGTCTACCCGGACGGCAGCGGGCTGCCCGGGCCGGACGCGGTCGACGGCACGGAACCGGTGCTGATCAGCGACATCGTGGCGTTCGCCGCGGAGTACCGGCTGTTCCTGCTGGACGGCGAGGTGGCCACGGGCAGCCGCTACGCGACCCGGGGCGCCCTGGACGTCGCCCCGCTGGCGGAGGACCCGCGCCACGGGGAGGTGCTCGCGTTCGCCGAACGGCTGGCCGGGACGGGACTGCCGAGTGCGATCGTCGTGGACGTCGGTCTGGTCGACGGCTCCGGGTGGGCGGTGGTGGAGGCCAACGCCGCCTGGGCCAGCGGACATTACGCGTGCGACGCGGACACCGCGCTGGACGTCGTCCTGCGGGCGGCCCGCCCCGAGGGGGACTTCGCGCCGGCGGACCACCGTTTCCTGCGACCGGTTCCGGAAGTGGTACGCGACTGAAGGTGGTACGCGACTGAAGTCCGAGTGGGCCGTCAGCAGCCGCAGTTCGCCGCGTCCACGGGGGCCGTGAGCGGGTCGGCGTCGCGCTGCTCGCGGCCCTCCCAGGTCTCGTAGGCGAAGCCCTCGCGTGCCCAGTACTCGAAGCCGCCGAGCATCTCCTTGACCTGGTAGCCGAGTTCGGCGAGTGCGAGGGCGGCGCGGGTGGCGCCGTTGCAGCCGGGGCCCCAGCAGTAGGTCACGACCGGCACGTTCCGGTCGAGGAGCTGCTCGGCCTGTTCGGGGATGAGCGCGGTGGGCAGGTGGACGGCGCCGGGGATGTGCCCCTGGTCCCAGGCCTCGGTGGAACGGGAGTCCAGGACGACGAACCCGGGGTCGCCGCCGGCCGCGAGCGCGGCGGCCACGTCGGAGACGTCGGCGTGGAAGACGAGGCTGGCCCGGAAGTAGGCGGCGGCCTCGGCGGGGGCGGCGGGGGCAACGCGCAGGACGGGGTTGACGGTGGCGGCGGTCATCGCAGGGCCTCTCTGTGCTGGTTCCCGGTGGTTTCCGATGCCCAGAAATCTACGGTCGATGATCATTACCCTGAAGTGGCATTCCCCGGCGTGAGGCTTGCTCCGCCGGGGATTCCCCTGCTATCCCTCGGTCATGACCGTGTATTCCCCGGACGCCACCGACTGGCGCATCCTCGAGGTCCTCCAGCGCGAGGGCCGGGCCAGCTTCGCCGATCTCGCGCGGGCCGTGTCGATGTCGCCGAGCGCCGTGACCGAGCGGGTGCGACGACTGGAGGAGGCGGGCGTCATCCAGGGGTACGCGGCCGTCGTGGACCCCGATCGGCTGGGGCTGCCGATCCTGGCGTTCGTGCGGCTGCGCTACCCCAACGGGAACTACAAGCCGTTCCACGACCTGGTGGCGGTGACGCCCGAGATCCTGGAGGCGCACCACGTCACGGGCGACGACTGCTTCGTCATCAAGGTCGCGGCGCGTTCGATGCGGCACCTGGAGGAGGTGTCGGGGAAGATCGGCGCGCTCGGGTCGGTCACGACGAGCGTGGTCTACTCCTCGCCGCTCCCCCGGCGCCCGCTCGGCCGGTAGTCCCGCCGGCGCACCACCGAACCGGATCTCCCCTTCACGACCTCCAGCTGCGCGTGGACGCGCCGCCGCAGATCGGCGACATGGCTGACGATGCCCACGCTGCGGTCGCGTTCGCGCAGGGAGTCCAGGACGTCGAGGACCTCGTCGAGGGTCTGGTCGTCGAGGCTGCCGAAGCCCTCGTCGATGAAGAGGGTGTCCAGACGGACCCCGCCCGCCTCGTCGGTGACCACGTCGGCGAGGCCGAGGGCGAGGGCGAGCGAGGCGAAGAAGGTCTCGCCGCCGGAGAGGGTCGCGGTGTCCCGCTCACGGCCGGTCCAGGCGTCGACGACGTGCAGCCCGAGCCCGCTGCGGCCGCGTCCGGACCGGTCGTCGGAGTGGACGAGGGTGTAGCGGCCGGACGACATCCGCTGCAGTCGTACGGTCGCGGCGGCGGCCACCTGTTCGAGGCGGGCCGCGAGGACGTACGCCTCCAGTCGCATCCTGCGCTCGTTGTCGGCCGAGGTACCCGCGGTGAGGCCGGCCAGCCGGGCCACCCGGTCGTACTCGTCCCGCAGGGGAGCGAGCCGCCGTACGCCTTCGGCGGTACGGGCGGAGAGCCGGTCCAGTTCGGCGCAGCGCCGGGCGGCCGCGTCGCGCGCGGAGGCGGCGTCGCGCAGCCGCCGGGACGCGGCGGCCGCCACGTCCTGCGCCGTCGCCAGGTCGGCGGGCGGCTGCTGGGCGGCGGCCGCGGTGTCGGCCTCGGCGAGCACCGCGCGGACCGCGGCCTCCTCCGAGTGCCAGGCGTCCAGGCGTCGTTGCAGCTCGCGGTGGGCGCCGGCGTCGAGGAGGGCGTCGGCGGCGGCCTGCGGTGTGTCGAAACCGGCCCGGAACGCGGCGTCCGCGAGCCGGGCGTCGGCGTCCTTGAGCCGCTGGGCGGTGTCCTCGGCGGCCCGCGCGGCGTCCGCGGCCTCGGTGAGCAGCGCGACCCGGCGCTCCAGCTGGGCGGCACGGGCGGCCACGCTGTCGGCCGCTCCCCGCGCCTGCGTCAACTCGGCTTCCAGAGTGGTCCGTTCACGGTCCAGGGCGTCCCGTCGAGCGACCCGCGAGGCGGCGCGTACGGCGGCCTCCTGCTGGGCGGAGACACGCCGGTCGCGTTCCTGCTCGGCCTGCCGCAGCCGCTCGTGCGCGGTGTGCAGGGTCGAGGCGCCGCTCCGGGCCCGGCCGTACTCCCGCTCCAACTCGTCTGTTAGCGCGGCGAGTTCCTCGGTGGGCGTGTCGCCCGCCTCGCCCTCGGCGGTGGCCAGCTCGCGCTGGACGAGGCCCAGGCTCCGCTCGGCCTCGGCGCGCTCCTCGTCGGCCCGCTGGAACGCGGCCAGCGCGAGTTCCTCGGTCTCCCGGCCGACGTGTCCGGCGTCCTTGCGCGCGGGTGCCGGATGGTCGACGGCACCGCAGACCGCGCAGGGCTCGCCGTCGGTGAGCCGTGCGGCGAGTTCGGCGGCGATGCCGTTCAGTCGCCGCTCCTTGACGTCCAGCCACTCGGCACGGGCCTGCTGGGCCCGCTCGCCGGCGGCGAGCACGTGCCGGCGCCCGTCGTCCGTGTTCCGGGCGAGCCGGTCCCGCTGACGGGCGGCGGCGAGCCGCTTGCGGGCGGGTTCTCGCTGCACGGCGAGCCGTTCGGCCCGGGTGGCGGCCTCCTGGGCGGCCTCGACGGCGCTCAGGAGGCCGGCGCGCGTCTCCTCCCAGCCCGCGAGCCAGGCCTCGGCCTCCTGGAGGACGTCGGCGTCGGCCCGCTCCTGCCGGTCCAGGCCGGCCCGCTCCGCGAGAAGTTCGGCCAGCCGCCGCTCGGCCCGGCGGGCCGACTCCAGACCACCGAGTTCCTCGGCCGCACGGCGGGCGGCGGCGGCGAGCCCGGCGCCGCCGGCGTCCGCGAGCCCGCCTTCTGGCGGGGCACCCTCGGAGCCGTTCCCCTCCCGAGCCCCCTCGTCGCCGCCGAAGGCCCCCCGCACCAGCGCCCGCGCCCGCGCCTCGGCCTGGGCGGCCCTGCGGTGTTCCGTCTCGGTGGCCTCCCGCAGCTCCAGCGCGGGCGCCACCCCCTCGGCCTTGCGGGACCGCTCCATGCGTGCCTGGTCCTCGCGGTGCGTGCCCGCCCGCTCCTCCAGCCGCCCGGCCCGCTCCCGTGCCTCGGCGAACCGCCGCTGCAGGCGGGCGAGTTCGCGTACGTCCGTCAGCGCGCGTTCGGCGCTCGCCTGCGCGGACTCGGCGGCCGCGAGGCGGCAGTGGGCGATCGTCAGCTGCTCGCGGGCGGTGCTGCGGGCCACGGCCGCGGCGGTGACGACGGCCTCGGCGAGGCCCGGCTCGCCCGGCTGGAGCTCCGGCAGCTCCATGGCGTCCCCGGCGGCCTGCTGCATGCGGTGGGCGTCGGCGAGCAGGGCGGCGTCGCCGTCCCGCACGCGTGCCTCGGTCGTACGGCGCCGCTCCGCGAGCCGCTTCTCCACGTCGGCGAACCGCTGGGTGTCGAAGAGGCGGCCCAGCAGTCGGCCGCGAGCCTCGGCGTCGGCGCGCAGGAAGCGCGCGAAGTCGCCCTGGGGAAGCAGCACGACCTGGCAGAACTGCTCCCGGCTCATGCCGAGCAGCTGGGTGATCTCCTCGCCGATCTCCTGGTGGGACCGGCTGAGGTCCTTCCAGGCGCCGGCGGCGGAGTCGTACTCGCGCAGCCAGCTCTGCGCCTTCTCGACGGTGGTGCCCGTGCCACGCTTCTTGGGGCGCTCCCACGGTGGCTGCCGGGTGATCTCCAACCGGCGTCCCGAGACGGTGAGTTCGAGGGTGACCTCGGTGCGGGTGCCGGGGGCAGCGTGGTCGCTGCGCAGGGTGAGCCCCTGGCCCTGGGCGGTCTGCCGGGCGCCCGGGACGGCGCCGTAGAGCGCGTAGCAGACGGCGTCGAGGACGGAGGTCTTGCCCGCGCCGGTCGGGCCGTGCAGCAGGAAGAGACCGGCGGCGGACAGGTCGTCGAAGTCGACGCTCTGGGAACCGCCGAAGGGACCGAAGGCCGTCAGACCGAGCCGGTGCAGCCTCACCGCGCGACCTCCTTCACGGCGTCGTCCGCGCGGACCGCGTCGAAGGCGTCCCGCAGCACGCCCCGCTCGCGCTCGTCGGGCCCCGCGCCGCGCACGTGGGCGACGAAGTCCTCGGCGATCTCCTGGTCGCTGCGGCCGGCGAGACGCCGGGCGTACGACACGTCCGGGTCGTCCGGAGCCCGCTCGGGGGCGAAGACGAGGCTCAGGGTGTGCGGGAAGCGTTCGGTGAGCCGGGCCATGGGGTCGGCGGGGCGGACGGCGTCGGTGAGCGTCGCCTCGACCCACGCCTCCTCGTGGCGGGCGAGCGCGGGATCGGCGAGCAGTTCCTCCAGGGTCCCGGAGATCCGGGCGAGTGCGCGCGGCACGGGGCAGTCGATCCGCTCGGCGGTGAGGGCCCCCTCGGCGTCGAGGTCGACGAGCCACATGGTCTTGCGGTGGTCGGTCTCGGAGAAGGAGTACGGCAGCGGGGAGCCGGAGTAGCGGACGCGCTCGGTGAGGGTCTGGGAGCCGTGCAGATGCCCCAGGGCCACGTAGTCGACGCCGTCGAAGACGCCCGCGGGCACGGAGGCGACCCCGCCGACGGTGATGTCCCGCTCGCTGTCGCTGGGTTCGCCGCCGGTGACGAAGGCGTGGGCGAGGACGACGGACCGGGTGCCCGGCGCGCGGGTCGCGAGGTCGGCGCGGACCCGGTCCATGGCGGCGGCGAGCACGGCCTCGTGACCGGCCTTCTCCACGCCGAACTCGTCCTTCACCAGGGCGGGTTCGAGGTAGGGCAGACCGTAGAAGGCGACATCGCCGTGGGAGTCGGGGAGCACCACCGGGGTCCCGGCGGCCGAGGGATCGGTGCGCAGATGGATGCCCGACCGTCCGATGAGTCCGGCGCCCACGCCGAGCCGGCGGGCCGAGTCGTGGTTGCCGGAGATCATCACCGTGGGCACGCCGAGGTCGGCGAGCCGGTGCAGGGCGTCGTCGAACAGCTCGACCGCGGCGAGCGGCGGCACGGCGCGGTCGTACACGTCACCGGAGACGACCACCGCGTCGACCTCGCGCTCGCGCACGGTCGCGACGAGATGGCCGATGAACCCGGCCTGGGCCTCCAGCATGTTCACGCGGTGGAACGACCGGCCGAGATGCCAGTCGGACGTGTGCAGCACTCTCAAGAAACCGCTCCGACCTGCAGGACCAACCGTGAACATCGACCACGCTAACGCCTTCGGCATCTGATCCCTCACCCAGCGCAACCTTTTGTCCGCATTAGTCACCGAATAACCGAAAATGACACACCGTGGCGTCGGGGCGCGACAAAACCGTTGGACAACTCCCGTACCCGCGGCCAGGGTTGGCGCCATGCGACAGGAGCAGATCTGGGACGCCGACGCCGCCGCTCGCTACGACTCCCCGGGCACCGGGATGTTCTCACCCGAGGTCCTGGAACCGACCGTGAACCGGCTCGCCGAGCTCGCGGACGGCGGGCCGGCGCTGGAGTTCGCCATCGGCACCGGGCGGGTGGCCGTTCCGCTGGCCGAGCGCGGGGTGCCCGTGACCGGTGTCGAGCTGTCGGTCCCGATGATCGAGCGGCTGAGGACGAAGGTGGACGAGACGACGATCCCGGTGGTCGTGGGAGACATGGCGACCGCCACCGCACCGGGGAAGTACTCCCTCGTCTACCTGGTCTACAACACGATCTCCAACCTGCTCACCCAGGCCGAGCAGGTGGAGTGCTTCCGCAACGCGGCGCGCCATCTCGCACCCGGCGGCCGGTTCGTGATCGAGCTCTGGGTCCCCGAACTGCGCAAGCTCCCGCCGGGCACACCGGCGACGGTCTGGCATGCCGAGCAGGGCTACATCGGCCTGGACACGTACGACGTCCTGCGGCAGCACGTCGTGTCCCACCACTTCCGGTTCGACGCCGAGGGCCGCGAGGCCCGGCTGGACCGCTCCCCGCACCGCTACATCTGGCCGGCCGAGCTCGACCTGATGGGGCAGCTGGCCGGGTTCGGCCTGGAGAGCAGGCACGCGGACTGGACGGGAGCCGAGTTCACCGCCGAGTCACGCTCCCATGTCTCCGTCTACCGGAAGCCGTAGCGGCACCGGGGCCCGTCAGGCGTCCCCGTACGCCTCGCCGCCCAGCTCGAGGAGGGCCGTCCCCGCCGTCGAGTCCGCGAGCCAGGCGCGGAAGGCGTCCACGTCGGCGTCGGGGAGGCCGATCTCGATGGTGACCTCCTCGCCGTAGTGGACGTCCCGTACCTCGCGGCCGGTGGCGCGCAGGTCGTTCTGGACCTTGCCGGCCCGCTGGTGGTCGACGGTGACGGTGGCGAGGCGGAAGCGGCGGCGGGTGAGGGTGCCGAGGGTGTCGAGTGCCTCGCCGACCGCGCCGCCGTAGGCCCGGATCAGGCCGCCGGCGCCGAGCTTGACGCCGCCGTAGTAGCGGGTGACGACGGCGACGACGTACCGCATGTCGCGGCGCAGCAGCATCTGGAGCATCGGGACGCCCGCGGTGCCGCCGGGTTCGCCGTCGTCGCCGGCCTTCTGGACGGCGGCGTCGGCGCCGATGACGTAGGCCCAGCAGTTGTGGGTGGCGTCGGCGTGCTCCTTGCGGACGGACGCGATGAAGTCCTGGGCCTCCTGTTCAGTGGCCGCCGGGGCGAGGGCGCACAGGAAACGGGAACGGTTGACCTCGGTCTCGTGCACGCCCGCCCGGGCGACTGTGCGGTACTCGTCCTGCATCCGGCCACCCTATGCGCTCCCCTCGGGGAGGCTCAGCCCGCCTTCTTCCCCCGGGGCACGATCATCGAGGTCAGCAGCGCGGTTCCCGGGCGCAGGGAGTGCCAGTCGGGTCCGTGCCAGGCCAGGACGGCGATCGCCGACGTGGGGAACTTCAGCCGTACCTCGTCCAGCGCGTCGTCGAGGGCGTCGCCGGCCAGCTCCAGGACCAGCTCCTCCAGGCCCGGGTTGTGGGCGACGAGGAGCAGCGTCCCGACCTCGGCGGGTGTCTCGCGCACGACGTCCAGCAGCTCGGGGACGTCGGCCGCGTACAGGCGCGGGTCGTGGCGGACCGGGGGCGGGGTGTCCCATGCGGCGGAGGCCAGTTCCCAGGTCTGGCGGGCGCGCACGGCGGTGGAGCACAGGGCGAGGTCGGGGATGCAGTCGGCCTCGGCGAGGGCGCGGCCCGCCGCCGGAGCGTCCCGGCGGCCGCGCGCTGCGAGGGGCCGCTCGTGGTCGGGGACGCCGTCCGGCCAGTCCGACTTGGCGTGCCGCAGCACCACCAGCCGGCGCAGTGGTCCGTCCTGCTCGCTCATGCGGGGGCTCCCAGATCGCGGGTGAGTTCGAGGCCGAGGAGGCGGTCGGCGTAGGCGTACGTCTCGAAGCGGGCGCCGTCCGGCAGCTCCGGTCCGGCGTCCTCCGCCCACCGCAGCACCCTCAGCACTTCGGGTACGTCCAGGTCGTCCTCCCAGGCGGTACGGAGCCGTCCGCGCACCTCGTCGGGGACGGGCCGCGAGGGCCGCCGCGCCCAGTCGGCGACGGCTCTCCGCCAGCGTACGAGGATGTCGTGGGCCTCGCTCAGTGTCGCCGGGTCGAGGTGGACGGGCTCGGTGCGGGGCCGGGACAGCAGTGCGAGGCGCAGTACGGCCGGGTCGGCCGGGACCGTCCCGTGCACCGGCGCCACGGCGATCCGCACCCCGTCGGGGGCCGGGCCGCCCTCCCCCACCACGTGCAGGACCTGCGCCTCCCCCACCCCCGCGCCGAGCTCCTGACCGTCCTCGAAGGGGCGGATCCCGAGGGCGGCGGCACCGGCCCGCAGCTCCGCCTGTTCACGTTCCCCGGCCAGCATGGCGAAGACGGGCGTCCCCCCGAGCTCCAGCGCCCGCACGAGCACGTCGGTGACGAGGAGGACCCGCAGCGAGCCCGCGCCGTACCCGGAGGCATGCGCCTGCACCCGGGTCAGCCCACGGCGGACAGGAGCGGCGAGGACGGCTTCGCCCGTTCGGACGTCGGTGATGCGCAGCACGAGGTGAGCCTAGGCGGCACGCGGGCGGCGCGCAGGCAGGGCTTGGAATCAGGGGGTGTCGTAGGGTGTTGACGCCCTGGACAGAGCCTGTCCGAATCCCCCGCAGGAGGCCGACGGTGTACGGCGACGAGGCAACGATCCGCAAGATCCTCACCGGGCTGGGTGACACCTGGGCCGTGGTGGGGCTGTCGACGAACCGGCGGCGGGCCGCGTACGGCGTCGCGGAGGTGCTGCAGCGGTACGGCAAGCGGGTCGTGCCGGTGCATCCGAAGGCGGAGTCGGTGCACGGGGAGCAGGGCTACGCCTCCCTCGCGGACATCCCCTTCGAGGTGGACGTCGTCGACGTCTTCGTCAACAGCGATCTCGCGGGTGCCGTCGCGGACGAGGCGGTCGCCAAGGGGGCGCGGGCGGTGTGGTTCCAGCTCGGCGTCGTCGACGAGGCGGCCTACGAGCGGACGCGCGCGGCGGGCCTGGAGATGGTCATGGACCGCTGCCCGGCGATCGAGATCCCGCGGCTGGGCTGAGCCGGGCCGGCCCCTCCGGGCACACAGGTTCGCCCGGCATGCTGAGCGGCCGTATGCCCGAGAACGAGTACGCCGCCCCGTCGCCCGCCCGCTGCTGCATGCCCTCCGGGGGCGGCGGTGCCGAGCCGCCCCCGCCGCCCGCCCCGTCGAGACGCGCCGGCGTCGGTGCCGACGGCATGGTGGAGCTGCCCGGCGGCGAGTTCCTGATGGGCGCGGAGGACGCGGAGGGTTTCCCGGCGGACGGGGAGGGCCCGGTGCGGGCAGTGCGGGTCGCGCCCTTCCGGATCGACGCGTACGCCGTCTCCAACGACCGGTTCGAGCGGTTCGTCGCGGACACCGGGCATGTGACGGACGCCGAGCGGCTCGGATGGTCGTACGTGTTCGCCGGGTTCCTGCCGGGCGCGCTGCGCCGGGACTCGCCGCGCCCCGAGCGGACGCCCTGGTGGTGCGCGGTGTCCGGGGCCGCCTGGAACCGGCCGGAGGGGCCCGGCAGCGCTCTGGACGGGCGCGGGGACCATCCGGTGGTGCACGTCTCCTGGTTCGACGCGGCCGCCTACGCGGCCTGGGCGGGCCGTCGGCTGCCCACGGAGGCCGAGTGGGAGTACGCCGCCCGGGGCGGTCTGGAGCAGCAGCGCTATCCGTGGGGCGACGAGCTGGATCCCGGCGGGGAATTCCGCTGCAACATCTGGCGGGGCACCTTCCCGACGAGGAACACCGCCGAGGACGGCCATCGCGGAACCGCTCCCGTCGACGCGTTCGCACCGAACGGATTCGGGCTGTACAACGTGTCGGGAAACGTCTGGGAGTGGTGTGCGGACGCCTGGTCGGAGCACGGTCCGGAGAAAGTGATCCGGGGCGGCTCGCACATGTGCCACGCCTCCTACTGCAACCGCTACCGCGTGGCCGCCCGCAGCGCCAACACCCCCGACAGCTCCAGCGGACACGCGGGTTTCCGCTGTGTCCAGGACATCCGAGGAGCGGCCGACGAACCTCCGCGGGACACGCCCCGATCTCTTTTCAAGGGCCGCCCATAATGTGCGGGTGACTACCAACTCCCCTGCCCCCCACCGCACTCCGGTCGTCATCGTCGGCGCGGGACCCGCGGGACTCACCGTCGGCAACATCCTGCGGGCCGCGTCCGTCGACTGCGTCGTCCTGGAGACGGAGAGCCGTGAGTTCGTCGAGAAGCGGCCGCGCGCCGGCGTCATCGAGGAGTGGGCCGTCCGCGGCCTCGAGCGACGCGGCCTGGCCGGCAACCTGCTGGCGCGGGCCCAGCGCCACACCGCCTGCGAGTTCCGCTTCGGCGGCGAGCGGTACCGCTTCTCCTACGGAGACCTGACGGGCCGTCACCACTGGGTGTACCCCCAGCCGTTGCTGGTGACGGACCTCGTCCACGAGTACGTCGACGTGCGCGCCGGAGACGCCCGGTTCTCCGTGCGCGACGTCGAGCTGCACGACCTGGAGTCGGCCCACCCCTCGGTGTCGTTCACCTGTCCCGAGACGGGTGAACGGCGGCTGCTGCACTGCGAGTTCGTCGTCGGCGCCGACGGGGCACGCGGGGTCAGCCGCGGCGCGCTGCCGCCGGAGCACCTGCGGATCGCGCGGCACGACTACGGCATCGGCTGGCTGGCGCTGCTGGCCGAGGCGCCGCCGTCCTCCGACTGCGTCCTGTTCGGCGTCCACCCGAACGGCTTCGCCGGGCACATGGCCCGCAGCCCCGAGGTGACCCGCTACTACCTCCAGTGCCCGCCCGGCGACGACCCGGACAACTGGTCCCACGACCGCGTCTGGTCCGAGTTGCACGCGCGCCTCTCGGGCGCGGGCGCACCGCCGCTCACCGAGGGGCCGCTGATCGAGAAGCGCGTGCTGGACATGCACGACTACGTGGTCGAGCCGATGACGTACGGCCGGCTCTTCCTGGCCGGTGACGCGGCCCATCTCGTCGCGCCGATCGCCGCCAAGGGCATGAACCTCGCGCTGCACGACGCGTTCGTGCTGGGCGACGCGCTGGCCGCGTATCTCGACGGCGGGGACGGCGCCGGCCTGGACGGCTACTCGGATCTGTGTCTGCGCCGGGTGTGGGACTACCAGGAGTTCTCGCAGTGGCTGTCGGAGGTCTACCACGGGACGGCCGCCGGGGACCCGTTCCGCGCGGGCACGACCTTCGCCCGGCTGCGCCGGCTGTTCACGTCCCCCGCCGCCGCGGCGGCCTTCGCGGAGCAGTACCTGGGGACCGCCGAGCACTACTGACCCGTCCACGGTGCGCGGCCGACAGGTGCATGCGTGCGCGCATACGCACATAATGGCGGAGTGGGCGTACGCGCGCCCGCCCCGCGCACCGGAAGGGACCGACGTGAGCGAGCAGCACGACCACCACCACGGTCACGAACACCACCACGGCCACGGCCACGAGCATCCGCACCCCCACCCTTCCACCGGCCTCGGTCACCGCGTGAAACACCTCCTCACCCCGCACTCCCACGAGAGCGCCGACAAGCTCGACCCGGCCCTGGAGTCCTCGGCCCGGGGCATGCGCGCGCTGTGGGTGTCGCTGGCGGTGCTGGGCGTGACGGCCGTCGCCCAGGCGGTCGTGGTGGCGGTCTCGGGGTCGGTGGCGCTGCTCGGCGACACGGTGCACAACGCGGCGGACGCGCTGACCGCCGTACCGCTCGGCATCGCCTTCGTCCTGGGCCGACGGGCGGCCACCCGCCGCTTCACCTACGGCTACGGGCGCGCGGAGGATCTGGCGGGCCTCGCGATCGTGCTGACCATCGCCGCGTCGGCCGCCTTCGCCGGGTGGACGGCCGTCGAGCGGCTGCTGAACCCCCGGCCGGTCGAGCATGTCGGCGCCGTCGCCGTGGCCGCGCTGGTCGGCTTCGCGGGCAACGAGTGGGTGGCCCGGTACCGGATCCGTGTCGGCCGTTCGATCGGCTCGGCGGCCCTGGTGGCGGACGGCCTGCACGCGCGCACGGACGGATTCACCTCCCTGGCCGTGCTGCTGGGCGCGGGCGGATCGGCACTGGGCTGGCAACTGGCCGACCCGGTCGTGGGGTTGGCGATCACCGCCGCGATCACGCTGGTCCTGCGGGACGCGGGGCGGGAGGTGTTCCGGCGGGTGCTGGACGCCGTCGACCCGGCCCTGGTCGACCGGGCCGAGCGGGCGCTGCGGGAGGTCGAGGGGGTACGCGCGGTGGGCGAGCTGCGGCTGCGCTGGATCGGGCACCGGCTGCGGGCCGAGGTGGCGGTCGTCGTGGACGGCGAGGCGACGGTACGTCAGGCGCACGCGATCGCCGTGAACGCGGAGCACGCGCTGCTGCACGCGGTCCCCCGGCTCACCGCGGCCCTGGTGCACGCGGACCCGGCGCCGGTGCCGGGCGAGGCGGATCCGCATCTGGCCCTCGCCCACCACACGGCGGCCTGAGCCCGGGATCAGGCGCCCAGGCCCTCCAGCACCACCGCGCCCGGCAGTTCGGCGAAGGCCTTGCCCGGGACGAGCAGCTTGCCGCGCCGGCGTCCGCTGCCGACCAGGACCCACGGCAGGTCGACGACGCGGGAGTCCACCAGTACCGGCCAGTCGGCGGGGAGTCCCACGGGGGTGATGCCGCCGTACTCCATGCCGGTCTCCCCGACCGCGGTGTCCATCGCGGCGAACGAGGCCTTGCGGGCGCCCAGTTGACGCCGGACGGCCCCGTTGACGTCGACCCGGGTGGTGGACAGGACGACACACGCGGCGAGGGTCGTCTCGCCACCCCGCTTGCCGGCCACGACGACACAGTTCGCGGACTGCTCCAGCAGTTCCCGCCCGTAGTGCTCGACGAACACGGCGGTGTCGGCCCACCGCGGGTCGGTGTCGACGTAGACGATCTGATCGGCGGGCACGCTGCCGCTCCAGTGGCGTACGGCGTCGGCGACCGGGCGGATCAGTTCGTCGAGGCGGTCGGGGGCGGGGGTGGCGGTGTCGAAGTGTCCGATGGGTGCGCGCATGCTCGCACGCTAACAAGATCCGGCCGCCCGCGGCGGCGGTGTCTCAGGGCACGGGCGGCACCGAGACGGCCAGCACCAGATGCGTGGGGATCTCGCCCTGATTGCCGTACGCGTGGGGCGCGTTGGCCTCGAACGTGACACTCGCACCGGCCGGGACGCGATACTCCACGCCCTCCACGGTGAGGGTCAGCTCACCGGCCGTGACATGCGCGATCTCGACGGTGCCGGCCGGGTGCGGTTCGGAGCTGCTGCTCTCGCCCGGCATCAGCCGCCAGTCCCACATCTCCAGCGGACCGGGCGCCTCCGTCCCCGCGAGGAGACGGCTGTAGCTGCCCGCGTCGGTGTGCCACAGCCGCACCACCTGCTCGGCCGGGACGACCCGGACCTTCGGACCCTGTTCGTAGTCGAGGAGCGTGGTGACGCTGATGCCGAGCGCGTCGCCGATCTTGACGACCGTGCCGATGCTCGGGTTGGTGCGGGCCTGCTCGATCTGGATGAGCATCCCGCGGCTGACACCGGCCCGGGCGGCGAGCACGTCCAGGGTGAAGCCGCGCACCGAGCGCCAGTGCTTGACGTTGCGCGCCAGGGACTGGGTCAGGAGTTCGAGGTCCGACACGTTCCGTCCACTTGAGGAGTCCAATATTCTGGATGCCGGGGTTCACTTCCCTGCACTACGGTGGGGTGCACCCGATCGTGCACCGAACTGTACTGCGAGGACCCCGTGACAGCATTCTTCGCCCTGGCCACCAGCCTCCTGTGGGGACTGGCCGACTTCGGCGGCGGGCTGCTGACGCGACGCGCCCCGGCGCTGACGGTGGTCGTGGTGTCGCAGTCGATCGCGGCGGTCGTCCTCGGCGCGATCGTCGTCGCCACCGGCGGCTGGAGCGAGGCCGGCCCGCGCCTGTGGTTCGCGGTCGCCGCCGGTCTGGTGGGTCCGGTCGCCCTGCTCTCCTTCTACCAGGCGCTGGCACTCGGCCCGATGGGCGTGGTCTCCCCGCTGGCCACCCTGAGCGTGGCCGTCCCGGTCTCGGTCGGCCTGTTCCTCGGCGAGCGCCCCGGCCCGACACAGGTCGCGGGCATCGCGGTCGCGGTACTGGGAGTCGTCCTGGCCGGCGGTCCGCAGCTGCGCGGGGCACCGGTGCAGCGGCGGGCCATCCTGCTCACCCTGGTCGCGGCGCTCGGCTTCGGCACGGTGTTCGTGCTGATCACCGAGGCGTCGACGACCGTCACCGGCCTGTTCCTCGCCCTCTTCGTGCAGCGCCTGACCAATGTGGCGGTGGGCGGCGCCGCCCTGTACGCCGCCGTCCGGCGCGGCACCCCCGCCCTCCCCGAGGCCGGCCTCCCGTGGGCCGCGCTCCCGACATACGCCTTCGTCGGACTCGCCGATGTCGCCGCCAACGGCACCTACGCCCTCGCCGCCCAGCGCGGCCCGGTCACGGTCGCCGCCGTACTCGCCTCCCTCTACCCGGTGGTCACCGCCCTCGCGGCGCGCGGATTCCTGCGGGAGCGCCTGAGGGCGGTCCAGGCGGCGGGCGCGGGCCTCGCCCTGGTCGGCACACTACTGCTGGCAACGGGCTGAGCGAACTGCGGACGCGAGCCTGACACTGCTCGGTACACGGCTGCCGCCTGACCCGGCTGCGGACGCCACGCCAAACGGGCCGCCACCGACCGGTCGGCCCAACCGACCACGGCGACGATCCGACCGGGCCCCTGCCGACCGACCGGCTGAGGCGACTACCGCCAGGCACACCAGGCGGGCGCGGGCCTGTCGGGCGGCACACCGACGATGGCTGAGCTGTTCGGGCGCCGCGCCAAACGGGCCACCGCTGGCCGGCCTGCTGAACCGACCACGGCAACCATCCGACCGGGCCCCTGCCGACCGACCGGCTGAGGCGACTACCGCCAGGCGCACCAGGCGGGCGCAGCCCTGTCGCCGGGCGGCACACGGCCGCTGGCTTAGCCGGCTGCGGACGCCACGCCAAACGGGCCGCCGCTGGCCGGCCTGCTGAACCGACCACGGCGACCATCCGACCGGGCCCCTGCCGACCGACCGGCTGAGGCGACTGCCGCCAGGCACACCAGGCGGGCGCGGCTCTGGCACTGCTCGGCACACCGACGATGGCCGGGCGCGCCGCCGACGGGTCGGCTGCGCGGCGACGAACCGATCCGGGCCTCTGCCGGCTCACCGCGACCGGCTGAGGCGACTGCCGTCGGCGCGTCGACCGGACGGGTCAGCCCTCGGGCTCCAGCTGGGCCAGTCTCTCCACCGACTCCTCGTCCAGCTCCGACAGTGCGACCAGCTGGTCCGAGGTGACGCCGTCGGGTATCGGTACGGGCGCCGGGGTGCGCAGTGGCGGCTGCCAGCCCTCACCGGGAGTCCACCGTCGTACGACCCTGGCGGGCGCGCCCGCGACGACGGCGTGGTCGGGGACGGTCCCGCGCACCACGGCGCCCGCCGCGACCACGACGTTCCGGCCGATCCGCGCCCCCGGCAGGATGACCGCTCCCGTGCCGATCCAGCACCCCGGACCGATCTCCACGGGCTCCATGCGCGGCCACTGCTTGCCGATGGGCTCGTGCGGGTCGTCGTAGGAATGGTTCGTGGACGTGACGTAGACGTACGGCCCGAAGTAGCAGTCGCTGCCGATGGTGACGGTCGTGTCGGCGATGACATGGCTGCCGCGGCCCAGGACGACACCGTCGCCGACGCGCAGGATCGGGTCGGGGCCCAGGTCGAGGTCGGGCATCAGACCGGCCGTCAGGGTGACCTGCTCGCCGACGATGCAGTGGGAGCCGAGATGGATCCAGGGCTCGCCGAAGACCGTGCCGAGCGGGAAGGCGAGCCGGGTCGCGGGCCCGATCGAGCCGAAGCGGAGGCGTCCGGGGCGCTCGGCGGTGACGGAGCCGGTGCGCTGCACCCAGGCCCAGCCCGCGTGGACGGCACGCTGCACGAGGCGGCCCCGCCAGGATGAGAACGTGTTCTTGCGCTTCGGCACCCGCTCACCGTACTCAGCACGCGCTCCCGGGATATGGCAGGAGACCTGTGATCTTCACCCCACCGGGTGACGTACGGTGCGACAGTACGACTGACGCGAGGAGACGGTGATGACGCACAAGGCGCTGATCGTGGGCATCGGCGGCAGGGAACCGAAGATCGACGAGCAGGCGTTCGTGGCGCCGACGGCCTCGGTCATCGGTGAGGTGACGCTGGAGGCGGGGGCGAGCGTCTGGTACGGCGCGGTCGCACGGGGTGACGTCGAGCGGATCACGGTCCGGCGCGACGCCAACATCCAGGACAACGTGACCCTGCACGCCGACCCCGGCTTCCCGGTGACGATCGGCGAGCGGGTGTCCGTCGGCCACAACGCGGTCGTCCACGGCGCGACCGTCGGCGACGACTGTCTGATCGGGATGGGCGCGACGGTCCTCAACGGCGCGGTGATCGGGGCGGGTTCACTCGTCGCCGCCCAGGCGCTGGTCCCGCAGGGGATGGAGGTGCCGCCGGGATCACTGGTGGCGGGGGTGCCGGCGAAGGTGAAGCGGGAGCTTACGGAGGAGGAGCGGCATGGGGTGACGCTCAACGGCACGCTCTACGCGGAGCTCGCGAAGGCTCACAGCGAGGTTCACGGCTAGGCCAGGGCAACCTCCCAGGGGCGCGGGGCCGTATCGATTTGCGGCTCCGCCGCGCGGGCGCGACCAGCCACCGACAACCCGCGCCCGAACTACTCAGCAGCCCCTACGGTCTCCACTTCGGCCTCTCCCGCGGCGCGCTTCGCCTTGCGCCTCACGACCAGGAACGACGCCAGTCCGATCAGTGCCGCCGCCACGAGCCCCAGATACGAGAACCGCTTCAGCCAGGACTCCGCGACGACACCCACGTAGTAGATGACGGCCGTCGTGCCGCCCGCCCACACGATCCCGCCCAGCACGTTGGCGATGAGGAACTTCCAGTACGGCATGTGCAGCACGCCCGCGAGCGGCCCGGCGAAGATCCGCAGCAGCGCGATGAAGCGGCCGAAGAAGACGGCCCACATGCCCCACTTCTCGAAGGACCGCTCGGCCGTCGCGATGTGCGCCTCGCCGAAGTGCTTCGGGAACTTCTTGCCGAGCCAGGCCAGCAGCGGGCGCCCGCCCTTGCGGCCGATGGCGTACCCGATGGAGTCGCCGATCACGGCGCCGGCGGAGGCGACCGCGCCGAGGACGACGGGGTTGATGCCGCCGTGCTGGGAGGACAGCAGCGCGGCCGAGACCAGGATGATCTCGCCGGGCAGCGGGATACCGAGGCTCTCCAGACCGATGACCAGGCCGACCACGGCGTAGACGGCCGCCGCGGGCACCGTGTCGAGCCACTCCTGGACGTGCACCGGCGGTCCCTCCCCTTTGACATTCCTTGAACATCGCGTGCTGCCGGGAAGCCTACCGGGTCGGCCGGACCCGCCCGGGATCCGTGGTGTAGCGGGCTACACCACGGATCCGGGGGCGCGGTCCCTCGTGACGGCGCCACGGGCACGTGATCGTGGTCGGTGAGGACAACAGCCGTCGAGAAGGGACCCCTTGAATGCGAGCGAACCGCCGCCGTACCGCCGTCATCGCCTCCGCCGCCGCAGCCCTCGCGCTGACGACCGGTCTGCTCACCGGCTGCGAGTTCGGTGACACGGTCGACTGTCTGTCGAACGCCGACGACATCACGGACAGCATCACGGCGATCGACAAGGCCGGGGCGGAGGCGATCGACGACCCCGCGAAGACCGAGGACTCCATCAACACGATCGAGAAGAACATCGACAAGATCAACGACAAGTCCGACGACGGCAAGGTCGACAAGGCGGTGAACAAGCTCGACCAGGCGATCGAGGACTACAACCGGGACGTCCTGAACGGCGACACCCCGGATGCGTCCGCGATCGACGAGGCGGCCGCCGAACTGAGGGACGTCTGCACGTCGTAGCGGCCGGTCAGCTCCGTACCCGTACGGTCGTCCGCAGCCGCAGGTCCCGTGCCGAGGCCCCCACCCACACGGCGCGCAGGCCGGTGCCCAGCACCCAGTCGTGCCGCCCGGTGTCCCAGGAGGACAGGGTGCGGGCGGCGATCCGCACGGTGACCCGGCGCCGCTCCCCCGCGCTCAGGGTGAGCCGCCGGTAGCCGGCCAGCACCCGTACCGGCTGGTCGAGCCGGAGGTCGGGGGAGCGCCCGAGATAGACCTGCGGCACGTCGATGCCGGCCCGGCGGCCCGTGTTGCGGACGGTGAAGGTGACGTCGAGTCCGTGTCCGGTCCGGCGCGCGGAGACGTCGTCGTAGGCGAAGGACGTGTACGACAGTCCGTGCCCGAACGGGAAGAGCGGGCGCACACCCTCCGCGTCGTACCAGCGGTAGCCGCAGTGGACGCCCTCCGAGTACTCCTCGACGCCGTCCACGCCCGGGTAGCGGCGCGGGTCGCCGGCCACGGGGTGGTGGGCGTCGTCGACCGGGAAGGACTGGGTGAGCCGACCGCCGGGGTCGCAGTCGCCGAACAGGACGGCGGCGGTGGCGCCCGCGCCCTCCTGGCCGGGGTAGTACATCTGGAGCACCGCGCCGGTCCGCCCGAGCCAGGGCATGGCCGTCGCGGAGGACGTGTTGAGGACGACGGTGGTGCGCGGGTTGGCCGCCGTCACGGCCTCGACGAGCGCGTTCTGGTGGCCGGGGAGCGCGAGGTCGGTGCGGTCGACCCCCTCGGTGGCGTCCTCGTAGGCGAACAGGACGACGTGCCGGGCCGAACGCGCGGCACGTACCGCGTCGGCGATGTCCTGGGCGCGGGTGACGGCCGTGATGCGGCGCAGCCGGAAGGTCTGTCCAGTGCTGCCGCCCTGCGCGGTGATCTTCAGGGTGTGGGCGCCGGCGGTGAGGGCGCGTGTGCCGCGGCGGACCGTCAGTCCGTCGGCGGCGGTGGTGACCAGGCCGCCCATGAAGTACTCGCCGTAGCCGGAGGCCAGCGGGAAGAGTTCCTTGCCGTCGAGCAGGACCTTGGGGCGGCCGGTGGGTGAGCCGGTGAAGTGCAGGACGAAGGTCCACTCCTCGGCGGCTGCGAGGGTGAGCGTGCCGTCGTACGTCCATGTCTCCCCGGCGGCGACCTGCCGGCCCTCGCCGTCGAAGGCGGGACTGAGCGCGGACGCGGGGATCGCCTTGCCGAAGAGGTCCTCGCCGAGGGAGTACGTCACCTTGTCCCCGGCCCTGGCCCTGATCGCGGTGAGGGGGCTGTCGGCGCGGTCGGGGACGACATGGGCGCTGCCGCCACCGCTGACGAAGGGGAGGGTGCCGCTGGGGCCGATCACCGCGATGGAGCCGCCGGTCAGGGGAAGGGTGTGGCGCTCGTTGCGCAGGAGGGTGGCGCCGGCCTTGGCGATCTCCAGGGCGACCGCGGCGCCCGCCTTCGCGTCGCGGCCGGGGCGGGGCGGTGCGCTGCCGTCGAGCAGGCCGAAGCGGTCCATGACGGAGAGCAG
This sequence comes from Streptomyces sp. NPDC096132, assembly GCF_044763345.1. Classification (NCBI taxonomy): domain Bacteria; kingdom Bacillati; phylum Actinomycetota; class Actinomycetes; order Kitasatosporales; family Streptomycetaceae; genus Streptomyces; species Streptomyces sp. NPDC096132. The sequence continues at coordinate 75,557 of NZ_JBIWGA010000021.1, forward strand.
GCGGCGTACGGCCCGGTCGACGTAGGTCTCGGGGACGGTGCCGTTCTGGACGGCCGTCTTCAGCGCCGTACCGAAGTACGTGCCGTCGGGCATCTCCATGTCGAGTCCGGCGGTGAGGGCCTTCGCGGTGCTGTGGGCGGCGAACCAGTCGGTCATCACCCAGCCCGTGAAGCCCCAGCGGTCGCGCAGGATGCCGGTGAGGAGGGTTTCGTTCTCGCAGGAGTAGGTGCCGTCGACCTTGTTGTACGCGCCCATCACGGCACCCGTGCCGGCCTTGACCGCGGCTTCGAAACCGCGCAACTCGACCTCGTGCAGGGTTTGTTCGTCGACGCGGACGTCGATCGTGTTCCGGTCCTTCTCCTGGTTGTTCAGCGCGAAGTGCTTGACGGTCGCGACGAGGCCCTCGCCCTGGATGCCCTCGATCTCGGCGGCGACCATGTCCGAGGCGAGCAGCGGGTCCTCGCCGAAGGTCTCGAAGTTGCGGCCCGCGTACGGGGTACGGACGAGGTTCACCATCGGGGAGAGCAGGACGTCCTGGCCGAGGGCGCGGCCCTCGCGTCCGATGACCTGTCCGTAGCGGCGGGCGAGGCCGGGGTCGAACGTGGCGGCGAGCAGGACGGGGGCGGGCAGGGCGGTGGCGTGCGCGGTGAGGCGGACGCCGGCCGGGCCGTCGGCGAGGCGGAGCGGCGGGATGCCGAGGCGGGGGACGCCGGGGACGTAGCCGGCCTGGCCGAGTGGGGCGGGGTCGGTGGCGCCGTGCAGCAGGGAGGTCTTCTCGTCGAGGGTGAGCCGGGCAAGGAGTTCCTCCACCCTGGGGCCGGTCGCGGCGTGGGCGCGCGAGGACAGGGTGAATCCGCCGGTGGCCGCCGTGGCCACGGCGATGGCGCCGGTCACGAGGGTCAGGGCGGATCGTCGGGAGACGTCGGTCATGGGCCGTCACTCCTTCTTCACGCTCCGTGAGGAGCCGTCGACGCGTCGGAAGCTAGAGGCGCGAGTGACTCGTGTCAATGAGCTGAACGAAAAGGGGGCCACCCTGTCGGGCGGCCCCCTGGGGTGCGGGTGCTCTCAGCGGCCGAGCGCCGTCGTCACGTCCGCCACGGCGTCGGCGAGTTGCCGGGTCGCGGCGGGGAGGGAGTCCAGGACCTCGGCGGGTTCCGGCTCTCGCCGCCCGGGCGGCTCGGGCGCTCCACAGCAGTCCACCTGGGCGGCCTTGGTCTCGAACTCCGTCGCGGGTGGGGCGAGTCGAGGTGCCGCGGGCACGGCATCGCGGGGTGCCGGGCCGGTGTCACGGGAGAGCGGCGGGTCGAGGTGCGGCGCCGGCGGCTCTGCCGGGGTCTGCCCTTCGGGCGCTGGGGCCGACTTCACTGCGTCGGCCGTGTCGAACACCCAGCGCTGCCGCTCGGACCCGTCCCGTTCCGTGACGACGACCTTCGCCCGTGCCCTGCCGGTGCCCGGAGCGACGACCAGCTCTCCGTCGCGGCGCAGCAGGAGTTCGCCGCGGACGGTCAGGTCGAAGAAGGCCTCGCCGGAGTGCACCACGCAGCGGGCCAGCGCGGCCGACCCGCGGCCGGGGTCGGCGGCCAGGCAGAGGGTCGGGGCGGCGGCGCTGCGCAGCAGCCCGTCGTCCTGGTACGACCACTGCTGCGAGGCGGCCGACGAGCAGGCAGTCAGGACGGCCGCCGCACCGGACTCGGCCCTGCCGCCCGCGGCATCGAGGCAGCGCCCGGTCTCCGGGCTGCGCAGCCGGCCGTGGGCGACCACGGCGGAGCGGGCGGCGGAGGCGGCCGAGGGGGAGCCGGAGGGCGAGGGGTCGTCGGGGCCCGGGGTGCTGGTGCCGCCGGCGGGGGCGCCCCAGGTGGGGCGGGTGTCGGGGACACCGTTGTCGTCGGACCAGCTCTTGGCGACGAGGACGGTCGCGAGGAGGGCGAGGGAGGTCAGCCCGACGCCGACGAGCACCGCCTTGGGGCGCCGGCCCGGCAGGTCGAGCAGACCGGCCGACGTGGTGCGGTGACGGCCGGTCGGGCGCGTCGGACGGGGCCGGGACGGCCGGCTGCCGGACGTGGCGCGTCCGGGGCGGGAGTCGAGATAGCGGTGGGCGCCCCAGCCGAGCACGGTCTCGGCGAGCAGGACGTCCAGTCCGTCGTCGAAGTGGCTGAGCTGTTCGGCGGCGTGCCGGCAGAAGCGGCACTGCGCGAGATGCCGGCGGACGTCGGGCAGCAGGGTTCCGCCGCGGCGCAGAGGCACGTCGAGGAGGCGGTTGTAGAAGCGGCATTCGGCGGTGGGCGCGAGTTCGCGATGGGCACGGACGCAGCCCGCCCGGAATTGCTCCCGCGCCTGTACCAGTCCGGCCGCGGCGGTGATGTCGTCCACGCCCAGCAGACCGGCCGGTACGGATAGGGGTTCCGCCTCCACCTCGGTGTGCCACAACAGGCATTGGGAGGCGGCGGGAAGCAAGGAGAAAGCGCGCTCGGCCAGTTGCCGCCTTTCGGGTGTGACGGGCCGCGCGGCGCGCAGTCCGCGACCGCCGACGGTTTTGCGCAACTCCGGCAGGACGGAGGAAAGTCCTTCGGTGCCGGCCCATTCCCGGACCGTGTTCCGTACGGTGACGAGGAGTCGGGGCCGCAGGGCGCCGCCGTTGTGTCCGTCGGCGAGCCGGCCGAACACCGTGTGGAACGCGGCGGCGGCCACGAGCCGCGCCGAGTCCCCGGTGTCGGCCAGGCAGACGGCCGCGTAGTCATGGACGGCCCGCCAGTGCCGGGCGAGCAGCAGGCCGACCGCGCGACCGCTCTTGTCGCCCTCGGCCAGTCGGGCGGCCAGCTGGGGGTCGGAATCCCCGGGAGGCCATCCGGGGCGGGGCGGGTAAGGCGGTCGCGGGGGGTTCGGGGATTGCACGGAACCATTTCCTTCCAAGCCGACGGACCGCAGGCGAATTGCGCGTCCGCCGGAAAGCAGGTGCCTGATTGGTGCGTACCTTCGGCCGGCCAGGCGGGAGGGCTGATCCGGTCCGTCCGTAAGGGGAGGCTCACCTTCGCACACGCGCCTCACAGGAAACAAGGAGTTCGATCGACTCATGTTCAAAGCGAGGGAATTTCAAATAAGTTACCGGCGGTATCCGCACCCGCATTCGAAATCCGGCCGGAGTCCGCGACTCAACTTGTGGACGAGCAAAGCCGGTTGCCACACGAAATCTCCAACTTCCCAGGCGGGGCTTGCGGGCTCCACAGGAATCACAAATGCGGCTCTCGGGGTACTCCCATCCCCTTCGTCCAACATGATCGACATGAACACCCCCCACTCCGCACCCACGGTTCGCAAGGCGGTCGTCCCGGCGGCGGGCCTCGGCACCCGCTTCCTGCCCGCGACGAAGGCGACCCCGAAGGAAATGCTGCCGGTCGTCGACAAGCCCGCCATCCAGTACGTCGTCGAGGAGGCCGCCGCGGCCGGTCTGGACGACGTACTGATGGTCACCGGCCGGCACAAGCGGGCCATCGAGGACCACTTCGACCACGCCTTCGAGCTGGAGCAGGCGCTCGCCGCCAAGGGCGACACCGTTCGGCTGGACGCGGTGCGCGACCCGGCCCGGCTCGCCGACATCCACCACATCCGCCAGGGCGACCCGCTCGGCCTCGGCCACGCGGTGCTGTGCGCCCGCCACCACGTCGGCGACCAGCCCTTCGCCGTCCTCCTGGGCGACGACCTCATCGACCCGCGCGAGACCCTGCTCAGCAGGATGCTGGAGGTCCGCGACCGGTACGCCGGCAGCGTCGTCGCCCTGATGGAGGTCCCGCCGGAGCAGGTCCACCTCTACGGCTGCGCGGCGGTCGAACCGTCCGGCGAGGACGACGTCGTACGTGTCACGGGACTGGTGGAGAAGCCGGCCCGGGAGGACGCGCCGAGCCGGTACGCCGTCATCGGACGCTATGTCCTCGACCCGGCCGTCTTCGACGTCCTGGAGCGCACCGGGCCCGGGCGCGGCGGCGAGATCCAGCTCACCGACGCCCTGCAGGAACTGGCCGCGGACGGCACGGTCCACGGCGTGCTCTTCTCCGGCCGCCGCTACGACACCGGCGACAAGGCCGAGTACCTGCGCACGGTGGTCCGCCTGGCCTGCGACCGACCCGACCTGGGACCGGAGTTCGTGGCCTGGCTCAAGGAGTTCACGGCGAGCCTGAATTACGGCGACGGCGGGGCCGACCGGGAGCGACTGGCGGCCTGACGCCACGACATCCGCCCGCGGCGGCGACCTCCGCCCGCGGCGCGACGCCCGCCGACGTGCCGTCAAGCCCGACCACCTGACAACCGCCGGCCGACAGGGGGCCGGGTGGGCGGGGGCCAGGCCGGCCGCCGTACGCCAACGCCTGGGCCGGCGGCCCGGGGGGCCGGAGGCCCGGAGGCCCGGGGGCCGGGGGCCGGAGGCCCGGGGGCCGGAGGCCCGGGGGCCGGGGGCCGGAGGCCCGGAGGCCGGAGGCCCGGAGGCCCGGAGGCCCGGAGGCCCGGAGGCCCGGAGGCCCGGAGGCCCGGAGGCCGGGAGCCGGAGGCCGGAGGCCCGGAGGCCGGGAGCCGGAGGCCGGAGGCCCGGAGGCCCGGAAGCCGGGGGCCGGAGGCCCGGAAGCCGGGGGCCCGAGGCCGGAGGCCCGGAAGCCCAAGGCGCCCAAGAGCCGGAGGCCGGAGGCCCAGGAGCCGGGGGCCCGAGGCCGGAGGCCCGAAGCCCAAGGGCCGGAAGCCCGGAGGCCCGGGTGAAGGCGTGTGGCATGCGCCGCCGGCCGGGCCCCCGGCGCGTCACGCGTCGGCGTCGCTCAGCCGTTGGGGCGCAGTGTCCACACCACGGTCATCTCGCCGGTCACGGCGCCGTCGGCGCGGCGGATCTCGATCGTCACCGGGAACTCGGGGCGCTCCCCCGCGTCGAGCTCGGCGACGACCTCGGCGGCCGGGCGACCGAGGGTCGCGGTGGCGGTGACGGCACCCATCGCGAGCTTCTTGTACGCGATCTCGGCGCTGACGGCGAGCGGCACGGCGCGCGCGAGCTGGTCGCCGAACGCGGCCAGCACGATCGCGCCGCTGGCGGACTCGCCGAGCGTGAACATCGCACCGGCGTGCGGCCCGCCCACGTGGTTGTGGTACTCGCTCTGGTCCGGCAGGGCGACGACGGCCCGGTCCTGGCTGGTCTCCAGGAACTCGAGGTGGAGGGTCCGGGCCATGGGCACCGTGGCGGCGAGCATCTCGCCGATGGACATCTGGTCTGCGCTCATGCCGCGATGTTACCCACGAGTAGCGAGCGCTGACCAGGCCGTGCGAGGATCGCCGTATGGCGAGACGGCCCTGGCCGGCGTGGGCACCCGGGGCGCCGACCGCGCGACGAGCACCGAGGAGCTCGCGAAGGCCGACTCGGCCGTGTGGGTCTACGGCGCCCGCACCCAGCCCGACCGCGCCAAGGTCACGACCAGCCCGGTCACCTCCTGGTCGTTCTTCGGTGCGAAGGGGGTCGACGAGGAGGTTCCGGACACCACGATCCGGAAGATCACGGGCACAGTTCGCGTGTACGAGCCGCCGGTTCCTGAGTCGGTACAGCCCCGACGAGGCCCGGTGACCCCACCGTGTCCCGGACGGCACTAGGGTTTCAGGCCATGTGGCCAGGAAACCAGCCGCCCGGGGGAGAGCAGAACCCGCAGGCGCAGAACAATCCGTACCAGCAGCCGGGATACCAGCAGCCGAATCCCTATCAGCAGCCCGGCTATCAGCAGCCCAACCCCTATGCGCAGCAGCCGCAGTGGGGCGCTCCGACCGCCGCGGGCGCGGCCCAGCCGCAGCCCGGCGGGGGCGGGGGCGGGGGCAACCGCACGAAGGTGGTCGCGATCGTCGCGGCCACGGCCGTCGTCGTGGCCGCCGGTGTCACCGGGTTCCTGGTGCTGGGCAACGACGACGACAAGCCGTCCGACGTGGCCAAGGGCAGCACCAGCCCCTCGGCCTCCGCCTCGGAATCCGCCTCGACCGGCACGGACGACAACCCGCGCGACGACGAGGAGGAGCAGGCGACCGTCGCGGGCTGGAAGGTCGTGGTGAACCCCAAGTGGGGCATCGCCTTCGACGTTCCGGCGGACTGGGAGGTCGAGAAGCCGGGCGTCAGCAAGGGCTTCGAGTGGGAGGACAAGGAGGAGCCCAGCGGGTACGGCTCGATCCTGATGGGGGGTGTGGCCGAGTACAAGTCCGAGTGGTGCGGCGAGGACGACGACAAGGACGGCCGGACGGACTACACCCCGCTGGCGACGGCCGGCACCAAGGGCGCCGAAGGTGCCAAGAACACCGACCAGATCGCCCTCACCAACCCGGCGTGGTTCGTCTTCGGCGGCTACACCCAGCCGGACAAGAAGAGCATCACCATGGACGAGAAGGCCACCGCCTTCACCACCACCTCCGGCATCCAGGGCAGCTACGCCTGGGCCCAGTCGACCGACACGCCCCAGAAGGGCAAGTGCGACAGCGACGGCAAGGCCGTCACGTTCGGCTTCAAGAACTCCAAGGGCGACTACGTGGCGTGGAACTGGTACGGGGCCAAGGGCGTGAAGGGCGAGGTCCCGACGGCGACGATCATGAAGATCCTCGGCACCGTACGGCTGTCCGGGGAGCCCACGGCGAACTGAGCGGACCCTCCGGGTGCGCCTGACGGGTAATCCGTTTGGCACACCGGGGTGCGGGCGGGGATAGTCGGCCGGTGACCCCATCCGCCGATACCGCCGACACCCCCCGCCGCCTGCGCAAACCCGCCTGGGCGGGCCGCAACTACAGTCTGCTGACCGCCGCCGCGTTCGTGACGAACCTGGGCAGCCACGGGGCGCTCATCGCCGCCGCGTTCGCCGTCCTGGAGTCGGGCGGCGACGGCGGCGACGTGGGCCTGGTGGCCGCCGCCCGCACCCTGCCGCTCGTGCTGTTCCTGCTGATCGGCGGAGCGGTCGCCGACCGGCTGCCCCGGCACCGGGTGATGGTCGCCGCGAACGCCCTCAACTGTGTGTCGCAGGGCGCCTTCGCGGCCCTCGTCCTGCTCGGCGAGCCCCGGCTCTGGCAGATGATGCTGCTGACCGCGCTCGGCGGTACCGGCCAGGCGTTCTTCTCCCCCGCCGCCGAGGGCATGCTGTTGTCCTCCGTCCAGGGGGAGCAGGCCGGGCGGGCGTTCGCGGTGTTCCGGATGGCGATGCAGGGCGCGGGCCTGGGCGGCGCGGCCCTCGGCGGCGCGATGGTCGCCGTGATCGGCCCCGGGTGGGTGCTCGCGGCGGACGCGGCCGCCTTCGCCCTCGCGGGCTCGCTGCGCTCGTTCCTCGACGTACGGCACATTCCCCGGCGTGAACCGGGCGGCGGGATGCTCGCCGACCTCCGGGAGGGCTGGCACGAGTTCAGCAGCCGGCCCTGGCTGCGGGGCATCGTCCTGCAGTTCTCCCTCGCTAACGCCGTCGTGGCCGCGGCGGACGCCGTCTACGGCCCCCTCGTCGCCCGGGATCACCTGGGCGGTGCGGGCCCCTGGGGCCTCGCCCTGGGCTTCTTCGGCGCCGGCACGGTCGTCGGCGCGTTCTTGATGACCCGCTGGAAGCCCCGCCGCCTCCTCCTCGCCGGCACCCTGTGCGTCTTCCCGCTGGCCCTCCCCTCCGCCGCGCTCGCCGTCCCGGTACCGGTCGGCGTCCTGTGCGCGGTGATGTTCACGACCGGAGTCACTGTGGAGGTGTTCGGGGTGTCCTGGATGACCGCGCAACACCTCAGTGAACGTAACCGCAAGCGGCCTGGCCTGATCGCTCACCGTCCTCATGGGCTTGGCCACGGTTTGTTCCTCCCCGCTGTCTGGGAGCGGGACCGTATGGCGCGGTCAAGTAGCCAGGCTCGGGGCTGCTCCGGCATTCGGCACAAACCGTGGCTGCTTTTCTGGGCAACGTAACTGCTGCGTATCGAATTTCTTGGACTTTTCAACCCTCGGCTTCCTTTAGGAGCTGATCGATAGGAACTTCCTTGAATATATTCACCGTCTTCATGCCGTACGGCTCTTGTTCGGAGTCATTCAACCTCTCCTCGGCGTTCGGGTCGCGGGAAATGTGAACCTCCATGTACGGATTCGTTCCGCCTTTCTCGAAGTTACTCCCCTCTCGCCATTTCGGCAGAACCCACCACATAGAGACGTAATCCCGGTCGGACGTCAACTCCATGATCTTACTGCTGCGATAGATCCGTGACTCATAACGAAAGTAGTCGTCTCCTTTTTCGGCGAGCCACTCCGGCGCGTCCTTGATGTGCTCTTTCGATTGCGAGTCCGCGTCCCAAGAATATTCAACCGACTGGCTGTAGCTGTTGGCCAGCTTGCACCTGTCGGCCCTGATGTAGGAAACGATCGCGTAAATCTCAACTCTTCCTGGTGCAGATTTCAGTGATACCGGAATGACGGGATCGCTAGAGAAATCGTCGCCGGGATCAAGGCGGGATCCGGCGCCTGTAAACTCACCTGATCCGAGGATGCGGGAAGGTGCAGGGAAGGTCTCGTTGCCGTATATCCAGTAGCCCTCCTGCAATTCCCCCTTCCACTCGTTCATTCTTCCCCCGTCTTCCGTGTATTTGCTTGGCCACACCTTAGCCCTCCACAAGGTGCCCACGACGTATATGCTGACGTCGCCTTCGTTGCGGAACGTGATGTGGGCTGGGAGGTTGAGAACCGTGCGGTTGGCGTTTACTGTGGGCTTTCCGTACGAAATGCGAAAGGGTACCTTTACGGGGGCCGCGTACGGAACGTACATGGCGGAATAGGTAAGGCTGGCCGCTCCTATTATCGCAGAAAGGGCTACTCCGAGCGCGAAGCTCTTAGGGTATGGAATGCCCTGCCAAATCTTTTGCCGACTAAGTGCCCAAAGTGTCCAGATGGACCAGGCAGAAAGGCCTACCCAGCGCCACAGGTGGGTGCCGTGATCGCCGCCAAGCCATTGCAAGATAAGAAATACCAAACTGGTGGCAGTCAGCGTGACTGCGCCAATCAGTGTCGCTTCACCTGAGTATCGCACCCGTCGCTTGCCGAAGTAATCGAAGACTGCCATCACGGCAATGATTTCACTTAGGGCGGCGACTAGAAATACGACGCCCATGACTCGTCCGCCGAACGTTAGCGCCCGGAAGATGTCTGCCAAACCGACCCAAAGGAGCAATGCGGCTGACGCCAGAAGCGCAAGCGCTATGAGTATGGCCGAAGCATGTCTTCTCCAGGCGTGATCGGGCCATTCTTTAGTTTCTGACCAGCGGACGTGACCTGGATTATCGAGATCGATGTACGAAAAGCCGGATTTCCGCAGAATCCTTTTCAGGCCTCTGAGTGACCAGGTCTTTCCTATGGCTTGTCCGTCAACGCTCACAGTGCGCAGACCACGGCCGTCTGGTGCGTGGATGACAACGTGGACTTGTCTCCTCATGCCGTCAGGGTTACATGACCAACCCGCACTCGCATTCCTGAATCAGCATTCGAGTGAAGCCCTTGGAGAGACTTTGCGTCATGCCGTTACTTCAGAACGGAAGTTCGGGTGTGGCGGCGCCTCGCTTAATGGTCATGACCCGCTCGTGAAAATCACGCGTGGATGCCTCACGTGGGTACCTGGCGCGTAGTTCCTTGTCCAGCTCGTCGGCAACTAAAAGTAGAGACGGCAGTGACTTGCGATCGGCTTCGAGCGCGGCAGCCCCCATGCCGATTGCTTCTTCGATGTCGCCCGTGCGGGCGGCGGCAACTCCGAGAGTGAGGCGAGCTTCGGCTGCCCGCATGGGGGAGATCTCGGTGCCGTCGGGGCCTGTGCTGATGCGGATGACTGAGCGGGCGTGGGCGGCGGCGCGTTCGTCGTCTCCGAGGAGACGGTAGGCGTCCATCTCGTAGAAGTCCCACTTGTCGGGGTCGATGATGAAGTGGTGTTCGGGGTGGTCTGGGCGCGGTAGGCGGTCCAGACGGGCGCGGCCGGCATCGAGGGAGTCTCGGACCAGGCGGCCGTCTCCCATGCGGGCGGCGGCTCGTGCCTTGTGTGCGTAGAGCTGGACGCCGACGGAATGGGTCTGGTCGGCGACGTGGCCGGCCTCGACGGCTTCGAGCATGTCTTGCCAACGGCTCTGGGTGAGGGCGAACCACGCTTCGATCTCCCACGCCCACGCCATGATCTCGCCGTGCCCTGTCTCCTGGCCGATGCGGAGTGCTGCGGCCTTGCTGAGGTTTGCGGCCTCGCGCTGGCCTCGGTCGTACTGGACGCACGCGTTCAGCAGGAAGAGCCATCCGGTGTCGACGAGTAGTTCCCGGTGCTGGCGGAGGGTCATCCGGCCTTCGAGTTGCTTGGTGACGTACTGGAGGCCGTTGCGGGTGCGGTCGTGGAGGTAGTCGGCATTGGCGTACGGGTACGCGCGGGCGAGTTGGTCAATGCCCTGTTCGATCGACTCCAGGGCGGCACTGTTGATGCTGGACATCTCCGTGCGCCGGAGCATCTCGGCGATGTCCCATAGACCGGCTCCGCCCTGCGCGATCAGGGTGCTGGGGTCGTCGGTCGGGGATGTGGTCGCCGGTCGTTCCAACTCCCATGGCCGGGGGGCGAGTCCTGCGAGATGGCCGGGGATGCGCAGTCCATCGACGACTTCGAGGATCTTGAAGTACTGCGTGATCCGTGGGCGGACGCCCTTGCCGTCGGTCTCGGGGCGGGCCATCTTGCCGATGTGTTCGCGCTTGTAGCCGACGGCTTCGGAGATCTTGGCGTAGCTGATGTGGCCGTGGAGCTTGGCGAGTCTGAAGACTTCGCCGAAGTCGTGGTTGGCGATCGCTGACCGCACGTCCGCGCGTTCGAGCACGTGTGGCGGCAGAGCTGCCGGTGTCGGTGCTACCTCGGCCATCTCACTTCCCCATCGTGATTGACCTGACGCTCTTCGTCAGATCGGCTCTCTCGATCTGCACTCACGTCCTAACTCCGAGTGTACCGGTGAGGGGGGTCCCCAAGAGGGGGGAGCGGCAGGTGGGTTGAAGGGTGCACTCTCGTCACCCTGCCGGGACGGCCTCGGCAAACGTGACTTGAGACGGGACCCGTTCATGGACTCGAGAAGAGCGCGATCACACGCGCACTTAGCGAGTGAACTGGATGCGTATGCACACTGGTTCACCGCGCCGGATCCCTCGTCCGGCGGGCACTACCTGACGCTGACGCTCTTTGCGGATTGCGGCAACGCGGCGCGTGTCGCGCGTGACCAGACGACCGAGTTCCTCCGGGGCGTGGGCGCCGGCGCGATGGTGGACGACGCTCGGCTGATCGTGTCGGAGCTGGTCGGGAACGTGGTGAACCACGTGGTGCCGGAACGCTCCCTGACTCGCCCTGGCGGCTCCCGTCGTGTCGATGTGCACTTCAAGGTGTGGCCGAAGTGGCTGTTCATCGGGGTCGCGGATGAGGACGCGTCGCCGCCACTGTTGCCTCTGGGCGACACGTTCTGGCCGGGCCTGATGGAAGAGCTGTCGGAGGCGGTCCTGCCTGACAGCGGCCGAGGGCTGCTCATCGTGCAGCGCTTGGCGGCGGCGGTGTGGTGGACGCCGGAAGACCGGGGAGGCAAGACGGTGTGGTGCCGCCTCGATCTCGGCTCGGGGGCACGGGGGCTGCCCACTTGATGATCTCCGGCTGTCGTTGCGCGTCTCGCTCTCTGACGAGTACGCGGCGGCCGGGTGCCGGACGGTAGCTCGTCCGGCGAACGGGGCGTGGCTCCTGGGACGGTTCGCTGAGATCCCCACTCAGTGCTCAGGGGCCACGCTTCACAACCTAAGACCGAGACCGGGCCACCCCATCAGCCCTGGAAAGCGAAGGGTGGCCCGGTTGGGGAACACGAAGATCCCCGGTGCCTGATGGTACCGGGGTCTTCGTGCTGCGCATCTGCCCTGGACCAAAGAGAGTTGACGATCCGTTATCTAGATCAAGGTAGGGGTGGAACAGGTGAGCGGCTTGGGTGAGGGCTGGCCGGGTGAGGGACTGGACGACACGTCGGGCCTGGGGTCCGGTCTGTGGGTGCGTGGCGTCGACTACATGGCGGGTTGGCGCGTGGCGCGTGAGGCTGCCGATCAAGTGAACCTTGCTCTCCTCGCTGCGGAGTTTGAGCCGTCCGAGTTAAGGGCCGTCGCTGCGACCAACGACAACGGGGGCGGGCTGGTGCGGCTGGTGGGCCTGCCCAGTGCGGCGGTCCGGCTCGCGGGGCTCCTGGGGAGGCTCACTGATGGTGACGGTGGTGTGTTGTGAGGGGCGTTTCTGCCGGTGGGTCGTGCGCGTGGGCAGGTCGTCGGTCGGAGAGACTTTGGGCGGGAGCTGCCATGGGGCGAGTGAACAGGGGGCCTTACGCTCGCCCGGCGAATCGGGCAGGTGGTGCACCTGCCCGCGGTTGTGCCCGATTGGCCCCCTGTTCTTCGAGGCTCGCCCCATGGTGGCTGCCTAAAGTCTCTCCGGCCGGCGACCCCCGGCCCCGTGGGCTCCGGCCCTCGACTGCCGGTCGTCGTCTCGACTCCTCGGGCGTGCGGTCGTGTGGGGCGTCCGGCGCTCGGCCGGGACCGGCGGTCACGCCGCATGCCCGGCCGGGGCGGCCAGGCGTCCCGGCGCGCCGCAGGCGCGCCCTTGAGGAAGTGAAGAGTGTTTCGACCGATTGCCGTTGGCGATCACGCCGGGCGGCGCCGGGTGGGCTCTTTGTCGGCGGTGATCCGGTAGGTGAGTTCGGTGCGGTCGGCTCCGATGCGGAGTTCTTCGAGGATCAGGGCCTGGTCGTCGGTGCCACAGGTGACGCGGGAGACGTGCAGGACCGGGGTCGCGTCGGGCAGGCGCAGGGCGGTGCGCTCGTCGGGCAGCGGCATGCGGGCCCGTACGGTCTCGGACCACCACAGTTTGTGCCCGGCCTTCGTCAGCGTGGCGTAGAGCGTCGCGGGTTCGGCGTCCGGTGCTTCGGCGAGAGCGGGGACGGCTTCGGCCGTGGCGAAGGGGATCAGGGTGCGGTGCATCGCGCGTCCCCCTGTGGCCGGGTCGACGAGCAGCCGGTCACAGCCGAACAGTGCGTCTTCCACCTTGAGTTCCAGCTGGTGGGCTGTGGCTTCGTTGGCGTGTGTGCGGTAGGTACTCGGCTCCTCGGTCTGCTGCCATGCGGCCACCCCGTACAGCACGAAGTGCCCGGCCGACGTCTTACCGACGTAGCGGGAAACGCCGGTGACGGGTCCGCTGTCGGAGCGTACGAAGCTGCCCTTGCCGTGGCGGACGTCGATGAGCCCTTCGGCACGCAGGGCGGCGACGGCGTTGCGGACGGTCGGGCGCGATACCTGGTAGCGCTCCATGAGCTGTGCTTCGGAGGGGAGCGGGGCGCCGGGTTCGTACTCGCCCTTGAGGATCGCTTCGCGGATGGCGGCGGCCACCTGCTGGTAGAGGGCTCCGGGGCGCTGGATCTCCGACATCTGGGCATCTCCGACGGGTCGGGGTCATAGGCACGTCGCACGCGCGGCGTCACTCGTCAGCATAAGTAGTTGCACTCTCGCCGTACAGCACTCCACACTCATCACTCGTAAGGACAAGTGACGTCAGGAGAAGTCTGGCGTCGTGACTGGCCAGGGAGGCCGAAGAAATGCAGTCCATTCCCGTGGACACGGCGCGGCTGGGCGTACTGCGGTGCGCCATCGCGCCGGAAGTGAAGATCAGCAACTCCGAGACGCAGGAGGTGAAGAAAGACCGGGACGGCAACCCCGTCTACACGGTGGCGGTGACCGTGCGGCAGGACCGGCGGCGGATCTCCGTCATCGAGATCGCCGTGAGCGGTGAGCCGACCGGGATCGAGGAAGGACAGATCGTCAAGGTCACCGGGCTGGTGGCGTTCATGTGGTCGATGGGCGACCGGCACGGCGTCAGCTTCCGCGCCGACGCGATCACGCCCGTGCCCGCCACCCCGGCTGCGCAGCGCAAGGGCGGTGAGGCGTGATGGAGCCGTACATCATCGCCCTCGCCCTGGCCGTGCTCGCCTGGATGCTCGTGGCCGGTGACCTGGTGCGCCGGCACCGGCCGGTCTGGCACTGGTACCTCGTCGGCTACCCGCTCACCGCTTGTCGTGTGGTGTCCACCTGGCGGCGGGTCGCCGTGCTCAACGACCTGGCGGTGTCGCAGCTCCCGGCGCGCACGCTCGTCGGTCACCTCCTGGTCAAGGGGGATCCGGTGCGGCCGGTGGCTCCTCGCTGCTCCTTCCCGCACGTCACTCCCATGGGGCTGTCGGTGCTGGTGCGGCTGCATGCGGGACAGACCCCGGCGACGTATCTGAAGGCGGCGGATGCGTTCGTGCACGCGTGGAAGGTTCACGCGGTGCGGGTCACCTCGCCGGAACGCGGCCTCGTGCTGCTGACCGCGATGGCGAGCGATCCGCTGGAGCGGCCGGGCTTAGCCACGGCTCCGGCCGAACTCCTCTCGGCGCTGATCGGCGCGCTGGAGACGGGCGGGGCGTGGGTGATGAACCTGCGCCTGGTCCCGCACTGGCTGATCACCGGGGCCACCCGGTCCGGTAAGTCGACCCTGCTGGCGCGGCTCATCACCCAACTCGCCACGCAGCGGGTCGCCCTGGTCGGCATCGACTGCAAGGGCGGCATGGAACTCGGCCTCTTCGCAGGACGGCTGAGCGCGCTGGCCACGTGCAGGCGTGAAGCGGTGGCCGTGCTGTCCGCGTTGGTGGTCGACATGCAGGACCGGATGAGCGCGTGCCGGTCGGCTGGGGTCCGCTCCGTCTGGGAGCTCCCGGACAAGCTCCGGCCGGTGCCGGTCGTGGTCCTGGTCGACGAGATCGCGGAACTGTACCTGTCCGACGGCACCCGCGAGAGCAAGGCGGAAGCCGAACAGTGCTCCACGCTCCTGCTGCGGCTGGCCCAGCTCGGCGCCGCCCTCGGCATCCACCTGGTCGTGGCCGGCCAACGCGTCGGCTCCGACCTCGGCCCCGGCGTCACCGCCCTGCGTGCCCAGCTCGGCGGCCGGATCTGCCACCGGGTCAACGACCCCGGCACGGCAGAAATGACCCTCGGCGACCTCAACAAGGACGCCGTGGCCGTCGCCCAAGCGATCACACCGGAAGAGCGCGGGGTGGCCGTGTGTACCGGTCCGGACGGCGGCTGGAGCCGGGCCCGCTCCCATCTCACCCCCACCGATGAGGCCGTGGCCACGGCCCGCAAGTACGGCGCGATGACCCCGGACCTGCCCCTCGCCACCCGCGCCCTGGCGGCGCTGGAAGGAGAGTCGAAGTGATCAGCGAAGGTACGGCGTTCACGTTCGCGGTGATCTTCGGGATCATCACCGTCCTCCTCGTCCGCTCCCGCGATGTGCGCGCCTGGGAAGCGGTCTGCGTCGGCCTCTTCGGCATCTACCTCGGCCAGACCCCCGTGATCTTCACCATCCACGGACTCGTGACCTGGTTCATCAGCGGCTTCTCCCACACCTGAGCAGAAAGGACACCCCCGACATGCCCATGCCTCGCGTGAGGTGCCCCCACTGCAAGGGCGACGGCGCCCGCCGCACCTGGACCGGACGCATCCGGCGCTGCCGCATCTGCCGGGGCACCGGCACCATCCGCTGAACCCATCCCACCCGACCGATCTGCAAGGAGCAATTCCCATGGCCGACCCCGCGCCACCCACCCACATCCGTGCCGCTTCGGCGGCCCACCCTGGAAGGTCACCGCCATCACCCCGCAGTTCACCCCGGCTGACAGGCGCGCTGCCCTCGCCCGCGCGGCGCGCCTGCGTCAGCTTCCCGAGACCGACCGCGACGCCATCCGCCTCGCTCAAGACCCGAAATTCGCCCGTTGGCTGGAGCAGATCACCGCTACCGGCGGATGTGCCCACCCCGTCCACCTCACCGGCTCGACCACCACCCTGGACGGCACGACCGGCGAGATCCTCCACCACTACGACACCCGCAACGAACCCGGCGAACGCCTCCTCGTCCGCTGCCGCAACCGCCGCGCAACCATCTGCCCCGCCTGCTCCCGACTCCACGCCGGAGACACCTACCACCTCGTTCGCGCGGGCCTCCTCGGAGGCAAGAACGTCCCCGCCACCGTCCGCCACCGCCCCCGCCTCTTCGTCACCCTGACCGCTCCGTCCTTCGGACCGGTCCACCACGCTGGCGAACGGTGCCGCCCCCGCCGTGACGGCGGCACCTGCGAACACGGGCGGCCCCTCGGCTGCGGCCTGCTCCACGCCCCGGATGCCCCGGTCGTCGGCGAACCGCTCTGCCCCGACTGCTACGAATACACGGCGCACGTTCTCTGGCACGCGCACGCCTCCAAGCTGTGGGACCGGTTCGTCATCGGCGTGCGGCGGCGCCTCGCCTCCTTCGCCGGCCTTGTACAGTCCCGCTTCGCCGATCACGCCCGGCTCTCCTTCGCCCGCGTCGCCGAGTACCAGAAGCGGGCGGCCGTCCACGTCCATGCCGTCGTCCGCCTCGACGGCCCGAACGGACCCGACGACGAACCCCCGGCCTGGGCCACCACAGACCTCCTCACCCACGCCGTACGCGCCTCCGCTCGACGCATCCAAGTCCACACACCCCACACCCTGGCCGTGGGTGAGCTAACCCTGAGCTGGGGCGATCAGGTCGACGCCCGTCCGCTGCACACCAATGGCGACGGCCCGGACGACGACGCCGTAGCCGCTTACGTCGCCAAATACGTCACCAAGGGAGCCAGCGAGACCGGCGCCGGCCTCGACCACCCACTCACCACCTGGGCCGAGATCGCCACGGCACCCGTCGGCCCACACGTCCGCACCCTCATGCGCACCTGCTGGCGCCTCGGTGGCCTCCCCGAGTACGAACCCCTCCGCCTCCGCCCCTGGACCCACACCCTCGGCTACCGCGGCCACATCCTCACCAAATCCCGCGCGTACTCCACCACCTACGCAGCACTCCGTGCCGAACGCGCGCACCACATGGGCCAGGACGACACCCTTGACGCGATCACGGAACGCCACTGGCGCTACGTCGGCTCTGGCCACACCCCCGGCGCAGCCTTGCTGGCTGTCGGCGTTGCCGAGGACCTTGCCGCCAACCGCGAGATTGCGAGAGAGGAACTCGAGGCGGACAGACGGGGGTTGAGTGCCGGGCCAGCGTGACGCTGAAGAAGATCTGGACATGGCTTGGGCTCGGGCGCACGCGCGCAGGTCCCCCGGCTGGTCTGATGCCCAGTGGCGCCGGATGAACGCCACCATGGGCGTGGAGGTCTCCACGCGTGATGGGGTTCGCCAGCATCGCCGTGAGACGCGCCAGCCCCTGCCACGGCCAATCGGCCCCGCCGAGGATTGGTCATGTAAGTGCCAAGACCATTGCAATCACCATGAGCGTCAGCGACATGATCGTGACGTCGACAGATAGGCGCAGACCACGATATTTGCGCTTGGCCGCTTGCGAAAGCGCAATGATCAGTTCTGCGCGTCGATCGGTCGTCACGTCCTCTCGTACTTGCTGTTGAGTGCATTCAGCCCACAGCCTGTAGGTCCCGTAGGGCCTCCCGCTGAAGTGTGGTCGTACGACTAGGAGAACGACGAGCATGGCTGCGACGAGGCCTGTTCCGGCGATGCCTAGCAATACGGCAGGTGCTGTTCCGATCTTCTTACCCGGCACTGTGGTTACGAGCACGGCGAACGGAATACCCAGTCCGGTCAGCAGCGCGCCAGCAATGGTCTCGGCACGCCCGATCTCAGCACGTACGTCGGCAAGGGCTGCGTCAAGTGCGTTGTCTGTGTTGGTAGATGGAGGGCTCTGCGTCACGTTGACTCTCAGCGTCGGAGACTGGGGTCAGCTTGGCGCTGTAGCTCGTGACGCGGAAGGGCGCTTGGACGTGGTGAACGGCGCATGAGGCGCATAGTGCGACGTCGAGGATGCGTTCGCCGGCCGTACCTTGCCGAGATCGGCCTGCCTCGCGCTCCGCGGCAACTGCCGTGGAGCGCGACATCAGTTCTCTGCCCACACCGGAACTAGCCGATCACGCAACGGCACTCGGCGTCCGCTCCCCACGGGAAGCGCGACCAGGGCTGTCAGCGTCCGTGCGACGTACGACCGACGCTCAGCCAGCGTGATCCCTTCCCTGTGCCACTCCTCATCCATGTCCACGGGCTCGCCCTGGTCCGCGAGAGCTTGACGCTGCCACGCGTTGCGCTCCCGCTTGAGGCGCTGCTCCTCGGCCTCGTACTCGGCAAGATCGGAGTAGTAGCGCTCAGCGCTGATCTTCCTCTCCCGGCGGGCCTTCTTGAGGTCGTCGATGTCCTCGTGGACGATCTTCAGTTCGGCTTCCTTCGACCATTCCTGAGGCGCCTTGACCGCCTCCCTGTGGGCGGCCTCTTCCTCGTACTTCGCGATCACGAGTTTCCCGATCAGCTCGTCCGTCTCGGGCCCCGGGATCTTGACTCCACCGCACCCCTTGCCCGTGGTCTTAGCCGGGCAGACGTAGTAGAAGTACCCCTCAGGCTTGCGTCGGCTCGGTGCCGCCTTCATGGCACGTAGCGGTGCGCCGCAGTCGTCCTTGCCGCAGCGCAGAGTGCCGGATGCCAGGTACACGCGGGCGTTGTGGCCGCCTCCTCGCATGGGGCCGTCACCAATGATCTCTTGGATCGCTTCCCACTCGGACACTGCCAAGATGGACGTCCACTGACCCTCGACCGGGTTCCCCTTGTCGTCGTGAGCGATCCTCAGGTGTCTGATCTCCCGGCCCGACTCCGGGTCGAACTCGATCACGACATGCGACCGGTATCCGCACAGACGCGGGTTCCGCATCATGTCCCTGAGTCCGATCCATGTCCAAGCGTTGCCCTTCGAGGTGGTGACTCCCTGGCGGTTCCACTCGGCAACGACGGCATGCCACTCGACACCCAGGATGATGCGTTTGGCGGCGTTCCGTATGAGCTTGGCTTCGGCCGGGTTCAGAGTGCGCTTGTCCTCCTGCCACCCGAACGGGCGCGTGCCGCCTACGGGTATACCCCGGTCCCGCCTCGCCTTGTGATTGCGGCGCACTCGGCGTGCGGTGTCGGCGGACTGCTTGTTGGCCATGGCGACGACCACACGCGCCATGGCGCGCCCGTTGTCGGTCAACAGGTCCAGGGTGCCCGTGATGTCGATGATCGGCCGGTGGTAGTGCTCCACGGTCTCGATCGCGTCTTCAAGGTGCCGGGGGTCGCGGGTCAGACGGTCGATGTCGTAGACGATCAGTCCGTCAATGCGCTCGCCGTTCGGGGCCTTGGCCTGCTTCAGGTCCTCCAACGCGCCCTCGTACACAGGCCGTACAACGCGGTACCCGATGCTGCCGTCCGGCAGACGCACGCGCCGGCGCTTCCATGCCGACGTGTCCGGCTCCATGTACGTGTACACGTACCGTCCGCCTCGGCTCTCGACGAACTGTCGGCCGTCCCTCTCCTGCTCCTCGGTGCTCTTGATGTCCCTGCCGGTTATGAACCTGGGGCGGGACTGCCCTTCTAAGCTGTCGTCAGAAGAGAGTTCGCCCTCAGCCTCCTCGGTCGACAGACGGGCCAGACCGGCCCAGTTCTGCCCTTCGAGGTTCCCCCAGTGCGCTCGCTGTACCAAGTCGTCAGCCATACAAAGAGGTTACGTTCGCAGGGGTGCTGTGCCCTCCACCAGGAGATCCCCGAAGACAAGCTCTCCCGCGTCTCCGCCTACGACTGGTTCGGCTCGGTTGCGCTGGTTCCGGTCGCGACGGCGCTCGCCGGGCCGGCCGAGTCCGCCTTCGGGCGCACGGCCTCCCTGTGGGGCTGCGCCACGCTGGTCGTCCTGGTGACGGCCGCGGTCCTGTGCGTGCCGGACGTACGGAACCTGACGCGCCGTACGAAGCGGGTGACCCACGGCACGCCGGTCGCGGACGCTGAGCCCGATCCGGAGACCGACCGGGACCTGGTCCCGTAGGCCGGCCCCTCAGCCTCGGCCTCAGCCGATGCCGAACGCTCCGTCGGGCGGCTCGGGTGACGGTACGGCGTCCTCGTCCCGGACCGGACGGGCGTCACCGATGAACCGCCGCAGCCCGGGTCCGTACTCCACCCGGGCCGGGAAGGCGTCCGAGGCGGTACGGCGGGCCAGGGCGGTCACGTCGACGGTCCGGTGCGCGGCGACGAGGACCGCGTTGCCGAAGCGGCGGCCGCGCAGGACGGCCGGCTCGGCGATGAGCACGAGTTCCTCGAACACCGCGGCGAAGTTGGCCAGTTGGGACCGCAGGAAGGCGAAGGGCGCCGCGTCGGCGAGGTTGGCGAGGTAGACGCCGTCCGACTTCAGGACCCGCTCGGCCTCCCGGGCGTAGGTGAGGGACGTGAGGTGCGCGGGAACCCGGGAGCCGCCGAACACATCGGCCACGAGCACGTCGACGGAGTCCTCCGGGGCCCCCTCGAGCCAGGCCCGGGCGTCGGCGGCATGCAGCGCGACGCCCGAACCCTCGGGCAGCGGCAGATGCTCGGTGACCAGCTCCAGCAGCCCCCGGTCGGCATCGACGACGTCCTGCCGGGAACCCGGCCGGGTCACGGCCAGGTACCGGGGCAGGGTGAGCGCCCCGCCCCCGAGATGCAGCACGTCCAGGGGCCGCCCCGCCTCGGCGACGGTGTCCAGCACATGCCCGAGCCGCTGCGCGTACTCGAACTCCAGATGCGTGGGCGCGTCCAGGTCCACGTACGACTGCGGCGCCCCGTCGACCGTCAGCAGCCAGGCCCGCTCCCGATCGACATCGGGCATCAGCTTGGCGGTGCCGTGGTCGACGGCGCGGGTGACGGGTATGGACTCCACCTGTTCATTGTGCCTGGACCGCGGCACCCCGAGAGGCGCGCGGGGCACTGCGCGACCGGCCACGAACCGGCCGGCAGTCCCCCACGCACATCAGCCACCCACGTCAGCCGCCCACATCGGCCACCCTCACAGAACGGCCGTCACGGTCCCCGCCCCCACGGTCCGCCCGCCCTCACGGATCGCAAAGCCCAGTCCCGCCTCCAACGGCACGTCCCGCCCCAGCTCGACGGTCATCACCACCCGCTCCCCGGGCCGCGCCACCGCCGTCTCCCCCAGGTCCACGTCCCCGACGACGTCCGCCGTGCGGATGTAGAACTGCGGTCGGTACCCGGTGGAGATCGCGGTCGTACGACCGCCCTCGCGCGCCGACAGGACGTACACCTGCGCGGAGAACCGCCGTCGCGGCACGACGCTGCCGGGCGCCGCCACCACGTGCCCCCGCCGGACGGCGTCCCGTGGCACACCCCGCAGCAGCAGCGCGACGTTGTCCCCGGCCTGCGCCTCCTCCATCGGCTTCCCGAAGGTCTCCAGGCCGGTGACGACACTCTCCAGCCCGGCGCCGAGCACTTCGACCCGGTCGCCGACCCGTACCGTGCCCCGTTCCACGGCACCGGTGACGACGGTCCCGCGCCCGGTGATGGTGAGCACGTTCTCCACGGACAGCAGGAACGGCGCGTCCAGATACCGCTCCGGCATCGGCACGTACGTGTCCACCGCGTCGAGGAGCGCGTCGATCGACGCCGTCCAGCGCGGGTCGCCCTCCAGTGCCTTCAGCCCGGAGACCCGTACGACGGGCGCGGCGTCGCCGCCGTAGCCGTGCGTGGTGAGCAGGTCGCGGACCTCCAGTTCGACCAGGTCGGTGAGCTCCTCGTCGCCCGCGTCGGCCTTGTTGAGCGCGACCACGATGTGGTCGACGCCCACCTGCCGGGCGAGCAGCACGTGTTCGGCGGTCTGCGGCATGATCCCGTCGAGCGCGGAGACGACGAGGATCGCCCCGTCGAGCTGCGCGGCGCCGGTGACCATGTTCTTGACGTAGTCGGCGTGGCCCGGCATGTCGACGTGCGCGTAGTGCCGGGTGTCGGTCTCGTACTCGACGTGCGCGATGTTGATGGTGATGCCGCGCGCCGCCTCCTCGGGGGCGCGGTCGATGCGGTCGAAGGAAACGTATTCGGTGGTGCTGTCGGCGCCGCGGTCGGCGAGGACCTTGGTGATGGCGGCGGTCAGGGTGGTCTTGCCGTGGTCGACGTGCCCCATGGTGCCGATGTTCAGATGCGGCTTGGTGCGCACGTACGCGGTCTTGGGCATGGCTGTACCTCGAAGCGTGTCCGTAGGAAGTGGGGACCCCGGGAGACCGGGCCGACCCTCCCCCTGCGGGGTCCGCCGGACGATCCGGGGAGGGTCAGCTTCGGGCGCCGTCGACAGCGGCCGGGAACAGCGGGACGGCAGCCTTCGGAGCATCCGCGACGGCGGATGCTGCGAGGACGAAGGCGTACCGGAACATGGTTCCGATCATCGCCGACGGTTCGTTCGGCGTCGAATGGTTTTCGGGCGGGCGTAATTCGGTTGATCGGGCGCCGGTGGGCGCGGAGGCTTGCGTGGTGATCGTCGAGCTGGCCCCGCGCCATCTGAGCTGGGACGAGGTGGATCCCGCCCGTCATCCCTTCGACAGCGCCTCGGCGGCGGAGGTGGTGCGCTCGCTCGGGCCGGCCGCGCGGGTGCCCCGTCGACCGGACGTCTCGCCGGCCGACCGCGTGATGCACAACTGGGACTGGGACGTGGCCCGGCCGTGGGCCGACGCCATGTCGCACGCCCTGGTCGAACACTACGGACTCTGGGCCGTGGGCTGGCGCTGGGCGCTCGACGAAGGGGACTTCGACGGGGGCCCGGTGGGGAGTTGGTGCTGTCCGCCGCACTCGGTCACCACCCCGGAGGAGACACTCACCCGGGTCGTCTCGGCGCTGTGCGAGTGGCGTGGGTGGCTGGAGAGTCTCGCCGGACGGTTCGAGGCGTATCCGCTGGACCTGGCCACGGTCGACGACCAGCGCATCCTCTGGGAGTGCGCCGCCCGGAATCTGATCTTCCAGGTGACCGACCGCACCGGCTGCGGCAGTGGCTGGTACGGACACTGCCATCAGGTGCTCACCTGGTTCCTCAGCCGCTGGGGAATCGCACCCGACGCCGCACGGAAGCTGGTCGAACAAGCCGTCGGCGGACGGTTCGAGAGCTGGACCGGCCCCGACCGGGTGCTGGTCGACGACGTGGCGGAGCGGATGGCGGGGTCGCTGCGGCCGGACGACGACATGTGGTCCCCCGCGCCGGTGCCGGACCATCTGGAGAGCTGGCTCGCGGTGCGGGACGCCGTGCCGTGGCGGGAGGCGCCGGCCAGTGGTGAGGACGGGCCGGTCACTCCGGCCTGCGACGGCGCGGCGGACGACATCCGCGCCTTCGACGGCGCCCTGGACACCGCCCGCGCGGAGGGTCTCCTCGCCGCGCTGGAGCTGGTGCGGGCCGACGCGGCACGCGGCGCCGTACTCGATTTCGAGCTGCTGCGCGGCTGGCAGCGGCACGTCCTGGGCACACCGGGGCCGCCGGACTTCCGCAACCTGCCCGCCTTCGCCAAGAGGGGCCGGGAACGCTACGGCATCGGCCCGGACACCCGGGCCCGACTCGACGCCTGCCTGGCGGAGAGCGCCGCGCACGGCGACCGGCCGCTCCCCCTGACCGCCCGTGCCGCCCGCGCCTGTCTGGACGTCTGCTTCTTCCACCCGTTCGACGACGGCAACGCCCGGTCCGCCTTCCTGGCCCTCGTCTTCGTCCTCGCCCGCGAGGGCATCGCGCTCGACAAGATCTTCCTGCTCCGCCGGGTCTCCTTCCAGGCCGACGACCCGCAGGACGGGCTGATCCTCGCGCGTTACATCGACAGCCACCTCACGGTGACCCGCGAGGGAGCGGCGGAGGGGCCTCGGGCCGACTAGCCGACGGTGCCGATGTTCTTCAGCGCCTCACGCACTGTCAGCGGCGCGAACCGCCCCTGCTCGCGGGCGAGGAAGGCGCGGACGGCCTCCGGGTCGGTGTGGGCGTACTCACGCAGGCACCAGCCGATCGCCTTGCGGATGAAGAAGTCCGGGTGGTCGCACTGGCGCAGGCAGTAGGCGAAGAGGCGTCCGGTGTCGGTGCGGTCCTTGTAGCGGAGCTGGTGGAGCAGGGCGGTGCGGGCGACCCACAGGTCCTCGTCGGCGATCCAGGTGTCCATGGTGGTGGTGAGGCGGGGGTCGGCCGCGACGAGGGCGCCGACGACGTGCGCGGCCAGCAGGTCGACCGTGTCCCACCAGGAGGTCGTGGTGATCAGCCGGTGGACGACCGGGAGGAACGCGGACGAGCAGCGGCCGGCGTGGCGGCGCAGGTAGTCGACGGCGAAGTAGTGGTACTCGCGCTGCGGCAGGGCCCAGCAGCGCAGGGCGACGGCCGTGCAGTCGGCCTCGTCGGGGCGGCGCGTGCCGGCGAGGACGGTGCGGGACAGGGCGCGGCGTTCGGGGGTGGGGATGCCGAGGAAGGGAGCCACGTCCTTCATGTAGGCCCGCATGGCGGCCGCCCGGTCGGGGTCGGCCGCGCCCGCGTACGCGGCCGTGAGCCGCTCCAGCACGGTGTCGGCGAGAACGCTGTGCGGCACGTCGAGGGCGCCCGCGCCTGTGACGGTCATGAGACGAACCATACGGCGATCACACATGTCCGTCCGTTACTGTCGCGGGATGCTCGATGCCACCACCCGCTCTGGGGGCACCGCCACGGCCTCTCCCCGGGCCGCCGCCACGGAGCTCGTCGTTCCCGTGCCCCTCGTCACCACCGCGGCGCCCGCCCCTGCCCCGGCGCGCCTCGGCAGAGTGCTGCTGTCGCCCTGGTCCCGTTTCTCGCTGCTGGTCGCGCTGCTCGCGGCGGCCGGCACGAGCGTGCTGCTCTTCGAGCCGCAGAAGCTCCTCGCGGACGGCTGGCCACCGCAGTTGGGCGGTGCCACGGCGGCGCTCGTGTTCGCCGTGGCGTACGGTCTGTGCACCGTCGCGTTCGTGCCGCGGCCGCTGCTGAACCTGGCCGCGGGGGCGCTGTTCGGGTCGGCGGTGGGTCTGGGCACGGCGCTCGCGGGTACCGTCCTGGGCGCCGGGCTCGCCTTCGGTCTCGGCCGCGTGCTGGGGCAGGACGCGCTACGGCCCCTGCTGCGCGGGCGGCTGCTGAAGGCGGCGGACGGCCAGCTGAGCCGGCACGGCATGCGCTCGATGCTGGCGGCGCGGCTGTTCCCCGGGCTGCCGTTCTGGGGCGTGAACTACTGTGCGGCCGTCTCCCGGATGGGGTGGACGTCCTTCCTGGTGGCGACCGCGCTGGGTTCGATCCCGAACACGGCCGCCTATGTCGTGGCCGGGGCCCGCGCCTCGACCCCGACGTCGCCGGTCTTCCTGATCGCTCTGGCGTCCATCGCCCTGCCGACGGTCGCGGGCGCGGTGATGGCCTGGCGCAAGCGCCACCACCTGCGCGGACGGTGACCGCCGGCACCTGCTAGGGGGTGTGGTGAAAGTCCCGCACAGCACCCCCTAGACGGATTCGAGGATCATCGCGTTGGCCAGCCCGCCCGCCTCGCACATCGTCTGCAGGGCGTAGCGGGCGCCCCGCTCGCGCATCGCGTGGACGAGGGTCGTCGTCAGGCGGGTGCCGCTGGCGCCGAGGGGATGGCCGAGGGCGATCGCGCCGCCGTGCACATTGACCTTGGCGAGGTCGGCGCCGGTCTCCTGACGCCAGGCCAGGACGACGCTGGAGAAGGCCTCGTTGACCTCGAACAGGTCGATGTCGTCGAGGCGCAGACCGGCCCGGTGCAGCACCTTCTCGGTCGCCGGGATCACGCCGGTGAGCATCAGCAGCGGGTCCGAGCCGGTGACGGCGAAGCTGTGCAGCCGGGCGAGCGGGCGCAGCCCGAGCCGGGCCGCGGTCTCACCGGACGTGATCAGCACGGCCGAGGCGCCGTCGTTGACGGGGCTGGCGTTGCCGGCGGTGATGTTCCACTCGATCTGCGGGAAGCGTTCGGCGAACGCCGGGTCGTAGTAGGCCGGCTTGAGCCCGGCCAGGATCTCGGGGGTGCTGCCGGGTCGTACGCACTCGTCGCGCGAGATCCCGTCCAGGGGCGCGACCTCGGCGTCGAAGAGGCCCTTCTGCCACGCCTCGGCGGCCCTGTGGTGCGAGGACACGGCGAACGCGTCCAGCCGCTCCCGGGTGAGGGACCACTTGGCGGCGATGAGTTCGGCGCTGATGCCCTGCGGGACGAGGCCCTCGGGGTAGCGCTCGGCGACGCCGGGGCCGAAGGGGTCCTTGCCGGGCGGCACGTTCGACCACATCGGCACGCGGCTCATCGACTCGACCCCGCAGGCGACGACGAGGTCGTAGGCACCGGACATGACCCCCTGCGCGGCGAAGTGCACGGCCTGCTGGGAGGAGCCGCACTGCCGGTCCACGGTGGTCGCGGGGACCGTCTCCGGGAAGCCCGCCGACAGGAGGGCGTAGCGGGTGGTGTTCATGGCCTGCTCGCCGACCTGGTCGACGGTGCCGCCGATGACGTCGTCGATCAGCGCGGGGTCGACGCCGGAGCGCTCGACGAGGGTGCGCAGGGTGTGGGCGAGGAGTTCGACGGGGTGGACGTGCGCGAGGGAGCCGTTCGGCTTGCCCTTGCCGATCGGGGTGCGTACTGCTTCGACGATGACTGCGTCACGCATGTGCGGGCCTCCGCGACTACTGGGCGACTACTGGTGAGTAGGAAATCCGAACCCACCGTAGACCAGCGGGTTGGAAAATCCAACCCACTTGGGTTTGCTTTTCCAACCCTCCCCTAGACTGATCCGCATGGCCGCCTCCAAGGACTCCCGACAGCCGCGCCCCTGCTCGATCGCGGACGCCCTCGCCCTCGTCGGTGAGAAGTACTCCCTGCTCGTCCTGCGGGAGGTGTGCCTCGGCAACGGCCGCTTCGACCAGCTGGTGCGCAACATCGGCGCCCCGCGCGACATCCTGGCCACCCGGCTGCGCCGCCTCGTCGACGCCGGGATCCTCACCAAGCGCGCCTACAGCGAGCGCCCGCAGCGGTTCGAGTACCGGCCCAGCCAGGCGGGGCTGGAACTGGAACCGGTCCTGATGACCCTCATGGCCTGGGGCGACCGCCATCTCCACACGGACGACGACCGGCCCATGGTGATCGAGCACGTCTGCGGCAACGAACTGGTCCCGGTGGTCACCTGCTCCTCCTGCGCCGCCCCGGTCCGTCACGAGGACCTCAGCGCCCATCCGCAGGCACCGGGGTGGACGGTGGCAGGACCGACCGCGGGGGGCCCGACAGCCGCGTAGTCGGCGGCCCGGGCGACGGGCCGGATCACGCGTGCGCGTGGCAGAACTCGCGCACGGCCCGGTTGAACGTCTCCGGCGCCTCCAGGTTGCTGACGTGCCCCGCGCCCGGGATCACCACGAGATCGTTCTCGGGAATCGCCTCCCGGAAGGCGTAGGCGACCCCCAGGGGGGAGCGCACGTCGAGCTCGCCCCACAGGAGCAGCACCGGAACGGCGACGGCGGGCAGCAGGTCGCGCTCGTCGGCCTCGGCCATCATGAACAGTTGCGTCCCCAGCGTCTCCGGCCGGACGTCCCGCGCCATCGCGTCGAGCAGCGGTACGTAGGCGACGGGCGGGTCACCCGCGAACAGCCCCGGCAAGGTCGGATCGAACCGCTCCCTGGGCACCGCGAGCATCCGCCTGGTCCCCTCCACGCGGGCCGCCACCTCCTCCGGCGGCAGCGACCCCTTCCAGCCCGCGTAGGTGTCGGCCAGGATCAGCGTCCTGACCAGTTCCGGGTGGTGGCGGTACAACTCGAGCACGACGGTCCCGCCCCAGGACAGACCGGCGACCTGGGCCGGGCCGAGCGCCAGCTCCTCGATCACCGCGGCGAGGCAGTGGGCGAAGTCCGCGAGGCGGAAGCCCTGCGGCAGGTCCGAGGACCGCCCGGCTCCGGGCTCGTCCCAGGCCACGACCGTGAACTCGTCCGCCAGACCGGCGAGTTGCGGCAGCCACATACGCCCGTCGACCCCGGCCCCGTGCACGAACACCAGGGGCGGCCCGTGTCCCACGCGCTGATAGGCCACCTCGACGCCGCCGACCCGCACCGTCGCCATGACACCAGGCTAGGACTCAGGCCCTGGCGGCGCTCTCCGCCAGGTCGAACACCGTTTCGCACTCGGAGCAGGTCACCCCGCCGAAGAGGCGGAGCAGCCAGCGAGCCGCTTCGGTCTGGCCCGCCGCGAGGGACATCGCGTGCAGCCGGGCGCCGGTCCCGGTCAGCTCGGCGGGGTCGGCCGGATGCAGTTCGGCCCGGCAGTCGTCCACGTCCTCCCCCACGATGACGACGGTGTACGCCTCGCAGTGCGGGCACTCGGCCTCGAACTCCTCCAGCAGCCGCACCAGTTCCGATCCCCAGAAGGGCACGCCCTCGAAGGCCAGCAGGAACTGCGTGAGGTAGAGGAACTCCATCGGATCGTCGGCCGACAGCTTCGCCAGGCACTCCCGGCACACCGCGAGCAGTTCGGCGATCACGCCCTCGTACCGGGCCCGCTCCTCGGGACCGGCCTCGCCGACGATGAAGCCGGCCAGCGAGAGCGCGTCGTCCCGGTTGCCGGGCGCCCGTCCCGTGGCGATGTCCGTGAGCAGCGGCAGGGCGGCGAAGCTCGCCCCGTACACGCTGCCCTGGTGGTGGAGGACCCCCCAGATCTCGTCGAAGACCGCCTTGTCCCCCGGCCCTCCGTCGAGCCTGGCGAAGAGGACCGGGATGTCGTCCGCGGGCCCGAGGGCGTGCGTGAGCCGGGACCAGTCGGTCGAGGGGTGCGTCATGTTCCGCATTCTGCACCCGGGGTGTGACATCACCCCGGCGGCCGGTACACGTCCAATCGCCCGCACATCCCGAACTTCCCGTGCGCGGCGGGCTGTTCGGCCCGTACGACGGCTGCCGCGAGGTGGGAGACATCGCCCTCCGCCAGCCGGTCCAGTTGCTCCCCCGTCGTCTCCGCGGCCGCCCGCGCCCCGCGCCGCCAGCGTTCGCGCCACTCGGTGAGCCGGGGTCGTACGAGTGCGGCGGCGGCCCGGTGGAACGCGGCGAGCCCCTCGGGGGCCTCCCGCAGCGCGCGGTACCCCTCCAGGGCGAGGTCGCGCCGGGCGCGGGCGATCCGGGCCTGCTCCTCCTCCGGGGCGTCGGCCGGGATCGTGGTCGCGGCGGCGTACGTCTCCGGGTCGGCGAGGTACTCGGGGGGCAGCGTGAGGACCGCGTCGCCCGCCTCCGGGAGGCCGCCGTTCTGCATCAGGACGGTGATGCGCAGGTCGTCCTCGTTTACCAGCCGGTGGACGGTGCCCGGCGTGAACCAGGCGACCGTGCCCGGTGCCAGGGGCGTGACCTCGTACCCGGACGCGGTCAGGGTCTGGACCGCGCCCCGGCCGCCCGTGACGACGTACCCTTCCGAACAGGTCAGGTGCAGGTGCGGGGTTCCGCCCTGCAGGCCGTCGGGGCCGGGCCAGTCGTACACGCACAGGTGCGAGACGGCGACGCCGCCCGGCAGCCCCTCGTACGCGGTCACCACGGACGCGTCTCCAGGTACTTGGTGATCTCCTCCCGTTCCCAGACTCCGTCGGCCACGATCACGCGGTAGCGGCGGGTGAGCGTGTCGCCCGGGGCGAGCTCCAGCTCGTCGAAGAAGGCCCAGGAAGGGGCGATGCCGGCGAAGGGCTCGTTGCGGACGAACCAGTGCGCGGGGTGGGTGCCGTGCGCGCCGGAGTGGTCGTTCTCGGGGGCGTGCGCGAAGACGACGGTGGCGTGGCCGTCCGTGCCGTCGTGCTCGCCGGAGAGGGCGAGCCAGGCGCTCTGCGAGGCCATCAGGTCGGGGCCCTCGCCCTCGGGGCCGATGATCCGGCCGTCGCGGAAGGCGCGCGGGCCGCGCCAGAACAGGCCGGTGTAGCCGGCCAGCTCGCGTCCGGCGGTCGTCGGGCTGCCGAAGCGGAGGGGCTCGTCACGCCGGTTGGTGATGGCGCTGGTCCAGGTCAGCGCCCAGGAACCGGACTCCTGATCGACGTCGTGCACCTCGATCCGGCGCGCCTCCTCGGCCCACAGCTCGCCGCTGTGCGGGTGCCAGGTCAGTCGCTCGGCGATCACGGCGCGGCCGCCGTCGGCGGAGACCTCGTCGAAGCCGACGTGTGCCATCGAGCCGACGCGCTCGGGGAGGGCGAGATAGCCCTCGCCGTGGACGTACGAGTTGCCGCCCCACAGGTTCGCGCCCGAGAGGTGGGAGGCGGTCAGGGACAGGCCCTTGTGCCAGCGGTGGTCGTTGGGCCGGTAGTCGGTGACGACGTCGCCCGCGAGCGTGCGCAGCGGGTGGATGTACGGCCTCGTCGCCTCCCAGGCCGCCTCCGGCCGGTAGACGTAGGCGAGCAGCTCCACGCCGGTCGCCGGGTCGGTCAGCGTGATCCGGTCGCCGTGGGCGTGGACGAGCCGCAGATCGCCGGTCATGCCGGCACCTCCGCGCCCACCGTGACCGTGCCCGGCGCCCAGCCGGGGGCGCCGCCGTGCAGGGCCGTGTAGTACGGGTCGCCGGGGCCGATCTCGCCGCGCTTCACCGTCGAGTCGGTGAACGCCGACTTGTACAGCGAGGTGATCAGCTCCAGGCTGGTGCGCCCGTCGGCGCCGCTGCTGCGCGGCCGCTCACCGGCCCGCATGCTCGCGACCAGCTCCCGCAGCTGCGCCAGGTGCGAGCTGGGCACGTCCGCGCCGAAGTCCCGCCACGCGGCCACCTCGTCGCCGGGGACGTCGGGGGCCGGGGTGACGCGCCAGTCGGCGTTGGAGTGGCCGTAGAGGTGAGTGAGCTCGACGGTGGCGCGCTCGCAGTCGATGCGGATGCGGCTGACCTCGTCGGGGCTGAGGACGCTGTTGACGATCGTCGCCAGCGCCCCGTTCTCGAAGCGGAGCAGGGCGGTGGACACGTCCTCGGTCTCGACGTCGTGGACGAGCCGCCCGGCCATGCCGCGCACCTCGCTCCACGGCCCGAGAAGGTCCAGCAGCAGGTCCATCTGGTGAATCCCGTGGCCCATCGCCGGTCCACCGCCCTCGGTCTGCCAGCGGCCGCGCCAGGGCACGGCGTAGTAGGCGGTGTCGCGGTACCAGGTGGTCTGGCAGTGCACGACCAGCGGCCGGCCGAGCGCCCCCTCGGCGAGCAGCCGCCGCACATGCCGGGTTCCGGAGCCGAAGCGGTGCTGGAAGACGATCGAGGCGTACGGCCCGCTCTCCACCCCCTCCTCCGCCTCCACGGCGTCGTAGTCGGCGAGGGTCGGCACCGGCGGCTTCTCGCACCACACCCACGCACCGGCCCGCAGCGCGGCCACGCTCTGCTCGCGGTGCAGGGTCGGCGGGGTGCAGATGGTCACCAGGTCCGGGCGCTGCTCGGCGAGCATCCGCTCCAGGTCGGTGTAACCGTGCGGAACCCCGCCTTCCGCGCAGAACGCCTCGACCGCCGCGGCATCGATGTCAACGGCCGCGACCACCTCGGTCTCGCCCTCGGCGGCGAGCTGCTTGAGGGCGGGGAGATGGGAGCCGCGTCCGATGGCACCGGTGCCGATGACGGCGGCCCGGATGGGACGGCCGGCGAGCGGAGTGGTTGGGGGCATGGGGGTGATCAGCACTCCTCCGAGTACGGCCCGAAGGACCATGTGAGCGGCAACGGAGCAGCAAGCACACACAGCAAGCGCTTTCCGCTCGGCAGCAACGTATGCGGCCCGGCTGGGGCCGGTCAACCATGCGCGCACCTGCTCGTTCACGGGTCGGCGGGCCCTTGGCCCGGACGCCCGGGGAACGGCTGTGCCGATGGGGTGTGGAGGATGGTGGCGGCGGGGCGCAGCGGCAGGTACCGACGGGCTGCGGAGGTCCGTACCGATCGCCCGCGGAACCCCTCTCCCGACCGCCTGGGAAACCCCTGTGCCGGGCCTGTCGCGCGGGAACGCTACGCTTCCCTTCGCACACCTGTGATCACCGCGCGCGGGCGGGCCGTCGCCTCCGTCGCCTCTCTCCGATCGGCACTTGGACTCCTTAACCTCATGTCTTGGTTTGAATCCCTCATCCTCGGACTCGTCCAGGGGCTGACCGAGTTCCTCCCCGTCTCCTCCAGCGCGCACCTGCGGCTGACCGCGGCCTTCTCGGGCTGGAAGGACCCCGGCGCCGCCTTCACGGCGATCACCCAGATCGGCACGGAGGCCGCCGTGCTGATCTACTTCCGCAAGGACATCGGGCGGATCATCGCCGCATGGTCGAAGTCGCTGTTCGACAAGACGATGCGCAAGGACCACGACGCCCAGATGGGCTGGCTGGTGATCGTCGGCTCGATCCCGATCGGTGTGCTGGGACTCACGCTCAAGGACCAGATCGAGGGTCCGTTCCGTGATCTGCGGGTCACCGCGACCATGCTCGTGGTCATCGGCGTCGTCATCGGCGTCGCCGACCGGCTGGCGGCGCGCGACGAGACCGGCGGGAAGCACCGCGCGCCCAAGCAGCGCAAGACGCTGGAGAATCTGGGCGTCAGGGACGGTCTGATCTTCGGCCTCTGCCAGGCCTGCGCGCTCGTCCCGGGCGTCTCCCGCTCCGGCGCCACCATCAGCGGCGGCCTGTTCATGGGCTACAAGCGCGAGGCGGCGGCCCGTTACTCGTTCCTGCTCGCCATTCCCGCGGTCCTGGCCTCCGGGACCTTCGAGGTGAAGGACGCGCTGGAGACCGGCCATGTGGCGTGGGGGCCGACGCTGTTCGCGACGGTGATCGCGTTCGCGTCCGGATACGCCGTCATCGCGTGGTTCATGAAGTTCATCAGCACCAAGTCCTTCATGCCGTTCGTCTACTACCGCGTCGTCCTCGGCATCGTGATCATCGCCCTCGTCGCCACGGGCGCGCTCAGCCCGCACGCGGCCGAGTCGGCGGGCTGAGCCGCCGGGGCCTACGGGGCCGACGGCCGGGCGGGGGCGAACCCCCGGGCAGGACCGGCCAGTTGATCGATCAACCGTGACCAACCCCATAACGGTTCGCGTAGCGGTCCCATGGCGCAGGGTCAGGTGCGGCACCTACGCTTGCGCCATGTCCCCCGATTCTGATGCCCCTGGTTCCGTGCGGTCCGCTGCCGAGTTGAACGAGCGGATCCGGTCCCTGT
The DNA here is from genome assembly GCF_044763345.1 of Streptomyces sp. NPDC096132. Lineage (NCBI taxonomy): Bacteria > Bacillati > Actinomycetota > Actinomycetes > Kitasatosporales > Streptomycetaceae > Streptomyces > Streptomyces sp. NPDC096132. The sequence continues at coordinate 108,578 of NZ_JBIWGA010000021.1, forward strand.
GGCTGCGCGCCGGCGGGTCGCTGTCGACCCAGGAGCGGGCGGAGTACGAGCTGTTGGTGGTGGAGTGGGCCGCGGCGATACGCGGCGAGGTGGTCACGGCGGCCTGACGCGGGCTCGCGTCGCCGACGCCGACCGGCGTACCGCCCGTCCACCCCCGCCGCGGACCGCAGCAGCCTCAGCCCACGTGCGCGTGTACCGGTGACTCGTCGGGTTCCGGATCCTGCGGAGGGTCGCTCAGCTGCTCGCGTACGTAGTTCCAGACCACCGCGATCAGAGCGGCGAGCGGTACGGCGAGGAGGCTGCCGACGATCCCGGCCAGGCTGCCGCCCAGAGTCACCGCGAGGAGGATCACCGCGGCGTGCAGGCCGAGCCCACGGCTCTGGATCATGGGCTGGAACACATTGCCCTCCAGCTGCTGCACGACGACGATGATCGCCAGCACGATCAGCGCGTCCGTCGGACCGTTCGACACCAGCGCGATGAGCACCGCGACGAAGCCGGCGAACAACGCACCCACAATCGGCACGAACGCGGAGACGAAGGTCAGCACCGCCAGCGGAAGCACCAGCGGCACCTTCAGGATCCACAGGCCGAGACCGATGAAGACGGCGTCGAGCAGACCGACGAGCGCCTGGGAGCGCACGAAGGCGCCCAGGGTCTCCCAGCCACGCAGGGCCACGACCGGGACGTCGGTGGCGAGCCGGCCGGGCAACTGGCGGGTGAGCCAGGGCAGGAAGCGCGGCCCGTCCTTGAGGAAGAAGAACATCAGGAAGACCGCCAGGACGGCCGTGACCACGCCGTTGACGACGGTGCCCACTCCCGTGGCGACAGCGGTGACCATGCTGCCGACGCTGTTCTGGACGCGGTCGACCGCGGCGTCGAAGGCGCCGGAGATCTGGTCGTCGCCGATGTTCAGCGGCGGCCCCGCGGCCCACTCGCGCAGCCTCTGGATGCCGGCCACCACCCCGTCGGTCAGCTCACCGGACTGGGAGGCCACCGGCACCGCGATCAGGGCCAGGATGCCCACGACGACCAGGAGGAACAGCAGGGTCACCACGGACGCGGCCGGAGCCGGGCGCCAGCCGCGCCGCCGCAGGAAACGGGTGAGCGGCCAGGTCAGTGTCGTCAGGAACAGAGCCACGACGAGCGGCCACACGACCGACCACATCCGGCCCAGCACCCACAGAGCCACCGTGAGCATCACGAGGATCAGCAGCAACTCACCGGAAATGCGCGCCGAGACGCGAACCGCGGCCCGCGCTCTCGCGGGATTCAACGGGGCAGACATGTGATCACCCTATGGGCAGCCTCAGGAGCCGATGGACATGGGAGAGCCGTAGCGTGAGGCCCGGCCGCGCTCCTGTTGTTCGCGCAGCTGCTCATGCACCCCGCGCAGCTTGTTGCGCACCTCGTGGTGGAGGCTGGTGAACTCCGACTCGGTGATGGTGCCGCGCTTCGCGTCCATGATCTGCCGGTGCACCGTCCCGACCACGGACTCCGCCTCGTCCACCTGGGAACCCCCGGCACCGCGGCCGGGGTCCTCGACGATGTCGATCATGAAGCTGATCCAGTCCGCCTGGTGGTACGGGCCGCCCGGTACGGCAGGCGACGCGGCCTCGGTCCGTTCGAGGAGAGCCTCGACGGTCAGCCGGATCGCGTAGCCGAGCCCGAGGAAGCGGGTCCGATAGTCCCGCAGTGCCGTCTCCATGGCCAGCTGTTCCGTGTTGACCGCGTTGGTACCGACCACCAGGTTGCGGAAATCGGTGGGGCCGTTGTCGCCGTCGCCGATGAGGTGGCACCACTCGTGCGAGGCGCGCCGCCCCGCTCCTCCCCCGTGGCCGGTCAGCGGCATCAGGCCGTGCGCGGGCATGTTGCCCATCGCCGCCGCGGGGTTGCGCCCGGCGCTCGCCCGGTCCACCGTCGGCGGCCTGGACAGCCCGACCTGGCTGCGGAGCTTGCCCCGCCCCGCCTCCTCGGCCCGGTTCGCCTTGCGGTCGAAGCTCGGAACGCTCAGGAAACGGCGGCTGTTGTGGGAACTCCCGTCCGCGTAGGTGAAGCTCGGGTCGACGATGTTGCGCTTGTAGAAGACGAACGGCTGGCTCGGGTCGGTGGGCAGCTGCACGAGCCCGGCGGTGTCGTCGCCGACACGGTTCTCCTCGTCCAGATTCCGCAGCCCGGCCAGGGCATGGGGGTCCTGGTCGCCCGTGTACGCCGGGTTGATGCCCCAGTAGTCGCCGAACCGGTAGGTCCGTCCCATCGACCGGCCGCCCGACCCCTTGGGGGTCATCCTGACGATACGGAAGGACCGATCGGGATTGATCAGCGTGTGACTGTGCTGGAGATCGCTGTTGACCAGTTCCACGCGGTAGACGAAGAACGAGGTCTGGTACTCGACCTGCCAGGCGGTCTGCAGGGAGCCGCCCCGGCGGCTCGCCGAGGCCCTGGGCAGGGTGGCGGTGCGCTCTACGCGCAGCGCGTCCGTCCCGTAGCCCTGCCGCGCACCGGCGTAGGCGCGATCCGGTACCCGTACGAGGTTCCCGTCGGGGTCGAACTCCTCGTCCGGCACCCACATCGCGATGAGGTCGTCGATCTGGAGGCGCTGGTCCTCCTGAGCAGCCGCGGTGGCGGGCATCGGCATCCGCTGCACCGCCGCCCCCGGCCCGCCCGCGTGCCCGTGTCCCGCATGCCCGTCCGGTGCGTGGCCCGGGTGCGCCGGCGGGGCACCGCCCAGGACGCGCGAGGCCTGCTCCTCGGCCTCACGTTCGAAGCGGTCGCCCGGGTCGGAGACCCGCACCCCGTCACCCCGGTCGGAGCCGGCGACCGGGCCCGAGCGCTGCTGGATCACATGGGTCAGCTCGTGGGCGAGCGTGTGCCGGTCGGCACCGCTCTCGCCGATGACCACATGGCTGCCGGAGGTGTAGGCGCGGGCGCCGAGAGCGGCCGCGGACTCCTGTGCCGCGCGGTCCGTGTGCAGGCGTACGTCGGAGAAGTCCGCCGCGAAACGGGCCTCCATGTCGGTGCGGGTCGCGGGGTCGAGCGGCTTCCCAGGGCCGCGCAGCACGTCCTGCACCGACCGCTGGACGGACGTCCGCGCCGATCCTGCGTCCTGCGCGCGCTCGCGTTGGATGCTCTGTCCGAGGGCGGCGTTCCCGGCGAGACGCTGGAGGGCGAGCATGCCCGCGGGATCCGAGGAACACAGCCGCCCGGCGTCCGGCAACCGGCCGGCGGGGTTCGGGAGGGCGGGCCGGGCCGGGCGGACACTCTTGTGGCTCGGTTCCTCCTCACGAGGAGGGCGCTGCGCTGCCATCAACTCTCCCGACCTGCCCGGACATGACGTTCCGTCATCGTCGGCCCCGAACACGCCCCACGCGAAGAACCTTTCGGCCAGGAATTCGCGCAGACCAGGGCGGGTGGTACCCGGTATGAATATCGCCGGGTCGCCGCACGGGCCTTGGCTGGGCGGCCCCCATGCCCAACACTCGGCCCATGACGCAGCGTGTGGAGCTCGCCACGGTGATGGACCGGCTGGCTGTCGACGGCCTGGTCACCGACTACGCGGTGGCCGTGGACGACGGCGACTGGGCGGCGTACCGGGAACTGTTCACGCCGGACGGTCGCGCCGACTACCGCTCGGCCGGCGGGATCGAGGGGGACGTGGGGAACGTCGCCGAGTGGCTCGCGGAGAGCATGGGGGTGTTCTCGATGCGGCAGCATCTCATCGTCAACCGGCGGGTACGGTTCGGGATCCTGGACCAGGACACGGGAGACACCGCCCAGGTCCGGGCCGACTACGTCAATCCGATGCGGCTGGCCGGCGACGGGAACGGCGCCGGTGCGCCCGACTTCGTCTGCGGGGGCCGGTACTCCTTCGCGTTGCTGCGCACGTACGACGGATGGCGGCTGCGCGAGGTGGTCGTCGAGGAGAAGTGGCGGCGCCTGCCCGAATGAGACGCCGGCCCGAATGAGACGCCTGCGCGAATGAGGGGACCGTCGCCCCCCGGTAAAGCGCCAGACCGCCGAAAAGCGCCCTGTCGTAGATCGTCCATGGCGCGGCACACTGGAGGCACCACCGGGTAGGAGGCGCGGCATGAAATCGTCCGGCCACTGGCTCACCTCCCCCAAGCGGCGCTCGGCCGTCGCGGCCCTCGCGGGTGCGCTGCCCGTGCTCGCCTTCCCGGCGCCGGCCCTGTGGTGGTGGGCGTACGTCGCCCTCGTCCCCTGGATACTGCTGGCCCGCACCGCGCCGACCGGACGGCGCGCGGCGTACGACGGCTGGTGCGGCGGGTTCGGGTTCATGCTGGCGATGCACCACTGGCTGCTGCCGAACCTGCATGTGTTCACGCTCGTCATCGCCCTGCTGCTCGGTGTCCTGTGGGCTCCCTGGGGCTGGCTGGTCCGCCGTTTCCTGGCCCCGGGTGTCACCCCGGGCGAAGCGGGCGCCCTCACCCGGGGGCGGGTCCTCGGTGCGCTCCTCGTCCTCCCCTCCGCGTGGCTGGCCGTCGAACTCGTGCGTTCCTGGCAGGGGTTGGGCGGGCCGTGGGGCATGCTGGGCGCCAGTCAGTGGCAGGTGGAGCCCGCGCTGCGGCTCGCCTCGGTCGGCGGGGTGTGGCTGCTGAGCTTCCTGGTGGTGGCGGTGAACGTGGCCGCTGCCGTGCTCGTCTCGGTTCCGGCCTCCCGGGTGCCGGCCGTCGCCGGGCTCGTCGCCACCGCGGCCACCGCCTCGGCGGCCTGGGCGTGGGCACCGAAGCCCGATGTCGAGGGACGGGCGCGGATCGCCGTCGTACAGCCGGGTGTCGTGCAGGGTCCGGACCGCCGGTTCGACGTCGAGGAGCAGCTCACCCGGCGCCTGATCGGGCAGGACGTCGATCTGATCGTCTGGGGGGAGAGCAGTGTCGGGTACGACCTGGCCGACCGGCCCGATCTGGCGAAGCGGATCGCGGAGCTCTCCCGGGTCACCGGTGCCGACATCCTCGTCAACGTGGACGCCCGCCGCTCGGACCGGCCCGGCATCTACAAGAGCTCGATCCTCGTCGGCCCGGACGGCCCGACCGGTGTCCGGTACGACAAGATGCGGCTGGTGCCCTTCGGGGAGTACATACCGGCCCGTGCCCTGCTCGGCTGGGCGACCTCCGTCGGCGAGGCGGCCGGTGAGGACCGGCGGCGCGGCACCGAGCAGGTCGTGATGCACGCCGGGCCGGGGCTGCGGATCGGCCCGATGGTGTGCTTCGAGACGGCCTTCCCGGACATGAGCCGCCATCTCGCGGACGACGGCGCCGACGTCCTGGTCGCCCAGTCCTCGACCTCCACCTTCCAGCGGAGCTGGGCGCCCGAGCAGCACGCCTCCCTGGCCGCGCTGCGCGCCGCGGAGACCGGGCGGGCCTTCGTGCACTCCACCCTCACCGGGGTGTCCGCCGTCTACGACGCGAGCGGGCACCGTCTCGGCTCCTGGCTGGGCACGGACGCGAGCACCACCGCCGTCTACGACGTCCCGCTCGCCGACGGCGTCACCCCGTACGTCCGCTACGGCGACTGGCCGGTCCACGGGGCCCTGCTGGTGCTGGTGGCGCTGGGGCTGACGGAGGGGGCGCGGGCGATCAGGCTGCGCCGGAACGCTCCCGCACCGCTCGGACCACCCGCTCGCACAGTTCATGGGTCGCCAGCGCGTCACGGGCACTGAGCACCTTGCCGGCCCGTACGGCGTCGAGGAAGGCCAGCACGGCCTGCTCTATGCCGCGCTGCCGGGCGACCGGCACCCAGTCGCCGCGCCGCCGCACGGTCGGCTGGCCCTTGTGGTCGATCACCTCGGCGAGGTTGACGACCTGACGCTTGGTGTCCTGTCCGGAGACCTCCAGGATCTCCTCGTTGGAACCGCTGAGCCGGTTCATCACCCCGAGCGCGGTGAAGCCGTACCCCGACAGCTGCAGGACGACGTGGTGCAGCAGCCCGCCCTCGACGCGGGCGCGCACGGTCACGTCGTCGACCGGGGCGGGGGCCAGGAACCGCAGGGTGTCGACGACGTGGATGAAGTCGTCGAGGATCATCGTGCGCGGTTCCTCGGGCAGCCCGACCCGGTTCTTCTGCATGAGGATCAGCTCACGCGGATGGTCGGCGCACTGCGCGTAGCCGGGCGCGAAGCGCCGGTTGAAGCCGACGGCGAGAGACACCCCGCGGTCCTCGGCGAGCGTCACCAGCCGCTCGGAGTCGGCGAGCCGGTACGCCAGCGGCTTGTCGACGTACGTCGGCACGCCCGCCTCCAGCAGCCGGGCGACGATCTCGGGGTGGGCGCCGGTGGGCGCGTGCACGAAGGCCGCGTCGAGGCCGGCGGCAAGCAGGGCGTCGAGGTCGCGGTGGCGCTGCTCGGCGGGCAGACGGAGGGTGTCGGCGACCCGTTCGAGGGTGGCGGGCGTGCGGGTCTGCAGGTGGAGCTCGATCCCGGGCAGCGCGCCGAGCACCGGCAGATACGCCTTCTGCGCGATGTCACCGAGTCCGATGCAGCCGACCTTCACGGGCGCTCCCTCACCTCGTACCGCGTGCTTCCACGGCAGCATACGGCGGCTGTGGCGGCCGCCAGTCCGCGATGCCGTCGAAGCCGCGCAGGAACAGCGCCGGTCCCGCCGCCGACAGCGCGGCGATCGTGGTGTCGCGTACGGCGACGGCGACCGGGTGCGCGGCCATGGTGAGCCGCGCCGTGCGCACCGCCTTGCGGGCGATGGCCGTCGTACGGGGCAGGCGGGCCGCCGAGTACGCCGGGAGGTCGGCGCAGTGGTGCGCGAGGACGACGGCGTCCTCGATCGCCTGGTTGCCGCCCTGGCCGAGGCTCGGGGGCATGGCGTGGGCGGCGTCGCCGACGAGGGCGACCCGGCCGAGGTGGTGGGCGGGGAGGGGCTCGGCGAGGTGGTGGACGTCGTGGCGCAGGACGTCCTCGGGGCGGGCGGCGGCGAGGATCTCGGGGACGGGCCGGTGCCAGTCGCCGTACAGCCGCAGGAGTTCGGCGCGCTCGTCGGGGGCGCGTTCCCCGGCCGGGGCGGTGGCGGCGGCGTACGCGTACACGCGGCCGTCCTTGAGCGGGTGCGAGCCCCACAGCCGGCCGCGGCCCCAGGTCTCGTGCGAGGCGAACTCCACACCGGGCAGCGGGATCACGACCCGCCAGGTGGTGAAGCCGGAGTAGACCGGTCCGGGGTGGTCCGGGAAGAGGGCGCGGCGTACGGCGGAGTGGATGCCGTCGGCGGCGACCACCAGGTCGGCCTCCAGTTCGCCGCCGGGGACGCGCACCCTGGCCGGGCGGCCGGAGTCGCCGGGGTCGCCGGGGTCGGCGAGGGTGGCGGGCATGCCGGTGCGGACGGCGTCGGGCGGGAGCCGCGCGGTGAGGGTGGTGACGAGGGTGGCGCGGTGCAGCAGGACGAGGGGCCCGCCGAAGCGGGCCTCGGCCGCGGCCGCGCTGGAGCGGGAGAGCCAGCGGCCGGCCGGGGTGCGCAGCCCGCCGTCACCCTGCCAGGCGGCCAGGTCGCGGATCTCGTCGCCGACGCCGATGACGTCCAGGGCGCGCAGGGAGTTGGGGGCCAGGGAGATGGCCGCGCCGACGGGCGCGAGGGAGGCGGCCCGCTCCAGGACCGTGACCCGCCAGCCCCGCTGGTGCAGGGCCACGGCGGCGGTGAGGCCTCCGATCCCGCCGCCGACGACGACGGCGGCCCGTGACGGGCGTGCCTGGGACTGGGACTGGGGCTGTGCCGGTGTGCCTGACATGGCTCCTCCTCGGCTCCCACTACACCTGTAGTGCGACAACGCCTCGACCATACTACGGGTGTAGTTTCGGCGGTAGGTTGACCCCATGTCCGTACGCACCACCCCCGCCCCCGGCCCCTCCCGCGCCGACCTGGTCGCCGACACCGCCCTGGCCCTGCTCGCCGAGCGCGGGATGCGCGGGCTGACGCACCGGGCCGTCGACGAGGCCGCCGGGCTCCCCCAGGGCTCCACCTCCAACCTCGCCCGCACCCGTGAAGCCCTGTTGGGGCTCACCGTGCGTCGGCTCGCCGAGCGGGAGGCACGGGTGCTGGCCACGTCGGAGGCGCCGGACCCGAGCGGCGGCCCCGACGCGCTGGCGGGCGCCCTGGCCCTGGCGGTCCACCGCTCCCTGACCGGCCACCGCGACCTGCTCGTCGCCCGCTACGAACTCGCCCTGGAGGCGACCCGCCGCCCCCAACTGCGCGCCTTCTACGACACGGCGGGCGCCGTGTTCCGCGAACAGCTGACCGCGATGGTCACCGCGGCCGGCTCGACCGCCCCGGACCGGCACACGCTGTCCCTGGTGGCCTGGACGGACGGGCTGATGTTCTCCTGCGTGGCGGGGTCCTTCGGCAGCCGGACACCGAGCCTGGACGAGGTCCGCGAGGGGCTGCGCGAGCTGCTGGCCGGGATGCTCGGCGGCTGAACGCCCTCGTCGCCGCGCCGAAAACCCGTGGTCGTGGCAGGCGCGTTGAGAAATCATGCGGAGATGACGACTCAGCGCACCGAGCCCGCCCAGAACGCCGACGAACGCACCATGCTGGAAGGCTGGTTGGACTACCACCGGCAGACATTGGCCTGGAAGTGCGAGGGCCTCACCGACGCCCAGCTCCGCACGGCCTCGGTACCGCCGTCCGAACTGTCCCTGATCGGGCTGGTGCGGCACATGGCGGAGGTGGAACGCAGCTGGTTCCGCGCGGTGCTGAAGGGCGACGACCCCGGCCCGATCTACTACAGCGAGGCCGACCCCGACGGCGAGTTCCACCTCACCGAGGAGGACACCTGGGAGGAGGCGTACGCCACCTGGCAGGCCGAGATAGCGGCCGCCCGGCAGTGCGCGGCCGACTTCGCGCTGGACGACCTCTCGCGGGGCAAAGCCAGGTCCACCCAGGAGCAGTTCAGCCTGCGCTGGATCTACACGCACATGATCGAGGAGTACGCCCGTCACAACGGCCACGCCGATCTGCTCCGCGAGCGCATCGACGGCGCGACTGGCGAGTGACGTCAGCCCCGACGGGCCCGCGCCCTCCCTGAGGGGGACGAGATCACCCGTACGGGGCAACCTCCGCTCGTCCGCGGTGGCACGCGCGGCCGGAACCACCAGAGTTGCGCGGGTGCATCGAACGACGACGACAACCGCGACGCTCCTGGTCATGGCCCTCTCGGCCCTCTCCGGCTGCGTCACCGTCCAGCGCCCGCCCGTGCCGGGCCCGCCCGCCGCCGTGCCGTCCCCGCCGTCCGCGCCCCGGCCGGACGGCCTGGCCGGGACACAGGTCGTGCAGGCCCCTGCCCGCGAGGCACTGGAGATGGTCGGACCGTCCCGGAAACCGGCGGCCACGACGCTGAGGCAACGACAGCGGCAGCCGGCCACCGGAGCGGCTCCCGCCGAACGGCCACCGTCGTCCCACTCGCACCAGCAGCACCACCGTGCGCAGCCCCGGCCCGCTCACCCGGACCCCCGACGGCACGCGCGGCCGCACGTCGACATCCCGGACGTGGAGGCGGAGGTGCACCGGAACACCGATGTGTGCGCCCTGGGCAGGAAGTACGGCGGCTGGCGGGGCGACAGCCCGGAGGCGGTGATCTGCGAGCAGGCGTACGGCCGCTAGGGCGGGCTCACTCCCGCTCGTCCCCCAGTTGCAGTTCCATCCGTCTGATCACCGCCCGCAGGTCGTTCCCGTAGCGGTCGTCCGCCAGTACGGCGACCGCTCCGCGGGCCCGGCGCAGATGGGTGCGGGCGGCTTCCGGGCGACCGAGCTTGGCGTAGTCCGCCGCGAGGTTGAGGTGCAGCGAGGGGTACAGGGCCCGGACCTCCCGGGAGCCCTTCTGCTCCTCCGCCGCGGTCAGCGCCCGCAGGTCCCAGGCCAGCTCGTCGAAGGGATCGTCCTGGGTGTCGGCCAGGTAGTGCGCCAGGGTGCAGCGGTGCAACGGGTCGCCGTCCTCGGCGACCTCGGCCCACAGATCGAGGAACCGTCTGCGGGCCTCCTCCCGGTCGCCGCCGTGATGCAGCATCACCGTCTGCCCGATCCGCGTCAGCAGAGCGTCCTGTGCCGTCTGCCCCTGCCGCTCCGCCACCGCGACCTCCTAGCGTCCCTGGGACGACGCTAGCCGCACCGGCGGCCGATCCCGCTCAGGCAGCACCGGACCGGCCCATGACGGAACCGGCCCGGCGTGGCCACACACCTACGGAAGGTTCGGGATCGTCCAGTCGATCGGGGCGTGGCCCTGCTGGGCGACGGCCTCGTTGATCTGCGTGAACGGGCGGGAGCCGAAGAACTTCTTCGCCGACAGCGGGGAGGGGTGCGCGCCCTTGACCACGATGTGCCGGGACTCGTCGATCAGCGGGAGCTTCTTCTGGGCGTAGTTGCCCCACAGGACGAAGACGGCCGGGTCGGGCCGGTCGGCGACGGCGCGGATCACCGCGTCCGTGAACTTCTCCCAGCCCTTGCCCTTGTGCGAGTTCGCCTCCCCGGAGCGGACCGTGAGGACCGCGTTGAGCAGCAGGACGCCCTGCTGGGCCCACGGCATCAGATAGCCGTTGTCCGGGATGGGCGTGCCCAGCTCCGCGTGCATCTCCTTGTAGATGTTGCGCAGGGACGGCGGGATCTTCACACCCGGCCGCACCGAGAAGCACAGGCCGTGGCCCTGGCCCTCGCCGTGGTACGGGTCCTGGCCGAGGACCAGGACCTTCACCTGCTCGTACGGCGTCGCGTCGAGCGCGGCGAACACCTCCTCGCGCGGAGGGTAGACGGGACCCTTCCCTCGCTCCTCCTCGACGAACTCGGTCAGCTCCTTGAAGTAGGGCTGCTGCAGCTCGTCGCCCAGGACCCCGCGCCAGGACTCGGGCAGCATGGCGGTGTCGGTCACGTCAACGTCCTTATGTCGTGCGGTCACTTCAGGTACCAGAACCTACAGGCGACCACTGACAGTCCGCCGCTACCAGCTGGTCTTCCGGTACAGCTCCCACATCGTCATCATGGTCGCCGGGTCGATGACCTTCTCGAGACCGGAGATCTCCTCGTCGCCGGCCACGTACTGCTTGCCCTGCCACAGCGGCAGCAGCCGTGCGTCGTCCACGAAGATCTGCTGAGCCTCCTCGATCTGCTGCTTCACCGCCGCGCGGTCACTCTCCGCGCGCGACTCCGGCAGCAGCTTGCCGGTGATCGTGGGGGACTTGTACGGGGTCCCGAGCGCGTTCTGCTCGCCCACGAAGGGCGCGATGAAGTTGTCGGCGTCGTTGAAGTCGGGGAACCAACCGCGTCCGAACACCGGGTACTCGCCGTCCTGGTAGCCCTTGACGTAGGTCTTCCACGGGCGGCTCTTGAGGGTGATCGTGAAGAGGCCGGAGTCCTCCAGCTGGCGCTTCAGCTCCTCGAAGGCGGGCTTGGTCGTCGAGCCGTAGCGGTCGGTGGTGTACCAGAGGGTCAGCGGGACGCGCTCGGTGATCCCCGCTTCGGTGAGGAGCTTCTTGGCCTTGGCCACGCTGGGGTTTCCGAAGTCGTCGAAGAAGCCCGTGGTGTGGCCGATGAGTCCGGCCGGGACCATCGAGTACAGCGGCTCGACGGTGTCCTTGTAGACGTTGTGCACGAGCGCCGAGCGGTCGACGAGCTGGGCGATGGCCTTGCGGACCGCGGGCTTCGCGGCCCACGGGTCGCTGGGGTTGAACACCAGGTAACTGATCTCGGTGGTGGGGTTCTCCACCAGCTGGAGCCCCTCGTCCTTCTGGTTGGTGTCGATGTCCACGATGTCGGAGGCACCGAGACCGCGGTAGACGACCGCGATCTCCTTGTTCTTGAGAGCCTTGACCATGTCGTCCGACTGCTGGAAGTAGCGGATGGTGACGGCGTCGTTCTTGCGGTCCGCTATGCCCTTGTAGTTGTCGTTGCGGACGAGTTCGGCCTTCTCGCCCTCGTCGTAGGAGTTGAGGCGGTAGGGCCCCGAACCGGTGATCTTCCCGTCCTCGCGGAGCGCTGTCGCGGGGTACTCCTCGGGGTCCACGATCGACATGGCGGGCGTGGTGAGCACCAGGGGGAAGGTGGCGTCGGGCTGGCTGAGACGGAAGATGACCTCGCGGTCGCCCTTCGTCTGCACCTGGGAGAGAGTGCCCAGCAGGCCCGCGGGGCCGCCGTTGACGTTGATCTTCTTGATCCGGTCGATCGAGTACTTGACGGCCTCGGCGTCCAGCGTGTGCCCGTTGGAGAACTTCAGTCCCTCGCGCAGCGTGCAGCTGTACACGGTGCTCGTCGTGTCCGTGAACTCACAGCTCTCGGCGGCGTCGGGTTCGGGGGTGGTTCCACCGGGCTTGTAGTTCAGGAGCGTCTGGTAGACGTTGCGGAACAGCTCCCAGGAGCTGTCCCAGGAGGCCGCGGGGTCCAGCGTGGACGGGGCACTGGTGGTGCCCACGACGATCGGTCCGGCGTCCTCGGAGCTCTCGTCTCCCAGAAGACCGCATCCGCTCACCAGGGATATGGACGCGATCACCGCCACATGCTGCAACGATCGGTTCCGGTTGAACACGCACACGCTCCTCGATAAAGCCATGCCAAGAGTGGCCAGACCATACCGCAGGCCCACGCAGGCTCAACCTGCGAGAGGAAAGCGTTATTGATCAGCGAGAAAACGTGACGACGTTGTCATGTGCCTGGATGCCCCCTGGAGTCGACACGGGCGCCGGTTCCGTCCAGGAACCGGCGCCCGTGCGGGGTCACAGGTGAGACTCAGCCCACACCGGCGTTGAGGAAGATGCCGCCGTCGACGACAAGCGTCTGGCCGGTGATCCAGTCCGACTGCTCCGAGGTGAGGAACGCGGCGGTGCCGCCGATGTCGGAGGGCACGCCGAGCCGGCCCAGCGGGTAGGCGGCGGCCGCCTCCGCCTCCCGGCCCTCGTACAGGGCCTGGGCGAACTTGGTCTTCACGACGGCCGGGGCGATCGCGTTGACCCGCACGCGAGGGGCGAACTCGTGCGCCAGCTGCTGGGTCAGGTTGATCATCGCGGCCTTGCTGATGCCGTACGCGCCGATGAAGGGCGAGGCCGACAGGCCCGCGACGGAGGCGATGTTGACGATCGCGCCGCCGTTGTCCTTCTGCCAGGCGTGCCAGGTCCTCTGGGCGAAGCCGAGGGCGGAGACCACGTTGGTCTCGAAGACCTTGCGCGCCACGTCGAGGTCGAGGTCGGCGATCGGCCCGAACACCGGGTTGGTGCCCGCGTTGTTGACCAGGTAGTCGACGCGGCCGAAGGCCTCCATCGTGGCGTCGACGGCGGCCGCCTGGTGCCCGAGGTCGTGCGCCTTGCCGGCCACGCCGATGACCCGGTCGGCGCCGAGCTGCTCGACGGCCTCCTTCAGCGCGTCCTCGTTGCGGCCGGTGATGCACACCCGGTCGCCGCGGGCGACGAGGGCCTCGGCGACGCCGTAGCCGATGCCTCGGCTGGCGCCCGTGACGAGCGCGACCTTGCCGGAGAGTTCCACTGTCATGTCCTGGCCCCTAGTCGAGCGGTCCGCCGGCCACGTACAGCACCTGGCCGGAGACGAAGCCGGCGGCCTCGTTGGTGAAGAAGGCGATCGCGTTGGCGATGTCGTCGGGCTCGCCGACGCGCGCCACGGGGATCTGGGTGGCGGCCGCGGCCTTGAACTCCTCGAAGCCCATGCCGACCCGGGCGGCGGTCGCGGCGGTCATGTCGGTGGCGATGAAGCCGGGGGCGACGGCGTTGGCGGTGATGCCGAACTTGCCGAGCTCGATGGCGAGGGTCTTGGTGAAGCCCTGCAGACCGGCCTTGGCGGCGGAGTAGTTGGCCTGGCCGCGGTTGCCAAGTGCCGAGGAGGAGGACAGGTTGACGACACGGCCGAAGCCGGCGTCGACCATGTGCTTCTGGACGGCCTTGGTCATCAGGAACGAGCCGCGCAGGTGCACGTTGAGGACCGTGTCCCAGTCGGACGCGCTCATCTTGAACAGCAGGTTGTCGCGGAGCACGCCCGCGTTGTTGACGAGGATCGTCGGGGCGCCGAGCTCCGCGACGACCCGGGCGATCGCGGCCTCGACCTGGGCCTCGTCGGAGACGTCGGCGCCGACCGCGATGGCCTTGCCGCCGGCCGCGGTGATCTTCTCCACGGTGTCCTTGCAGGCGGCCTCGTCGAGGTCGATCACGGCGACCGCGCGGCCCTCGGCGGCCAGCCGTACGGCGGTGGCGGCTCCGATGCCGCGCGCCGCGCCCGTGACTACGGCGACCCGCTGCTCAGTGGTGGACATTGCTGTTTCTCCTCGCCCTTGAGAAAGCCCGAGTGATGAGGCCTGGACTGCGCCCCGGTGAGCACCGGCCGTTCACGAGTGGTGAGCGACCGCTTAGTACCTTCGGCAGACGTGACGCTAGAAGCCCTGGCACCGGGTGTCAACGCCACACGGCGCCGGTGTGATCCATTACCTCACCAGGAGCTCCAGCAACCGTCCGGTCTCGGCCGCCGGATCGGTGGTGAGCCCGGTGTGCACCGGCCCCGGCTGCACCACCGTGGAGCGCGGCGCGACCAGCCAGCGGAACCGGCGTCCGGCGTCGTCGCCCGCGGCCTGACCGGCCCCGGCACCGCCGCCGCACACCCCTTCGACGGCCGACAGCGCCGCCCTGATCCCGGTCACGTCCGCACCGGGGTCCAGGGCGAGCAGTCGCGCCTCGTCGAGATGGGTGCGGGCGCCGACGTAGGCCTGGGCGCGGCAGTAGACCAGCACCCCGGCGTTGATGCACTCGCCGCGCTCGACACGGGGGACGACCCGCAGCAGGGCGTACTCGAACACGTCCCGGCCGCCGCCCTGGCCCGTCCGGGTGATGTGGCGCTCGGTCACATGCCCGGCCATGTGGATGTGGTGCTCGCTCACTTGCCCTCCTCGATGCCGGTGATGCGCTCGGCGATGACGGCCGCCCGGGCCAGCAGGGGCCGCGCATAGGCCCGCCTGAGGTCGTCCGGGGTCTCGAAACCCGGCTCGTCCGCGAGCCAGACGTCGGGGATCTCCGCGGTGACCTCGTCGAGCAGGTCGGCGGTGACCAGCGGGGCGAGCCGCTCCGCCGCGCCGGCGACGTCCGGGGCGAAGGTCGCGAGGGCGTGGTCGGAGGCGTCGTAGGGGCGGGCCGCGGAGGTCTCGGCGGTGGGCCAGTTGTGCTGCCAGATCATGGTGGCGCCGTGGTCGATGAGCCACAGGTCGCCCTGGTGGCGCAGCAGGTTGGGATTGCGCCAGGACCGGTCGACGTTGTTCACGAGCGCGTCGAACCAGACGATCCGGCCCGCCTCCTCGGGGCTCACCGGGAAGGCGAGCGGGTCGAAGCCGAGGGCTCCGGAGAGGAAGTCCATGCCGAGGTTGGTGCCGCCGCTGGACCGGAGCAACTCCTGCACCTGCGGGTCGGGTTCGCCGAGCCCCAGCACCGGGTCGAGGTCCACGGTCACCAGCCGGGGCATCCGGAAGCCGAGCCGGCGGGCGAGTTCGCCGCAGACGACCTCCGCGACGAGCGTCTTGCGGCCCTGTCCGGCGCCGGTGAACTTGATGACGTAGATCCCGAAGTCGTCGGCCTCGACGAGCCCCGGCAGCGAGCCGCCCTCACGCAAGGGTGTGAGGTAGCGGGTGGCGGTGACTTCCTTGAGCATCGCCCCAGGTTACTGGGGGCTCGGGGGCCGCGGCCGACAGCTTCGCGACAGCTCTGGCTTACGCGGGTCTGATCTCGAACCGGTCAATATCTCGACACTGTCCGGACTTGGCGCGGGCGCTGAACAAGGCGCCCGCGCCGACCGTACCTCTCGACAGATCCATGCACCCCCTCGAAGGGAAACCCCAGCATGACCAGCGCATCGTTCCAGTCCTCGTCGGGACCCGCCCGCCGTACCGTCATGGCGGCCGCCGGAGCTGCGGGGCTTTCCGTCGCGCTGACCGCGTGCGGAGGGTCCGACGACGACTCCTCGAGCTCGTCGGCGTCGTCCGGCGGGACGACCGGGTCCACCGGTTCGACGGGCGCCAGCGAGTCGGCGAGCACCGGCGGCACGGGCGGCGGGGACAGCGCGGCCGGGTCGGCGCTGACCACGACCGCCGACATCCCCGAGGGCGGCGGAAAGATCTTCGACTCCGAGAAGGTGGTCGTCGTCCAGCCGACGGCGGGCACGTACAAGGCCTTCTCGGCCGTGTGCACCCACCAGGGCTGCGCGGTGAAGAGCATCGCCGAGGGGGTCATCAACTGCCCCTGTCACAACAGCAACTTCTCGATCGAGGACGGCAGTGTGAAGAGCGGTCCGGCGACGCAGGCGCTGCCCGAGGTGAAGATCACCGTCAGCGGCGACTCGATCACCCTGGCCTGACGTCCGGCTGCCGGAAGCAGGCCAGCACCTCGTCCGTGGTCGCGACCGTGGCGACCAATGCGAGGGTGTGGCGGATCATCGCGGGGGTGTAGTCGGCAGGCACCCCCGCGATGGCGTCCGACGGCACGACGGCCGTGTAGCCCCGGTTGACGGCGTCGAAGACGGTGTTCGGGATCGCGACGTTGGCCGAGACGCCGGTGATCACCAGGGTGCGGCAGCCCAGGTTGCGCAGCAGGGCGTCGACGTCGGTGCCCTGGATCGGCGACAGCCCGTGCAGCCGTCGTACGACGAGGTCCTGCTCGGCGGCCTCGACCGGGGGCGCGAGGCGGGTGGCGTCGGTGCCGGTGAGCTGCTGGACTGGCAGGCGCTCGGCGGCGCGGAAGAGGCGTGCGTTGCGGTTGGCGCCCCGGCCGTCGGGGCGGCGCTCGGCGACGGCGTGGAGGACCTGGACGCCGGCCGCGTGGGCGGCGGCGACCAGTCGGGCGACATTGCCGAGAGCTCCCGACTCCCGTGCCTCCGCGGCCAGTCGGGGCAGCGCGGCACCGGGTCCGACGACGCCCCGCTGGCACTCCACCGTGATCAGGACGGTGGACGCGGGGTCGAGGAGTTCGCTGAGCTCTTCGGGCGACGGCACGGCTCCCCCTGGTGTCGGCAACCTTGCTTTTCTGACGAAGCGTCAGAAAAGTGGTACGGGACAAGCAGTACACGCGAAACAGCGACAAGAGAAGAAGAGGGGGCCGGATGACCGTCACTCAGCGCCGGGGCCGGAAGATCATGATGACGTCGGGTGAGCTGGACGCGTTCCTCACCACCCAGCGCACCTGCCGGGTGGCCACCGTGTCCGCCGACGGCGCCCCGCATGTGAGCGCCCTGTGGTTCCTGTGGGACGGCAGCGCGCTGTGGCTGTACTCGGTCGTGCGCAGCAAGCGCTGGACACAGCTGTGCCGCGATCCGCGGGTGGCGATCGTGGTCGACACGGGCGAGGAGTACGAGTCGCTGCGGGGTGTCGAGCTGTCCGGCACCGTGGAGTTCGTGGGCGAGGCCCCGCGCACCGGGGAGCTGTGCGCCGAACTCGACGCCGTGGAGACGCTGTTCGCGCGCAAGAACTTCGGCTTGGACGCGATGCCGCACGACGGGCGGCACGCGTGGGTGCGGCTGAAGCCGGAGAAGGTCGTGACCTGGGACTTCCGCAAGCTGGGAGACCAGTAGGTCAACCGACAGCGGCCCCGGCCGACTTGAGCGCCTCGACCGCCGCCCGGATCGACGGACGGCGGTCCGCGTCCGCCCGCCAGACCACGTAGACATGCCGGCGCACCCGCTGCTTGAGCGGAACCATGACGACCCCCTCGGGCACCGGGTGGCGGCCCAGCAGCGGTGCGATGCAGACTCCCAACCCGGCGGCGACCAGGCCCAGTTGGGTGTGGGTCTCGGCCGCCCGGTGTCCGACGATCGGTTCGACGCCCCGCGAACGCAGCGTGAACATCAGCCACTCGTGGCAGAACTCGCCCTCGCCCCAGGTGATCCACTCATCCTCGGCGAACTCCCCGAGATCCACCTCGTCCCGGCCCGCGAGCGGATGCCCGGCCGGCATGGCGACATCGGCGGGATCGTCCAGGATAGGCGCCTTGACCAGCCCGTCCGGCACCGGCATCGGCTTGTTGTACCAGTCCAGGACGACCGCGAGATCCAGATCGCCGCGGACGACCCCCGCCACGCCGTTCTCCGGCTCCAGCTCGCAGGAGCGCAGCCGCAGCCCGGGGTGCGCCTTGCGCAGTTCGGCGAGCGCGACGGGGAACAGCCCGCGCGCGGCGGTCGGGAACGCGGAGAGCCGCAACTCCCCCGCCACCTGCCCGCGTTGGGCCTCCAGGTCGGACTGCGCCAGCTCGACCTGGGACAGGATCCGGGACGCGTGGTCGGCGAGCAGCCGCCCGGCGTCCGTCAGCCGCACCCCTCGCCCGTGCTTGGCGAGGAGCCGCTGCCCGACCTCCCGCTCCAGCTTGGCCAACTGCTGCGAGACGGCCGAGGTCGTGATGTGCAGCCCCGTCGCGGCGGCGCTGACCGAGCCGTGCCGGGCGAGGGCGTCGAGGGTGCGCAGGCGCTCCAGGTTCAACATGTAAGCAATTCTACGAGATACCGGGTGCGAATTCTCGATTGTGCTACGTGGTCAGGATCCAGCATCGTTACGGTCATGACCACCGTCACCGACACCGCCATGCCCACCTCCGCGTCCACCACCACCCGCCCCCGCCGCACCCTCGACTGGCGCCTGCGCTTCGGCGCGCTCTCGCTGATCTGGGGCTTCAGCTTCCTGCTCATCAAGGTGGGGACCCACGGCTACGCCCCCTTCCAGGTCACCCTGGGCCGGCTGGTGTTCGGTACGGCGGTGCTGGCGGCCGCGATGGTGGTGAAGCGGGAGCGACTGCCGCGCGGGGCGCGCACCTGGGCGCATCTGACGGTCGCCGCGTTCCTGCTCAACGCCCTGCCGTTCTCCCTCTTCGCCTACGCCGAGCTGACGATCCCGTCCACGCTGGCCGGCATCTGCAACGCGACCTCGCCCCTGTGGGGCATGGCCCTCTCCCTGATCGCCCTGTCCGAGGACCGGCCGACCCGGGTCCGGGTCGCGGGCCTGGGCCTGGGCTTCCTCGGCGTCCTGACGGTCCTGGGCGCCTGGCAGGGCTTCCACGGCCTGGACGCCCGGGGCACCGCCATGGCGCTGCTGGCCTCGCTGAGCTACCCGATCGGCTGGATCTACGTCCGCCGCACGCTGGCGGGAACGGGAGGATCGGCGCTGTCGATGACGGGCGCCCAGCTGTTCGTCGCCAGCCTCCAGCTGGCCGTGGTCACCCCGCTGTTCACTAGCGTGCCGACCCACTTCCCGCTGCTGCCGCTGCTGGCCATCGCCGCGCTGGGCGCCCTCGGCACCGGTCTGGCCCTGCTGATCCAGTACGGCCTGGTCAGCGAGGTCGGCCCGACGACCGCGCAGATGGTCACGTACTTCATCCCGGTGATCGCCACGGGGGCGGGGGTCGCGCTGCTGGGCGAGTCGCTGACCTGGTCGACACCGGTGGGGGCGGTGATCGTGCTGGCGGGGGCGGCGCTGACTCAAGCGAGGGGCAGGTCGTAGACCGTAGGGGGTGCGGTGCACTCACGGGTGCGGGTCCGTCGTGGCCGGTCGCGCGGTTCCCCGCGCCCCTTGAGGTGGGACCACTCACCCTGCGTCTATACGT
Source organism: Streptomyces sp. NPDC096132 (assembly GCF_044763345.1). Lineage (NCBI taxonomy): Bacteria > Bacillati > Actinomycetota > Actinomycetes > Kitasatosporales > Streptomycetaceae > Streptomyces > Streptomyces sp. NPDC096132. Next base: position 128,133 of record NZ_JBIWGA010000021.1, read on the forward strand.
AACTCCGCGCCGGTGACGGCCCCACTGCCGAGGCCACCGCATCCGCCAGCGGGCCGATCTCCTCCTTCGTCAGCGTCGACACCGTGATGCGGATCGCCGGCGCGGAACCGAGACGGAACCGCGCCCCCGGCGCCACCGCCCACCCGGCGTGCAGCAACCGCGCCACCACCCCCGTCTCGTCCGGCACGGGAACCCACACGTTCATCCCGCTCCGGCCATGAGAGGCAACCCCCCGCTCGGCCAGCGCGGCCATCAACGCGTCGCGCCGCCGCCGGTAGGAAGTGGCCACCCCGTGGCCGTCCACCGCGCCGTCCGCCCACAACCGCGCCACGGCCCGCTGCACCAGCAGACTCACCCACCCGGGCCCCAGCCGCTGCCGCCCCCGCACCCGGTCGACCGTCACCTCGTCGCCCGTCAGGACGGCGAGCCGCAGATCGGGCCCGTACGCCTTGGCCACCGAGCGGACGAAGGCCCAGTGGCGGGTGACGCCCGCGAGGGGGTGCAGGGGCAGGTCGACGATGCCGTGGCCGTGGTCGTCCTCGATCAGCAGGGTGCCGGGGTGGTCGGCGAGGACGGCCCGCAGTTCCTCCGCCCGGGAGGCGCTCATGGACGCGCCCGTGGGGTTCTGTGCCCGGTCGGTGACGAGCACGGCGCGGGCCCCCGCCTCCAGCGCGGCGCGCAGATCACCGGGGAGCGGCCCCTCGTCGCCCATGCCCACCGGGACCGTGCGCAGCCCGAGCGCGGGGACGAGGTCGAGGGTCCGCCCCCAGCCGGGGTCCTCGACGGCCACCCCGTCACCGGGTTTGAGGTGCGCCACCAGCACCCGCTCGACGGCGTCCAGGGAGCCGGACGCCACGGTGAGGGGTCCGGCGGGTACGCCGTCGGCGTCGAGCGCGGCGCGGGCGAGCCGGGCCAGCTCGGGGTCGACCGGGTCGGCGCCGTACAGGACCGGTTCCCGGTCGGCCCGCTCGGCGGCCGCCGCGAAGGCGCCCGCGAGCGGGGGCAGCAGGGCCGGGTCGGGGTTGCCGTCCGCCAGGTCGCGGACCCCGGCCGGGACGTCGACGCGCACCTTCTCGCGGCCGGTGGTGGCCGGCTTGGGCCGCACCCGGCTGCCCCGGCGCCCGTGCGTCTCGATCACCCCGCGCTCGCGCAGGGTGCGGTACGCGGCCGCGACGGTGTTCGGGTTCACACCGAGCGCGACCGCCAACTCCCGCATCGGTGGCAGTAGTTGGCCCGGTTCCAGCGCACCCTCGCCCACCGCGCGCTCGATGCTCGCGGAAATGTCTGCTGCGCGCCGACCTTTGATCGGATACTCTCCTAGCACAAAGCAGATTATGCACTAGTGCAATGGAGAACACCAATGCAGGGGACCCACCAGCCGACACCGCAGCCCGCCGCGTACCCCGCGACCGACCGCACGGTCCCCACGCGTGCCGCGCACAAGGCCTCCTACGACAAGGAACTGGTGCACGCGATACTCGACGAGGGATACGTCTGCCACCTCGGCTTCGTCCGCGACGGCGCGCCGGTCGTGCTGCCGACGCTGTACGGCCGGGTCGGCGAGACCCTCTATGTGCACGGCTCCACGGGCTCGCGCCCGCTGCGGATGGCGGGCCAGACCGACCCGGGACTGCCGGTGTGCCTGACGGTGACGCACGTGGACGGTCTGGTCCTGGCCCGCTCGGCCTTCCACCACTCGATCAACTACCGCTCGGTCGTGGTGCACGGCCTCGCGTACGACGTCACCGACCCGGAGGAGAAGCGCGCCGCCCTCGACGCCCTGGTCGACCATGTCGTCCCCGGCCGCGCCGCCGACTCCCGCCCGGCCAACAAGAAGGAACTGGCGGCGACCGCGGTGATCCGTCTCGACCTGAACGAGGTCTCCGCCAAGACCCGCACCGGCGGTGTGAACGAGGAGCCCGAGGACCTGGCCCTCCCCCACTGGGCCGGCGTGGTCCCCCTGCGCAAGGGCTACGGCACCCCGCTCCCCGAGGCCGACCTCGTCCCCGGCACCGAACTGCCGGACTACCTGGCGGTGCTGTGATGCTCGTCCACCCCTGGGACGCGCCCCGCGACGACACCGAGTGGCAGAGCTGGCTGGCCGCGCACGACTTCGGCCAGCTGGCCGTCAACGGCCTCGCGGGCGAGCCGCCGTTCGTCCAGCCCCTGCACTTCGCCTACGACGCCGCCCGCGGCGAGGCGCTCACCCATCTGGCCCGCGCCAATCCGCTCTGGCCCGCTCTGGAGGCGAACCCGGAGGTCGTGCTGAGCGTGGTCGACGACTACGTGTTCGTCCCCGGCCCCTGGCAGGCGCCCCCGGACGGCCCGGCCGAGCACGGCACGCCGACCAGCTTCTACGCGGCGGTCCAGCTCCGCTGCACGGCCCGTGTCGTGGACGACCCGGCCGCCAAGGCCGACCTCCTCAACCGCCAGCTGAACCACTTCCAGCCGGAGGGCGGCTCGGCCCGGGCAACGGTGGGCCAGGCACCGTACGGCCGCCTGCTCTCCGGCATCCGGGGCATCCACCTCGAAGTGAAGGACGTACGGGCGAAGTTCAAGTACGCAGGCCATCGCGCACCCGAAATCCAGGACCGCATCGGGGCCGCCCTGGCGACCCGTGGCGGCCCGGGCGACACGGCGGCCCGAGAGCACCTCCTACGACGCCGCACCGTCTGACCTCCGAGGGCGCCACGCCGTCTGCCCCGGAGCCGTCAGGCCGACCGGCCGACCGGCTGCGACAGCCACGGCGAGCAGTGGTGACGACGGACCACTCTGCATCGGTGATCCCGGTCGCGCCCGCCGGACTGAGCCGTAGCCCGGAGGTTCGTCGAACTGGCCGACACTCCGGCGGACCGGCCGGTCGCGCACCGGAGATCGTCGCGCTAGGCGACGGTCGAGGGCGTCGGCAGCTCCCTTTCCGGGGTGCCGCCGGCCACCGGCTCCGGGGAGCCCTTGGCAGGGGTGGACGACTGTGCGATGAAGGCGCCGAGGAGCACCACGGCACCGCCCGCGATCTGCGGCGGCGACAGGTGCTCGCCGAGCAGGATCCACGCGAGGACGGTCGCGATGACCGCCTCCAGACAGGCCACCACCCCCGCGACCTGCGGGGACAGTCGGCGCACCGAGACCACGCCGGTGACGTAGGCGACGACCGTGGCGATCAGCACGATCCACGTGAGCAGCAGCCAGGCCGGCACGTCGGTGCCGTTCATGTCGGCGGTGTGCCCGAGCACGGACCAGTCCAGGCCCCAGGGACGGGCGACGACGGTCAGCACCAGGGCGCCGACGAGCAGGCCGTAGGCGATCACGCCGAGCGGGTCGGGGACGTCGTCGCCGGAGTCGCTGCCCTGGTCGGACAGGACGAAGTAGCCGACCTGGCAGCAGGCGGCGGCCAGCGCGAGCAGCAGACCGAGGGCGTCGAAGCGGAGCCCCGACCACACCTCGACGACACAGGCGAGGCCTCCCACCGCGAGGACCACACCGAGCGCGGCGCCGCGGGTCACCGGCCGCCCCTGCACGAACCGCACCCAGCCGAGCACCAGGGCGGGCGCGAGGTACTCCAGGAGCAGCGCGACGGCGACGGGCATGCGGGAGATCGAGGCGAAGTAGAAGGCCTGCACCCCGGCCACGCCGAGCAGACCGAACCCGGCGAGCAGCGCGGGACGGCTGCGCAGCAGCGCGCGATGGCGGACGGCGAGCGGCAGCATCACCAGGGCGGCGCCGGTCACCCTCAGCCACACCACGTGCAGCGGGTCGAGCCCCGCCTCGATCAGCGGCTTGGCCGCGACTCCCGATCCGCCGAAGGCGATCGCCGACCCGACCGCCAGACCGAGCCCGATGCCCTTTCCGCGGTTGCCCTGACTGCTCACAGACGTACGCACCGGCACATGATGACAGGCGACGACATGACCGTCACCCCCGTTGACACCTGTCTCGGAGGGCGGACGGGAAGGCCTGTTCCGGAAGGCGGTCGGAGGGAGCAGGGAAGCGGGCCGGTTCAGTAGGCGGCCTCGCCGCCCCCGGCGTACTCCTCCAGGCCGTCCTCGATCCGCGCGCGCAGCTCGTACACGTCGACGCCGGCGTGCGTGAGGACCTCGACGGCCCGGGCCTCCGGGTCCGCGACGATCGCCGCCAGCAGGTCCACTCCCCGGGCCGGGGTGCCCTCGCGCCGGGCGGCACTCGCGCAGGCCTGCTCCAGCGCGGCGGCGGCCACGGGCGAGAAGCCCACCACGGCTGTCGCGACAGGAAGGGCACGGGTGTCCTCCGCGGCCGCGGCGGCGGGCAGGGCTCCGGGCACGTCCGTCACCACGGGCAGCGCGCCGGAGTCCTCGACGCCGCTCTGCCAGCGCAGGCCGTAGCCGATGCTGCGCTGCACGAGGTAACCGAGCAGCCGGGCGAGCTGGGGTCCGCCGTCGAAGGCGGCGCGGACCCGGGGGTCGTGTTCCAGCAGCGAGTGCAGGAGGTGGGCGGTGTCGATCTGCCGGTCCCCGTCACGCACCGCCCGTCGGCGGGCAGCGGCGAGCGCCGCCGCGGACTCGGCGTCGAGCCTGGGGTCGTCGTCCGTCCCGTGCGTCGCCTGGTCACGCGTCGACTGCCGGGGAATACGGGGTTGCACATCCCCACCCCATCAGCCCCGGCCCACCGGGTCATCGCCGGAGGGAAGCATTTTCGCGTCCCACGCAGAGCGGACACCGGCAGACGAAATCTCCTCCTTACGGAGGAGATCAGGCCGCCCCGACCCGCAGGGGGCGCGCCGCCTTGCCACGTACCCGTCGACCGGCGCACGGGCCGACCCGGTGCCGTGAGGGAATTCCTCCACACTCCCTGACGGTTCATCAGTATTGAATGTTCGAGGCCCTGGGGTTACGTTCCGCGACACCGCAGCCCGAGTTGCCCGACACGAAGAGGTGGTCGCATGGCCGAAGTCAGCGCGGAGGCACGCATCCAGGCACCGGCCGAGAAGGTGTGGGCCCAGCTCACCGACTGGCCGGCGTACGGGGAGTGGAACGCGACCCACACCAACTTCCCCCAGGGCGGGCCCGAGAACCTCGAAGTGGGCGCGACCTTCCAGGAGAACATGAAGCTGATGGGCTTCCCGGCCGAGGTCGAGTGGACGGTCGCGGAGCTGGAACCGGCACGGGTGCTGGTCATCCGCGGCAAGGGCCCGATGGCGGTGTCGGTCGCCACCCGCTACACCCTCACCCCCGACGGCGACGCCACCACGGTCCGCATCGACGGCGAGTTCACCGGCGCCGCCGTGTCGCTGATGGCGGGCAAGCTGAAGGACTCGGGAACGGCCGCGCTGAACGAGTCGCTGCGCAAGCTGGGCGGCCTGGTGGCCTGACCCCGGGACGGCCCCGACACACGAGGGCGCCCCGCGGATGTCTCCGCGGGGCGCCCTGACCGTCGTAGGACTCAGTCCTCGTCGGCGAGGATCAGGTACAGCTTCTTGCGGGCCTCGTTGATGACCGCGAGCGCCTTCTCGCGCTGCTCCTTGCTGCCGGTCTTCCAGACCTGCCCGAAGGCCTCCATCAGACCGAAGCCGGCCTGACGGATCTCGCTGAGCGCCTCCCAGTCGACCCCGCGCGAGGCCTCCTCCCAGGGGGCGTCCGGCCCTTCCTCGGCCGCCGTGCGGCCCTCGTCGGTGAGCGAGAACAGCTTCTTGCCGCCTTCGCTCTCACTGCTGATCAGGCCCTCGTCCTCCAGGAGCTGGAGGGTCGGGTACACCGAACCCGGGCTGGGCTTCCACGCCCCGCCGCTGCGCTCGGCGATCTCCTGGATCATCTCGTAGCCGTGCATCGGACGGTCCTTGAGCAGGGCCAGGATCGAGGCCCGTACGTCACCGCGCCGCGCCCTCCCCCTGGGGCCGCCGCGCCCTCGTCCGCCCCAGGGGCCGGGACCGAAGCCCGGGCCGCCCGGTCCGAAGCCGGGACCGCCGGGGCCGAACCCCGGACCACCCGGGCCGAAGGGCCCGAAGGCCGCACGCCGTCCGTCCGGACCGCCGAAACCGCCGCGGCCGCGCCGGGGGCCGCCCTGTCCATGTCCACGCTCGAATCCGTGGGTACGCATCGCAAACCACTCCTTCATTCCATCGTTGATCTGTCGCGATGCGTCAACGATATATCGGAACAGTTCGCTTGGCAAGACCCCGCCCCAAAGGCCCTGCCGCATAGGGTGCGGACATGACATCGCAGCGCGGCTCCGACTCGTACCTCTCCGAACTGTTCTCGCTGGACGGCCTGGTCGCCCTGGTGACGGGCGGCAGTTCCGGCATCGGCCGGGCCATCGCCGGGTCGCTCGCGCGGGCCGGGGCGAGCGTGGTGATCGTGGCCCGCCGTGAGTCGGAACTGGTCGCAACCGTCGACGAGTTGATCAAGGAGGGCTGCCGGGCGGCCTGGGTGAGCGCCGATCTGAGCACCCGCGACGGGGTGCGTACGGCGGCGGAGGGGGCGGCCGGCGTGTTCGGCGAGCCCGACATCCTCGTCAACTGCGCCGGCATCAACGTGCGGCCGCCGATGAGCGAGCTGGGCGAGGACGTCTGGGACGCCACGATGGCCGTGAACCTGGAGGCGCCCTACCTGCTGGGCCTGCGCTTCGGCCCCCGCATGGCCGAGCGGGGCTACGGGCGGATCATCCACATCACGTCCCAGCAGGCGCACCGGGCCTTCGTCCAGAGCGGCGCCTACGGTGTCTCCAAGGGGGCGCTGGAGTCACTGGCCCGGTCCCAGGCCGAGGCGTGGTCGCCGCACGGCGTCACCTGCAACACGCTCGTGCCCGGCTTCGTGATGACGCCGCTCAACGCGCGCCTGTCGTCCGATCCCGAGAGGGTGGCGGCCCTCGCCGCCCGCACGATGGTCGGCCGCAACGGCCTGGCCGAGGACTTCGCCGGAGCGGCGGTGTTCCTGGCCTCCCGCGCCTCCGGCTATGTCACCGGGCAGGCGCTCTTCGTCGACGGCGGGTTCTCCGTCCACTGAACCGCCTGCCCGGCGACACCGAACGCGTGCCCCGGCGAACGGGACGGCTACGCCGCCTGCGGGGTGAAGCGCCGCAGCGAGTCGCCGCCCGGCTCGACGATGCCGTAGCTGCTCTCGGGCACCTCGTTCCAGGCGCCCGGGAGATCGCCCAGCGGTTCGGAGACCACGAGCCGTGTCTCGTCGCCGACACCGCGCAGAAAGGCGATGTCGGGGTGGAGCTGACGCAGGGTCTCCACCGCGGTGGAGTAGAAGAGCGAGCGGGACTGTGCCTGGCTGGAGTAGCGGAAGCCCCACAGGCGCTCCCCGTCGGCGACCGCGACCGTCATCTGCAGCGGGAACTCCACGCCGTGCTCGTGACCGGTCCGCTCCACGAAGCCCGCCATCCGTTCGACGGCGGCCGGCGGATCCTGCTCCAGGCCGAAGGTGAGCGCCAGGTAGAACATCATCTCGGAGTCCGTCGAGCCCTCCATCTCGAGGAAGAGCTCCGGGTCGACGGCCAGGGCGAGGTCGCGCCGCAGGCGGTGGAAGTCGGCGATCGCCCCGTTGTGCATCCACATCCAGCGGCCGCGCCGGAAGGGGTGGCAGTTGGTCTGCTGCACCGCCGTGCCGGTCGTGGCCCGGATGTGGGCGAAGAACAGCGGGGAGCTGACATGGCGGGCGATCTCCCGCAGATTGCGGTTGCTCCACGCCGGGCCGATGTCCCGGAAGACGGCCGGGGTGTCGCCGTCCATGTCGGGCGCGTACCAGCCGATGCCGAAGCCGTCGCCGTTGGTGGTCTCCACGCCCATCCGGGAGTGCAGACTCTGGTCGATCAGTGAGTGCTCCGGTCTGTAGAGGATCGTGTCAAGGAGTACGGGCGTTCCCGAGTAGGCCAGCCATCGGCACATGGTCCTCAGCCTTCCTGATCACACGGACTGTCTTCCGGTACGGCCGTCCCGCCCGGTCCTCGCCTGCGTTCCCGGCCCGCGCGCCCGGCCGGCCACCGCTCCCCCGACACTCGGGTCGGGCGAGCGGCGCCGGTCGGGCGGCACGACGGATCACGTGTACTTGTCCGGCCGTACGACGCACAGGGCCCAGATGACGAACGCGGAGAAGGCGATCATCACGACCGACCAGACCGGGTAGTACGGCAGGGAGAGGAAGTTGGCGATGATGATGAGCCCGGCGATGGCCACGCCGCCGACTCGCGCCCAGGTCGCCGTCTGGAACAGCCCCAGGCTGACGATCACCGCGACCGCGCCGAGGATGAGATGGACCCAGCCCCAGCCGGTGAGGTCGAACTCGAAGACGTAGTTGCGCGTGGCGACGAAGATGTCGTCCTCGGCAATCCCCATGATCCCGCGGAAGATGTCCAGCACCCCGGCGATCATGAGGATGACCGCGGCGAACGCCGTCAGTCCCTCGGCCCATTGCCGCCTGGTCTCGTGCGCGCGAGTCGGGTTGGTCGTCATGCCCCTGCCTCGATTCGGTGTCATCGGTGTGGTGCGGCGGGCTCAGCGGTGCTGCGCGGAACCGTGCCCGCTCAGCACCAGCTCCTTGGCCCGGTTGAACTCCTCGTCCGTGATGTCCCCGCGGGCCTTGATCTCGGACAGCCTGGCGAGTTCGTCCACGCTGCTGGTCGTGCCACCCGAGCCCTTGGCGGTCTCGCGGATGTAGTCGTCGAACTGCTTCTGCTGGGCCTGCGCCTGCGCGATCTCCCGGCGGCCCATGTTCTTGCCCCGCGCCACGACGTAGACGAACACGCCCAGGAAGGGCAGACAGATGCAGAACACCAGCCAGCCGGCCTTGGCCCAGCCGCTGAGGTCGTCGTCGCGGAAGATGTCCACGATGACCCGGAACAGCAGCACGAACCACATGATCCACAGGAAGAAGATCAGCATGGTCCAGAAGGCGCTGAGCAGCGGATAGTCGTACGCGAGGTAGGTGTCCCCGGTCATGTCGGTCCTCCGTTCCGGGCCTGGGCCCGTCGGCCGTTCCCTGCCGTTTTCAGCGTGCGCACGGCAAGCGGCGGGCGCCTCACCCCGGGCGGGTGAGCCCGCGCGGCCCGCTCAGCCGGTCCCCTCGGGTCCGTGCCCACGCGTGATGCCGGCCCGGCGCAGTGCCGCCCGCCAGGCGAGGGCGAGCGCCACCTCGACCAGGCCGAGCAGGACCAGCCACAGACCGAGCAGCCGGGTCAGGGCCCGGGCCGACTCGGTGGGCAGGGCCAGCACCACGACGCCCGCGACGATGCCGAGCAGGGCGGCGCCCAGGACGAAGCCGCGGTGGGGCAGGTCCCGGGCGGCGAGGGCCGTGTAGAGGGTGAGGATGCCGGAGACCAGCCACACGACCCCGACGATCAGCGAGAGCGCGGCGATGGTCTGCAGCGGGTTCCGCAGACAGAGCACGCCGGCCAGGACGTACAGCACGGACAGCAGGAGCCCGGGCAGCCGTTCGCCGTGGTCCTCCCGGGCGAAGGCGGCGACGAACCGGAACATCCCGGTCACCAGCAGGTACAGGCCGATGAGGACCGCCAAGACGTGCAGGGTCTCGTCCGGCCAGACCAGGATCAGGATGCCCGGGACGAGCGTGGCGACGGCCGACCCCAGGAGCCAGGTCCAGGAGCGCCCGAGGGCGGACAGTACGTCGGCGGGGTCCGTGGCCGCCGACCCGAAGGGATCGGCGGCGGGCATCCGCTCGGGTCCGGCCTGCGGCTCCGGTCCACGCGACTCGGTCATGGCTCCTCCCAGCGGGGGTCAGTCCGGCATCTGCCGCATCTCCAGGACCCGCAGCCCCAGCGACTGGCAGCGCGCCAGCAGGCCGTACAGATGCGCCTCGTCGACGACGTGCCCGAACAGGACGGTCTGGCCGGACATCACCACGTGGTCCAGCTCGGGAAAGACCTTGACCAACGTCTCCGACAGCTGTCCGTCGACACGGATCTCGTAGCGCATGGGCCTTCCTTGTGGTCTCCCTGCGATGGTCCGTCGCGACCCGCCGCGGAGCCTCACCCGGTACAGGTGATACGCCGCCCGGCCGCACGGCTGAGCTGCGGCGATACCTCCGGGTCAATGGGTGACGACCAGTTTGAACGCGATGATCAGCAGGCCGAGCAGCAGGTTCACCGAGGCGGTGAGGGCCACCAGATGCCAGGCGGCCCCGGCACGCCGGGCCGCGGCCGCCGACCAGCCCACCTGGCCCGCGACGGCGACCGCGAGCGCGAACCACAGCGTGCCCTGCAGATCGAGGCCGAACAGAGGGCTGACGGCCACCGCGAGGGCGGGCGGGACGGCCGCGCTGACGATCGGCCACTCCTCACGGCACACCTCCAGCACGACCGCGGGGCCCCACCGCCGCTGGGCCAGCCGTTCCCCGAACAGCTGCGCGTGCACATGCGCGATCCAGAACACCACACCCGTGAGCAACAGCAGCAGAATCAGTTCCGCGCGGGGGTACGAGCCGAGCGAGCCGGCGCCGACGACCACCGAGACGGCGAGCATGGAGCCGTAGACGCCACCGGTGTAGTCGGCATGGGACCGCTCGGCGGTGCTCTCCCGGTCCGTGAGGTGCGTGGTGTCGGGCATGGCCGGGCTCCTTCACGGGTCAGGCGGCGCGGGCGCGCGAGGGCTCCGGACGCGCGGTCGGCCGGGTCGGCAGATGCGACGTGACCAGGAGACTGGCCAGGGTGATCCCTCCGGCGGCGAGGATCGCCGCCTTCAGACCGTCGAGCTGCGCGGACGCGTAGGAGTCCGTGAGCGAGTCGACCTCCGCCGGCGGCAGCCCGGCGCGCTCGGCCGCCGCCCGCACCTCATCGGTGGGGACGAAGCTGATCCCCGCTTCGAGGGCGACACTCGTCTCCTGCTTGGTCTCCTCCGACAGCGTCGGATTGTCCTCGACCTGGGTCGTGAAGGCCTGGGCGAGGGCGCCGACGAGCAGCGAACCGATGAGCGCGGTGCCCAGCGCGGACCCCAGGTTCTGGGCGGTGAACTGCAGTCCGCCGACCTCGCTGCGCTCCTCCTCGCCCACGCTGGACTGGACGACATTGCCGAGCTGCGAGGCGAGCAGGCCCATCCCGATGCCGAGCAGGGCCATGGCGCAGGCGAACTGCGCGTCGTCGATCTCCGGGTCGATGGTGGCCAGCAGCCACACGATGGCGGCGATCAGGGTCAGCAGGGCCAGCCGTACCACCCGGCGCGCTCCCATGACCCGCCCCAGCCGTGCCGCGAGCATGGACGTCACGAGCATGGTGACGGACACGGGCAGCAGGCGCAGGCCCGTCTCGAAGGCGTCGAAGCCCTGGACGACCTGCAAGTAGAGCGGGATGGCGAAGAACAGCCCCAGCAGGATGAGGTTCTGGCTCAGCAGGCACATCAGGCCGGAGCGCAGGGCGAGGTTGCGGAGCAGCGCCAGGTGCACCAGGGGATCGGTGTGCCGTTCCTCCCGGTGCCGCTCCCAGCGCACGAAGAGCGCCAGCACGGCGGCTCCGAGGCCGATCACGAACAGCGTCGGCGCGAAGCCCAGGATGGTGAAGGGCGGGTTGCGCGGCTCCACCCAGCCCCAGGTGCCGCTCTGCAGCACGCCGAGCACGCCCAGCCCCAGACCGGCCGCCGACAGCGCGGCGCCGACCCCGTCCAGGTGGGGCCGCGGCCCGGTGTGCGGGGCCTCCGTGATCACCCGGCGGAAGGCGAGGATCGCGAGGACGACCACGACCTCACCCGCGAAGACCAGCCGCCAGGTGAGGTACGTCGTCACCCAGCCGCCCAGCAGCGGTCCGACCGCGATGCCCGCACCGGCGAGGCCGCCGATGACGCCGTAGGCGACGGCCCGGTCCCGTCCCCGGTAGGTCTCGGCGACGAGGGCGGCCATGGCCGGCAGGACCATCGCGGCACCGAGGCCCTCGATCACCGACCAGCCCACGGCGAGCACCCACACCGTGGGCGCGACGGCGGTGATGGCCGAGCCGGTGCCGTAGACGACGAGCCCGAGGAGGAACAGCCGGCGCCGTCCGAAGATGTCGCCGAGCCGGCCTCCCAGGATCATGAAGGCGGCCATGACCAGCGCGTACAGCGTGATGACGGCCTGGATGGTGGTCACCTCGGTGTCGAAGTCCTCGACCAGTTGGCTGATGGACACGTTCATGACGGACGTGTCGAGAACCATCAGGAACTGGGCGGTACCCAGCACGATCAGAGCCCGCCAGCGTGCCACGTCATCCACCTCGCCGTGTCGGGACGGCCCGGGACCCCGGCGGAGTCGGCCGGGCGGGTGCCACGAGCACCGGCGGAACCGGTCGGGCGGCTGCCGGGCCACCGGCGGAGTCGGCGGGCAGCGGCCGGGGGACCGGCCGCCACCCCGATCCCATCCGAGGAGCCGGTCCCGCGCCTCACCCGTCAGGGGCGAACCCGGCGCTGTCCCGTCCCGGGCGGTCCGCGCCGTCAGAGGAGCCCGAGCTCCCGGGCGCGGCGCACCGCGTCGTGGCGTCGGTTGACCCCGAGCTTCCGATAGGCGCTCTTGAGGTGGGTCTTGACCGTGTTCACCGACACGTACAGATCGGCGGCGATCTCCTCGGTGGACATCATCAGCGCCAGCCGTTGCAGCACGTCGCGTTCGCGTCCGCTGAGCTCCTCCACGACCACCGGAGGCGGCTCGGGTGTCCGGGGCGCGGTTGGACCGGGGGTGAGATCGCGGGTGAGCCAGCCGGCGGCCAGTTCCTGGAGGGGGCCCGTGCTCAGGAGGGGCCGGAGCCATGGTCCGGCTTCCAGGAAGGGCCGGCGCAGCCGCTCGCGCCGCGCCTCGCGCAGGGCCCGGGCGACCAGTCGGCGCGCGGCGGCGGGGTCACCGGTCTCCTCGGCGGCCCGGGCCCGCACGAGTGCGGCCCGGACGGTCACCGCGGGGCCGCCGCGGTCCTCGGGACGCGCCCGGTCGAGCAGCTCGACCGCCGCACCGGGCGCCCCCGCCGCCAGCCGGGCCCGCGCCGCCTCCACGACGCAGGCCACCTGGTCGTCGGGCACGTCCCGCAGCAGCCGGACCGCGACCTCGGGCCGCCCTTCGGCAAGGTGCGCGGCGGACGCGACGAGCGCCCGCTGCCCCGCCGCCCAGGGCGAGACCACGTCGGCGGCGACGGCCGGCTCGATCGCCTCGAGCGCGGCACGGGTGTCACCGCGGGCCAGGTGCAGCCGTGCGGTGGCGAGGGAACGGCCGGTCTCCCTCACCGGGTCCCGCAACGCGGGGTGCGACTCGGCCGCCGCGTGGAGGAGGGCCTGTGCCTCGGCGGACTCGTCGCGGTCGACGGCCACGGCGGCCAGGACGAGCAGCCCGATGCCGGAGCCGGCCGACCGGGGCAGCCCGAACCTCTCGGTCTCGGCCATCGCCGCCCGGGCCTTGCGCTCCGCACGGCCGGGCCGGCCGTTCAGCCAGTCGATCAGGGCCAGCCGGCCGAGGGCGTCCTCGCGCAGCAGCGCCGTCGCGGCTCCGCCGGGGCACTCGGCGGCCAGTCCGAGGGCGTCCCGCGCCTCCTCGAACCGCCCGGCCCACAGCCGGGTCGAGCCCACGTGGGTCAGCAGCAGGGCGGTGAGTTCGGGGTGCTTGTCCAGCAGCTGGGCGGGCACCTGCCCCCGCACCTCCTCGGCCTCCACGACGGCCGCCTCCGCCCGCGCGGGCGAACCGGTCAGCCGTGCCGCCGAGGCCTCCAGCAGGGCACAACTGAGCCGGGCGGCCGCCAGGTCCGGGACAGGCGGGCCGGCGGCCGCCTTTGTCCTGGCAGCCGCCCCTGTCCCGGCAGCCGCCCCTGTCCCGGCAGCCGCTCCTGTCCCGGCAGCCGCTCCTGTCCCGGCTGCCGCCCCTGTCCCGGCAGCCGCCCCTGTCCCGGCAGCCGCCCCTGTCCCGGCAGCCGCCCCTGTCCCGGCAGCCGCCTCTGTCCCGGCAGCCGCTCCTGTCCCGGCTGCCGCCTCCGGCTGATCAGGGGCAGGTGCCCCGGCTGTGGCTTCCGCCTCCGCCTCCGCCAGCCCCCGCTCCGCGCGCCGCAGATGGGCCAGGCCGTGTTCGAGGTCGCAGCGGGACAGCTCGCGGGCCGCCCGGACGAGGTCCGTCGCGGGGCTTCTGGGCTCGGGGCCCATCCGGGAGAACAGTTCGGTGAGGTCGTCGGAGTGCAGGCCGGTGAAGAGCTGGCCGATGGCGAGGTCGTCGACCAGGGCACTCGCGGTGAACTCCCAGTCGTCGGCGGCGGCACCGTGCCCGAGCGTCTCCGGGAGGAATCCGGACCGCCCGAACCAGCGGGCGGCCCGCCGGTGGAGCTCGGGCTCCAGACCGGGCGCCCGCACCCGCAGATGCGCCCGCAGGATCTCGCCGAACAGCGGGTGCAGGCGGTACCAGGCGTGTCCGAGGTCCTCGACGAACGCGTTCTCCCGGTGCAGCCCCGCCAGGATGGGCTCGGAGTCGGCACGCTCCGTCAGCGCGTTGGCCAGCTCGGGACAGAGCCGTTCGAGGACGCTGACCCGCAGCAGGAGATCCTGGACCTCCGGGCTCTGCTGCTTGAGCACCTCCGCCAGCAGGAAGTCGGCGACGGTACTGCGGTCGGCCTCGAACTCCTTCAGATACGTCTCCGGATCCGGGCTCTCCTGCGCGGCCAGGGCGCACAGCCGCAGGCCGGCGGCCCAGCCCCGGGTACGTTCCACGAGCGCGCCCGCCGCGGGCAGGGGAAGGCGCAGCCCGTGCAGCGCGAGCAGCTCGGCCGTCTCCTCCGGGGTGAAGGCCAGCTCCGCGCCCCGGATCTCCGTCAGCTCGCCCGCGGCCCGGTAGCGGTGCAACGGCAGCAGCGGTTCCGTGCGGGTGACGAGGATCAGGCGAAGGCCGCCTCCGGCGTGGTGGAGCACGAACTCCAGCTGCTGCGCGATGTCCGGGTCGTGGACCTGGTCGTACTCGTCGAGGACCACGGTGACGGGCCGCTCCCGCACGCTGAGATCGGCGGCGAGCCGTGCCAGCAGGGTGCGGGTGACCCGGCTCGCGTCCGCCGGGCTGCCGACCCCGGCGGGCGGCGGCACCCCGGAGTCCCGCAGCGCCTGGAGCAGATAGGCCCAGAACATGCCGGGGCCCTGGTCGGCGGCCTCGGTGGTGAACCAGGCGACGGACGGCACCCGCTCGGCCGCCCAGTCGGCGACCAGCAGGGTCTTCCCCGCGCCGGCGGAGCCGTTCACCATGGTCAGCGGTGTGCGCAGGGCCTGGTCGAGATGCCTGACCAGCCGCTCCCGGCGCAGGAACGTCACCGGACGCACCGGTATCGCGAACCGCGTGCGCAGATACGGGTCTCCCTGGGGGTCGGCGTCCGGAGCCGTCGGCTCCGCACCGTCTTCCTCGAGCCCAGCCATGCGCTCACCGCCCGGCAGTCGATCGTGGGTAGCGCTCGCCTCCTTCAGCATCCCAGGATCGGCGCACCCGCGCAGCGGGAGGAAGTACCAGGTCAGGTGCTCCCCGACGGCCGCAGCAGCGCCCGGTACCAAGCGGCCGAGTCCGCGAGGCGGCTCAGCGGGCCGGGGCCCGGGGGCCGGCCGGTCAGCTTCCAGAGCTCGTCGGCGAGATACCAGTGGTCCTCGGCCGCCAGGGTGAACTGGCGTTCCGAGGCCCGCCCCGGTGTCTCCCGCAGCCGCTCCAGACAGACCGGCAGCGGCCAGTCGGCGTCCGGCCGGGGCGGCAGCACACCGTGCGTGGCCAGTTCGGCCAGCAGATCACCGATGCGCACGGGCTCCGGGTGCCCCGCGTGGTAAACGCCGGGCGGCACCGCTCGCGCCCCCACCGCGACGGCGGCGATCAGCCGGCCGAGGTCACCCACGTCCACCACGGTCAGCAGCGCGCGCCCGCCGTCCCATGCGGCCGGCACCCGTTCCACCAGCTCGCGCAGTGCGGGTACGACCCACCGGTCACCGGCGCCGAGCACGATCCCGGGCCGCAGGACGACGGCCCCCGCCCGGCGCGCGTGGGCCTCCCCCGCCAGCCGGGTCCTGCTGACGGCGGAGCCGGGCTCGGCGGGGATCCCGTCGACCGCGATCCCCCGGTGCGGTCGGCTGCCGTAAACGGCGGCGGTCGACAGGTGCACCACCCGGCCGGCCCCGGCCCGCGCGGCCTCCTCCATCAGCAGACGGGTGCCCTCGACGTTGACCGCCTCGCACAGCCGCTCGTCCCCGCCGATGTACGAGGCCAGATGGACGACGGCACGCGCGCCCTCGCACAGTCCGCGCACCGCGTCCGGGTCGGTGAGGTCACCACGCACCCACTCGACGGAACCGGCACCCTCGACGGAGCTGTGGCCCTCGGGAAGGCTCCGCACCAGCGCCCGCACCGCGACAGCCGGACGGCCGTCGCTCCGCTCCCCCGGGTCCAGCAGCGCCCGGAGCGTGTGCGACCCGATGAACCCGGTCGCCCCCGTCAGCACCACAGCACCGTCGCCTCGCGGCACCTTTCCCTCCCTCACCTTCGGGCGGCGCTTCCTCCCCGCCCCGTGAACGACCGGCAACCCTACGGCACTTGACGCGAGCCTCTCCCGGGTGGCCCGGAGAAACAGGGCCAGAACTCATGGATTGGCCTTGGCCGACGGCCTTGCCGAGCCCCTACCGTCACCGTCATGCGGATTCGAATCGTCGATGCCTTCACCGACCGCCCCTTCGCCGGAAACCCGGCCGGGGTCCTCCTCCTCGACGCCTTCCCGGACGACGACCGGCTCCAGAACATCGCCATGGAGGTCAACCACGCCGAGACGGCCTTCGCGCACCCGCTCCCGGCGGGCGGCGAGGCGGACTGGGCGCTGCGCTGGTTCACGCCCGTCGCCGAGGTCGACCTGTGCGGCCACGCCACTCTCGCGACCGCCCACGTCCTGCACAGCACGGGCGCCCACCGCGGCCCGGTGCGGTTCGCCACCCGCAGTGGCGTCCTCGTCGCGACACCGGCCGAGGACGGCTCGATCACCCTGGACTTCCCGACCGCTCCGCTCACCGCGGTCGGGCTGCCGGACGGCGTCGCCGACGCCCTCGGCGCCGAGCCGGTGGCCGCCTTCGACACCGGCCCGCACGTGGGCGACCTGCTGGTCGAGCTCCGCGACGAGAAGAGCGTCCACGCCCTGCGCCCGGACCACAAGGCCCTCGGCACCTACTCCCGGCGCGGCATCATCGCCACGGCCCGCGCCGAGAACCCCGCCCTGGGATACGACTTCGTCTCGCGCTGCTTCTTCCCGAACGTCGGCATCGACGAGGACCCGGTCACCGGCAGCGCCCACACCGCGCTGGCCCCGTACTGGTCCGAGCACCTCGGCCGTACGGCCCTCACCGGGCTCCAGGCCTCGCCCCGCTCCGGCCGCGTCCGGGCCGAACTGCGCGGCGAGCGCACCCTGCTGACCGGCCGCGCGGTGACGGTCATCGACGGCGAACTGCTCGCGTAGCGAGAGGAGCGAGAGGGGGGACCCGGGTGGCTCAGGCCGTGGGCAGCCACCCCACCTTGCCCGCCAGGAGCGCGTATCCCACGAACGCCCCGATGTCGAGCAGGGAGTGCGCCGCCACCAGCGGACCCACCCGCCCCCAGCGCCGGTACAGGTAGACGAACACGACGCCCATCACCATGTTGCCGATGAACCCACCGACGCCCTGGTAGAGGTGGTACGAGCCGCGCAGTACGGCACTGGCCACGAGCGCGGTGCCCGGGGTCCAGCCCAGCTGACCGAGGCGGCGCAGCAGATAGCCGACCACGATGACCTCTTCGAGGATCGCGTTCTGCAGCGCGGACATGATCAGCACGGGGTACTTCCACCACACGTCCGGCAGCGCCTCGGGGACGACGGTGAGGTTGAAGCCGAGCCCACGGGCCAGCAGGTAGAAGGCGATGCCGGTGCTGCCGATGACGGCCGCGATCCCGGCGCCGCGGCCGAGGTCCCACCAGGGCCGGGTGCGGTCGAACCCCAGCGTCCGCAGCCCGCTCTGCCCCTCGCGCACCAGGAGGTGCGCGACGAGCGCGACCGGGACGAGCGCGGAGGCGATCCCGAACAGCTGCCAGGCGAGATCCAGCCAGGGGCGGCCCGGAGCCGCCGAGGCGTTGAGTGTCGCCGCCTGGTCCTTCAGCCCTCCCGGCTTGGTGACCGATCCAACGAAACTGATCAGAGCGGACACACCGCTCGCACCGAGCGAAAGCCCCAGTACGAGCAGCGTCTCGTCCCGAAGGATCCGCCGCGAGGGCCGCTCGTCAACAAGAGAACCGGCCACCGACCCCGCCTCCACCCGCACACCCGCTTCCGTTCATGGGACGACACAGCTTGCCCCATAAACCCAGCGCGAGCGGCAGCGCCCCCTCGGCCGGCAGCCGACGGGACGATGTCCTACCTAGGGGCGCGGGGCTGTATCACTATGCGGCTCCGCCGCGTGGGCGCGACCAGCCCCGACGGAGCCGCACCCGGCAAACGACCGAAAACCCCAGACCTCACCCGACAGACACAACCTCCGGCAACCCCACAGGCCACGCATGCACCGGCTCCCCCGCATGCGACAGCTCCGCATACCGCCGCGTCGTCGCGGCCAGCGCCGCGTCCCGCGACATCCCCGCCTCCACGGCCTTCCGGAACGTCGCCACCTGCCACGTCGCCCCATTGGCCCGCCGCCGGCACCGCTCCTCGATGACACCGAGGTAGTAGTCCCGGTCGGCCGGTTCCACCCCCCACGCGTCCAGCCCGGCCTCCGCCAAGGGCAACAGCTCGTCCCGTACGAGACTCACCGCGTCGACCTCGCCCACTCCCCCGAGCCGCCCGCGCCGCGGCCACTGCAGCCGCGCGTCGATGCCGTACCGGCACGCCGCGTCGAAGTTCGCCTCTGCCGCCTCGAAGGGCAGCCGGGTCCACACCGGCCGCGTGTCCTCGGCCAGGGCGCGGACGACGCCGTAGTAGAAGGCCGCGTTGGCGATCACATCGGTCACGGTGGGCCCGGCGGGCAGGACGCGGTTCTCCACGCGCAGGTGCGGGACGCCCTCGGCGATGCCGTAGACGGGACGGTTCCAGCGGTAGACGGTCCCGTTGTGCAGGACCAGCTCGGCCAGCGAGGGGATCCCGCCCGCCTCCAGCACCTCCAGCGGGTCCTCCTGGTCGCAGATGGGCAGCAACGCGGGAAAGTAGCGCAGGTTCTCCTCGAACAGCTCGTACGCCGAGCTGATCCACCGCTCGCCGAACCAGGTCCGCGGCCTGACGCCCTGCGCCTGGAGCTCCGGCGGGCGGGTGTCGGTGGCCTGCTGGAACAGCGGGGGCCGGGACTCGCGCCACAGCTCGCGGCCGAACAGGAAGGGCGAGTTGGCTCCCACGGCGATCTGCGCGGCGGTGACGGCCTGTGCCGCGTTCCAGACGTCGGCGAAGCGGGCCGGGGTGACCTGCAGATGCAGTTGCACGGAGGTGCAGGCGGCCTCGGGGACGATCGACTTCGAGGTGCAGGAGAGCCGTTCGACGCCGTCGATGTCGAGGGCGAAGTCCTCCCCCCGGGCGGCCACGATCTGGTCGTTGAGAAGGGTGTAGCGGTCGACCTCGGAAAGGTTGGACGAGACCAGATCGTCGCGGTCGAGGGTCGGCAGAATACCGATCATCACGATTCCCGCGTCGACCTCACCGGCCTTTCGATGGGCATATGCCAGTGACGTACGAAGTTCCTCGGCAAGCCGGTCGAATACCCGCCCGCCCAATCGGTGTGGGGCTATGTTGACTTCCAGGTTGAACATGGCGAGTTCTGTTTGGAAGTCTCGGCTGGCGATCCTCTCCAGCACTTCACCATTCAGCATTTTCGGCAGGCCGTCGGCACCCGCGAGATTCAGCTCGATCTCGAGCCCCATGAGGTTCTTGGGCCGGTCGAAGCGCTTCTGGGCCAGAAGCCGCTCCAGCCCCGTCAGACACCGCCGGAGCTTGTCGCGGTACTGCTGCCGATCGGACAGGTCGAACGCGCCTGCCACGACCTTCTCCCCCATCGAAGCGTCCCTCCTCGCATGGGCGGACCGAGGTTCCGGCCGCCGGTCTCCCGGGTCAGGTGGGATGATGCCCACCCGGACCGATCGATAACGTCCCCGTCGGGCCACGCCACCCGCTACTCTGACCGGAAGTCCCCGAGCTGACCGGAGGCACATTCACGGGGCAAGCGGCAGAGTGCCCTTTCACGAACTCGGGAACTCATGCCCGGGAACTCGTGAAAAACTCCGACGAGAATGGGCCGACCGTTGCGCGCACATATCCCGAGGTCATCGCGGCGCCGACCGCTCTGAATCGGGATGTTTCACACGTATCGCCGACCGAATGGACCCTTGCCGAGTGTCCCGGTATCGGCTAGACGAAACACAGTCTGAACACGTGTCGTATAAACTCCTCGGACAAGGCGGAGAAGGTGGGCCCCGCGGTCGAAGGAGCCTGTCGTCCAGGTGACGGCAGGCCGCTCGCGTACCCCAGTTTTCCCTGAGATCCCGGCCCCCGCCTCTCCGACCCTGACGAGAGCTAGCTGACAGCGCCGTCCGCCCCCGCCCTCGCGCCACCGCCTGTGAATGAGAGGCGACCCACCATGCCGCTGCACGTCCCTCCGGCTCCCGCGCCCGCCCTTCGCTCCGTCCTCACGGCCCTCGGTTCCCCCACCGCGGTCCGCGAGGCGCGAACTCCGTCCCTCCGCACCGCCCAGGGCGAGGCCACGCCCGAACTCCCGCTGCCGCTGCACGTCCTGGACCGGATCACCCCCGAAGGCGTCACCGCGACCCGGCTGGCCGGCTGGCGCTTTCTGATCCGCTGCGGCGACCGGGCCGTGGCGGCGGCGGAGACCCGGCTGACACCGGACGGCTGGGCGTTCTCCCACTTCTTCGAGGGCCCCTACATCGCCTCCACCGAACGCGCCCTGCGCCAGGCCGAGTCGGCGACCCAGCCGTACCAGGCACGGCTGCTGTCCGTCCCCGGGCTCTACATGCTCACGCTCTGGCTGCACGGCGACACCGACACCGACGGCACCACCGGTCACCCCGCCGCGACGGATCTGCTGGTGCCGCTGGCCCCGGCGCCGCCCGGGATCGCCGCCCACCGCGCCCACCGCGTCGCCGAGTTGCTCCCGGTCCTCACCCTCCGGGTGACCCCGTCGGCACCGCCCCTGCTCGGCTCGCCCGCCTGACGCCGTCCCCGCACGCACGCCCGTACCCCGTCACCGCGGCCCCGGTGGCGGGGTACGGTGCCGTCCGTCCATGTTCGCCGGTGTTCGCCCCCGTGCCCCCGTCCGGACTAGCCCCATCCGGCCACTGGAAACCACCCGAAGTGACAGTGCAGTTGAGATGAACCGCCCGCGCGGGTGAGGCGTCATGAACCTGTGAGGGGCGGTGCCGCGAAATCCCTGCGGAACGACGTCCGTAGGGCAACACTGGGTTCCGACCGACTTATCACAACGGGGGGCGGCCATGAAGGACGTACACGACGCTTCACGCCGCGAGACAGACACGACAACATCCATCTCCACCATCACGCCAGAGCGGAAGAACCCATCCATGTGCCAGCACCAGCCACCGTGCCCGACAGCAAACTCCGCCGACCGGGAGTCCGCCCGGCTCGTGGCGCACCACCCGGAGCAGGGCTGGAGCCTGCTGTGCAACGGCGTCCTCCTCTTCGAGGACACCGGTGAGCTCCTGCCGGACGGCCGGATCATCGCCCCGCACCGGGTCGTGACCGCAGCCTGAGCACCACCCGGGCGGCGCGGGACCGCCGTCCGGGGACTTGAGGGGCCGGACCGCAGACACACTGCGAACCGGCCCCGACGCGTATCCGGGACCGCTCACTCCTCGTAGCCTCCGCCTTCCCTTCCGTACGCACGTCTTTTCCGGAAGACTCCTGGAAGTTTCGGCACGGCGCCCGGAACGAGGCGACGGAGGTGGGGGAATGGCAGTGGACGACACGGCACCCGTGACGCACGGCAAGGTCACCATCACGGAGATCGCCCGACAGGCGGGCGTCTCGGTGCCGACCGTCTCCCGGGTGGTCAACGGCCGCTCCGACGTCTCGCCCCGGACCCGCGCCCGTGTCGAGGAGTTACTGCGCGAACACGGCTACCGCAAGCGCCCCGCAGCCCCCTCCCCCACCCGTGCCGCCCTGCTCGATCTTGTCTTCAACGACCTCGACAGCCCCTGGGCGGTGGAGATCATCCGGGGTGTCGAGGAGGTCGCCCACGCGGCGGGCGTCGGGACCGTGGTCTCGGCGATCCACGGCCGTTCCGGCGACGCCCGTGAGTGGATGCGCAATCTGCGCGCCCGTGCCTCCGACGGCGTCATCCTGGTCACCTCGGCCCTGGAACCCACCCTGCACGAGCAGTTGCGCATCCTCGGCGTCCCGCTCGTGGTCGTCGACCCGATGGGCTCCCCGGCCGTCGACACCCCGACGATCGGCGCCGCCAACTGGTCCGGCGGCCTCGCCGCCACCGAACACCTGCTGGCCCTGGGCCACCGCCGCATCGGCCTGATCGCGGGCCCGCCCCGGCTGCTGTGCTCCCGCGCCCGGTACGACGGCTACCGCGCGGCCCTGGAGGCGGCCGGCCTCGCCCTCGACGAAGCCCTGGTCGTCCCCGGCGACTTCCACCCCGAGTCGGGCTTCACCGGCTGCACCGCCCTGCTCGACCTGCCCGATCCGCCCACCGCGTTGTTCGCGGCCAGCGACCAGATGGCGCTCGGCGCGATCGAGGCGCTGCGCCGGCGCGGTCTGCGCGTCCCGGAGGACATGAGCGTCGTCGGTTTCGACGACCTACCGGAAGTCCGCTGGTCGGCCCCACCCCTGACCACCGTCCGCCAGCCCCTCGCCGACATGGGCAAACTGGCCGCCCGCACGGCCCTGGCTCTCGCCCGCGGCGCCCACCCCGACACCCCCCGGGTCGAACTGGGCACCGAGTTGGTGATCCGCTCGAGCACGGCACCACCGCCGGTACGCGCCTAGGGGGTGTCCGGCGGACAGGCCCCTAAGGGGCCGCGTAGCAACGCAGGGCGACGATCTGCCCCGGGAGCCATTCCCGTTCGACCGTGTCCAGCAGCTCCCAGCCCAGCCGTTCGTACAGCGTCGCGGCGGTCGTGGCCGAGGCCAGGACGTCGAGCACCGGGTGCAGACCGCGCTCGTGCGCCTCCTTCACAGCCCGTTCCAGCAACAGGGCTCCGACCCCCTGCCCCCGCGCGCCCGGAGCCACGAACAGCCGGCTGACCACGGCCGTCCGCTCCACCCCGACGTCCGCCCGGCCGCTCCACAGCCCCGGCGCGGCATCGTCCACCCCGCTCCGCGCCAGACCGACGTGGCCGACGATCCGGCCGTCCAGCTCCGCGACCCATGCCGTGAGCAGCGCGGACGACTGTGCCAGCCACGCGCCGGGATTCTCCGGCCAGTTCACCGGATAGCCGTCCCGCTCATGGACTTGGGCGAGCGCCCGGGCACAGTCGGTGAGATCTCGGGCCACACGCTGCCGGACGATGATCGCTTTCCTCATCCCGGTATCGCATCACATCATCCGCGCAGCGCCTCCCTGATGGCCTGGTACGCCGGCTTCGGCGCGAGTTGCTCGTCCCACGGCAGAGCGGCCCCCTGGCCGGGGAAGAAGGCCGGAATCCACGAGTACTTGTCCGTGTAGTCCCACACCGTGATGCCGACGCACCGCCTCACCGCCAGGCACGCCTGCGTCAGGTCCGCGTACCACTCGGCCTGCTGGGCCAGCTTCTCCTCGGTCGCGGGCAGCAGCATCCGTACGTCGACCTCGGTGAGCGCGGTGTCCAGGCCGAGGCGGGCGAAGCGGCGGAGGTTGTCCTCCAGGGTCGTCGGATAGCCGTACTGCAGGGCGAGATGGGCCTGCAGTCCGATGCCGTCGAGCGGGACGCCCCGCGCCTTCAGCTCCTTGGCCAGGTCGTAGTAGGCATCGCTCTTCGGGCCGACCGCCTCGATGTTGTAGTCGTTGAGGTAGAGCTTCGCCTTCGGGTCGGCCTGGTGGGCCCAGCGCAGGGCGTCGGCGATGTAGCCGGGGCCGAGGGTCTTGTAGAAGACCGTCTCCCGGTAGGTGCCGTCCTCGTTGAACGCCTCATTGACGACGTCCCAGGCGTAGACCTTGCCCCGGTAGTGGCGCACCTCGGTCTGGATGTGGTTCTTCAGGACCGCGCGCAGTTCGTCGGCCGTCCACTGTCCGCTCGTCAGCCAGCCGGGCAACTGGCTGTGCCAGACGAGGGTGTGGGCGCGCACCTTCTGGTGGTGGTCGCGCGCCAGATCGACGATCTCGTCACCGGCCGTCCAGTCGAAGACGCCCTGCTGCGGCTCGGTGGCGTACCACTTCATGCCGTTGCCCGGGGTGATCATGTCGAACTCGCTGCCCAGGATGCTCGTGTAGGCGGTGTCGGTGAGTTCGGGATTGTCGGTGGCGCTGCCGAAGTAGCGGCCGTGGCGCTGGGCGAGGTCGGCGAGGGTGGTCCGGTGGGGTTTCTCGTGCGCCTGTGCGGCGGGTCCACCGGCGATACCGGCGGCGACCAGGACGGCGGCGAGTGCTCCGGCGAGTCTGAGCCGGGTGCGGGCGGCGGTGCTGGACATGGTGCGGCTCCTCACGGTCGGTAGGGCGTGGGCAGGCGCGCGTCATCCCTTCGTGGCGCCGGCGGCGAGACCGCCGACGAGCTGGCGCTCGGCGACGGAGTAGAAGGCCAGGGCGGGAACCATGGCGAGGACGAGATACGCGAAGATCCGCGCGTACTCGGAGGAGTACTGGCCCTGGAACTGCTGCACCCCGATCGGCAGGGTCCACCAGGTGGGCTCGTTGAAGACCAGCAGCGGCAGGAAGAAGTTGTTCCAGCTGCCGACGACGGCGAGCACGGAGACCGTGCCGAGCGCGGGCCGGGCCATCGGCACCAGGATCCGCCAGAAGAAACCGAGCGGCCCGCAGCCGTCGAGGGTGGCCGCCTCCTCCAGCTCGGCCGGGATCTCCCGGAAGAAGCCGCGCAGGATGACGATGGTCATCGGCAGCCCGAAGGCCGCCTGCGGCAGGATCACCCCGAACGGGTTGTCCAGCAGGTCCATCGACCGCAGCAGCAGGAACAGCGGCAGGGCCGCCACCGCGAACGGGAACATCAGCCCCATCGTGAACAGCGTGAACAGCACTTCCCGGCCCCGGAAGGCGAACCGGGCGAAGGAGAACGCGGCGAGGGCGGACACCGCGACGACCACCACCGTCGTACCGGCCGCGATCAGGGTGCTGCTGCCGAGCAGCTGCCAGAAGGAGCCGGAACCGAGGATGTCGGTGTAGTTGGAGGTGACCCACGGGTCGGGCAGCCCGATGGGATTGCGGGAGAGCTGGTCGGTCGACTTGAACCCGGACAGCACGGCGTACAGCAGCGGTACGACCATCACCACGCCGACGACCACCAGCACGGCGTGCACGGGAAGGGTCCGGCCGGTCCTGCGGGCGCTCACGAGCCGCCTCCTCGCATGGTCGTGGTGGCGCCCTCCAGGTCACGGCGGAGCACGAACCGCTGGTAGGCGAGGGCGAAGACGAGACTGATGCCGAACATGACCACGCTGATCGCGCTGGCGTAGCCGACCTGGTAGCGCTTGAAGCCGTACTGGAACATGGTCACGGCCATCGTCTCGGAGTGGTGGTCGGGACCGCCCGCGGTGACGATCCACACCAGGTCGAAGAGCTGGATGGAACCGATCACCGACAGGAACACGCTGATCCGCAGGGTCGGTGCGAGCAGCGGCAGCGTGACGTTGCGGAACCGCTGCCAGGGCCCGGCCCCGTCGATGAGCGCGGCCTCGGTCAGCTCGGCGGGGATGGACTGCAGTCCGGCCAGGTAGAGCATCATGTGGAAGCCGAAGTACTTCCAGGTCATGACCAGGAAGAGGGTGGCCATGACGGTGGACGGGTCGGCGAACCACTGACCGCCGAGGCCGTCGAGGCCCACGGCGCCCAGCAGCTGGTCGGCGAGCCCGTCGTCGGGGGCGAAGATCATGCTGAAGAGCACGCCGGTGATCGCCTCGGACAGGATGTACGGCGCGAAGAACAGCATCCGGTAGACGGCCCGGCCGCGGATCCTCTGGTTGAGCGCGACGGCGAGGGCGAGCGCGAACGGCAGCTGGAGCAGCAGGGAGAGCCCGACCAGGACCAGGCAGCGCCACAGGTCGCCCAGGAACACCGGGTCCTGGAAGAGCCGGGTGAAGTTGTCGCCGCCGATGAAGTCCTCGGGCATCCCGAAGCCGCCCCAGCGGAAGAACGCGGCGTACAGAGCGAACAGCATCGGCAGCAGCACGAGCGTGCCGAACAGCACCAGGGCGGGCACCTGGAAGCCGACGGCCGTGAGCCAGTGCAGCACACGGCGTCCGGTCCGGCCGACGGCCGCGGGGGCGGGTGCCGGCCGGTCCGTGTCCGGGGCGCTGCGCTTGTCCGGAAGGTAGGTCGAGGCCATCCGCCTACTGCTCTTCCTTCGCGACCTTGGTGATCGACTCGGTGACCTGTTGAGGGGACTTGGACCCTGCTATGAGCCCGGCGACGCTGTCGTTGACCTCCTGGCCGACGGCGGGCGCGTACGCCTGGTCGAGATAGAGCTGGAATCCGGTGGCGGCCTTCAACTGGGCCTGTACGGCGGACAGGTTGGGGTCCTTGAGCGCGCTCTCGGCGGCCGGTACGACGGGCAGCACGCCGGTCTTCTCTACCAGGGTGGTGTCGGTGGTGGCCGAGGCGAAGAACTTCAGGAAGTCGACGGCCGCCTGCGGGGCGCCCTTGCGCAGCGCGTGCCCGCCGCCTCCGCCGAACACCTCGGTGATCGCGCCCTGCCCGCCCTCCACCGCCGGGAACGGGAAGAACCCGAGGTCGGCCCCGAGCCCCTTGCCGGCGTCGGCCTCGACCACCGGCGCCCACTGGCCCATCAGCTCCATGGCCGCCTTGCCGTTGCCCATGGCGGCGGCCTGGCCGGTGGGGGTGCTGTAGGCGGCGCCGAGGAAGCCCTTCTGGAACGGCTGGAGATCGACCAGCTCCTGGAGGTGCTGACCGGCCTGCACGAATCCGTCCCCGGTGAAGTCCTTGTCGTCGTTCGCCTTCCGCAGCGCGTCGATCCCCGCGGTGCGCATGGCGAGGTAGGCCCAGTAGTACATGCCCGGCCACTTCTCCTTGCCGGCCAGGGCGAGCGGGGTGATCCCGGCGGACTTCAGCTTGCGTACGGCGTCCAGGAAGCCGCTCCAGGTGGTGGGGGGCGCGCTGATGCCGGCCTTCTTGAAGAGCGCCTTGTTGTACCAGAAGCCGATCATGCCGATGTCGAACGGGATGCCGTAGACCTTGTCGTCGAAGAGATACGGCTCCCGGGCGACCGACAGCAGCCCGTCGCCCCAGCCCTTGCTCCCGTCGGTCAGGTCCTCGACGAGCCCGGCGTCGATCTGCTGCTTCAGGACACCGCCGCCCCAGGTGTGGAAGATGTCGGGGAGCTTCCCGGAGGCGGTCAGCGCGGTCATCTTCGACTTGTAGGGGTCGTTCTCCAGTTGGACGATCTTGATCTTCACGTTCGGGTTCTGGGCCTCGAACCGCTTGGCGAGAGAGGCCCAGACGTCCTTGGTGGGCTGGGTGGTGGAGATGTTCCACCACTCGATCGTGGTCGTCCCCGACGACCCTCCGTCCGAGTCGCCGCCGCAGCCGCTCAGTGCCGTCATGCTCACACCGGCCGCGGCGGAGGCCGCCAGGAAGCCGCGGCGGGACAGTGCCGGGTCGCCCATCATGCGCTCCTTGGGTGATCGAAAGTTTCGAACCATATCCAGAAAGCTTCGCTGCTGCCGCACCCTAGAGACACCCTCCGACAGGTGGCAACCCCTTGAACACAGGCAATCCAAGGGTCAGTTCAGAAGCAGGACACCGCCGAGGTCCCCGACGCCGTCGAAACATTCGAACCGGGCGACGAACATTACGGAGAATCCCGTCGGCGTGTATGCAGTGGCCGGAAACCGCCCCTCGGCGCAGGGCTTCCGGGCCCGGCGCGTCCCACGTGCAGCCTTGACGGAATCCCGCCCGCAGTCTTAACGGAAGCTTGACGCCGTCCGGCCCAAGATCCGTGGGCCCACGCGTGACGCTCCGCTTACGCTGATTCCGCCGTCCGCATGATGGCCGAAACCGCACGCTGAGCCGCACCTCTCACGCTGAGCCGCACCTCAGGAGCACCCCGATGGCCACGACCGAGCACCCTCCCCCCAGTCGCCTGCGCGCCTGGATGCTGGAGGGCCTGTCCGACATGGGCAAGGGTCATGGCCGGCCGACCCCGTCCGCCGAGACCAAGCCCGAACCCGAGCACAAGGGCCAGCGCTGGTACCGGGTGATGTGCCTGACCGGCGTCGACTACTTCTCGACCCTCGGCTACCAGCCGGGCATCGCCGCGCTCGCGGCCGGCCTGCTGTCACCGATCGCGACCATCGTCCTGGTGATCGTCACCCTGGCCGGCGCCCTGCCGGTCTACCGGCGGGTGGCCGAGGAGAGCCCGCACGGCGAGGGTTCGATCGCGATGCTGGAGCGGCTGCTGTCCTTCTGGCAGGGCAAGCTGTTCGTCCTGACCCTGCTGGGCTTCGCCGCCACCGACTTCCTGATCACCATCACCCTGTCCGCGGCGGACGCCTCCACCCACCTGGTCGAGAACCCGCATCTGACGAGCGCCCTGCACGGCCGGCAGATGATCATCACCCTCGCGCTCGTCGCCCTCCTCGGCGCGGTGTTCCTCAAGGGCTTCCTGGAGGCCATCGGCGTCGCGGTCGCGCTGGTGGTCGCCTACCTCGCCCTGAACGCGGTCGTGGTCTCCGTCGGCCTGTGGCACGTGCTCACCGAGGGTCATGTGGTCACCGACTGGACGAGCGCCCTGACCGCCGAGCACGGCAGCGTCTTCGCGATGATCGGGGTGTCTCTGCTGGTCTTCCCCAAGCTGGCGCTGGGCCTGTCCGGCTTCGAGACCGGCGTCGCGGTCATGCCCCACGTCCAGGGCGACTCGCAGGACACCGAGGAGAGCCCCAAGGGCCGCATCCGGGACACCAAGAAGCTGCTCACGACCGCCGCGCTGATCATGAGCGTCTTCCTGATCGCCACCAGCTTCATCACCACCGTCCTGATCCCGGAGAAGGAGTTCGAGGACGGCGGCCAGGCCAACGGCCGGGCCCTCGCCTACCTGGCCCACGAGTACCTGGGCAACGGCTTCGGCACCGTCTACGACGTCTCGACCATCGCCATCCTGTGGTTCGCCGGCGCCTCCGCCATGGCCGGGCTGCTCAACCTGATGCCCCGCTACCTCCCCCGCTACGGCATGGCCCCGCACTGGGCCCGTGCGGTGCGCCCCATGGTCATCGTCTTCACCCTGGTCGCCTTCCTGGTCACCTGGATCTTCGACGCCGACGTCGACGCCCAGGGCGGCGCCTACGCGACCGGCGTGCTGGTGCTGATGTCCTCGGCCGCGATCGCGGTGACCATCGCCGCCCGCCGCGCCCGGCAGCGCGGCTGGACGATCACCTTCGCCGTGGTCTCGGCGGTCCTGCTCTACGTCACCGGCGCGAACGTCGTCGAGCGGCCCGACGGCGTGAAGATCGGCGCCTGCTTCATCGCCGGCATCATCCTCGTCTCGCTGCTCTCCCGGCTGGCCCGCGCCTTCGAGCTGCGCGTGACCAGTGTGACGCTCGACCCGATGGCGGAACGATTCATCAGAGACATGGCCAGCCGCAAGATACGGTTCATCGCCAACGAGCCCGACCAGCGCGACAAGGCCGAGTACCGGGACAAGATCGAGCAGATCCGCGAGGACAACGACATCCCCGGCGAGGACTTCGTCTTCGTCGAGGTCACGGTCCTCGACCCCTCCGAGTTCGAGGCGGGCCTGACCGTGCGCGGCGAGGTCCTGCACAACCGCTACCGGGTCCTCACCCTGGAGTCCTCCTCCATCCCGAACGCCCTGGCCGCCCTGCTGCTGCACACCCGCGACGCCACCGGCTGCACCCCGCACATCTACTTCGAGTGGACCGAGGGCAACCCCTTCGCCAACTTCCTGCGCTTCTTCCTCTTCGGCCAGGGCGAGGTCGCCCCCGTCACCCGCGAGGTCCTGCGCGAGGCCGAACCGGACCGGGCCCGCCGCCCCCGCGTCCACACCGGCTGAGGCTTCGACACGGGCCGGGCGTCAGGATCCCGCAAGGATCCGCCCGTACCCCGTCAGAAGCGCGTCAGCACCCCTCCCCGCACGCTTACGGGGCGCCTAGCGTCGGCCTCATGCAAGGGCAGCAACCAGGACCCGGGCGAGGGCCGGAGCGACCGGGGTGGCCCGGCGGCTCGCCGCCTCGGCCGACCGGCGACCGCCATCGGCAGGCCGGCGTCCGGCTGGCTGTCGGCTGCGCGCTGAGCTTCTGCGCGCTGACCCTCCTGGTCGACTGGGACGCGGGCACCCTCACCGTCCCCCGCGCCCTGCTGTGGCTGACCCTCTCCGCCGGCGTCCTCGCCGTGCTCCTCCCCGAGCGGGTCACCGCGGGCCCCGGCTGGCTGGCGGTCGCCGGCCCGTTCCGTCGGCGCCAGGTGCGCACCGACGCGCTGGTCGCCGTACGCCAGTACGCCGGGGCCTCCGCCCACCTCGTCCTGCGCGACGACCGGGGGAACCGGCTGGAGCTCGACCCCCGCGTCCTCACCGGCAATCCGCTGCTGTGGCACGAACTCGACACGGGCGTACGCCGCTCCCTGGAGCACGGCACCCTGCGCGAGGGCGCCGACGTACTGGAGCGGCTGGGCCACGAGATCGACGACACGATCGCCAGGGCGGTCCTCGAGGCGTCGGGCCTGCCCTGACGGCGGACGCCGGACGGGTGGCGCCCCATCGCGACGAGTCCGGACGGCGGCGGCACAGACGCGCACATACCCGACACGCGGGGCTCGGAGCCCTACCTTGATGCCCATGACCCTCAGCATCCGCAACCAGCTCCCCGGCACCATCACCGGCGTCCAGCCCGGCGAGGTCATGGCCACCGTCAAGATCCATCTGGACGGCGGCCAGGACCTCACGGCCGCCATCACCCTGGAGGCCGTGAACGACCTGACCCTCACCGCCGGCACCGCCGTTCGCGCCCTGGTGAAGTCCACCGAGGTCTCCCTCGCCACCCAGCGGGTCGACGGCCTCTCGATCCGCAACCAGCTCCACGGCACGGTCACCGGACTCACCCTCGGCGAGGCCATGGCGACCGTGAGGGTCACCGTGGACGGCGGCGAACTCACCGCCGCGATCACCAAGGACGCGGCCACCGACCTCGGCCTCTTCGTGGGCTCCGACGTCATCGCCCTGATCAAGGCGACCGAGGTGGCCCTCGCTGTGGCCTGACGCGACGAAGGCCGAGCACTCCCGCCCCAACCGGACGGCAGCACTCGGCCTTCGCGGCCTTACGCCGCTTGCCTCACCTGCGTGACTCAGTCCTCGTACGCGTCCAGCGGCGGGCACGAGCAGACCAGATTCCGGTCACCGAAGGCCTGGTCGATCCGGCGCACCGGCGGCCAGTACTTGTCGGCGGCGGACACCCCGGCGGGGAAGACGGCCTCCTGCCGCGTGTACGCGTGCTCCCACTCGCCCCCGAGCGCGGCGGCGGTGTGCGGGGCGTGGTGGAGCGGGTTGTCGTCGGCCGGCCACTCGCCCGACCCGACCTTCTCGATCTCCGCGCGGATCGCGATCATCGCCTCGCAGAACCGGTCCAGCTCGACGAGGTCCTCGGACTCCGTCGGCTCGATCATCAGCGTCCCGGCCACCGGGAACGACATCGTCGGCGCGTGGAAGCCGTAGTCGATGAGCCGCTTCGCGACGTCGTCGACGCTCACCCCCGTCGCCTTGGTCAGCGGCCGCAGATCGATGATGCACTCGTGCGCGACCAGCCCGCCCGGGCCGGTGTAGAGCACCGGGTAGTGCGGCTCGAGCCGCTTGGCGATGTAGTTGGCGCTCAGCACCGCCACCTGGGTGGCCCGCTTGAGCCCCGCGCCGCCCATGAGCCGCACGTACGCCCACGAGATGGGCAGGATGCCGGCGGAACCCCAGGGCGCGGCCGAGATCGGCCCCACACCCGTCTCGGGCCCGGCGGCGGGCTGCATCGGGTGGTTCGGCAGGTACGGCGCGAGGTGCGAGCGCACCCCGACCGGTCCGACGCCCGGCCCTCCACCGCCGTGCGGGATGCAGAACGTCTTGTGCAGGTTCAGGTGCGAGACGTCACCGCCGAAGTGCCCCGGCTTGGCGAGTCCGACGAGCGCGTTGAGGTTGGCGCCGTCGACGTACACCTGCCCGCCCGCCTCGTGCACCTGCGCACAGATGTCGGCGACATGCTCCTCGAACACACCGTGCGTCGACGGGTACGTGATCATCAGCACC
Source organism: Streptomyces sp. NPDC096132 (assembly GCF_044763345.1). Taxonomy (NCBI): domain Bacteria; kingdom Bacillati; phylum Actinomycetota; class Actinomycetes; order Kitasatosporales; family Streptomycetaceae; genus Streptomyces; species Streptomyces sp. NPDC096132. Next base: position 160,439 of record NZ_JBIWGA010000021.1, read on the forward strand.
GCCAGCTCGTCCCGGTGCTGCTCGATCTTCACCCGCAGGTCCTCGACGTCGACCTCGCCGTCCTCTGCGGTCTTGACGACGACGACCTTCATCCCGGCCATCACGGCGCTCGCCGCGTTCGTGCCGTGCGCGGAGGACGGGATCAGACACACGGTCCGCTGCTCGTCCCCGTTGGCCCGGTGGTATCCGCGTACGGCCAGCAGCCCGGCCAGCTCGCCCTGCGACCCCGCGTTGGGCTGCAGCGACACCTTGTCGTACCCGGTGACCTCGGCGAGCCGCTCCTCCAGCTCACGGATGAGCGTGAGGTAGCCCTCCGCCTGCTCGGCGGGCGCGAAGGGGTGCAGCTGCCCGAACTCGGGCCAGGTGACCGGCTCCATCTCGGTGGTCGCGTTGAGCTTCATGGTGCAGGAGCCCAGCGGGATCATGCCCCGGTCGAGCGCGTAGTCCCGGTCGGCGAGCCGGCGCAGATAGCGCAGCATCGCGGTCTCGGAACGGTGCTGGTGGAACACGGGGTGCGTCAGGATCGCGTCGGACCGCAGCACCCCGGCCGGCAGGGCGTCCCCGGTGACCGCGTCGAGCGCCTCGACGTCCCCGTCCACCCCGAAGGCGGCCCATACGGCGGCCACCTGGGCCCGCGCCGTGGTCTCGTCGCACGCGATCGACACCCGGTCGGCGTCGACGAGGTGCAGGTTGACCCCGTGCTCCCGCCCGGCGGCGACGACCTCCCCGGCCTTCCCGGGCACCCGCACGGTCAGGGTGTCGAAGTAGGAGCCGTGCACGACCTCGACCCCGCCGGCCGCCAGCCCCGCCGCCAGGATCGTGGCGTACCGGTGCGTCCGCCGCGCGATCGCCCGCAGTCCGTCGGGCCCGTGGTAGACGGCGTACATCCCGGCCATCACCGCGAGCAGCACCTGCGCCGTGCAGATGTTGCTGGTGGCCTTCTCCCGCCGGATGTGCTGCTCACGCGTCTGCAGCGCTAGCCGGTAGGCCTTGTGCCCGTCCGCGTCCAGGGACACACCCACGAGTCGCCCGGGCAGGCTGCGCGCGAACTTCTCGTGCACCGCCATGTAGCCCGCGTGCGGACCACCGAAGCCCATCGGCACACCGAACCGCTGCGTCGTCCCCACCGCGATGTCGGCCCCCAGCTCACCGGGTGACTTCAGCAGCGTCAGCGCGAGCAGATCGGCGGCGACGGTGACGAGCGCCCCGAGCCCGTGCGCCTGGTCGATGACGGCCTTGATGTCGCGTACGGCCCCGGAGGCGCCCGGGTACTGCAGCAGCACGCCATTGATCTCCCGCGCGGCGATGTCGGCCGGGATGCCCTCGCCGAGGTCGGCGACGACGACCTCCACGCCCGTCGGCTCGGCGCGCGTCTCGATCACGGCGATGGTCTGCGGCAGCACGTCCGCGTCGATCAGGAAGAGGCCCTTCTTGTTCTTCCCCATCCGCCGGGACAGCGCCATCGCCTCGGCCGCGGCCGTGCCCTCGTCGAGCAGCGAGGCACCCGAGGTCGGCAGCCCGGTCAGGTCGGCGACCATGGTCTGGAAGTTCAGCAGCGCCTCCAGGCGCCCCTGCGAGATCTCCGGCTGGTAGGGGGTGTAGGCCGTGTACCAAGCCGGGTTCTCCATGACGTTGCGCAGGATGACCGGCGGCGTGAAGGTGCCGTAGTAGCCGAGTCCGATCATGGAATCGAGGACCTGGTTGCGGTCGGCCAGCGACCGCAGCTCCGCCAGGACCTCGGCCTCGGTGCGCGCGTCGGGCAGGTCCAGCGCGTCGGCGTTCTTGATCACGTCCGGGACCGCGGCGGCGGTGAGCTCGTCGAGTGAGCCGTAGCCGACGTGCGCGAGCATCTTGGCCCGCGCCTCCTGGTCGGGCCCGATGTGGCGCTGCTCGAAGGGGATTCCCTGTTCGAGCTCGGAGAGCGGAATGCGATCGGCGGTCATTTCTGAGGCCTCCTGGTCTGACACGACCTTCGGGGGGCACCACGGCGCGGGTACCCGGACGGCCTCCCCCTCTGTCATCTCAACCTGAGAGCTTCACCGGCCGCCACTTGGGCAGCCGGTTTTCACCGTCGGTGAGGACGGAGGCCGTCGACGCCGTCGACATCCGCCCTGCTTTCCAGAGTGACCTCGTCCGCGCGGTACGTGGGCCTGAGAGATTCCGGGGAGGATTTGCTCCTTCGGCGCCTCCGACGATCTTCGGAGGACTCTCCCGCACGGGGTCAGCAGCCGTTGCCAGACTACCAGCGAGGTCAACGGGACCTCCTCGAGTGGCCGCTCGTCCCAATGTGTTCTTTTGTAGTGCTTACGGATGAGTTGCGACCAAGTGGAGGGCACGTGCAGACCGACATCGATCCGCGCAACCTGATCGGCCGCAAGGCGTTCGACCGCAACGGCACCAAGATCGGCACCGTCGACGAGGTCTACCTCGACGACGCCTCCGGAGTGCCGGAGTGGGCGGCCATACGCACCGGACTGTTCTCCCGGGACGCCTTCGTCCCCCTGGAGCCCAGCGAACTGGTGGAGGGCACCCTGCGCGTCCCCTTCGACCGGGCTCTGATCAAGGACGCCCCGGACTTCGGCGTGGGCCGGCACCTCTCCCCGGAACAGGAACTCCAGCTCTACCACCACTACGGCCTCGACGTGGCAGCCCCTCCCCCCTTCCCGGACCACGACTTCGGCCGACTGGCGGGCACCGACGAGGGCTGAGCCCGTCGGCCCACCCCGCATCCCGACTCCCCGCCCCACGGACACCTCGCCGGCCTTCGCAAACGCCCCGCCCCGCAGTCCCACGCGCATGCCACTCCCCCGTCTTCACCCTCTCCACCGGACGCGAAGCCCCCGGCGCCTTCACTCTCTGTAACGAACCACTGTCACCCTGTGTTCCCGGATCCCACAGCCGGATCCGGGAAAGTCGAGTCCGGATCCCCGTCGTCCTCCGGTCTTCGCCGGACCAGCGGCAACGGCTCCGCAGGCGCCAGCGCCGGGTCGTCCACCCGGAACGTCCGCACGCGCCCCGGCTCCGACTCCGGTGTCTCGAACCGCACCGTGACCCGGCCCAGCCCGCTCCCCTGCACCCACCCGTGCCCCAGCTCGGCATGCGCCACGTCAAGCCCGGGACGCCACTGGCGCTCGACCGGCGTCGGCTCCTCCCTGGCGGGCTCCTCGGGGGCCTCCTCCTCGGCGGCCCCCTCGCTCCGCTCCCCCTCCGCCGCCTGCGCGAACAGATCCTCCTGCGTGAAGTCCGCCAGACCGCTGACGCCGACCCCGAGCAGCCGCACCCCGCCCGTGGTGTCGACGGAGTCCAGCAGCCGCGCGGCGGCCTCCCGCACCACCGCCGGATCGTCCGTGGGCCCGCGCAGGGTCTCGGACCGGGTGAGCGTGGAGAAGTCGTACCGCCGCACCTTCAGCACGATCGTCCGCCCCGACAGACCGGAGCCCCGCAGCCTGCGCACACAGCGCTCCGCCAGGCGCTGCACCTCCAGCTCCACCCGCAGCCGGTCGTGGATGTCCACGTCGTAGGTGTCCTCGACCGACACCGACTTGGTCTCCCGCTCCGCCACCACGGGCCGGTCGTCCCGCGCCAGCGCCATCGCGTACAACCCGTGTCCGTGCGCCTTGCCCACCAGGCGCACGAGCTCGTCCTCGCCGGCCTCGGCGAGCTCGTCGACCGTGGTGATCCCGGCCCGCCGCAGGTGGTCACCGGTGGCCGGGCCGACGCCGGGCAGTGTCCGCACCGACATGGGTCCGAGCAGCGCCCGCTCGGTCCCCGGTTCGATGAGCACCAGGCCGTCGGGTTTGGCCTCCTCGGAGGCGATCTTCGCGAGCATCTTCGAGGCGGCCAGCCCCACCGACCCGGTGAGGCCCGTGACGGCCCGGATGTCCGCCCGCAGCCGGACCCCGGTCAGCCGCGCCGACTCGCTGTCCCAGGCCGCGCCCCCGGCCTCCAGATCCACGAACGCCTCGTCGAGGCTCAGTGGCTCCACCAGCGGCGACAGCGCCCGCAGCAGCCGCATCACCTGATCGCTGATCGACCGGTAGAAGGGGAAGCGCGGCACGAGGTAGGCGGCGTTCGGGGCCAGCCGACGCGCCTGGGCCATGGGCATCGCCGAGTGCACCCCGAAGGCCCGCGCCTCGTAGGAGGCGGTCGCCACCACCCCGCGCGGCCCCAGACCGCCCACGATCACGGCCTTCCCACGCAGGCTCGGCTTGGATGCCTGCTCCGCCTGGGCGTAGAAGGCATCCATGTCGAGATGCAGGATCGTGGGCGCGTTTCTCACATCTCCGATGCTGCACCACGCCACTGACAATGAGGCCGCACCGACCTCTGACACCGCCACCGCCACGGCGGCCCAGCCGCCCGCCCGCCAGGGCGGGGCCCTCAGACCGCCCGGTTGCGCCTGCGCGCCAGCTCGTCCGCCGGGTTGTGCCCGACGAGCGTCTCACCGGTGTCGACACGCTCGCCGTGCAGCTGCGACAGCGCGCTCTCCACGTCCCGCCAGACCACGCCGACGGCGATCCCGAAGATGCCCTGGCCCCCCTGGAGCAGCGCGTGGACCTCGTCCGGCGAGCTGCACTCGTAGACCGTCGCGCCATCGCTCATCAGCGTCATGCGCTCGAGATCACGGAACCCGCGCTCCCGCAGGTGCTGGACGGCGGTACGGATGTTCTGAAGCGACACACCCGTGTCGAGGAACCGCTTGACGATCTTCAGGACGACGACGTCCCGGAAGCTGTACAGCCGCTGCGTACCCGACCCGTACGCGGGCCGCACGCTCGGCTCGACGAGACCGGTGCGGGCCCAGTAGTCGAGTTGCCGGTAGGTGATGCCGGCGGCCGCACAGGCCGTCGGTCCGCGGTAGCCGATCTGCTCGGACGCCATGGACGTCGTCCCTCCGCTGCTCGGCACGGCCGCGGGTCGCTGCGGAGCATGATCGACCGCGTTGCCCTGCTGGGGATATCCCCTGCTCGAGCGCAGCCGAGAGCTTGGGGGAGGGTACGGACCGCTCCCCCCGACACCGAGTCCGGGGGCACCCCCAGCCGTACCGTCGCCGCTGCTTCTCACGCCGACCTCCGTCCTTGACCTGCCTTCTCGACGGTAGGCAGTCACCAGGGGTGCGTCAACGATCGCCACACTCGCCACGCCGAGTGATAATCACCCTAGGAGTGGTTTCCCGTACCCCGTCGCGGGGAAAGGCTAGCCGAATGCGCTGAGAAGTAGCCGTAGGACGCTCTCACACGCCGCTGGCAATTGCCGGGTACGGAGCGGCCCTCCTGGTATCGAGCGGCCCGTCTCCCGCGCACGTCTGTCCTGCGCACGTCCCGGCTACTGGTTGCTGGTGCCGAAGTCCTCGGGCGAGATCTGGTCGAGGAACTCGCGGAACTTCTCCACCTCGTCCTCCTGCTCGTCCGGGATGGCGATGCCCGCGTCGTCGAGCACCGTGTCACTGCCGAAGATCGGCGTCCCGGTGCGCAGCGCCAGCGCTATGGCGTCGGACGGACGTGCGCTGACCTCGACGCCGCTGGCGAAGACCAGCTCCGCGTAGAAGACACCCTCCCGGAGATCCGTGATGCGCACTTCGGTGAGCTCCTGGCCGACGGCTTCCAGCACGTCCTTGAACAGGTCATGGGTCAGCGGTCGCGCGGGGGCCATGCCCTGCTGGGCGAAGGCGATCGCCGTCGCCTCCCCCGGTCCGATCCAGATGGGGAGGTAACGGTCGCCTCCCACTTCACGCAGCAGCACGATCGGTTGGTTGGAGGGCATTTCGACCCGGACACCTACGACATCGAGCTCGTTCACACAGCAACCCTAGGCCGTGCCCGGGACGTTTGGGTAGTCGGGCCGGGAACGGGTGACCGATCCGCCCAGGGCGAAACCGGTGGCTCAGGGCAACCGGACGCCGAGCGCGGTCTGCACCAGCGCCGCGTGCAGCCGGACCGTGAGCCCCGCCAGCTCCTTCGTACGGGCCTCGGCATGGGCCCTGGTCTGCGGGTTGCGGTGGCGCTTGAGCGGGGCGACGACCTGGTCCACCAGGCCCGCCTCACGGTCGGCCGCGGCCTTCATCACCCGCAGATGCCTGGGCTCGATCCCGAACCGCCCCAGCTCGGCGACGAGGGAGGCCACGGTGGCGGCCTCGGCGTCGTACACGCCGTTCTCCAGCGGTACGAGGAGCCCGTAGGACTCCCACTCCACCAGCTCGGACTCATCGATCCCGGCGGCCGCCAACAGCTCGGCCCGCCCGATCCGGGCCGCCGTGGGCCCTTCCGCCGGCTCCGGGACGGCCTCCCCGTCCCGCTGCCGGCCCACGCTCGGCAAAGGCACGGCCTCGCCCCGCTCCATGGCGTCCAGGTACTCCCGGATCACCTTGAGCGGCAGATAGTGGTCCCGCTGCATCCTCAGTACGTGGCCGAGGCGCTCGACGTCCTGTGCGCTGAACTTGCGATACCCCGAGGGGGTCCGCTGCGGTTCGATCAGCCCCTCCGCCTCCAGGAAACGGATCTTGGAGATGGTGACTTCGGGAAACTCGTCGCGCAGCGCGTGCAGCACGGTGCCGATGCTCATCAGACCACCGTCCGCGGCGGCGGTGCCGTGCCCGGCACCGCCCCTCGGTGTTTGAAGCATGGACCTTCCCTGGGTTCCCCCCGGATGGACTCCGGGGGAGGGTCAGTAGCCCCGCTGGCTCGCGTAGAAGACCAGCCGGTACTTGCCGATCTGCACCTCGTCACCGTTCGACAGAGCGACCTCGTCGATCCGCTCCCGGTTGACGTACGTGCCGTTCAGACTGCCGACGTCCGCGACCTTGAACGTGCCGTCCGGGTTGCGACGGAACTCCACGTGGCGACGCGACACCGTCACGTCGTCCAGGAAGATGTCGCTCTGCGGGTGACGCCCGGCCGTGGTCAGGTCGCCGTCCAGCAGGAAGCGGCTGCCCGAGTTCGGACCGCGGCGCACGACCAGCAGCGCGGAGCCCAACGGCAGCGCGTCGACCGCGGCCTGCGCCTCCGGGGAGAGCGCCGGCAGCTGAGTCTGGCCGGTGGCCTCGGAGTCGTAGGCCTCGAGACCGGAGATGGAGATGGTGGAGGTCGTCTCCGACGCGCGCTCGGGCGTCAGACCGGGGCGCAGCGGCGCGCCGCAGTTGGAGCAGAAGCGGCTGTTCTCCGCGTTGCGGTTACCGCACCTCGTACACACCAGGGCCGACATGGGAGAAAACCCTCCACCCGTACTTGAGGTTGACGGTTGGCCGAAACCTATGCCGCCGGACTGGGCGGGGTCAACAGACGCCGCGCCCTGACCTCCGGAAATGTCACCACCCGGACCACCGACCTGGTCCCGGAACAGGGGCCGCTGGCCCTCCGCTTCGGGCTGTGCGCGATGACGGGCGGTCGCGTTGTCGCTGCCCTCTCGCGCGCTCTTGCCGAACAACTTCGCAAACAACTTCACGGGCGATTCCCCTTGACCGAAACAGACCCGCCCGTGGGGCAGGACGAACCCTGACTGAATACACCGGCCGACCCGGACACCTTCACAACGTCCGTATCCACCAGACAGTTTCCACCACGCACCACCCGATCGGTGCGCCGACCCCCCGCAACCTCATGCCCCTGCCGGACGGCCCCCATGCACCCCCGGTTCACTGGGAGGACGACCGAGCGTAGTCAGGCTGCTTCGCCGCTCGCAAGGCGTCCACAACGATCTTGTCCGACCGCTCCACGGTCACGGTGGCCTGCTCCTTCTCAAGAGTCTGCACCACGCCTCCAGGGATGTTCAGCGCCGGTTCGAGGTCCTGCGGGTTGCCGATGACCTTGAAACGAAACGGCGCGTTGATCTTGTTCCCGTCGACGCTCACACCGTTGTCCGAATCCGTCAGGTAGGTACCGGCGACGACCCGCACGTCGTTGACCTGGATCGCCTCGGCACCGGCGGCCCGCAGCTCCTGGATCGCGTCGAGCAGCATGTCCGCCTTGACCGTCCCCTTCGTGTCCTCGATGGTCATCGTGATGCCCGGCCCCTGCGCGGCCACCGTGCCCGCCAGGATGCCGAGTTGCTTCTCCTTCTCGACCGTCTGCTTGCGGGCCTCCTCCGCCTGGTCGGAGCTGTTCTCCAGCTCCTCCCGCTGCTTCTCGAGCCCCTGCTTCTCGTCCTCAAGACGCTGACTTCGGTCATCCAGTTCATCGAGGATGCGCACAAGATCTTCCTGGCGCGCGCCCCGCAGGGCGTTTCCGCTGTCGCTGTTGGAGGCCACCTGCACCGCCAGACCGAAGCCGAGACCGAACAGCAGCAGGGCGACGATGAGTTGGGCCCGTGTGACGCGCGGCGGCCACAGCCCCTTCACCAGCCGCTGCCGACCGGTCAGAGCGGGCTCGGCGGCCTCCTGGGGCGACTCCTCGGCGGAGGGGGGCGCCGGGACCTCCTCGGGCAGCTCCTTGCGGAGTCTGTTCTCGGCCACCTCGTCCTGGTTGCTCATCGGCCTCACGCCCGGAAGACGTGCCGACGGATCGCCGCGGCGTTGGAGAAGATCCGGATACCGAGGACGACCACGACACCGGTGGACAGCTGGGCACCCACACCCAACTTGTCGCCCAGGAACACGATCAACGCGGCCACGACCACGTTCGACAGGAACGACACCACGAAGACCTTGTCGTCGAAGATCCCGTCGAGCATGGCCCGCAGCCCGCCGAACACGGCGTCCAGCGCCGCCACGACGGCGATCGGCAGATAAGGCTCGACAACCGCCGGAACCTCAGGCCGGACCAACAGGCCGGCCACGACTCCCACGACGAGGCCCAGTACGGCGATCACGATGTGCCCTTCTCAGTGCTCGGCTGTGCTGTACGTACGATCACACTCGGTGCGGCGGGCAACCGGACGTCGTCCTCCACGGAAATGGCCGTCCGGATGCCGTAGTTCTCCTGCAGCACGTTCAGATACACGCCGTCGGCGCTGTTCTGGAACCTGGTGCTGAGGTTCTTCCCGTCCCCCACCGCGAGCACCGTGTACGGCGGCACCAGCGGCTTGTTGTCGACCAGTATCGCGTCACCCGCGGCCCTGATCGCGGACAGCGCCGTCAGCCGCTGTCCGTTGATGGAGACGGCCTCGGCACCCGACTCCCACAGGCCGTTGACCACACGCTGCATGTCACGGTCACGGACCCGGCCGGTGTCCGAGAACCCCGTGGTCTCCCGCGGGTCGCCGTCACCGCCCGTGGTGGCTTCCTTGGCGTCGTTCACGACGAGCTTGATCCCCGGACCGTGCACCTCGACCGCGCCCGACAGGATGCTGACCAGATCCGCCTGCTCGCTGCCGCCGCTCTGCTTGAGCGCCTCCCGCTGCCGTGCGCTCACGTCGTCACGCAGCTTGTCGACAGCGCTCTCCAGATCGTCGGCCGCCTTCGTCTCGCTGTCGATGCGGTCGATCAGCTCCTCGCGCTCCTTGGCCACGGCCGGGGCGGCGATGCGGGCCTGTGCCGCGCCGACGGTCACCACGAGGGCCGCGAGCACCAGGCCGGCGGCGAGACCCAGCTTCGCGCGCAGTGTCTTGGGCAGGCCGCGGGTACCCTCGGCCTGCTTCCGGGCGGCGGCCTCGGCGTAGCCGTCGTCGAGGCTGTGGTCCATGACGTTGGTGAGCAGCGACATGGACGCGTCCGGGCGCGACACGCGCGCGGGTGTGCTCCGAACGGGGGGCTGCTGCGGCATGCCGCACATCGTCGCATGTCGCGGCCACTACCTCCGAATGGACCCACCAGCGTGCCGGACAGGCCCCCTTGAGGACACCTGCCCGGCACGCGCGTGTGACGGACGGATCAGCGCCCGGCGCTGTCCACGACCGACGACCACTCGTCGAGCAGAGCCTGCGCGGACGCGTCGTCCGGCCCCTCCGCCCACAGATGGGTGACGGCCTCGGCCGGGTCGGGCAGCACCATCACCCAGCGCCCGTCCGTCTCGACCACCCGTACCCCGTCCGTGGTGTCCACGAAGCGATCTCCGGCCGCCTCGACGACCCGCCGCATCACCAGCCCCTTGACGGCCCACGGGGTCGCCAGATCCCGCTTCAGGACGTGCGCCCGCGGAATCCGCGCGTCGATCTGGCTGAGCGTGAGCTGCGTCCGCGCCACCAGACCGATCAACCGTACGAAGGCGGCCGTACCGTCGAAGACGCTGCTGAACTCCGGAACGATGAACCCGCCCTTGCCGTCCCCGCCGAAGATCGTCGACTCGTCCCGCCCGACCCGGGTCAGGTCGTCGGGCGAAGTCGTCGTCCACTCGACCTGCGTCCCGTGATAGGCCGCAACCTGCTCGGCGATCCTCGTCGTGGTCACCGGCAGCGCCACCCGCCCGCTGCGCCGCTCCGCGGCCACCAGGTCGAGCAGCACCAGCAGTGCCCGGTCGTCCTCGATGATCCGGCCCTTCTCGTCCACGAGAGAGAGCCGCTCACCCACGGGGTCGAACCGCACGCCGAACGCCGCCCGCGACGAGGCCACGATCTCCCCGAGCCGTACGAGCCCCGAGCGCCGCTGATCACCGGTCTCCGTCGGCCTGGACTCGTTCAGACCGGGATTGATGGTCAGCGAATCGACTCCCAGCTTCCCGAGCAGACTGGGCAGCACCAGACCCGCACTGCCGTTCGAAGCATCGACCACGACCTTCAGCCCGGACTCCGCGATTCCGGTCGTGTCCACGTTCCGGAGCAACGATCCGGTGTACGAGTCGAACACGCTGGCCGGGAAATGCAGGTCCCCGATCTCTCCCGGGAACGCCCGCCGGTACTCCTGGCGCGCGAAGACCCGGTCCAGCTTCCGCTGACTGCCTTGCGACAGATCGGCACCCTGCCCGTCGAAGAACATGATGTCCACGGAGTCCGGCACCCCGGGCGAGGTCCGGATCATGATCCCGCCGGCGGACCCCCGCGCCGTCTGCTGCCGCGCCACGGGCAGCGGTACGTTCTCCAGGTCCCGTACGTCGATGGCGCTGGCCTGCAGCGCGGAGATGACCGCCCGCTTCAGTGCCCGGGCGCCACGGGAGTGGTCACGGGCCGTGGTGACCGTGGAGCCCTTCTTGAGTGTCGTCGCGTAGGCACCGGCCAGTCGCACCGCCAACTCTGGCGTGATCTCGACGTTCAGGATTCCGGACACCCCGCGGGCACCGAAGAGATGCGCCTGGCCCCGGGACTCCCAGATCACCGACGTGTTGACGAACGCGCCGGCCTCGATGGTCTTGAACGGGTAGACCCGCACATTGCCCTGCACGATCGATTCTTCGCCGATCAGACACTCGTCACCGATGACGGCGCCGTCCTCGATCCGGGCGGCCCGCATGATGTCCGTGTTCTTCCCGACGACACAGCCGCGCAGATTGCTGTGCTGCCCGACGTACACGTTGTCGTGCACGACGGCCTTGTGCATGAAGGCCCCGCTCTTCACCACGACATTGGAACCGACGACGCTGTGCTCACGGATTTCCGCGCCGGCCTCGACCTTCGCGTAGTCGCCGATGTACAGCGGCCCGCGCAGAACGGCGTCGGGATGCACTTCGGCACCTTCCGCCACCCACACTCCCGGGGAGAGCTCGAAACCGTCGATCTCCACGTCGACCTTGCCCTCGAGCACGTCGGCCTGCGCCTTCACATAGCTCTCGTGCGTACCGACGTCCTCCCAGTAGCCCTCGGCGACATAGCCGTAAACCGGCTTGCCCTCCTTCATGAGCTGGGGGAAGACATCGCCGGACCAGTCGACGGGCACATCGGCCTCGACGTAGTCGAAGACCTCCGGCTCCATGACGTAGATGCCCGTGTTCACGGTGTCCGAGAAGACCTGGCCCCACGTCGGTTTCTCGAGGAAACGCTCGACCTTGCCTTCTTCGTCGACGATGGTGATGCCGAATTCCAGCGGATTGGGCACGCGCGTCAGACAGACGGTGACCAGCGCGCCCTTTTCCTTGTGGAAGTTGATCAGCTCGGTGAGGTCGAAGTCAGTGAGGGCATCGCCGGAGATGACGAGGAAGGCGTCGTCCTTCAACGCCTCCTCTGCGTTCTTGACGCTTCCCGCGGTTCCGAGTGGCTTCTCCTCATTGGCATAGCTGAGCTCCATACCGAGTTCTTCACCGTCACCGAAGTAGTTCTTGACCAAAGAGGCCAGGAACTGCACGGTGACGACGGTCTCGTTGAGCCCATGCCTTTTGAGCAGCCTCAGTACGTGCTCCATGATCGGCCGGTTGGCCACCGGCAGGAGCGGCTTGGGCATGCTCGAGGTCATCGGGCGAAGGCGTGTGCCTTCGCCTCCGGCCATCACGACGGCCTTCATGTCGGAAGCGTCCTCCTAGAAGAGACGACGGTCTAGCCGACTTCACCCATCCAGATTGTCCCGCACTTTCCCGCCACGGGCCATCGAGCCACTACTGCTACCGCCAATCGGCGAGGTCAGTCGGCCATGGCGTCCGCACGAACGAGGCGGCGGACCTGTACCACGTAGAGGACTCCTGCCCACCAGTAGAGCGTTGTACCCCATCCTGCGAACGCCCATCCGAAAATAGCAGCGAGTGACGCGAGCCAGCCACTTCCGTCACTGAGCAGAAGCAGCGGGAACGCGTACATCAGGTTGAACGTGGCCGCCTTACCCAGGAAGTTCACCTGGGGCGGCGGATAACCGTGTCGCCTGAGGATGCCCACCATCACCAGCAGAACCAGCTCCCGCGCGAGAAGTACAGCGGTCAACCAGACGGGCAGAATCTCCCGCCAGGTGAGGCCGACCAAAGTCGAGAGAATGTAGAGACGGTCCGCGGCCGGGTCCAGGAGCCGGCCGAGGCTGCTGATCTGGTTCCAGCGCCGCGCGAGCTTGCCGTCCAGGTAGTCGCTGACGCCGCTCAGAGCCAGCACCAGGAGCGCCCAGCCGTCACTCTGCGGGCCCCCGAACTCGGGCCTGAGGATCAGCCACAGGAACAAGGGCACGCCGACGAGACGCGCCATGCTGAGGATGTTCGGGATGGTGAGGACCCGGTCCGTCTGAACACGGGTCTCCTGGACCTCCACCCGGGGGCCTCCAGTAGAAAACGAGCCAACGATGCCCCCTGACCCTACCTCAACGCAAAAAAGCTCTGGCTCTTGGGCTTGGATGCCCAAGAGCCAGAGCTCTAAAAGGAGTTCGGCGGTGTCCTACTCTCCCACAGGGTCCCCCCTGCAGTACCATCGGCGCTGTAAGGCTTAGCTTCCGGGTTCGGAATGTAACCGGGCGTTT